>JAGXFY010000019.1:0-48570 GCA_024636985.1 Clostridiales bacterium | reverse complement strand
TTTAAGTAACTCAGTGAGGCATACCCAGTACCAAAGTCATCGATGGCAATAAGAAAGCCCATACGCTTTAATTCATTGATGACATCGATGGCTTCATCTTCGCTGGTAATCAGGAGACTCTCGGTAACCTCAAATTCTACGAGCTCATTTGGAAATTCATACATTTGCTTTAAACGCATCACTTGAGCAAACAAGAAATCCCATTTTAATTGTACAGCCGAGATATTAATAGCTACAATAATTGGATTATTGGATCTGTAGAAATCCTGAGCAAGTGTAAAAGCTTCTTTTAAAACAAACTCTCCAATAGGAACGATGAGTCGTGTTTGTTCAGCGAGGGGGATAAACTGATTTGGAGAGATATTATTATCATTGTGACTCCAACGTAATAAGGCTTCAACACCGATAACATGATTGGAATGTATGTTAATCTGTGGTTGAAAATGTAAATACATTTCATTTCGATCCAGTGCAAAACGGATATGTTTTAAGAGTTCATAGTTTTCAGATGAGATAGATTCAAAGGAATCCTCGTATTTCACGATTTGGTTTTTACCATTGTTTTTTGCATGGTTCAAGGCGATACTTGCATTCTTAAGTAACTCTTCAGCGGTTGTGCCATTCTCAGGGGAGGAAGAAAAACCAAGGCTGACAGTGATGTGGTGCAATTCATCATTTAATAAATAGGGCTTGGTTAAGTACCTTTTGAGGAAAGTTATACGACGCAGTACCTCTTCGCCAAGGGTGGCTTTATAAAAGACGCCAAATTCATCTCCTTCAGTTCGAGAAACGACATCATGGGTCTTTTCATAGTTTATTAAGCGGTCAGAAAATTGCTTGATGAGTTGATCACAGGCCTCTGTTCCAATAAGTCCGTTAAGTATTCTAAAATTGTCAATATTAATGAGAAGACAAATATAGGATGATTCAGTCTTGGTAAGAAGCAGTTTATCCATACTGTCTTGAAAAAGTATTTTATTAGGCAGCTGTGTGGCAAAGTCATAGAACCTAAGATAGTTTAAATGCTGATCCCTAATTTTCTGTTCGGTTATATCTTTAAAAAGACCCAGATAATAAGTGGTATCATCAATAATTCGGGTGATATAAAGCTGCATGGGATAAGGAATGTCACCTAAACGGATCTGTTCGAATTCCCCTTGTAAAACACCTTTGGAGGCAAGGGTATATTTTTGTTGATCCGTCAGGTATATACCGGCTGTTAACAAATCTGAATTATTGTCTTGGTCAGGGTAACCGGTGATGTTGTGGAAGGTTTTGTTGGTATATAGAATTTGGTAGTTTTTGTCGGCTATAAAAATACCATTATCAGAATGCTCCAGCGTTTTTGTAATCAATTGTAGTTTGGTTTCTATATTCTTGCGTTTGGATTGCTCGCTGTCTAAAGCTAGATCCTTAAACTGAATCGTCTTAAGATCCTTTTGGAGTTGGCGATTCATCTCTATAAGTGAACGTGCCAATGCACCGATTTCATCTTCTCGTTTACCCAGATATTCAGGCAAGTCGATGGCATACAGATTGCCTTGTGCAGTGTTAATCACATGCTCTATAAGTTTGAGTGGTGCAGTGACGCTTTTGCTAAACCATAGAGAAAGCATGGAGACACAGAGTATAACAGCCAGCCCGATTATCAACAATAATTGTTGGAATTTCCAAAGAGGTGCGTATATTTGTTTCTTGGAAGTGGACATACCAAGTGTCCACCCATTGGAAAGCTCGGAGGTAAAAAGAAGTTGGTCCTCATCAAAAAGTTCTCTAGAGATAGCACTGTCACTTGGGATCATAGTTTCGCCTTGAGTATTTAGAAGAAATGAGGTCCCAAGATTATAATCGGCATAATTCTCGACACGTTTTTCAATAATCTCATAGGCCAAGTCGGTACCAATAACCGAAAAAAGTTCCCCTTCATAGTAGATGGGTCGTGTTAAAGAAATAAAACGTATGGTTTCTCCATTGTCTAAAACCCAATCATAAGGTTGCGTCCAAAAGTCACCTTGGGCCTCAATCGGTCCAAACCACCAGGATTTGTCATCTGAAGCATTGGGTCCGGATGCAAAATAATCATAAGGTAAGGTAGATTGTCGATTGACAATACCATTTCCATCTTGGTCGGCATAATAGATGTCTGTGGCATAATCATAGCGCTTGGGGTTTATGTAGATATATGCAGTTTTACTTTGGTTTTGGCTTTGTGCTTGTTGCCGGATGGTAGGTTCGAGCCAATCCATCAGAAGGTCAATGTCATCTTTGTCATTTGGCGGATTATTTTTTAAATAATCAAGTAGTGTGAATTCGAGGACATTAATGACCTTATAGGATTCATCAATCCCTTTTTCAAATTCATGCTTCATGGCAAGGACAGCAAATTCGCTTCGCTCCAGAGTGGTGGTAGTTAAGAGACGAGAGCCAAAATACTGAGTAAAGGCTCCAAATAAAATGAGGCTAATAACGCTGATAAGAAGGAACAAGAAAAGTATTTGCATTTTTAGATTTTTGAACATGTGCTCCTCCTTTTATTATTGAAAACGCAATTGAAACACAGCTCAGTTTCCGAATGACTTCTGAAGAACATCAATGTATAACTCTATTTTAGCATGGAACGATGCTTCTTACCACATAATACTATTCAGGCTATGATGCCTTAACAGAAGTATTTATATATTAATAGAAGATGTTTGAGTTGTTATTATACTTGTGTTTAATGAATGCTTTCTTTATAATTACAATTGAGACAAGAAATGTCTGTCAACCTCTGGGTTATACTAATATTTTGGAGAAATATATGAGAATAGGACAATTTGCAGTTCAAAACAATACCAGTATAGATACCATAAGACACTATATGTCCATGGGATTACTGGTCCCGGAAAAACAAAAGGCTCAATATGATTTTGATGAAAACTGTGCCCAGGATTTTCATGAAATAACTCAGCTTAAACTAATAGGCTTTACATTGTCTGAGATTCAGCAATTGATTTTATTTAGAAGAATCGGCAAACTGACGGGTTATGATCGACGCTTGACATATACATCCTTTTTTGAAAAAAAGAAAGAACAAATTGAATTGGAAATAAACAGACTGAGTAAAATGAAATACAACCTAAACAATGAGATTATAGAAATGCGACTTAAATTAGAGGAAGATCAAGGGGCAAGAAGAGAAACAATGGGTATTACCATAGCTTCTCTGGAACTGTTTGCTTGTCCGGTTTGTCAAGCATCTTTTGAGATCACGGAGGGAAATATACAGCAGGGGATATTGGTCGAAGCTACTTTGACGTGTCAGTGCAACTACCAGTTACGTATTGAAGATGGCATTGTCTACACCCCGGAGATGATTGTGAACACACATGAGAATAAAGAAGATACTAATGACAGCCAATACAGCGAGAGCTTTATAGATGAATACATTAATACCACAGATATAGAGTATCTAAAAAAGATTCATGCAGGACTTCAGTGGTCTTCTAGACATATTCCATTCACCATATTAGAGAACGCTATTATTCTAGAACTGGGGAGCGGACATGGCTATTTTATGCGTCACATGTTGGCGCTTTTTCCGGATAGCAGTACCTATATAGCCGTGGATCATGACCCTGTAAAGATCAAGTGGTTGAAAAAAGTAATCGAAAGAAGTCAAGCAAAGAGCAAAGTCATTTTCATATGTGCTGACTTTACAAAATTGCCTTTAAAAACCCATTCTGTTGATATGTTACTTGATATGTCAGGCTCAAGTAACTATGCCTTTGAACATACAGACTTTTTATTAGATAAAATAGATCATTTATTAAAAAAGAATGCGCATATCCATGGCGGTTATATTGTGTTTGAAAATTTCGTTGCACAATCGAGGATACGCACTACCCATCGAAATAGTTTTAATATCAAGTATATTCAATCTTATTTGAAAGCATTAAACTATGAATGTTTAGATGACTTTATATCAGAACCGGTTGAGAAAGGTGGTCCTCTAGAAGATTATTTTGTAGATGGAGAGAAAGTACGCACTTACTTATATAGTGGTAAGAAAATTGATTAAACCATTGGGACAACCCAATGGTTTATATTTTTTTGCTGAAAATAAGATGTTATTTGTCCGAACTATGCACTTGACCTTGTGTTGACCCTAGGTAGTAAACTAAGGTTAGACAAGGAGGCGTACAGAATGGAAACCAAGATAAAAGGAAATATAAGCAGTTATGAACGTTATAATCTCTATCTATTTACCTCGGGTAAAGCCGTATCAATACTTGGATCATCCATCTATACGTTTGCAATCGGACTTTATGTATTAAAAATAACCGGTTCAGCTCTAAATTATGCGACTACACTGATGTTAAGCATTATTCCATTGGTCATCATGAGTCCAATTGCAGGGGTGATAGCGGATCGAATTCCAAAAAAATGGCTTGTTGTTGGTATGGATCTCTTAAGCGGGATATTGTTTACAGTCCTCTATTTTTATGCCTTAACAATGACATTAGATTTAGCCATTATATACATCTCCACCGTGCTTCTGAACATCTTTACAACATTCTTTGGGATTGGTATGGAAGCGGCAAAACCGTCGCTGGTAACATCAGAGAGATTAATTAAGCTCAATTCCTTAAGCAAACTCATCGATTCATCAGCTTCTATACTAGGACCCATTATTGGAGGCATGGTTTTTGCATTGGTGGATATACACTTATTCATACTTTTCAATGCCGTATCTTTTATTTTTTCTGCAGTGACGGAATGGTTTATTGACTATGAACTTAATGAAGAAAAAGTTGAAATCAAAGAAGTAGAAGAAGTCAGAAAAAGTACAAAAGAATTCTCAAAAGATCTAAAAGAAGGGTGGGACTTTTTTTCACGCAACCGTTCCATTCTAGAGCTCTTTTTTGTATTTGTTTCTCTTAATTTTCTGCTGGGATTTTCTGTGAATGTACCGGCTCCATATATCATTAACCAATTGCTAAAGATGCCTTCCGCAAGCTTTGGATTCATCAACAGTATGTTTCCTGTTGGCTTAATTCTTGGAACCCTTACAGTTGAGAAGGTCATGGGTAAGATAGAATTTAGAAAATTATTAATTTCAATGAATGCCTTTATTGCACTACTTGCCGGTTTAATTGGATTGCCGATTGTATTGAACATGAGGAACAGTGATAATCTTATTTTTTACGCGACCATTAATATATTGATGGGTATTGCAATCGCTTACGTGGATGTACCAATCATGACCATATTACAAAATGAAATACCTAAGAAACTTTTGGGAAGAGTACTGAGCTTAATTATGAGTCTGGTAAAAGTCATATTGCCTTTAGCCATTATCACTTCAGGTCTATTGGTCAATGTATTACCCATCGTCATCATACCAGTTATTGGTGCAAGCATCGCATTTTCTTACAGTATGTTTTTATTGTTACAATTAAAAAAGAAAAAGGAATGATCCTAAATGAAAATAAAATTGGATAGCATACTATACATATACTTTATTCATTTTTATAGGTAAAGGGATACTAAGAAAGTGCGCCATCAGGGATTCGAACCCTGGACACCCGGATTAAGAGTCCGATGCTCTAGCCATCTGAGCTAATGGCGCAAAAGTATGATTACTCATATGTTAGCCCTGTGCACTTTGTTTGTCAACGTAGAAATATTTGATATGAACACGTCAGGTTGACAAAGATTTTTAGTCGGCATATTATATGACTATAGAAACCATCCTTATGATTGAAGGGGTAAATTATCAAGAAGTCATAAGAAGAATATGTGATGTTTTAGAATTGGGTATGATAAAGTCAAGCTAGCCAAATAATAAAGTTTGTTTAGTTAAAACATCAAAATCCTTTTTACCAGGAACAATTATGTGTTAAACTTATAATCGGCGGACAAATGAATAGAAATATAAAAGCATTGATGAGATGGGGGTCATTCACATAGAGGTTCAAATCGTTCAACTTGGGTTGATGGATTATAAAGAAGTTTATGATTTGCAGAAGAAGGCACTAGGGTTACGTCAGAAAAATCTTATTGGCGATACTTTATTATTGGTTGAACATGATTCTGTGATTACATCAGGGATACGAGGGGCAAGTAATCATATTCTTGTCACGGATCAATTCCTAGAAGATATGCATGTACCTGTCTATGAAATTAGACGAGGTGGTGATGTCACCTATCATGGACCGGGCCAGATTGTAGGTTATCCTATTATAGACTTAAAAAACCATGGTAAAGACATTCGAAGTTTTGTCAGTAAGGTTGAAGAAATATTTATTAAATTATTAAAAGATCACTACAATATAACAGCAAATAGAGATCCGCTTCATCCTGGTGTTTGGGTGGAAGATAACAAAATAACAGCCGTAGGTTTTGAGATTAAAAGATGGGTCACTATGCATGGATTTGCTTTTAATGTGAATACAAAAATGGACGAATTTGATTGGATTGTTCCTTGCGGCATAAGGGAAAAAGGTGTCACTTCATTACAACAAATAATTGGTAGAGCAGAAGATGAGAATCAGATCAGAGAATGGATTATCCATTATTTTTCTGAATTATTTAATGTAAAGACACACAATATGGATAAACAAGAGTTTTTAGCAAACATGGAAAAACTGTTTATCGGTATTCACCAACTATAATTATATTCAAAGAAGGTAAGATCAAAGGGTAGGAGGAGAAGAACTTGAGTAAGATAGATATGCAGAATTTAGGGCTTGACCAAAGATTTATGACAGAGGCTTCATTATACGAGGATTTACATATTGGCCGAGTTATATCTCAGAATAAAAATCTATATAAGGTCATAACAGATCATGGAGAAATCACGGCAGAGATTTCTGGAAAGTTTCGATTTGAAGTTACAACGATGTCAGCCTATCCGGCGGTTGGGGATTTTGTTATGCTGGACCGAGATGAGGACGCCAGTGGGCATGCAATCATTCACAAAGTGCTGACAAGAAAAAGTGCTTTTATTAGAAAAGCAGCAGGCACATCTCAAAATGAACAAGTCGTTGCTACGAACATTGATGCAGTGTTTATTTGTATGTCTTTAAACAATGATTTTAATCTAAGAAGGGTTGAGCGTTACCTTGGGATTGCATGGGATAGTGGCGCAGTTCCGCTCATCGTACTTACCAAGGCCGACTTGTGTGATACACTTGAAGAGAAACTGGCAGATATAAATACTATAGCCTATGGTGTGGATGTCCTTGTGACTTCAAGTATAAGTGAGGATGGTTATGAATCTGTAAAAAATTACTTAGAAGTCGGTAAAACTATAGCCTTCATAGGATCATCCGGTGTAGGCAAGTCCACTCTGATTAATAAGCTTATAGGTGAAGATAGATTCATCACCAAAGAAATAAGAGATGATGATAAGGGTAGGCATGGGAGTACCAGGCGAGAGCTTGTGGTGCTTCCAAGTGGTGGTATTGTGATTGATACGCCAGGTATGAGAGAAATCGGTCTAGACAGTGTGGACCTCTCAAAAACCTTTGCTGATATTGATGAACTCTCAGTAAAATGCAAGTTTAATGATTGCACGCATACTAAGGAACCTGGCTGTGCGGTACAAGAAGCGGTGCGTGATGGTGTATTAAGTGATGAACGACTTCTTAGTTATATAAAATTAAAAAAAGAAGCCAAATATGACGGACTTAATTCAAAACAGATTGAGACAGAAAAGCTAACAACCATGTTCAAAGATGTCGGCGGCATGAAAAATGCACGCAAGTGGATAAAAGAGAAAGATAAAAGAAGATAAAAACAGAAGATAAGAAGGGCAACCCCGTGCAATAACTATGGGTTGCCTTAATTTTTCTGAATTATTCTGAACTATATTTTTCTCGTCAGTAATTTAGGATGGGTATAATCAATACCGATGGCTCCAATAGAACTTAGACTTGTTTCAAATAGTATTGGTTAAATGCATTTTTCAGCAAACTTTACCGCCCCTTCAATCTCATCTTTATTGGGATGGCCCATGGCCTTAAATAAAAAGCCACCTTGGCATAGATATTCTTCGGTTTCGACTGGGATACCGGTATCTGTTAAAGTTTTTCTTAGACTGCCTTGTGCACTGTTTCTTGTGGATGAGGTAATAAGGGCGACCTTTTTAACTTGTGAAGGAGACAGATTTTTAACAAAGCTTATAAGCTCAGGTTTACTGTCACCACCGTAGATGCCGCTCACGATAAAAAGTAAATCACATTCAGGTAATGTTGGATTGTCCTTCAAATCATAGGCTTGGGTACTTAATCGTTCTGCAATTGCATGAGCGATTTTTTTGCTGTGTCCGGTCATTGAAGCATAGAGTACTTGTGTTTTCATTATTCTTCCTCCTTCATGGTAGCCAGCGTCGTATAGATCTTTTGCTGTGCTGTGTTGAGTGTTATAATTTCATCGGTAGTCAGATTACCAAACATAGTATCGATAAAATGCTCTCTAAAAGTTTGGTAGTCATCCTCCCATTGTTGACACTTGGGTGTAGTAGCAATTCTTATGGCACGTCGGTCATTTGGATCATTTTCAATGCGTATAAAGCCCTTTTTTTCTAATTTCATAATGAGCTGCTTTGTATTCTGATGTGAACTATCACAAACACTAGCGAGTTGTTTCAACGTAGGTGGTGTATCAAACATACCAAGCATCATAAGTACAAACCATTGTTTAGCGGTCAAGTCAGTAGCCTTTTGATCCATTACGTTTTGCAGTCGATTGGATAACATAAAAATATTTCCAAAAACCAAATAACGTGGATCCATATTCTCTAAATCATACATGCGGGTCTCCTTTGTGTAATATATTACCTAATAAAGGTATCATATTACCTTTTCTATAATCTGTCAACCCTTATAAAAAAATCTAATCAAAAATTAATCTAAAGAAGACCAAAAGAATATCAAAAGGTATTTTATTTTGATATAATAAAAATTAGGATTATGGTGTTAGAAAGATAGAAATATGGGAGACGAATACTTATGAAAATAGTGGTGGTCCATGGCAGTCCGAGAAAAGGCAATACCTATAAAGCAACGCAACAATTTAAAGAAGAAATGGAAAAACAAGGCGACATTGAATTTGTTGACTTTTTTCTACCCAAAGATATGCCTGAGTTTTGCCATGGGTGTATGAAATCCTTCCTAGATCATTATGCTTATATTTTCATTGTTCATAGAGCAAGAAGCGAAATGTTTAATAAAAAAGCCTTTATACTAGCTTCTACAGTAGGTGCCGGATCAAAAGCTGCCATAAAAACAATCAGCACCAGTTTGAAGTATTGGGGTGTTAACCGAGTGTACAGTTATAGCTTTACCACATTTGGAACCGAATGGAACAATATAGAGACAGAGAAAAAATCGAAAATCAAAAGTGACATCGCAAATAAAGCTAAGAAGTTTTACACGGAAGTGGATTCCGGTAAAAAACATACGCCCTATCTGTTCATAAGTTTCATGTTTAAAATGAGTCGATTCATTCTGAAAAAATATGCAGATGAAACCTCCCTAGATAAGCAATACTGGATAAAAAAAGGTTGGTATACCGGGGAGAAAAGTCCCTTCTAACAGAAATTTTGAGATAGGAAGATGCTGATCCCCTTCAATAAAAACAATTGGACGTTCAGAAAAGGAGCATTATGAATATAATAAAAAAAATATTTGCGACTGTATTAGTGATATTGATTATAATACATATAGCACCAACGACTGCATATGCTATAAGTGCTGAAAAAGAAATGACTGTGTTTTCAGATATGCCAGAAAACTGGTCGACTGTCGCACTTGAAAATGCTATTGAAAATGGGCTGTTAAATGGATCGGATGGTATGATCTTGCCTAATGCCCATTTAACAAGAGCACAAATGGCAACAATGATTACCCGTGCTTTTGGTGCATCACGTGAGGGGGATTTGAAATCATTCTCTGATGTTAAGCAGACGGACTGGTATGGAAAAAATATGGCAGTAGCCGTTCAAATGGGTGTCATTAAGGGGACGGATGGCAAACTGAATCCTAATGAGGCGATTACGCGTCAAGAATGTTTTGTAGTTCTTGCTAGGGCATTTAAGTTACAAGAGATGACCACAATAAATATAATGTTTTCAGATGAAAATGAAATATCTGAATGGGCTAAGGGTGCTGTTTATGCACTTGTAAATAGCGAGGTTATCCAAGGTTCAAATGGTAGAATCAACCCTAAGGATTACATTACAAGAGCAGAAGTTGCACAAATATTTGATAATCTTATTGAACAATATATTAATGAACCTGGTGAATATATTTTTGTTGAGAGAGGCAATATCATGGTGAATACGCCAGGTGTTACCTTGGAAGATTTATCAATAGAAGGTGATCTTATCATTGGTGATGGCGTTGGTGATGGTGAGGTGATATTAGATCATGTGGAAGTTACAGGTAGAATGGTTGTTCGTGGTGGAGGCGTGAATTCTATCATCATTAGAGGTTCATCCAATATAACAAATCTAATCGTTGCAAGAGTTGATGGTGCTGTTAGCATTAAGGTTGAAGGAGATGCAAACGTACAAATCATCTATATCGACGATGATTCTGAGGACATTCATATTGAGGGCAATGTAGGTAGAATCGATGTTCAAGCAAGTAGTATATTAATTTCAACAGCAGGGGCACAAATAAGATTGATGAATTTTATAGGTGAAAACGTAAGGGTATTTGTTGATGAAACCTCATTAGTGGATCGAATAGACATACAAAAAGCGGCAAGTAACCTAGGTGTTGAGGTAAAAGGAAAAGTTACTACGATCTCAACAGTGGCAACAAATACAAGAATAACAGGTCAAGGAAGCGTATCGAATGTGGAAGTGCTGCAAGGTGGGTCAAGTGCTGTCATTGAGACACCTAATACTGAAATCAAGGTTGACCGAAACGTAATAGGTGTTGTAGGAGGCGGAGGCATACTTATAGAGGAAGGCACGACGATAAGTAATAATCGTATCGGAACTGGAACCATAAGTACATCAAGAGAAAATCGAAGGCCCTATGTAGCGATAAGTGATCTAAGTCTTACACCAGCGGCTATGACCTTAGAAAAAGGCGGAACAAATGGGCTAATAACTGAAACCATAACGCCTGCAAATACAACGAATAAAAATATTATATGGTCATCGAGTAATGAAACCATAGCAACTGTTATAGATGGTGTGGTTACGCCTACTGGCATTGGTACTGCAACGATTACAGCTACATCAAGAGCTGACAGAACAAAATCGGCAACGACGGTTGTTAACGTAATACCAATTGATGTAAGCAGTATTTCTATGACCCCTGAAGTAATCATTACTTCGGGTAATCAAACATTAATAATTACAGAAACAATACTCCCAACAAATGCAACAAACAAAGACGTTATATGGTCATCAAACAATGAAGTGGTAGCAACAATAGAAAATGGTCACGTAAGTGCGGTCTCACAAGGATTAGCAATAATTACAGCGACCACTGTTGATGGAAGCAAAACTGCAACCACGCTGGTAAATGTCGTTTCAGCAGCAGATGCTCATGCATTTTGGCAATTTGGGGACATATTTTCACGCTATCTACCAGCCACTATAAATGAAATTGAAGAAAGGATTGACACTTCAAATCTAGATCAAGCAGAAGCAATTTTACTTGGTGTTGAGAGTCCTAACAGTCATTATGCTAGGATGGTTGAAGCATTACCTAGTATTCCGGGAAAAGAAGCTTATCTTGAACAATATGCACCTTATACAGATCGATTTCAAGAACTAAGAACAATCCTTACAGAGTTAGAACTAGGTCAGGAAAAAGAACACATTGAAAGTGCAAACTATATCATGACCCAAGAACACGCAACGGATGAAACGTCCATAAAATCAGAAATAGAAAGTATCCTAGCAGGAATTTCTATGGGTGATGAAGTAGTAGCAACCGTTAATAAAGTTGTATTTATACCAGCAGTTGCTGGTGATGTTGATAATCCAATCGGTACAAATGGAACCTATACATTTACAGTTGTAGTGTCAAAAAATTCATTAATACTTCATACTGAGACCTTGACAATGGCTATAACGGCTACTCCATTTATTGACTAGTTAATTGGATAATAAAGTGATAAAGAAAAATCAAAAAAGGAATCATGAAGGAGAGGAAACCACAAGATGAAAGTGCTTGTAACAGGTGCAACAGGGAATGTAGGAAAATATGTCGTAGAGGCTTTGTTAAGACTTGACGAGACTGTAGTTGCAGCCGGTACGCGTACAAACAAACTTAAAGATATGTTTGGCGACAGAGTTGAAGCTGTCGAACTTGATTTTGAAAAGCCCCAAACTTATGAAGGCGCACTAAAAGATGTGGATCGAATATTTTTGATGAGACCGCCCCATATGGGTAAGGCTGAGGATATGTATGGGTTTCTAGAAGCGGCTAAAAACCATTCTATTAAGCTATTATCCTTTTTATCCCTTATGGGTATAGAAAAAAATACGATTCCACCCCATCATAAAATAGAAAAGAAGATCGAGGAGCTAGGCATTCCTTTTGCACACATAAGACCGGGATTTTTTATGCAAAACATCTCTGGTATCCATGCAATAGAGATCATAGAGAAGGACGAAATATTTGTTCCGGCAGGAAGGAGCAAGACAAGTTTTATTGATGCAGCAGACATAGGTCTTGCAATTGCAACCGTCTTACATGAATCAGAACAACATAGAAATACCGCTTATACCATTACAGGACCTGAAGCTTTAGATTACTATCAGATTGCAGAGATTCTTAGTCAAGTAACAGGGAGAAGGATTCAATATAAGAAGCCCTGTTTCCTAAGATACCGTCATTATTATATAAAAAAAAGAGGACTTGACCCCTCTTATGTGAATGTAACGGTTGCCCTTTACTTTATGACGAGACTGGGCACAGCTCAAGCGGTTACCGATGAATTCTATAAGCTCACTGGGAAGAAACCTAGAAGCTTTATGGCGTTTGCAAAAGATCATATTAATGATTTTGCCACACAAGTATAAGCTTCTTTACCATATATTTGCCGATTAAAACGGCGATTAAGAATGAAGTGTTTAAAGCAATCCAGATGCCACTCAAACCTATAAGATTAGAAAGCACCAAAGCTAAGGGAACATAGAGAAGAAATAGGCGAATCAAGGAGATTACTGCAGAATGTAAAGGCTTGTTGAGGACGTTTAATGTACTTGTATAAATCAAGAACAATCCTTGTAAGCCATACCCAATAGGTATGATGATAAGATACATTCGAACCGTCTTGATAACAATCGGATTGTCAGTAAATATCTGGGCTAGATTTCGACCAAAAAGCATTAGAATCACCATAACGGCCAAGCCATATAAAACAGAGAATAATTCTGATTTTTTAATGACCTCCATCACACGGAGGTCTTTTTTTGCACCAATATTTTGACCTAAAAGGGGAACGAAAATAGAAGTTAAGGCATTTATGATAATCATAGCGAACATCTCAATACGGGTTGCAATACCAAAGCCTGCTGTCGCCTCTTTTCCAAAGGTGGCAACAAGTCCGGTAATAACCCCGATGGCTAGAGGCGTAATAATCCTAGTCAGCGCATTGGGTATACCAATATAAATGAGATCCTTAAAAGACTTAACAATATCTGAAAAAAGTGCCTTTTGAAATGAGACAATCTTTTGTCTGTATATAAGGACATACAAAGAGACAATGAGTGTTATAGCTCTTGAGATGACCGTTGCTATGGCAGCACCTTTGATGCCAAGTGCAGGAACTGGACCATAACCGAAAATAAAGATCGGATCAAAAAGCATATTGACTAAAGCCGCAACAGACATAATGAGGGCAGGGGTTTTCGTGTCACCTAGAGCGCGTATGGCAGAATTACCAATCATGGGTATAATAAGGAACATGACACCACCATACCAGATGGTCATATAGTCGATTACATAAGGCAAGGTTTCGTAATCAGCACCCAGTAAGGTGAACAAGGGCCTAATCGTTAGTAAACCGGTAATGACAAAGACCAACACCAGCATCAATCCTAGGGTCAGACTATCGGTTGTATACCGAATGATTTTGTTATGTTGTTGTTCACCAACAGCTTTTGATATTAAGGCGGCAGCGCCGATGCCGATGCCTTGTGCTAGAGCACCAACAATCATAACCACGGGGAAGGTTAGGGTCATAGCGGCCATTGGTATGAGACCAAGCTTACTGATATAATAGGTATCAACAATATTAAAGGCTACAATGCCGAGCATACCAAAAATCATGGGAAAAGTCATTTTCAGGATCAGGCCGGTGATAGGGTCTTGGGTTAGATTCATTTTATTTTTTTTCATTCGAAGTCCTCTCGATAGATCATAGTTGATGGGATCTAAGGGTCGGCATGAACTGTATGCCTATTTCTGTTAAGTATATACTTTATTAGAACAATAAAAAAGTGCCACTACAGAAAATTCTAGCAGTAGCACTTTGAATTGAGAGTCCTATATTATAGAACTGGAAACGTCTATCTGGTTGTTGATCCAGGAGAACCGTCCTGTGGTTACAAGCAATACTGTTAAAACAATCAAACCCAATTAGTATTGCCATATTACTTATAGTGTGACATTATATAAGAAATAAAACACATTGGAGAAAAGACATGATGAAATTCGTTTATTCAATAGGATTGATATTCTGCGGTCTTTTATTAGGACAAGGTATTAGAAAAAGAGTGGACACAGAAGCTATAAAAGCCACCGTGCCGGTAGAAAAATATATTCGACGCATTCAAAAATTCGCAATCTTGGGCATCAATCCGATTATAACCCTTGGCGCCTTTTGGGGTGTTCAGATTACCAATATAAAATTTATTGCCCTTCCGATATTAGGCATCATTGCAATATCCATAGGTGGGATACTCGGCTTCGTGGTATCAAAACAGATGAAACACGGACGAAAACAAACAGGTTCTATGTTTGTCTCAAGCTCTTTTACCAACCTTGGTAACTTTGGTGGACTTATCTGTTTTGCATTCTTTGGTGAACTTAGTTACGCTTTTGTTTCTATGTATAAGATGTTTGAAGAGATTCTATATTTCATGGTAGGCTATCCAATAGCAAAGTTGCATGGCGACAATGAATCCAATATTAAAACAAGGAACCCATTACTTAGAATCATTACAGATCCTTTTATCTATGTATATTTTATAAGTATTACAATTGGTTTGCTTCTTAATGTATCCGGTTATGCGAGACCGAGTTTCTATCAGAATATCAACGAGATCTTAATTCCCTTATCCTCCATCTTCTTAATTACTTCTGTTGGATTTTATATGAAAATAAGAGTCATTGGAAGCTACCTTAAAGAATGCATTGCAATCGCTTCCATAAAATTTATAATCATGCCCGTTGTCATCGTATCGATTGCCTACTTTATGGGTCTTAGCACCATCAGTGATGGCCTATTGTTTAAAGTGGTTATCGTCCTGTCAGCCATGCCACCGGCCTTTAATTCTCTGATTCCACCACAAATCTATGGGCTGGATGTGGATTTGGCAAACTCAAGTTGGTTATTCTCCACGGGCCTCTTGATTGTAGTTGTACCAATCTTATATTATATAGTAAATAGGATATAAGAATATAAAAATGCGCCATTGTAATGTTTTTCCTCTAGCCAAGAATAGTCTCGTTTTACTATATCACTGCAAAAGGATCTGTAAATTAGATTAATATTATCATAAATTATATAACTGTCATATTCAGTCATAATTTGAACAGATTTGATCGTTATAATCTAATATAAGAAGAAATTGAATTCTAATATTAGGAGTGTTGGTCATGATTAAGTATATGAAAAATCATAAGAAAGTTATTATATCTCTAGGAATTGCTACCGTCATAGCAAGTTTAGCATATGGCTATAGAAATGATTTTCAAAATATCTTTGAAATTCTATCGGGTGGTACCGTTGACGATCTAGTAACATTGATTCAAAGTTGGGGTATCGGGGCACCTATTGTAAGTATATTGCTGATGGTTTTGCAAGCTTATATAGCACCAATTCCCTCGTTTCTAATTACAGGGGCCAATGGACTGGTCTTTGGCACCATTGGTGGCATTATCATATCTTGGATTGGTGGCATGCTGGGTGCTATGGGCACTTTTTATCTGGCGAGACTACTGGGTGAAAAATTTGTAAAGAAATTTGTTCAAAGTAATAGCCTTATGAAAAAGGTAGATGAAATCAGTCAAAAGCACGGTACAAAGGTTGTCTTTATAGGTAGGTTATTACCCTTTATATCCTTTGACTTTTTAAGTTATGCAGCAGGGCTTAGCACCATGAAACCATGGCGATTTTTTCTCGTCACGGCTATAGGCATGATACCTGGTACAATTGCCTATGTATTACTTGGTAATCAAATATTGAAATATAGTCGTTATATCAATCAAATGTTTTGGATAGTAATTGTAATGGTACTTGTCTTTATTGTGTATTCCAAAGCAAAAAAGAGTATCATTCAAGAATCTTGACAGTCATAGTGCCATAAAGCTTTTAGGGAAAACATGTATTTGCTCCAACAATAGATAAATTTTTAATATCTGTAATGTCTGTTGTAATTTTTAAACCTTTATATTTACAGTAAATAAGCATTACTGATCCTGCAAGAAGAAATCTTATACTTGCGAAGATCATGCCAAATATGCTAGTATTACTTTTTTTCCGTCTTTCATTATGTTCCTCCATAGGGTTATAATTAGTTAATATACTCTTTTAGTCTTTCGTTTATATCGACTTCTTCTTCAATCTTATTTACGTTTTTCTTACTTGTAAAAACAAGAACCGGGCAGTACCCAAATAAACCTGATAAAAATAGTAGTATTGATATTAATACAATTAATCCAACAAATAATTTGTTCCACCCTGTAAATACAAATAGAAAAAATGTTAGTCCAGCAATAACTCTTATTGCCCTATTTTTTGATGATAGATTGAAACCAGGAATTTTGTCTCTAAAGTCTACAATTTTAAGAACTTGTTTAGGACATTTACGTACACATCTTTCACAACCCATACACTCACCAGTATTAATAGAACCACTTTTATGAATTAACTCAATTATAGGTATACCCATATCGCATTCTTTTTCACATATCTCGCAGTTAACACATTTACTAGTGTCAGCTATTATTTTGTATGGTCCAATTCTGTTCAATACAGCCCACGTAGCAGACCATGGACAAACAAATCGGCAAATATTTCTATGACCTATAAAAGGAATCAATAAAATTGTTCCATAGTAAAGATCAAGTATAAGTCTATACATTGGTTTTTTATAGGTGTTGACTGCGTTTTCAGGATTAATTATCATATAAATAAAAAATGCCCATACCAATACTAACATTATCCATTTCAGATGTCTTAGGTTCCACCAAAACTTACCCTTCTTAGTTTTATGCCTAAATGCAAATCCTACAGTTTCACGGGTAAATACACAGGTGCAGTTCCAGCCGCAGTCTGCTCTTTTCCCAAATAAAAGGACAGCAATAAAAAACAAGAAAAACCCAACCGAGCCTATTGTATGATACGAAGTGACAACTGGAGATACACTGCCATCTATTACAGGTACATTTCTTATTAAAAAAGAAAATAGAATCCAATATACTAAGAATATTAACATCATCCATTTAATACGTTTTTTCTGAAAAACATCCTTTTCTGTTCGGATTCTCCAAATACCAAAGACTGGTATTAAGTAAAACTCAGAAAATGCATTAATTATTATATCTTTGCCTGCTATTATAACATTTAGTGGCATAAAGTGACCCGACGCAATCCATAATAAACCAACTAAGCTAATTAACTGTACCCAAATATTTTTTCGCTCTTTTATCACCTAAAACCCTCCAAGGCTTTTTACATAATTATGTGTTACCTAAATTCCACGTCATTTTTCAAAATGCAATTAAATTCGTTATTCTCATGTATTTTATGCGGAATTGAAGCATTTATCACCATATTTTAACATTTAATACACACCCTTTCAACAACAACATTTCAAATATTCTAGTAGCCCCTAATTTTGAAAGTACTTAATAAGCCACGTGTTGAAGCAACATAAGAACTTAAGTATTCAGGTCATTCCTTTCAAAACTCAATAGAGGCATTTTTCATACACTCCCGAAAAGGGTATTTTTCAGATGATTTCATAATCACAAATCTAGCTGTTTTGATAATCTTCGCTGCAAGGAACGCATATTTATCAAGGCTTTGAGTGTGCTTTTCAAAGTACTGACGTAGAATCTAGCCTTTAATAAGTAGATTTTATATAACGGATAAATTGTTCGGCCAGCTTGGGATCGAATTGGGTATAGGACAGCAACTCTTCAATACCCTGTAGCCTACATCCACATGCTTCTTTATAATATCATATTCAAAAGCTGTTAAACGACGAGGTAACTCTAATAGTGCATAATCAATGGCCATTTTTCCAATATCATGCACGAGACCGGCTGTTTCATAAGTGATGCGTTGGCTGTGGTTATAATCTAGAAAAGAAGTGAACCCAATAATATGCTCTCGAACCCGTTTTACATGTTGCTCTTCTCTTGGATGCTTCTCGTGTAGAGTGGACAATATACCATTGACTTTTAACACCCTTTCCTGAGATTGAAGGCGTTTAAGAATCTTTTCTACCGTAGATTTATCAACTTTGTTCAAGATGACGGCGAATTCATCTCCACCATATCTGGCCACAACTTCATCTTCACGAAAATGCTCCTTAATAAACGTACCTGCAGCCCTAAGAAGTTGATCGCCAAGAGCATGACCAAAGGTGTCGTTCATTAATTTTAAGCCATTCACATCCGCCATGATGATAGCTAAAGGAAGATGTCTTCGTTGATCCAACCTATCCAGTTCTTCATGATATTGAAGCAAATTCTCAACAATGTCTTCATGTGTCTTCCCCTCTAAATTCAAGTTTTTATTTTGATTCAAGGTCTCAAGAATTTTTTCTCTCATACTCTCCATAAGGATCACCTCGTATTCATAGTACTTTAGTCATTGACTCATATCTATTGACGTGGGTCTATTGCGTATTCATTGTTAACGGTATAGAGCTCTTCGTTAACGGATTGAAGTTCTTCATTAGAAGTTTCCAGTTCTTCTATAGTGGTCTGGAGACCTTCTCTTGCGAGTTGGAGTTCTAATTCAAGTTGCTTAATCCGTTCTTGGCTCTCCAGGCTCATATTGATGGTGACCGGAGTAGCAGTTTTTTCAATCTTAGTAAAGGTAAAGCTAATCAATAAATAATCTTCTTCATGCATTTCAATAAGAGAGCCTTGGATGTTTAGACTTCTTTCTTCCTCCTGACCATATAGAATATTGTCAATACGGACAGCTTTACGGTCGTTTTTTAATCTCCTAAGTAAATTATTGATATTGAGACTCAGTTCCTTGTTGATATGAGCCAAAAGTTTGTTAGAGAAGCGACCGGTTTGCAAGCGCTTCAAAGGCTTCTTTGTCTCTGAAAAAGCTGGTGACCCCAATCAGTAATTCACTGTAGAGTGTTTCTTTTTCTTTATCCGACTCTGCACTTAGCACTCTCTTCATCCTGAGCCATGACCATACCACCGAATTCTTTAATCTCACGAATACCTAATGTACCGTCACTTCCGGTTCCGGATAATACAACAGCAATGGCATGTTTTTCCTGGTCTTTGGCCAGAGATCTGAAAAAAATAAAAAGTTATCATCATACATTTTTTATAGAATATGTGTGCACTAAATAGGGACTGAGAGGAGAAACTTTTGAGAAAGTGGTTGATTGCGTTGAAAGATAAGGTTATAAATGTTAGAATATTCAAGTAATATAATGTATTTTAAGTAAAATAGCCTTTAGCGTCAGATTTTTGGGCGGGGATTATAGTAGGATATGATTAAAGGGGGAATGGCGTATTCAAACATATAGAAAAGTCACAATACTATTCATTTTAATAGTGTTAATGGCTCTATTAGCCGCATGCCAAAAAGAAAGTGAATCCATTTTTTTGACACAAGAAGAACAAGCATGGTTGACTGAGCATGAAGGTCAAATTCGTATAGGCTATACGACCGATTATCCGCCGGTGGAGTATCTGATAGGGGATGACTATGTTGGCATCTCTGCAGATTATTTCAAACTATTAGAAGTAAAGCTAGATACAAAATTTGAAATGGTAGAATTTGATCAGTGGAGCGATCTAATTGAAGCATCGCGGTTAAAAACTGTATCGGGGATCACAGCAGCGACAAAAACACTGGAGCGCAGCAATTATTTGGATTTTACGGTCCCTTATATTATGAATCCAAACGTCATCATAACGCGCAAGAACTTCTCAGAGAAGTTAACCTTTGAAAAACTTTCGAATTCCAGCATGGATATTTTGGTCATCGAAGAATACTCCATTATCGAAGACCTAGAAAAGAATCATCCAAAGCTTGTATTTCGTACAGTGCCAAACACATCGGATGGTTTAAGACTGGTGGCTTTTGGAGAAGCAGATGCACTTATTGTAGAGATCATGAGTGCTTCAGCGGGTATTGAAGAAGATAAGATTACCAATTTGATGGTGAATACTGAGATTGCTTATGACTCTAATTTATCCATAGCAACGCGCAACGATTGGCCTATGCTTAGCGATATTTTGAACAAAGGACTTGCGCAAATTACTAAAAGAGAGAAACAAGCCATCTTAAACAAATGGGTACCCATACAAAAAAAGAGCATTGTTGAAAATCGGTTTTTCTGGATAATTCTTGGGGCCATTCTAATTGTTCTTGGTATTATCATCGTTACGATTGTAGTCTGGAACCGTCTACTACAGAAGGCTGTCCTTGAAAAAACAGAAGAGCTTATTAATAAAAATGAACAGCTGCATAAAATAAAAAAACAACTCTTAGAAGAAATTGAAGAAAGAAAAAAATCTGAGGCACGTATCAAATTCAAATCCTATCATGATGAATTAACGGGTCTACATAACCGTGCCTATTACAATGAGCAGTTAGAACATTTCGAAAAGATTGAAAAAATACCCTTGTCCATTGTACTCGGGGATTTAAATGGCTTAAAAATAACAAACGATACCCTAGGCCATGAGATGGGTGATCGATTGATTGTAAAGATTGCTGAAATTCTAAAAGCGACTTGTGGCGAAAAAGATATTGTTGCCCGCATCGGTGGAGACGAATTTGTTATCTTAATGCCGGGTAGTACAGATCAAATGGCACAATTGGTTTGTAAAAGGATAAAAAGCGCATGTGAGGAAGCAAAGATGGACCCTATAAAGCTTTCAGTGGCACTTGGACATTCTGAAAGAGTCAACTTAGAACAGAGTTTACAATCTGTTTTTAAAAAAGCAGAAGACCAAATGTATGAAAACAAGATGTATGAAAGTGAAAGTACCCATAGAGGCATTTTAGAATCCCTTAAGGCGAAGCTTAAAGCTAACCATGATCTACAAGATATTGATCAAAAGCATCTAAATCAATAGGTCGACTGAAATAATATCCTTGTGCTATTGTGCCGGCGGTTTGATTTAATAGGTCGAGTTGTTCTCGTTGCTCAACACCTTCTACAACGATACTAATGTCCATGACTTCAGCCAAAAGAGTTATAATTTTGTAGATTTCATAGGATTTCTTGTGAAGATGTATGTTATCTATAAAAGTCTTATCAATCTTAAGGATATCGAAGGTCAATTTATCAAGGTAAGCAAGTGAAGAATAGCCTTTACCAAAATCGTCTAGGGCTATCTTTACTTGAAGAGCCTTAAGGTTTTGAAATATTTCATTTGCGCGCTCTAGATTCTCAAAGCCCATATCTTCAGTAATTTCAATAGTTAACCATGTAGGATCAATCCCTGATGTTTCTAAAATATGTTTAAGGGCAGGTAGCATGGCTTTGTCAGTGAAGGTTGTGGAAGTCATGTTGACAGATATTTCCAAATGAGGGTAGAGAGACTGCCATCTTTTTATCTCAACACAGGTGCGTTTTACCATGAAAAGGTCAAGTTCTTTCATTAACCCATTTTTTTCAGCTACCGGTAGAAAATCATTGGGAAATACAAGACCTTTTGTGGGGTGTTGCCATCTCACTAAGACCTCACCACCTATAACCTTTTCTTGTGGAAGTAAGAGTTGAGGTTGTACATACAACAAGAATTCTTCATTCTGTAAGCCTCTTTTTATATCTTCTACTAACTCCCTTTCTCTTATGTATGCGTTGTAAATGTCAAATTCAAAAACTAAAAACTGATCAACACCTAAGAAGTTGTGGATGTGATCCATCGTATGTTCAGCATATTTGTAGAGATCTTCAAAGCTGTCACCATGATCTGGGAACTTGGTAACAGCAATACTTGCAGTGAATTGCTGCAAGACAACTTTTGAATCACAATAAGCTTCAGTGATATTTTTGATTTGACGAATGCGTTGATCCACGTTACTAGAGGCCTTATCATAAGCAATCAAGACAAAGGATGCCCCTGTAATGCGTCCTAGTATTAATTGATCGTCAATAATAGCCAACAGTTCTTGAGCATATTCGAGGATAATCTGATCACCCATTTGTTGTCCTAACCGATCATTGATATCTTTGAAGTTATCAATATTGATATAATACATTTGACCTTCATAGCCTTTAGCGATGAGACTATCAGTTTTGGAAGTTAGACCATATTTGTTGGGTAAATAGGTGAGTTGATCATTAGCAAAAAGGAAAGTAAGCCTTTCATTTTCCGATTGATTGATGAGATAACGAATGTAGTAACCACCAAAAAAGATGAGATTAAGGATAACGAATGCACTGAAGAGAATCAGACCATAATAATTCTTCTGCGCCTTCTTTGGAATAGAATTAAGGCTAATTCGATTGATGTTATCGATATCGGTGACGAGAATGGCCTTATTGATGATGGACATGAGTATAGGTGATGCATTGTTGACATATAGATGCAGGGTTGCCATGTCACCTAGGGTATACATGGCCGAGAGCGACGCTTCATTTTCTTTGAGTCTATAATAGTCAAGGACATGCTTTGGGAGAATTATGAAATCAACATTTTCACTTAATAAACGTTGAATTAAGTCATCGTAATTCGCTTCATATATTATATGACCTTCATTAAGTGTCTTAATAAGTTCGACATTCAATTCGTTATCGAACAAGAGTCCGACGGTATAAGCTCTTAGGCCATATAAGTCATCGATATTTGGACTACCTGGTAAGCCGGTGACAGCATAAGGTGTCTCCATATACGCAAGTGTAGGATAAAAACCTTTTATGTCATTATGCTTAAAAGTTAACATAGTAACATCATGAACCGAATAATCCGTGGTAAGAGTGTCTTTTTTGCCAAGAATGAGATTATGCCTAAGACCTGAAATACGCTCAATCTCTTTTATAATGCCAACGGTTGATCCATACAGTTTGTCATCATTCTGAATCGTATAAGGTTTATCAGGGGTAATACCAATGGAGATGGAAGGATTATTTGATATGAAGTCAAGTTCTTCTTTGTCTAATATAGCTTTGAAGAGAGCGCTTCTTGTCGTGTAATAATTATGACTAAGAATGGATTCAAGATCACCCATACGTTCCATATTTTGAATCGCTTTTTGTAAAATATCATGAAGCAGTGTCTCTTGACTGGGCATTGCTATAAAAACATCATCTAAAGGTTGCTTTAAGATGAAATTATTGACAGCATGAATCTGACCATCTAGCAATAGTATGGGGAGGTCAGATTGAAGAAAAAAACCATCAATTAGACCATCATTTAAGGCAATATGAAGGCTTTCTATGTCATCATATTTGTTAATGACGTTATTGTTGGCTTCTAAGTCGTATGAAAAAACATAAGCATCAGAGGAAAGAAGGCCAATGCTTTTGTTAGAAAGTGCGTCTAAACCATCAAAGGACTTTGCTTTGGCGTAATAAGAAAAACTTTGTTTTGATAAAACAAGTAAGGTTTGGTCGGTGAAGTAGTTGGTTGAAGGACTACCAGATATGACAAAATCTGCATCGGTTTTTGAATGAACCAAATGAAGATCTGTAAGATTAGAAATCGATTGAATGAATTTTTGGTCATCAAAATTCGTGAGATTATCTGTATAAAAGCTAAGTGTATCCCCACTATTGCTTTTGATCCATTGAACCTCGGCATCATTTAGATCCAATATAACCGGATGATCAAGTACTGTTATTAATAAATAGAGGATGATAGCGATGGCGCCAGTGATGCCAAGAAAGTATTTCTGTTTTGTATTCATCCATGTGCCTCCTATTTGTTTTGATGCCTTAACGATAAATTAATTGTAACATACAAAACAGGACAAATATAGACTGAAATACTGGAGTAAAAAGGATAAAGCACAGTTGCTTTATCCTTTTTAGCCGTAAATATATAAGGGTTGTTCCTATTAGTTATTAGAATTTGGTGATTTTGAAGGCTTATCACTTTCAGGCGTTGGCCTTGAGGATTCATCACCATCAGGTTTTGAGACTTGAGCCTTATCACTTACAGATGTTGGCCTTGAGGATTCATCATCAGGTTTTGAGACTTCAGCGTTATCGCTTGCATGACTAGGTAAAGAAGGCTCATCACTTTCAGAGGTTGAATTTGAGGATTCAGGATCATCAGGTTTTGAAACTTCAGCTTTATCGCTAGCATTAGTGGGTAAAGAAGGTTCATAACTTTCAGATATTGAATTTGAAGATTCATCATCATCAGGTGTTGAGACTTGAGCTGTATCACTTGCCGTACTAGGTAAAGAAGGCTTATCAACTTCAGATATTGACTGAGGTT
Source organism: Clostridiales bacterium (assembly GCA_024636985.1). Lineage (GTDB taxonomy): Bacteria > Bacillota > Clostridia > Lachnospirales > Vallitaleaceae > Petrocella. The sequence goes on along the minus strand of JAGXFY010000019.1, from coordinate 23,722 downwards.
TGTTTGTCTCAGAATGGACTTCGAAATCTTCTTTCTTTATATCTATATCTTTTTTAGGGACATCATTTTCTTGTTTAGGTTGAGCTTTGTCACTAGCAACAACGTTATCTTCTGACTCTGATTTTTTATTGATATTTTCTTGAGCTGTATTAGAGGCTTGAGGTGGCAAGCTTTTGATGCTATGGATTTCTTCAAGGAACAACATCTCATGGTTTGAACGCTTGTCTATATTATCTTGTGCGCCGGTTTCGAAGGCCATAGAGCGCTTCGCCAACGCAAGGATATCATTTGTTGATGGCATTGAAGATGCAATAAGTGGTTTGGTATGGGTTAGGACGTCATAAGTTGCAGAATCATCATCAAGGACAATCTTAATCGGATTTTCGTCGTTCATGTCTGCACGAGGTAATGCTTCACCAACAAGGGTTTCAACGGTACTAAGGTTAATATTCTTATGGTCTTTTACATGTGTGTTTAGCGTTTCTCGACCCAAAGAGTATTTAGGTTTAGAATTTTGTGCACGTTCAACACCTTCTACGTAGACGAATTGGTATTTTGCCTTATTTGTAATCATATACGATTCAATATGCTCTTCAATTGTAGCATCCTGAGTAGAATCAAGTCTAGCATCGTTGGTTTTAAGTACTGTAGAAGAGATCAGAATCATATCACGATCAACCAAATACCCTTTGTCTTGTGCGCTAAGGATGATTTGTGACAAAGCATCTTCTAGGCCTTGATTAAGCAGAGACTTACTAAGGATTTTTTGACCGTCTTTATTAAAGGATTTGTAACCGACGACCATACCGGATTGGTCCAAGTTAAGCTCTATGCTTGGGTTGATATCAACCGATACCACTGCATAGATTTCACGAGATCCGTTTTGACCAAAGGCAACAATGCTCGTAAGTATTAAGACAAGGATAAGGGCAAGCATAGAACTGGCTTTTTTATAATTAAACAAAAGGAAACCACGATAGCGATCTCTTTTAGTAAATTCAATGCGTTGGCCGACTTTAACGTTAATCCTTGGTTTGATTTTATCAATTGTCATTTGATCGGTCATAACAATCATGAAATTGTCTTCAATTCTTGTGATCAACCCTCGAGTCATAGTACACCTACTCTCTATATAGGCATATTTACCTATAATATTAATGCTATTGAACTACTTAATTGTATTATATCACGTTTTTATAACAAATATATGAATAAAATGTGAACTTAGGCCCACTTTCTCTTCACATTTTTTAGTATCTCTATTTTCACCCAGAAATGTCAGAAATCCCCTTGAAATCAGTTGGAATTAAAGGTAATATGTGATTAGGGAAATGTATAAGCGTCATTGATAGGCGTATTTAATATGGGGGGTTCAAAAAAATGAATCCAATAATAATGACAATTACATATAGAGCAGTCTAATCATAGTAATAACATCTCTGAAAAGGGTATGGTATTACTATTTAGTGTAGGCATATAAAGGACTTAGAAATGATGGGTAATCTATAAGAGGGGGCGATGGAATGAGAAGATACATTATTATTATGGCAATGTTATTTATGATAACGGGTTGCAAAGAACAACAAGATATAACACCTACAAGTACAACACCTGACGAACAACCACCCCAAGAGGTAACCGTCCATGAGGAGATTAGTTGGGTAGATATGATTAGTGTTGGCGATCGCCACTATATGCGGAATGAGTTTGTTGGTTCCGATTCAATTCCCATCGGTGATGAAGTGGCTAAGGTTAAGTTTAATGTTAGCAGCAATATCTTCGATTCAAGTTATAAAATCAAGGACGGGGATGCGACTTTTCTTCCTGTAGGGACCTCTATCTATGAAGTGACAGGTTATAGAGCAACAACTCGTCTTGCTGTGGTCCAAGATGATGAAGTTATGCTATATGATGTGAATAACAATGAGCGTGCTACCCATGGTAGTGATCTCTTAGACATTGAGAATAAAGTTGAATACATTACCTTGAACGATGAGAAGGATGGCGTCAGTGTTCTTGCAGAGATTAGAGATGAGAAGGATGTCCAAGCCATTGTGACAACCATCATGACAGAGCCACTTTTAGATACATATGATTCTTGGACCGGTAAGCGGTATTTTATAGAATTTCATCTAAAAGATGGCACAAGCATTAACAAATCCTATTGGATTGAGACAGGCCTTGTGTATCCCAACCTTCAGTTGACGACTGAGATCAATGAGATGATTCAAGGGTATTTGGACCAATGATTATGATAAAACATTAGCTAGGAGCTAATAGCCATGAAGAAAACCAATGCAATGCGATTATTGGATCGCGATAAGATCTCCTATAAGTTATATAACTATGAAGTCATCGAGGGAAAAACAGATGGGATCACTGTAGCCACTACCATTGGCAAAGACCCAGACCAAGTCTTTAAGACTCTGGTAACTATTGGCGCTAGTCGCACCCATTATGTCTTCGTCATTCCAGTGGCCAAGGAACTGAACCTAAAAAAGGCAGCCAAAGTCACAAGTGAGAAAAAAATAGAGATGATCCCGATGAAAGACCTCTTACCAACCACAGGCTATATCCATGGTGGATGCTCACCTATTGGTATGAAGAAACAATTTAAGACTCTTATAGATGAAAGTTGTAATAATCACGAAACAATCCTTGTAAGCGGCGGTGTCCGTGGGATTCAGCTTGAATTGAATGTGGAGGCATTGGCAGGTATTACTGAAGCTGAGATGGTGGAAGTTGTGTAGAAGTCTATGAATAAGTTAAGTTCATACTTTGTCAGACTTTGTGGACAAAATAATGTCATGTAACACAGTGACTTTGCTTGTCTACTTTTTTGTTAAATCTGTAAGTCTAATTCCAATGGTGGATGAATGGTAGATATTAAGACCTAAATGTTTCATTGTAAGATAGTTATAGTCAATATATGAGAATTGTACTAAAAAAATGTCGGATATGCCCATAATTGTATGGAATTTTCTTGTAATATAGTTGAGAATGACGTAGTATATTGAGTGAGGGAATAATGATAGTTAACTACATAAGATAAGGGAATCTAAGATTTATACCTAATAATACAATTAAAAATGCAAAGGTAATGCCTACCTAAATGAGATAGCTTTATTATTGAGAACAAAGTAGAAGATATAAAATAAATCAGCAATAAGTAGGATTTTAGTAGAAAAAATGAGATGGCAAATTTAGAGGTGGATTATGAAACAATTGGAAATAGATTTTCATAAGGAAATGATTAATATATACAAGACAGCTGAAAGAGAGCTGTCGTATAGAGCCACAAGGTTTATCCAATTAGTATCGGAAAAAGGTGGGTTGCTTGCTGCAAAACAACTGATTTCAAAAGAAAACGGGACAGAAGGATTTATGATCTTATTGGAGAACAAAAGATTAGATTTATCAGTCGAAGCCCTTGTTTTAAGAAATGAATATCAACCTCTATTTAGTATTGAGGAGTTGAATATGTGTTATGAAAGATTAAAAAAGTATGAATATACAAATTTTGATGTTATGCATGTAAATCAACCTCAATTACCTAATTCTAATTCAGAAAACGAAAATGAGCTTAATAATAATAATTCAATTAAAGAAAGAATTGATGAAAAAATTATAAGACCTAATTGTGCGTTGATTTTTGAGTTAAAAAAACTAAAAGAATCATCAAAAGAAGCTATTGAAGGCATAGAAAAATTTAGTGAATTTAAGGAATATATGCATATAGTAACTAAAGTAGAAGAGGAGTTAATAAGGCAACTCAAGCGAATATATGAAAACAATCAACAAAAAAGTCTTATACTAGTATGTGGTAGCGTAGGTGATGGAAAATCACATATAATATCACAACTTAGAAATAGTCATCCAGAGCTATTAGATGGTTTTATAATACATAATGATGCGACTGAGAGCAATGACCCTAAAAAAAATTTCAAAGAAGTAATAGATGAATTACTTGTACCCTTTTCTGATGAAGGATTAGAATCTGATATACCATATAAATTAATGGTTGCTATAAATTTAGGTACACTTAGCAATTTTATTGAAGATGTTGATTATAAAGAAAAATATAAAGAATTGCGAATATTTGTTAATAAAAATAAAATTATTGAAGATGTTATTGTTCCAGAATTTGAGCATTCTCTGATCAATTATGTTAATTTCAGTGATTATTCATTATTTGATTTATCTGTAAATGGTCCTACAAGTTTTTTTATGAAAGAATTAATTTCTAATATTACTCAGAACAAGAAAACAAATCCTTTTTACATGAATTATAATAAGTATTGTTTAAGTGATTGTGAGCATAGTAAATCATGCCCTCTTAAGAGTAATTATGAAATTTTATCAGTTATGAATATACAAGAATCAGTTATTCAATTAATAATAGAATCTATTATTAAGCACAAGAATATCGTTTCAGTTAGATCTCTTTTAGATTTTGTATACAGTATTCTAGTTCCTATTGAGTTTGAAAAGCTTGTAGATAAGAGTAAGCTATCAAAGTTAAATGCTCAGTTATATAATGGTGAAACTTTTTGGAAGTTATTATTACCTAATGCACTTTTCGAACATAAAGGACGAAATAGTTTATTTGATTCATTGTATAAATTGGATCCATTAAATGACAGGGTTGAAGCAATTGATGATTTTATAGTTGAGATTAATACACTTGAAGATAAGAATATGATTTTTAATTCAAAGTTTAATTATGGCGAATTTAATGTGATCAATGAAATGATGAAGGCACTATATCTAATCAAATAGATAATAATAATTTAAATCAGGTAATTAAAACCTATATTAGAACTGCTAGATTGCTTAATGATCAACTTATTCCAGTAAGGCAGACTTATATTACTTTTGTAAAAGAGTTATATTATTACAATATTAATGATGTAAAAAGAATGAAGCAATTATACTCAGATGTAATAGAAGCAATTTATAAATGGAATGGTACAGCAGAGAATAACTGGATAAATATTGACGATACAGCAATAAGTAAAGAATTTTCAGTTAGTCAAGAATTAAAGATTACACATGACATAAAAGAAATCAATCAAGTTGAAGAGGATGAAACGATTTATAAATTTGAAAGTAATGTTAAGATCAACCTGAAGGATAGCAAAGCAAAAGAAAGTGTAAGATTCATAATAGATTATGACTTATATGAGTTGCTACATAAAGTGAAAAATGGATATAAACTTAATAGTCGCGATAAGGAAAACTATATTGCTTTTATTGATAGCTTAAGTGGTTTAATGTCACAAGGTGAAAAGAGAGACAGAGTAAAAATTCTACATAAATCGGTTGGCAATAAGGATGAATTCTACCTTGAAAGAGATGGTTTTGGAGGGTATAAATTTGGGCATGCTAAATAATTATAAGCTTGATGTGGATGAGATCTCAAGAAAACTAACGTTAGATAAGAATAGTCTTAAGTTAAATATGATCAAGAGAGTTAATGTATTACCATTTAAAACAGGTTCAATTCAGGCGGATGTTAAACAAATAGCGTCCGTAGAATCAGCATTCTTTAGGAGTTTACTTGGGATTAAGAATATTAACGTAACTGATAATGATCAACTTTTAGAAATTGAGATAAATAAAGTTGAGACAGAGAAGAAGCAATTGCTAAATCACATGATTAAAACAATGTACATGAAAGATGGTGAGCTGAAAAAATTTCATCCAATTTTATATACTTATGGTGGAAAAGATTCAAAAGGAATTAATGATCTTGCATATTATCTAATCGATTCATTAATAACATCGGATCTTCTTAATTCAATTCGATATATTATGAAGAGTGAACCCAATTCGGTTGTTGACGAGTTGGTCTTAAATGCAATTCCATTCAAGATAGATGAAAATATTTCTTTACAAAACAGAACATTATTACCAGAAATCCAAGTGGTTTTCTCTAAGGATTTCAAATTTATTTGTTCAACTGAAAAGTTATTTGTAGAAAACATTGATAAATTACTTAGATATTACATTTTCTTTTATGCTAGTCAAATCATTTTGATGTTAAGAAATGGTTTTTCAGGAACTAATAAAATCGAAGAGGTATATTATTTCTTAGACTGGGAAAAGATCTCTTCTTCTAGAATCAGTTATAAGCGTGGGTGGAAAATGATATCAAAAAAATCTGAAAATATTTTTGCATATGTAAATTTGTTTCAGATACTCAATTGTACTTTGGATGGAACAGTAATTGGTACTTTTTATGATATAAAGAAGTCACTAAATCAAATGACTGAAACTGAATTACATGATTTTGAAGAGGATATTAATGTTATTAACGGGCTTATAATGAAAGCAATTGAAATTGATGAGCATAAGAGTATATATCAAGAGATATTCAAGGAATATCCAGTAATAGACAATCTATCAAGATCTTTAATTGATGCAAAAGATAAAGGTAAAGGTAATAGAAAAGCCGCATTCGATAAGTATGAGCGTAACATAAAAGAATTGGCAGATCTTGGGTTTTTAAAGCCGCGTGGGCAATTGGGTTCTGCCTTAAATCTTAAACACGATTGGATTATATTCTTCACAAGGTTATGTATAGGTAGAAGTGAGAAGATACGATTAAATGAACTCTGGGAGGAGTTCGAACTTAGAGGTGTATACTTCGATAAATTTTCAAAGGAAAAAATCATTGAATATTTTGAAAAGATTAATATTCTAGAAAAGAAAAGTGATAGTGGGGATGCACAATATGTTAGAGTTTTATAAATATATTTCAAGAATTATTATTGATTATCTGCTGGATATCAATATTGAAGCGGGTGAACGTTATAGTGTGCAATTAGAAGAGCAAATGGATGTTGACCATATATACAATAGTTTTAAAGATGTTGGGCATGATAAGAATATGGTTGTAAAGCCTTTTGACTATGAAGGTGTGTATAGTACATTTTCAATCGTAATTAAAGGAACACGTTTAATCGTTGCTAAAACTGATGATCAGATCGAATCTGATTTCTTGACATTTCTTCGAAACAATGTTGATAAAAAAGGTACTGCTTTTGAGGGTACTGCTTTAATATTTGTTCATAATACCAATCTAGATAGTATACTTGGAGGGTCTAAAAGACTTGAAATGGAAGGCATGCCATTACATGTTGCTTCAATTGAACAAAAGTTGAATATTGACATCAAGGAATCAAGCCTAACAGCTGTAGACAAAAGTATAATAAAGAAGCATTTAGAAAGCAATAGTACAAATGTTCATGAAAGTAATACTTCTATTTTTGACTATAGCGAGATTTTTGAAATCCTTGAACGAGGATATATTCCTGAGTCGAAGTATAAAGACTTTGGTATGTTTAAAGACTCAGGGTTAGAAATGTTTAATTTGACAGGTGTTGATAATGCATTAATTAATAGAATTTCAGATAATATGGATCTTTTCAAAAGGATAGATCAGATTCATAAATACTCGGATCTAAGTGAATTAGAGCAATTATTTGATAGTAATGATGTTGATAAAGTTGCTGGTCCTGATTGGAATGAGAATAATTATGATGATATTGTTAAACTTAAAGAGAAATATGATAATCTGAAGAAGCCTTTGTATAGAGAAAATGAGTTGAAGAATGACAATAGTGATTATGTAATTTGGGATAGAGCGGAAGGTACTAGTACAGCAAAGTCAAGACATAGACATATAGTTATATTTAATCCTGAAAAAAAAGAAAATGTAGTTTTAAAATTAAAATTTGATGCGAAAATTCAAAAGGATAACCTTAAATCTTCAGGAAGTGTAAAAGTACAAAGTAATAATCGTACGATTGAAATAGATTTTTCATGTACTTTTGATAAAGTCACATATACTAAGCTTACCTATTTTAATCATACATTTTTTATTATGGTGATTAACTGCTCAGAAAAACTGTTGAAAGGTATTCAAGACAAATATTTTGTGAATATAAGAATAAAACAAAACATTGGTAAACTTTTAATTGTAGATGAATCAAAAATATTGAAGCTTAATGGATTAGGAGATCAAGTTGAAGAGATACGACTTACTGAACCATCCAACAGTTGCACTATAACTGAAGAATTTGCATTAAATGTCATTAAAGATTATCAAGACCTTGAGGATATAGACCTGGTTGACCTAAATTTATTCTATCAAGGGCAACTCATACCATTGACTTTCAAGAACGAAATTATTCAAACAACTAAGATTTCTCCATATGATGTATGGCGTGAAAAGCGATTACATAATAACGATTTCTTCTATGAAAAGTCGATTGATCCTTCGTCGAAGAAAGAAAGTGTTAAACTTATTCAAGGAACAAGGTCTTATTATCCTACAGGTGAATTTAGACGATTATTGGATATTGAGGATCAGTTGATAAAAAGCGATGGAATCAATGTTGAAATAATCAATGATGAATTGGTTTTCCGTGATATTAACTTACCTTTAGAATTATTACAGGCTTATAAAGCCTTTCTTGATTATTTTAAGCATAGGGGAGTTTTACCTAGTTTGGCTGTTTATTGTTATGAACTTTTGACCTTGGCTCAAAAATATGTGAAAGTTTATTTTGAATTTTTATCTAAGCTTGAAGATGATTCAGAGGATCAGAAGTCAAAATATAAAGAGATTAATAAGCTTGGGCTGATTTATGAAGTTGATGGAGAAAATAAAATTCATTTTTCTCCTTTGCATCCTATTAATGTGATCTATCAAATTAAGGCGTACGAGAAAATTAAGATTGAAGATATAAATAAAGGTATTTCTCAATATATTAACTCTACCAATCTAGTACCATATATACAGGATTCAAAAGAAATCTTATATAAACCAGTTGACAATGGATTGATTGAATGGACAACATACGTTGAGTATAGCAATTCAAAATACAATGCAGCTAATAGATATGTGCCTAGAATTGTCTCGAATAAGATTCAAGATTTCATATCTCATTTTGAGTATCTTTTTATAAGCGATTTTGCACCACTAAAAATTGCTGTGGTAAATCTAGGGGACTGTAAAGAAGTATTACAAGGTATTTTCGAGTACTATAGTAATGAACTTAAGAAAGTTAAAATAGAAGATGTAAGACCTATTGAAATACATATATATGATGATGAAAATACAATTAGTGCTTTCGAAGAACTTACAGGTTATTCTGATGTTGAAGAGATTAGAGAAGTATTTAATCTTAAAATGAAAACTCAGAAGTATGACGAGTATGATATTCTATCAATGTATAGAAACAATGTACATTTCTATAAGTACCGTTTGAGTAACATTGAATATAGTCATTTGACTTTTTATAGGATGAATGACGAAGTAACTATTGGGAGTAAGAATATGGCAGATGTAGAATCTGGTATGTCACTCGATGGTTTAATTAGTGATGTCTCATCTGTGTTTGTTGGTGATGAATATGTAACTGGTTTTGGTTCTAAGAATTTAAAACTTGAAGAAGATGAATTTTCTAGAAATATTGCATTATATAATAGCTTTGTTGAATATGTGAATAAACTAGTAACATATGATAAGAAGACAGTGCTTGCTACAGCGATCAGTTCCGATGAAAGTGAAGTGCTTAAGTTAATCTATAATAGATCACATTGGGTTACATTTATTGATCCTAAAGTAGATTTGAATTATTTTAATAACGATAAAGATAGCCAAGACTTAATGATCATTCATTATAGTGATCAATTTACATCGAGTAGTGGATATGACGCTATTACTGTGACACAAAGAGCAGCTGTGTATATGAAAATCATAAATGATTTTTTATCTAGAGAAGCAAAAATGAATATTAAAAATACATACGATATACGAGAGATCATCAATACATTTAATGTATTCAATGGCGAATGGTTATTACGACTAGTATCTAGACAGCTAGTAAATAATAGGGACCAATTTGCTAGAGAAAAATTAAGCCTTTTTTCAGCTATTAAATTATTTGAAGCATACAATTTAAATAGTCATATTTATTGGGTGCCAATATCATTGGAAGAATTAGTCAGAGTTTCAGGATCAACTGGGCTGACTCAAAAAGATTCTATATTTAGTCCTAAGAAGTTTGGTGTAAATGGATCTTTTTCGGATGATATATTGATGGTGGGCATTGGATTTGAAAATGGCGAATTAGTTGTAAGTTATTATCCTATAGAAGTAAAGATAGGTAATAATGGTCAAGAAGTATTAGGTAAAGCTAAAGAACAAGTAACAAAAGCTGCTGATTATCTTAATTCAGAACTCTTTATGGAAGATAATTTCTATGCTAAATTATTACGAAACCAATTAATGCAGCTCGTTATCACGCAAATAAAGAAAATCATTATGTATGATATGTGGCCTGCAAAGGAATGGTCATTATTACTTGAAGAGAACATCATTGAGAAACTAGTCAATGATCAATATACAATAAAAGAAAAATTGACTGAGCAAGTAAATGATTGTGGCATTATAACGTTCACTACGAATGCAATTAGTAGACGTAAGCAAGTTATTGAGTATAAAAACAACAAAATTGATTTCTTCGATTACCCATTGCAGGATGCTCATAATTATTTATCGCTTAATCTAGAAGGTGTATGCAGAGTGAATAATTGGGAAAGTAAAACACAAATAGATGTCGATCGAGTCGAAATTGAGCCTGACATTAGTTTGACATTGCCAGACATAGAAGGAGGCATTAAACCTGAGGTATTGTATGTTGAGCCTGAAAAACCAGAAAAAATTGTTGAAGTGGAACCAGAATATAAGACTCAAGAAGAGATGAAAATACTTTTTGGCACAAATCAAATGGATCAAAAAGAAATATATTGGCTTCCAAATTCATCAGATAAAGTCATGCATACTAATACTGGAATCATAGGAACTATGGGCACAGGTAAAACACAATTTACTAAATCTCTTATCACTCAGATCAAACAGCAAGAAAAATATAATGTTAATGGTGAACCGATAGGTGTATTAATCTTCGATTATAAAGGAGATTATATTAAAGAAGAGTTTATAAACGCTGTAAATGCAAAAGTGTATGATCTTATAGACTTACCATTCAATCCATTAGGAATATTTAGTGGTACCAGACCTAAACCAATGTTACCACTTCATACAGCTAATGAGCTACGCGATACAATATCAAAAGTGTATAATTTAGGTATTGTTCAAAGAAACACATTAAAAAGAGTTATAGAAGAGACTTATCGTAGTGTAGGTATAATAGCACGTGATGAGAAAACATGGAAAAAACCGGCACCTACTATAGATACTGTTTTCAACACATACATTGCCGCTGAATATCCAGACAATGATTCACTGTATGCAGCATTAGATGATGTTCAAAGTTATGGAATATTTGAAGCTGATTCACTAAAAACTAAACCATTATTTGAATTACTAAAAGGTGTCATGGTTATTAATTTGTCAGGTTATCCAGAAAGTATTCAAAATCTTGTAGTAGCTATAACACTTGATACATTCTATGCACAAATGCAAGCACAAGGACATAGTGTAATAAATGGTAATTATCGACAATTAACTAAATTTATTCTTGTAGATGAAGCAGATAATTTCCTGAGTAAGAACTTTAACTCAGTAAGGAAAATTCTTAAAGAAGGTCGCGAGTTTGGGGTTGGAACAATTTTATCAACACAGTTTCTAAAGCACTTTTCTACTGGTGATAATAAATATTCAGAATATATTCTTACTTGGATTATTCATAAGGTAAATGAAATTAGTGGAAAAGAAGTTGGCGGTATATTTAGTGAATCTGATAAAAATATACAAGATAGCTTAGTTGATACTGTCAAGAACCTTGAAAAGCATTATAGTATAATTAACTTGGGTGGGGATAATCGGCCAAAGCATATAAGGGATAAGGCTTTCTGGGAGTTAAATAAATCAATATGAAGGAGTTATTATTATGGATGATATAAAAAAAGTTGAAGGTGATCCAACTAAAGGTTTTTTTATTGACATGTTAACGAGAGATATACTGCTTTCGGACGCAATATTTGACCTAGTAGATAATTCAATAGATGGTGCAAGAAAAATTAGAGGTAATGATTTACTAAATGGACTATGGGTACAAATAATATTAGAAAAAGACTTGTTTTCAATAGCAGATAATTGTGGAGGATTTAGTTTAGAAGTTGCCACTAAATATGCATTTAGATTTGGTAGACCAGAGCAATTTAGACATCAGAATAATAATTCTATTGGACGTTTTGGTATAGGGATGAAACGAGCCTTATTTAAAATTGGATCAAAGTTTTCGGTGAAGAGTAAAAATGGCAGTGATGAATTTGAAGTGAGTGCGGATTTGGATGAGTGGATTCATCAACAAGATTGGGGATTCAATATTAATACTAATATTGATAATCAATTTACTGAAGATGGTACAAAAATCCATATTACTCAACTTCATGAATCAGTTAGTCAAGATTTAAATGATGATCGTACGTTGAATAGGTTAATTATGAATCTCGAAAAAACATATTATGCCATCCTTGAAAAGGGCATGACAATTAGTGTCAATGGAAGAATGTTATCACCTGAGTTCATAAAACTATATGATAATGAAGAAGTTAGTCCTAGCGTTGAGTTGATTGAAGGTGAAAAATTTTCTGGTAAGATAATAGCTGGAATAGCTGAGACGAATCCAACAAAAGCGGGATGGTATATATTCTGCAATGATAGGTTAGTAGTTGAAGCTGATAAAACCCCTTTAACTGGTTGGGGTGGACGTGATGATGAAACTGGACATGGTATGGTTTATCACAATAATTATGCAATGTTTAGGGGATTAGTTTATCTGGAGGCAGATGATCCATTTGATTTACCATTGACAACTACTAAAAGCGGATTAGATTGGGATTCGAATGTATATAAGTTCATAAAGTTAAAAATGATAAATGCGATAAAGGAAATTGCACCAATCATACGAAATATTAAGGAACTAGAGATAGATGAAGAATTATTATCAGATCCAGAGTTTACAATTTATAGTAATATTCAAAGTACAAATTACAATGAAAAAAAACCCTTTGTTGTTGTGAAAAAGAAGTTAGTAAAAACTACTTCAAGAATTCAATATGATATTAATATTGATAAACTAAACGATGCTAAAAAACTTACTGGTGAAAATACGAATAAAGCAGTTGGGTTAGCTACGTTCAATTACTTTATGGACATGGAGAATTAACGATGGCTGGGAGTGGAGATGAAGTTAACTATACTATTAGAACGAGGAAATCAATAGAACGAAAAATGATGCTAGAGGTTTATCGGAAGTTAATATTTTTTGATGATTTTCCTAATTACCAGTATGTAGGAATGGGATCCAAATATTTTGTCGATTTCAATTTATTGCATAAAGAACTTGGAATTGACGATATGGTTAGTATTGAAGCAGATGTTGAAAATTTGGAAAGGTTTAAGTTCAATATTCCATATAATTGCATCAAGTTTATGTCGGGAAAATCTAAGGAGGTATTGCCAGGACTTGAATTAAGTAAAAGAGCTATAATATGGTTAGATTATGATGGCGTCTTTGATAATTCGATGCTAGAAGATATCAACACAATAATGTCAAAGATAAAAAGTGGCTCGATAGTTGTGATCTCCGCTAACAGTAGTTTTTACAAATCTGGAGATGTAAAAAAAATTTGTATAGAAAATGAAAAATGTGATAAATTTATAACTAAAGGTACTAGAATAGAGTGGTGTAAAAATGAGTTTGGTGATAGATTTCCTAGTTTTGATTATGAGACCAAGGAAGAAACAAAAGAAAAACATGTTACTCCAGTTACTGCAACTAAAATAATAAGAAAGATGTGTTTGAATGAGATAGAAAATATTCTTGGTATTAGAAATGGACAACTTTCAGAGCAAGAACACTTAAAATTTAGTCAATTATTTAATTTCTACTATAAGGATAGTGCACCGATGTTTACATTTGGAGGCATTATTTATAATGAATCCGAGGAAGATAAATATGATAAATGTAAGTTCCAAGATTTTGATTTTGTTAAAAGTAACGAGGAACTCTTCAAGATAGATATACCTTTTTTAACATTGAAAGAAGTAGATTTACTTAATAAACTTCTACATGAAACAGATGAAAAAATCATTGAAGAATTAAAGAAACATAGTATAAATGAGAATGACTTAAAGCTTTATAAGAAAGTATATAGATATTTCCCTCACTTTACAGAAGTCAATATTGGATAGAAGTATTTAATGACATTGTGTTCATACGTTGTGTCAATAAGTTGAATGATCATTTTATTAATGGACAATCGAACAGTGTTAGTCGAATTTATGTCGATTAAGTTTAATACATAGCTCCCTTCACCCATACTGCAAGCACTTCCAGTACTAATTGCAATCTCATCAGAGACTTGCTTACAAAACAGTTCATTATTAATACCAGGAATGTTGATACTCAACAATCCTGGTATTTTATTGTCTTGATTGCCATTAAAAGTGATATCTGAGCGTACTTTTAGAAGTTCGTCTTTAAGCTCTTTTTCCATCTGAAGGATTCTAGGAATATATTCTCCCATATCTCTTTTGGATACTTCACAAGCTTTTCCGAAGCCAACTATATTGTGCATTGCATGGGTACCAGCTCTTAATTTATATTCTTGATCACCGCCATCAAGTAGAGAAGGTAACTTTCTTCGTAATCCGAGATCGTCTGGCCCTATATACGCAATACCGGTTCCCTTTGGACCATATATTTTATGAGCGGACATCGATAAGAAATCTATAGGTAATTTAGATAGGTTGATTGGTAACTTACCAACAACTTGAGTGGCGTCTGTGTGGAAAAGAACATCTTTTTTACGACACACTGTTGATATCTTTTTGATATCATTAAGTGTTCCAATCTCATTGTTACCCCACATAATGCTAACTAAGATAGTCTCAGCTTTGATGGCTGATTCCAGTTCATCGATGTTAACATGTCCTAATTTATCATTCCCTACATAAGTAACTTCATAACCTTGTCTTTCGAGATGTTTACAGGTTTCTAATACCGACTTATGTTCAATCTTACTTGTAATGATGTGTTTACCTTTATTCTTGTATTTTTCAGCAACTCCTTTAATAATAAAGTTGTTGCTTTCTGTGGCACCACTAGTAAAAATTAGATATTCAGGTTCACAACCCAATAAATCAGCAACTTGGATTCTAGAGTGCTTAAGGGCTGATTGTGCACTTAGAGCTTGAGGATAATATTTGGATGAAGGGTTACCATATTCAGTCTTCATGTATTCAATCATGGTTTCTAATACTTCTGGATCAAGTGGTGTTGTGGCTGCATTATCAAGATAGATCATTATATAGTACCTCCACTTAGTATTAGTTCGTCAATAAAATTATCGAAGTTTCCACATAGTTGGATGCTTGATTCAAGCTCAAGTAAACCGCGTTCAATGTGTGCTTTTAGATATTTTGTCATGTAGTCATCATCTGTAATATATTCATCATGGTAATTTTTAATTAATTCTTTAAGCAGGAGATCATCATCTCCCGTTAACGTTGGTCTCTGAAATTCGAATCCATTGCTATCCAAATCATATTCAAGTGGTCTCTCAGACATAAGAGATAAACCTACAGCATAGCGACAAAATATATTTGGAGTTAGGCCATATTTGCTTTTTATACTACGCAATATTGTTTCTGCTCGTTTAGAAGTTTTTAATCTTGTTTTCATATTGTCATCTCGTTTCTATCATCTGATGTTCTGTTTTACTAAAATCAATGGTATATTCTATGTTTGTTAAGCTTGTTAGATACTCCTGATCTATATTGGCCAGTTCGGAATCAGTCGCAAGTATTATAACTTGATCAGGACATGAACCTATAAATTCTTTGAAAACATTGTTTCTATGGCCTTTATCCAGGCGTCCAAGTAGAGTATCAAATACCATAGGTACAGTACGTTCAGATGATTGAATAATTGCATATATTAGTGAAAGGATAAATAACTGCTTTTCACCAGCGGATAAGTGAGAGTGGTCTAATTGGTTGCCACTGTCATCCAATAAATAAATCATATGATCTTTTATTTTGAAGTCTCTAATGAAGCCTTCTTTTCGAATTAAGCGGTCAAACATGTCTTTTGTTTGATCTTCAACAAGCTTTATTTTATCGGACTTAATTTGAGCTATATATGCTTCAAGAACATTATTTAGTTTTTCAAGTACAATGTTAACATTTGATTTCTTTAACTCCGCCCATATTTCTTTTTCTGTTTCATCAAGGAGTAGTTTTCGCTTGAGAATTTTTTCGTTAGTTTCAGCTATTTCAGTGATAGTCTTATCAAGTTCAAGTGAAAGTACCGAAAGCTTACTTTGAAGCTCTAAAAGTTCATCAAGTTGACCTGATTTTTCTGCGGCATGTAATTCTTCAGTTTCTATTGATAGTTTCTTAGCTTCTTGTTCTAATCGGATAAGATTTCCCATTTTCTGTTTCAAATTTAGCTGATTAGTATTGAAAATATCTGAAAGTTTACTTTTTAAATTGTAGTAATCTTCACTATTAAGTCTATGAATAAAGTTGTGATTACCAACAGAATAATATTTTTTGATCTCACTTAAAATGTTTTTTATTAATTGATTATCGCCACCTAACTTCTTTGCAAGGTGGCTCTCAAGATCGAAGGACATAGAACTTTGTATGGTTTGGCTTTTTTTACTAGATTCTTCATGATCAATATTGGCTTCGATATTTTTCAATTGTGATTTAAGCAGTGAGTAAGGGAGATAAAAAGTTAGTAGCTCCTGAATATCCCTTTTTTCCTCATTAATTTTTTCGGATAAAAGCCCCATTGCTCGGTCATCAAGAGTAATTGATGTGATATTTAGTGAATTTCTAAACTGAACAAGATTATTTTTGGCTTTAATGATATTTTCTTCGATGAATTCTCTTTTTTTATTTAGCTGATCAACTTGATCAGTATATCCATCCAAAATAGTGAGTGTCTTAAGCTTAATCTCTTCGAGGCTTTCAAGTTGCTTGCTATTTACTTTTTTTATAGCATAACGTTCTAAATCATTTCGTAGGTTTTTAAAAAGGTCAATATTTATTGAGGATTCAAGTAAATCTATTAAGTTAGAATTTAAGACACTTAATTGATCGATTTTTTCTCCATCAAGGTAGAAAAGATCAAAAAGATCAAGAGGGAAAGCATGATACATAACATTAAAGAATTGTTCTTGTTCATCTGCTGAGAGTATCTTTCCATTTTTTTTCAATGAAACATATTCTTCGAACTTTCCTGTTTTTACAGACCAAGAACGTTTAATAATGAACTCACCGTCGAATTTATGAAGGTGAGAAACAAAGGTGGCTTCTATTGAAAAGTTAGCCAGAGCTTCTTTTTGCGCATTTTTATTAAGCTTATTAAGGATGAATTCTTCGTATGACTTTGTTATTGTTCGGTTTCGTAAAATCATTGATCCAAAATAGCAAGTTTTAACTGCATTTAAAAAAGTTGTTTTTCCAGAACCATTTTTACCAATAATAACTGAAACCTTCTTTTTTTCAGTGTAAGGAAAACTGAAAGTGTTAATACCTTTGTATATACCAAAATTTTCAATTGTTATTTGTGTTAGTCTCATTAGTTACTCCCCTATAAATCTCATGCAGCTCTTCGTGAACAATATCACGATTAAGTATTTTATCAATGTTTTTATAGATATCTGTTCGTTGTTTAACGCCAACATATTTATTTTCAAGTGTGATTAATGACTTGATAAGATCAGAATCTATTTTTTCGTCACTACATATGGATTCGAGTGTATTAAAATCAGAGTTACTTATAAAAGGTTGGTTTACATAGCCGCTATAGAAAGGTACACCAATAATTTCTTCGAAAATTTTAGGTAATGTATCTTCCCAATCACCATTTTCAATCCATTGACTTCTTATGTATTGAAGTTCATCTCTAGTAATTAATTCGAAATATTCATTGCGATCTATCGTAAATGTATTTTCACTTGATTCTTTTAGTGATTTATTAAAAGCCACCTCAGTCTCAAGAAGTGCACGGGTTAGTTTAATTCGACCTTCTAAGCTAAAAGGGCCAAGACCTCGTCGCTTTTTATCATTTCCAACATAATAAATGGATCCATTCATTCTATAATTTTGTCTGTATTCATGATCTTCCCGAATATCTGCTAAAAAATTGCGAAATTTTAATAGTGGACGTAATTCATCATAGTCATTTTGGATGAATCCACTAAGTGATTTGTCTTTTGAAACAACGGTACATACCCAGCAGCCAAATCGACTTTGGCCACAAGATGGTGCATTAACATCTTGCTGAACAGGACACTCTGACTCGTCTGAAGCGTCTCTATATAAAGATAATAGCAAATTATTATCAAAGCCCCAAGGACTGGTCGTGTTAAGTAAACATGCCCATACATCATCATTTGATAATGACTCAATTGGAGCATAAGTAAAGGCTCTTTTATTAGTATTATGAGATTTCAATTTTTTACCATCGACAGTATATTTTGATATTGAGGCTTTACGAGAATTACTCTCAGCATTTCGTACTCCAAGCACAACAACAACACTACCATGTTTGTCAGCAACTTCATCAATATATACATCAATAGGTTTGATTTTCAAACGATGAGTACACCATCTGAAGGTTTGCCTTGGCGATGGATAACCTTTTCCTAGTAATAAGGACCAGAATGTTTCATTAACTAGTGGTCTTACCAACTTGGATTCAATTGGTAAGTTTGAACTATTGGAATACTGGTTCATTAAATCCATGTTTTGTTGGAGATAATGAAGTATTAATGGGTTTTCGACCATAGTGTCAGATGATACTATGTGAATATCTTTGGTGCGTTGTTGTTCAGACAATTGGCTGATGGCTTCAAATACAACCATCGCAGTTAGTGTACTATCTTTTCCGCCCGAATAACCTATAACCCATGGTCTTGTATCACTAAGGTATACTTCCTGAATTTCTTTGTAGATCTCATTTAGAATAGCTTCTTTGCCATATTCTTGAATTAGATTTCTAGCCATAATTATTTTTCCTCTCTATACTTCTCCTCTAATTTTTGTTCAGAGGAGGTTAAGGGCAAGTCAATTAGTTCTTTGATTCTATAGTAAGTACGGTTTATAAATCCGCCTGATTTATGGACGCTACCATTTTCAAGCATGCATCTATTAAACCAGTCGACGTGGTTGGATTTTTGCCAATCAATTTTATTAAGCTTTTTAATATAAGATTTCCAATTTTTAACATCATAAGAATATAAATAATATCCAAGTTTACCCAATGCTTCTAGTGTGACACCATAGACAGCTACAGATGATTGTCTAGCGTTATAGGGACTAATTTCTTTTTTGAATACAAAGGCCCATTCACTAAAGTTATCAGTTAAATAATTCCAATAATTAATAGTAAACTTTTGAAGTTCTTTATCGGTTGTAATGGGTCCGTTGTTATATGAGATTTCCATAGCTGTAAAAAAGTTAGCCAAAGTAAATAATTTATTGGATTTTTGTGCTAAAGAATCGTTGCTTTTATCGATGAATGCATTTAACTTTTTGTTCGACTCAAGATACTTTTTCATAAATTGAATCTTTGGATCCCGGTGATTATAGGATAGGCTAAGTGAATTAGATACTTTCACCGCATGTTTATTTAGATCAGAGAACATCTGCTGACTTTGAGATAGTCCTTGATCAACAAATAGTACAACAGATATACTTTCGTTCTTAAATGATGGATGTTCCTTAATGACTTCATCAATGGCCGCTTTACGATGCTGTCCATCGTTAATCAATAGATTACTTGTCATAGAGATCTCAAGAACACCAATATTCGGATGTTCTTCGCTTGTTGGTACGAAATCATAGTCACCATCTATAGACGCAGTAATTGATGAAAAAACATAACTTTCTGGATTTTTAAGCATATAATTGGCAATTTCTGGGATTCTTTTTTCGTTAAGTACTCGTTGAGCACGAAATTCTTCTGGAATCTCATTGTTATAGAAAGTAAAGAGTTTACTTAATACTTCTAAAGGACATATAAGTGTAAAGAACTCTTTATTTGCTTGTAAACCTCTAACTGCTGGAAATGAATAATTGAAGTTCATTTAAAATTCTCCTTATTACGTACGTAACATATATATCATTATACAGTACGAACACCTGATCGTAAATAGAGAATTGTATAAGATTAAAGAAGTTTATCGATGATTAATAAAACGAATAATAATTAATTGTTCTAATATTAAATTCAGTGCGATATAATAGTTATGAAATAAACAATAAGAAGGTCTTAATCCGAATGGGGGGTATTATAATGAAAAGTATAAATGTGAATAAAATTAGTGTTATAATTGAGCAACTTTTTAAATCGAAAATTGAGACTTCTTTGAAATGAACAATGATTCGATATATTCGAGTGTAATTGATATGTCTTGAGGAATTAGGAGTGAGTTAACCCGGTTGCAGGATACTATAACAACTGAAAATAAGTGTTGAATATAAAAGTACATGAAAAATTAAAAGCTTGGTAATTAGAACAGAACAACTAATATTTGAAGCTGCAGGAGATATAAGATGAAAGATGAGAATATTGAATATTATAATGAAAATTCAGAGAAATATATTGAACAAACAATTAATATAGATATGGGCCATCTATATAGCCAATTTTTAAGTTATATACCTCAAAATGGCTTGATACTTGATATTGGAGCAGGATCTGGAAGAGATAGCAGATATTTTAAAGAAAAAGGATATGATGTTTATGCTCATGATGCTAGCATATCAATGGTACAATATGCTAGCGTAGCATTAGGTGATAGAATTAAAGTATGTAAATTCAGTGAGTTTAATTCTATTTGGTTATTTGGAAAACATATTCTATTTGACGGTATGTGGGCATGTTCGTGTTTACTCCACGTACCATATGATGAAATGAGAATGATAATAATTAATTATTCTAAATATTTAAAAAAATCAAGTGTATTTTTGATTTCATTTAAATATGGAGATTGTGTTGTCTTGGAAAATGGACGTACTTATTATAATATGAATGAAAATATGATTGAGGATCTAATTTGTAGTTGTAATGTATTTGATACGATATGGATAAAAATTTATGATAGTTTTGTCTCTGATTCGGTAAAATGGACAGTTGCATTGCTGAAATATAACAGCGATAGTGAAGATGTTTAGAGAAGTATGTGAATATTTAAGATTTAAAAGAATGTGTATATTCTTATCCAAACAGAGCCATGAACCCGATTGAAGTGAACCCTATACAGTAGACACGCAAATGAGCCATTATGATATAATAAAATCATTGGAAAACAAGGAATACGTACGGCTATCGAAGAATTACTATATGGTTAAATAAAAAATGCAACATTGGTATGAACCATAAATCAGTATTAAGAATCAAGAATAAATATGGATTCACTTCTCATATAAGATGAAATAAAAGTTAAAGGTGTTCGCGAGGCACTTCATACTTATGAAAAGAGGCTGAAGCGTAAATTTAAGGCATCATCAATTAATCAAAAGTGGACGACGGATATCACTCAGATATTTGGCAATAATGGAACCATTTATTTGTCAGCACTCAAAGATGTATATGATGGATCAATACTAGGCTATTCATATGCGACTCACTCAAGGACACCTATAGTTTTAAAAACTATTAGGCAAGCACATACAAAAGTGAACTAAAAAGCGAAAACCAAATAATCTTGCATTTAGACCAAGGCGCGAAATATACTTCGCATGATTACCATACCTATATAGAAGACCTTGGAATCACTGCGTCCATGTCAAAGATAGGAACATCTATCGATAACGTGCCTATCGAAAGCTTTTCCCTAAGTTGAAAGTTGAGTGGCTTCCAGATACGAGCCATATATCAATTAAAGAGATTGCTCCGGATATAGATGAATACATTGAATTTTACAATTGGGAACGGAATACAAATGTCACCGTTTTAGTATCGGGAGAAAGTAGCTTAATAGGTCATTTACATGTCTACCATATGGCTTCAGTTCATCAAGATTATTCAGAATACATGTATTATTGATTTATTATATTAGGAGGGATGCGATTGGATAATATATTGAATAGTGAGTGTGGTTTATGTAGTGAAGTAATGGACTTATGTAATAGTAATAATTTTTTTCTCTTAAATATTGAAATATTTCCAACAGGTACTAAATCAAGAGTTCTTTTTGAATCAGAAAATTTCATGGTTATACCATCAGTTGGCTGCTTTGTTGAGGGCTATCTTCTAGTTATTACTAAAGAACATCATATTTCGGGTATTAGTCTTAATGAAGAACGGGTTGCCGAATTAGAATATATTGTAAATATCATAAAACATGTGATAAAAAATATTTACAATAAATCTGTGGTACTATTTGAACATGGGGGATCGGATCTTAAAAATGGTAGTGCGAAGAGTATAACTCACTTTCATTTGCATGTCGTTCCAGTTGACCGGGAAATAGACTTAGGAAAACATATGAATAATGCAAAAATGGTTGATGTTGGAGGTTTTTATAAATTTAATAGATGGTTAGACAGAGATAGTTTTGAAAATTATATATACTTTATATCAGAAAGCCAAAATGTTATATATTTTGCAGAAAAGTTCGAATCTCAACTATTGAGAAAAGCACTTGCAAGTAATCTGAATTGCGAGGAATATTGGGATTGGCGAAAGTATGAATTTTTACCAGAAATGATTAGTACTATTGATAGTATTAGAAATTCAAATATAGGTTTTCACGACTTTAGTAAATATGAATTCAAGTTAGTACTCTAGTATTGAAGGAGAAAAGAAAGAGGGTTTATATGAAAGATCATAATTCGAACAAGCTATATAATGAATGTAAAGAATGGATTTTCGATGAGTATTTTTCTTCTTTAGGAGAAGAAATAAGTAGAAACATTGGACACATGTATACACCTGCAAACTGGGGCATTACTATTATTACGAGTACAATTATATTTGTTATATCACAAGACAACTATCCTTCTAATATTTTATTGTTTGCACTATTAATTTCTTTGACGGTAAGTAATCATTTTTTTACGTTATCATTAAAAGGATATATAAATGTTCTTAGGTATTCAACACTAAGAAAAAAAATAATTCATTTGCACCTAATGACGAATTATAAAAAAAATGATGTTGATAAATTAAAAGAAGATATTGATACTTATGAAGTTCAATGGAAACTACCAGTTGCTAGAAAAACAATTATACTTAAAAGTTGTGTAGATTTAGGATTTGGACTAATTCAATTATTGGCTATTTCTTCAATTATCTATACATCACTTCAACTAAGCTTTTCGAATTTCGAAATTGTTATTGTTGGAGGTTTGATTGCAATAAATATTGGTATATACATAAACTTCATGTGTTCTCCATACATGAAAACAAAGCAAGTTGATGAATTAGCAAAAAAACTGAGATAGTTCTAGAAATTAAGAAATTTCACTGGAATTGACGAATAGGATTTACTAATACAGCATATGTATGAAATGAGGAGACCAGCTATGAAAAGTCAAGAGGAAAATAGCAGGAAATTCGATTTTTAGTATCTGTGGTAAAAAGGGTAACTTTAATAGAGCTCCCTTAAAGGCGCTTTTTCAAAATCTACAGATTGATAGTATCAGATCTCTTAG
>JAGXFY010000018.1:0-9280 GCA_024636985.1 Clostridiales bacterium | reverse complement strand
GTTATGATGGGCTTATTAAAGCCGGTATAAACTTTAATGAGATAAAAGTAACGGTTAATGAAATTAACAAGACAATTTTTGTGGAGTTACCGGATGCAGAAATATTAAGTTCGGAAGTTGATCAAGATAGTTTGATTGTATTTGATCAGGAATATAGTCCATTTGTGGCATTCACATTTGAAGACATGAACCTCGGTCTAGTTGAAGTGAAGAAAAGAGCAGAGGAATCTGCAATAGAGAATGGATTGCTTGAAAGAGCCAATGAGAATGTACAGAAAATTATAGGAACGACGATGGCAAATCTTTTTAATCCCAACGAATATGAGGTTAAGTTCTACTAGACGACCACAAATATCATTAACACCAAAACAGTATTTCACAGAGATCGAATTCATAAGAAAAAGGTGATAATATGCCATTTGAAATCGTAAGAAACGATATTACAAAAATGCACGTCGATGCCATAGTAAATCCAACAAATAGTAAATTATTCGGAACTGCAGGCGTTGATGGAGCTATTCATAAGATTGAGGGACCAAGTTTAAGAGAAGCAACTGAAAAACTTGGTGAACTAGCACCAGGTCAATGTGTCTTGACGAAAGCTTATCATCTCCCAGCAGGACATATCATTCACACCGTTGGACCGGTCTGGAATAGTGGAAATGGCCAGGATGAAGACATCTTAAGAAGTGCTTACATGAATGCCCTTGAACTGGCGAAGAAACAGGGGTTTGAAAGTGTTGCTTTTCCGCTGATATCATCAGGATCCTATGGGTGTCCAAAAGATGTTGCGTTAAACATTGCCGTTCGTTCAATCGGAGAATTCCTTCTTTTTAATGAGATGACCATTTACTTGGTTGTTTTTGACAAGAAGTCCTATCAGCTATCAGAAAATCTATTTTCATCTGTTGAAGCATATATCGATGACCATTACATCGATGAACACATACTTCCAAGAAGAAGTAGAATACTGGAGAAATCAGACAATCTGGTCTATGATGAAGCCTTTTATGAGCCAATGCGTAGCGAAGTCATGGCGCCGGTTAAGCCAAAGAAAAAATCCCTAGATGATGTCATTAGCCATTTGGATGAAACATTCTCTGAAACACTCTTGAGAATTATTGATGAAAGAGGACTAAAAGACCCAGAAGTTTATAAGAAAGCCAACGTCACAAAACAAACTTTTTCAAAAATCAGAAATAACAGTCAGTACAATCCAACAAAACAAACAATACTGGCCTTTGCCATAGCCCTACAGCTTAATCTGGACGAAGCAAAGGACTTACTGCTAAAGTCCGGTTATGCACTGTCTAGAAGCAATCGATTTGATGTGCTTATGAGCTTTTTCTTTGAGTCAAAAAACTATAACATATATGAGATTAATGCTGTCCTATTTGAATATGATCAAAATCTATTAGGTGTATAGAAGCTAGTACTTAAAAGTCAACTGACAAGTTACCTTTTGCCATGATAAAAGTTGTATCCTTAAATCATCAAAACGATTGGAGGCAACAAACATGAAAAAAGGATTAACAGAATTGGTATTTATACTTGACCGAAGTGGCTCAATGGCTGGACTTGAAAGTGATACGATTGGTGGCTTTAACAGTGTACTAACAAAACAAAAAGCAGAAGCGGGTGAAGCAAATATCACCACCGTACTGTTTGATGACAAATATGAATTGCTACACGATCGGTATAATCTTCACAAGATAACGCAGATCACAGAGAAAGAGTACTATGTCAGAGGAACCACAGCACTACTGGATGCCATTGGAAAAACGATCCATAAGATGGGCAATATCCAAAAATATGCAGCTGAGAATGAACGGGCAGAAAAAGTGATGTGCGTCATTATCACCGATGGTATGGAAAATGCAAGTGTTGAATATTCATATGATCAGATTAAAAAGATGATCAAGCGTCAAAAGAAAAAGTACGGATGGGAATTCATCTTCCTAGGAGCCAATATCGATTCTATGGAGACCGCGGGACGGTTTGGCATAGGCAAAGACAGAGCGGCTAATTACCATGCAGACAGTGAAGGTACGATGCTTAATTATGAAGTGATCAGTGAAACCGTAAGTATGGTCCGTTCTAAGCGTACGATTGATGACCAGTGGAAAGATAGAATTGATAAAGACTATGAAAGCAGGCGGTAATCAATGATTGGCGCAATAATTGGAGATATCGTCGGTTCACGTTTTGAGTTTAACAACCATCGATCAACAGAGTTTGAACTTTTTACAAAAGACTGTTTTGTCACAGATGATTCTATAATGACACTGGCTGTTGCTAAAGCGATTATGGAAACGGACAAAGAAGTCGTATTTGGAGTATCAAGTATTAATCACTATAGATTCTATCTGGATAGGTTATCAGCAAATACAATCAAGTATATGCAAACCATTGGTAGAAACTATCCGGATTGTGGCTATGGAAGTATCTTTGGGCAGTGGATCTTTGATGAAGATTCACTGCCATATGGAAGCTATGGTAATGGCGCAGCTATGAGGATAAGTCCAGTAAGCAAAGTAGCCAAATCCATAGAGGATGTAAAGCTGCTCTCAAAAGCGATTACAGAAATAAGCCACAACCACGAAGAAGGTCTAAAAGGTGCCGAAGCAACCGCAATGGCATCTTACTTAGCAAGAACCGGGCAAGATAAAAAACAAATCAGAAAGTATATTGAAGATCACTATTATCCACTGGAGTTTACACTTGATGAGATACGTGATTCTTATCAGTTCAATGAGACCTGTCAAGAGACAGTGCCACAAGCGATTGAAGCCTTTCTTGAATCCAATTCTTTTGAAGATGCAATTAGAAAAGCCATATCTATTGGAGGTGACAGTGATACAGTTACAGCCATAACCGGTGGTATAGCTGAGGCGTACTATGGTGTGCCTAAGGATTTGGTGGAAATAGTTTTGACGTATTTGGATGATGAGCTATTGGAAATATATAATCAATGGTGCTTAAGAGACGTAAAAGAAGACTTGGACATGGAGACCAGCTATGAAAAGTCAAGAGGAAAATAGCAGGAAATTCGATTTTTAGTATCTGTGGTAAAAAGGGTAACTTTAATAGAGCTCCCTTAAAGGCGCTTTTTCAAAATCTACAGATTGATAGTATCAGATCTCTTAGTTGAGATTAAATTCTACATCATCAGTCATCATCTTCCAGATGATTCTGACTAACTTGCCGGCACAATGACCAAGTGCATTGTAATGTGACCGACCTTCAGCCATCTTGGCGTCATAATAAGCCTTGAAGGTTGAATTGTTCCTAACAACATTATGTGCTGCATTCATTAGAGCATATCTAAGAACTCTAGAGCCTCTTTTGGACATCCTAGTATGGCTAGCGTTAAAGTTACCAGACTGATGAACAGAAGGATCTAGACCAGCATAAGCCAATAGTTGTTTAGGTTTACTAAATCGATGAATGTTACCAATTTCACCGAGTATCATTCCACCATTGATATATCCGATGCCTGGAATGGTCATGATGACTGAATCATTAAATTTCATGATATCCGTCATCTCAGCTTCAATACGTTTTAATTGGCTATCCAATAACTCTATCTGTGAGATAGTGTGGGTTATTTGAATAGATACAGTACTGTCGCTGTTGCCGACAGACTTCTGTGCAAGAACTCTTAATTCTTTAGCATCATCTTTCTTGAAATGACCGTGGGAGGAAACTTCAAGTAAATGAGCAAGATGGGTCATATGCATGGAAGCGATGTCGCGTGGTGCAGGTGCCTCTTTCAGAAGTGCATAGACAGATTTCTGGTGCAGTCCTGATTTGAAGAAGTACTGAAGTTCAGGAAAAACTTGATCAACATATGAAGTCAGCTGGATTTTTAACCGTGTCCGCTGCTTAATGGTTTTCTGACGAAAACGACCAAGGGTCTTCAAGTCCATGATATCGAGATCGTAGAAGGAGATGAATCTGAAAGAGTTTTGCAACATTAAAGTTTTAGCAATAATGTAGGTGTCAACTTTGTCCGTCTTTGTTTTACGAATGTTGTTTTTTCGCATAGCAGACGTGGCAAGAGGATTGAGAACACACACCTTGTAACCAGTGGCGACAAGGAATCGGACTAGGTTGTCGCCATAGTGTGCCGTCGATTCAAGACCGATGATGAGGTTGTCTAAACCGAATGAATCGAGTTTAGAGATCAACAATTGGAAGCCATCACCGTCATTCGTAAATTTGAACGGCTCGATGAGTATTTCACCATCAGAAGATAGGACTGAGGCAAAATGGTTGAGTTTAGCAATATCAATGCCAACGTAAATCATGAGGTTGTACCTCCCTTTCTAAAAGTCTGATACCGTGATATCCACCAATAATTATCATCGTAGACTTGATTGAAATAAGTACTCAGGAGAATGAACTCCGACGGCAACATCCAGCTTATAAACAATTCAGATAAAGATAGCGGCAATACACTCCAGTTAAGTAGTCGAGCTACAGGGAAAAATCAAAAGTCCACAGTATCTGATTGTATTATAACCACGATATTAAAAAGAAAGGAATATGATGTTTTAAGTTCTATAAACATCATACAAGGGTTAATGAAAAGTATAATTTACAATAAACTAGTAAGAGATAATATACCTGAAATAGTAGAAAATGATGGGAAAATAGCAATATTATCGATTTTATCTGAAGAAGAATATATAATAAAATTGAATGAAAAATTACTAGAAGAATGTAATGAATGGCTAGAATATCAGGATATAAGTGAGTTGGCAGATTTGTTGGAAGTTGTAGAATCATTAATATATATTAATGGTTATAAGTGGGATGCTATATGGAAAATTAAAAAAGATAAAAAAAGGATAAGAGGGGGGTTTGGTGATAGAATATTACTACATGAGGTTATTGATAAAAATGTATGCGATATCTAAAAAAAGTTTATGAAATGTTAACGATTACTGAACGTCATTTTTTCTAAGGGTTGACATAAGACCAATCATCAGATTATAAAAATAGAGAAGGGGTAATAAAAAAACTGATTGATCAAGAGAATATTCCAGTCGATTGTTATATTGATATTGACTTTGAAGTAGTCGATATCTTTAAAGAAAGTATATATGAATTTTTTAAGATGGAGATAACCAAAGATGAATTTTTTAAAAGTTTTTATCAGTTCTATCAGAACGAAAGCATTATTGTTGATCCTGATAGACATAAAAATACTAAAAAGTATAAAACCTAGGAGCCAATAGATTGCTGGAAAATAGCATTAGATAATCCAATATATTTTTTATGCAAAACGCATGAAGATATTTTTGACTATAATCTTAAGACTGAGATTATGAGCATAAAACTTAACTTGTCATATTGGGTTCGAGATAAACTCTTTCTAAATCAAATTGAAGATGCAATTAATTTTAGACGTAGTAATTTCTTAGATCAACTACTCTCAAAGAAAGGATAATTCTTAGGTTAGTTAGTTAACAGTAAAAGGGATAAAGGGGAGAGACAACCATGCAACCAGGCATCTATGAACAACTCATCAATAAAGAGATCAAACAAAAAATTGAAGAGCTAGAAATCATTGGTGACAAGGCAGAAAGGCAACCTTTAGACAAAGAAGAGGCCTATTTAATACTGTCCAAATACATTGAAGAAGTGGTTCGAAAAGCCTTGATCTATATTCGCGAGGATAAAAGGAAAGATCGGAAAGATAAGCGTGATATGGTGTATCAAATTGAACTATGTAATCGGTTGATACAACTCTTGTCGGAGAATCTTGAAGAAGAGACCTTTAATGTCTATAAGGTGTCTGAGACTTCTGAATTGTTACTTTCGATCTATTCAACACTTAATAGTGCTTATGCTGTCAATGATAAGCTTGTTCCGGTTAGACCGGCAACATCCATAGCGTGTAGTTCCCTCTTTACGGGCTCAACTAAGGAGCCTGATCTCATTTCAGAACTGAATAAAGAAATACAATCGTCAGATCGTATTGACATGTTGATTTCTTTTGTGAAGTGGAGTGGTTTAAGGCTCATCTATGATGAAATAAAAGCCTTTACCAAAGTAACAGGCCGTGTAGTCAGAATCATTACGACGTGTTATATAGGTGCGACAGATGCGGGTGCTATTGAGAAGTTGGCACAAATACCGGGTGTTGAGATTAAGATATCCTATGACACGAAGCATACAAGACTTCATGCCAAGTCTTATATGTTCCATAGGCATACGGGTTTTACCACTGCCTATATAGGATCATCCAATATGTCACAAGTAGCCATGACCAGTGGCCTTGAGTGGAATCTCAAAGTGAGCGAAAAGGATTCTTTTGAAGTGGTGAAAAAATTCCAAGCGACTTTTGAAAGCTATTGGAACCGTTATGATTTTGAAACCTATGATTACCATAATGAGTCAGACCGAGAGAAGTTAAGAACGGCCATATTATTTGAACGTCAAGGTGCTTATGATGTAGATAGAGTCACTTCAATTCCGCTTTTTGATATCAGGCCTTATGCTTACCAAGAAGATATCCTTGAGCAACTTAGAGCGGAACGAGAGATCTTTGGAAGAATGAAGAATTTACTTGTTGCAGCTACTGGCGTTGGGAAAACAGTCATAGCAGCTTTTGATTTCAAAAGGTTTTACGAGGTTAATCCTAAAGCCAAGCTATTGTTTGTTGCCCACCGTGAAGAGATCTTAAACCAGGCGTTAGCAACTTTTAGGGGTATATTGAAAGAACCGAATTTTGGAGAAATACTATCTGGACACGCCAAACCGGATAGTATAAATCACCTTTTTGTTATGATCAACTCCTTTAACAGCAATGAATTTATCAATAAGACAACACAGGATTATTATGATTTTATTATTGTGGACGAATTTCATCATGCTGCGGCAGTTTCTTATAAGAACTTGCTAGATTACTATAAACCCCAGATCCTACTTGGTCTAACAGCAACCCCAGAGAGAATGGATGGTAAGAACATTCTTGAACACTTTGATGATCGGATTGCATCAGAGATGAGGTTGCCAGAAGCAATTGATCATAAGCTGTTAGCACCATTTCATTATTTTTGTG
Source organism: Clostridiales bacterium (assembly GCA_024636985.1). Taxonomy (GTDB): domain Bacteria; phylum Bacillota; class Clostridia; order Lachnospirales; family Vallitaleaceae; genus Petrocella. The sequence goes on along the minus strand of JAGXFY010000018.1, from coordinate 2,208 downwards.
TAACGGATGATGTTGATTTATCGACATTAAAATGGACCCAATCAGGGTATCAGGATAAAGATCTATCAGACCTATACATACTAAATCATGAACAACGATTACGAACGGTTATAAATAGTATGGAGCGCTATTTAACGGATATGGATGATCTTAAAGGTCTAGGATTCTGTGTTAGTGTAGAGCACGCTCAATACATGGCTAAGTCCTTTTGTGAACTGAATATACCTTCACTAGCGATCATTGGTAAAACAGATCACGATGAACGTATGCAAGCCAAACAAAGACTGGTTCAAGGCGAAATTAAAATGATTTTCACAGTGGATGTCTATAATGAAGGTGTTGATATATGTGAGATTAATACAGTCTTATTCCTTCGCCCTACCCAGAGCTTAACAATATTTTTACAGCAACTTGGTAGGGGACTTAGGCACGCCAAGAACAAGGAATGTTTAACGGTACTGGACTATGTTGGTAGAGCCCATGAAAAATACAACTATGAACAAAGGTTTCGGGCTTTGCTGCATAAATCAAAAAGACCAGTAAGAGAAACAATAGAAGATGAGACTTTGAGTCTACCAAGAGGTTGTCATATTAAGATGGAGAAGTTAGCCAAAGGCTATATATTAACAAATATTAAAAATGCCATTATTAATAAGTCTTCCCTTATAAGCCGTATTAGGACTTTTGCAACAGAAACAGGACAACCTCTGACACTTAGAAAATTCTTGGGTTATTACCATATAGATCTTGTAGACTTTTATGGGCGACAATGTGACAGAAGTTTGTATTCCCTTAAATGTAATGCTTTCAACTTGAAGATGGAATCGGGCTATACGATGAAAATGGTAAAACGCCTCAAAAACTTATTTTATTTAGACAGTCGAAAAATTCTTGAAGAGGGTATTCGTTTTTTTAGTCAAAAAAGTTCAGACTTCACAGATCCAAAAATAAAGGCAATCTATTACTATAGCTTTTATCTCGATATACCTGCAAAAGAAGGTTTTAAAAACCTACTCGAAGGTCTAACGCATCTATGCAAAACGAGTGATTACTGTGAAGAAATACTTGAAATATTAAAATACAAATATGCGCATATAGATTTCGTTGATAAGCACCAACCTATGAAAGTTGAAACTCCGATGGATATACATTGTACATACACAACCAATCAAATTCTCGCAGGACTAGGACGTTTTGATGAGACAAATATGCCGGATTTTAGAGAAGGTGTCCTCTATATCAAAGAAAATCAGACAGATGTTTTTTTCATTACCCTGAACAAAAGTGATAAGGACTTCTCAGAAGCGACGATGTATGAAGACTATCCTATGAATGAATCTAGATTTCATTGGCAAAGTCAGAATAAAACTTCAGATACAAGTCCTACAGCTTACCGTTATATCAATCATGAGAAATTAGGAAATGATGTATTACTATTTGTCAGAGAGTATAGAAAGAGAGATGGTCATGCCAGTCCATTTCTATTTATGGGAAAAGCCAAGTATATAAGCCATACAGGTTCAAGGCCTGTTAGTTTTGTATGGGAACTTGAAGCACCTATGCCTGCAAGATTCCTTGAAGAGAATCTTAACCTTGCAAACTGATTTCATGTTAACCTAAGGAGATCTTATGTCCATCCATGTTGTTGCAGCCATAATTAGAAATAAAGAAAATCAGACATTGATCGCTAGACGTAGGGAAGGTAAGGCTCTAGCTGGGTATTTTGAATTCCCAGGTGGAAAAGTAGATGATGAAGAATCTCATGAAGAAGCTCTTATTAGAGAGATCAATGAAGAGTTGGGACTACACATTGAAGTAGGCTCATTCGTTAAAGAATCTGAATACAACGATGAGTTCGGAACAATTCATTTGCATGGATATGATTGCTCGATTATTGGAGAGATACCGGACAAGATCAATTCAATTGACCATGACCAAGTGCTATGGGTTGATACAGATGAATTAGAAAGATATCGATTTGCACCTGCTGATATACCGATTGTCGCTGTATTGAGTGGTTAATGATGAAGAGTATTTGCTCACAAGCAAATGGTATGAGCGGGATATATCATACTATACTTTTTGGTTGGATAGCTTGGGTTATCAGTATAACATTACCATTTTCCATGGATTATTAAAAGATGTTTATAGAAGGAGATGCAGCAATATGAATGAACACGATGATTTAATTAAAGAATTGGAAAATAT
>JAGXFY010000017.1:0-7666 GCA_024636985.1 Clostridiales bacterium | reverse complement strand
TAAGAACCAATAAATTATTTTTATCGTCTACCTGCTCAAAATCTATTGACACTATCTTCTAACATATGATAGAATAAACTTCGCGAATCAAACATGATTCATGCAGTTGTGGCGGAATTGGCATACGCGCTAGACTAAGGATCTAGTCCATATTATTTGGGTAGGGGTTCAAGTCCCCTTGACTGCACTACAAGTACTGTCGTTGTACTGACTTAGAGACACCCTGTTGGGTGTCTCTATTTTTATGCTAGTTTCATATAGCATTTTATAACATACAATTCATTTAAAATTAGCATATACTGAATCTAATAATTTTCAACTTAACTTCAATACATACCCTAACATATTAATCTGATTTGACACATTTAAATTTTTCTCCAGGAGCAGATGTTTTATTATCCATAAACTTACCTGTAGTTGTATCTCTTTTCGCATACAAACCCGTTTTCTCATTTTTGAATTGGGACCTATCCTTTACCATCTCTTTTCGTGCATTATCACCATACGGTTTGTTAGTTGCCATTATCAACCTACTTACTAATCAATATTAACAGTTACAACGCAAGTAATAAAGTATGAATTTGGTTTCTCGTTCTTTATTACTCAGTATTGTCACAATTTACGCCTAGTTCTTTACAAAACTCTGACATAACATCACAATTAGAACATGTGATTTTTCCTACATCTAGTTTCGAAATTAAGCCACTTGCTTTTGAACCTTTTGTATACACTCTATTAGAAGCTCTAAATAAATTACATATTTTTTCATAACCTGTCCTACCTTTTAATTTAGGTTTCTTTGAAAGTTTCAAATAGCTGCATAAGCCATTCAGATCACATAACAACCAATCTTCAATTGACTTATCAGCTTTTAAGTGTATTATTTTCTTTATACCCATTTGTTTTAGCCGTGATTCAACATGCGACCAATCTACGGGTGGTTTTTTTCCTAATCCAAAAACATCAGTGTCATAACATAAGAATACTGTATATTCTATGTCCGGATTATTACTATTAATTTTTTCGGCTTTCCCCAATAGTTTAAGTTTAAAATTACCTATGCCTTTCAGATTATGAATATGTAGTTTCTTAAGCTTGAAATGCCCCTCTAACTTATCATTCCTAAGAAAACTTATGATACCCTGATACAACTCTTCCTCGGTTTCCCCTTCCAAAAACACCATAAAACCCCTTTTCATCTCTAATCAACCTCCATCATGGAGATTAAATCTTTTACTTCATCTTCTGATCCATTCATTGCTTCAAATATATAATCACCTACTGTTACATCATAATCAGCAGCCATTTTTAATATCTTGTTCGAATTCACTTTTTTGATTTTTCTAAAATCTGCAATGCCTTTTTTATTTGGTATCCCTATAAATATATCTCTCAATTCCATGTATTGTAAAATATATGGAGAATGACTTGATATTATTAGTTTCAAATCATCCGAAACTAATTGTGATAGTATATTTACAAATTTATTAAATAATCCTGGATGTATTGAATTTTCTACCTCTTCTAGGGCAATCAAATGAATTTTATTGATTTCTGCAAGCATAATATATAATAAAAGTAAAAATATTCTTTTTGCTCCATCTGATAAATTGCTAAATTCCATAGCACTTTCGCTAAATGTTTCCTTAACAAAAAGGACATACAATTTTTCTGAAATCTTTAGCGGAAATCCTTCTGGTAATTCGGTATCAAATTGTGTTTTATGTAGAAGTTCACGTACAGTTACTAATTCAACATTTGGAAATAAATCAATAAACGTATTAATTAACAACTCATATTTATGAGGATATTCAACTTTCATACTATAAAGTATCTTAGGTAAATTTTCCAATGTCTGAATATCATATATACTCATATTAAGACGTTGAAAAGGAAAGGCTTCAAATGAATTCGATGCATCAAAAGACCTATTAATACAAAATTTTAATTCATTAATTTCTTTTACAACATCAAGATAGAATAATGAGTCATAAGCTTCTAGCTTATTTACAACCAAAGCATTATTTTCTATTATAATATTTTTATTGCTACGTCCCGTTTTTGATGTCTGATATGTCGATGAATTAGGTGTTCGATGTAGAAATGTATTATATTTTTGACCTTTTCTATTTTCTTTATATCTCAATATTTCGTCAGTGATATATCCCTCTTTATTGTTGTTTTCATTAGCCCATTCGAATGTATAACTATACTCGATAGTTTTATCATTATCACTTAATTCAATTAGAAAGAAAAATACATCTCTATCCATATTTCTATTATTGGGAACATCACCCGTTTTATTCATCATTCTGAATTTAGTCTCATTTATTGCTCTTATAAATTCAATTCCAAACTCAATTCCATCTAGCAAATTTGATTTTCCATAATTATTCAATGACACAATAGAATTAAAATCATTTAATTCCAACTTTATTTTTTTTAAATTCCTAAATCCTTCAACTTCAATTCTTTTTATTTCCATATCATACCCTCCTTCTTTCAAATAAAGTATATCACTTATAAAATTAATGTGCAACATATTTTTGCGTATTAATCACTACTATACTGATTCTGAATGTATTTTATCAATCTCATGTAATTTTCTATTACGCTTATATCTATTATATCTATTTTCTATTTACAACTCTAGTTTAAATAAGTAAAGTGATTTCAAGAAATAATTCACAAATTATATTTATTTGCTCGATATCTTGGTAACTTTATCTTATCAAGTAACTGCGATGTCTTAGAATAGTTCTGTTTGATATGATCATAGGATAAGACAACATGATGGTATCTTCTTGTGGTTGCTAGGTCTTTATGTCCGGCTAACATCTGTACTTGGAAGATGTTGTCCGTGTATAGGCACATTCTTGTTATGCATGTAGGTCTGAATAAATGAGGGTATGCTCTTTTGATGCCTTGGCTCTTTGCGTGTAGATCTATTATCTGTCTGTAGCTTCTTGGATTGACTCGTTTACCTACTTCGTTCACAAAATATATGTTGGGATTATCATCATCATAGGCGTCTCGTCTTTTTGGGTTATAGGCAAGTAGCACTTTCTTGGTTGCCAGGCTGAATTGTACAGGCGGTCCGATTTGCCTTTTGCATATTCACCTTTGATTAAGATGGTTCTGTCATTGAAGTTGATTGAGTCTTTTTCTAAACTTGAGATTTCCCCTACCCTGAGGCCACAGTCCAACATGATGTATATGATGGCTCTTTTGCACCATGCTCGTTCTGTTGTGCCTTTTATGCTATAGATGATGGTTGCTATCTCGTCATCATTGAGTATGATGATTTGTTTTTCCACACCTTTCATGACTGGAATTCTCTTTGATATGTTTAATTTGATGTACTCGTTGTCATAGAGCCAGTACAAGAACACTTTGATATGTCTGACATATCCCCTTATGGTATCGGGGCTTAAGTCGTTTCGTGATCTTATTCCAGTACATAACTTTTAATGTGGTTGATGGTCAGTTCTTCCGGTTCTACGTTTTCGACATAGTTTTCTATGAACATTCTTTTGACGACGACCTCATATGTTTTTCTTGTGTTTATGCTTGTCCCACTAAATTCCTTATCTGAATCGAATTCCTCGTACAGTTTAATTAATTTAATTTGTTACACCTTCACCTTTCTGTGCCTTGAGTTCATAGTAGTTGATTACTTATGGTATTTCTTCGCCCAGCTCGTTAACCAGGCCGTATTTTAATACTGATTTGGTTTTATGACTGCCTTCTTCTTCCAGGTGCATGTTGTATTGTTCGAATACTTCTTGTGCCAGGTGCTTTTCTTCTTTTGTGGGTTTGATTAGGTTGAGTGAGTTCCAATACCTTCTGACTCTTTTGTCGCCGCCTGTGAGTTTGAACAGGTCCTTTGTGATGTATTTGGTTATGTAGTTAGATGCCTTCTTTGAGTCCTCTATCCTACTGCCTTCTGAATAGCCAACGTTGTATTTTTCATGGGCATATATCTTTTTTCATGTGAAGCCCACGAGTTCAACCTTGAGTTCGCTCATGATGTATTTGCCTTTGCCGACTTTTCCTGTGTAGACTATATTACTGTCATCGATGCCGCTTATGAGAAAGTGGAAGTGCCAGGCTTTGTCTTTGTGCATTTCTGGTACGCCGATGTATTTTAAGTCTGGGTTTTCTTTGCGTAGGTTGTTGAGCCATAATGTTATTCTTTTGCTGACTTCCTGATAATCTTTTCTGTTAGTTAGCCATTTTGCACGTGGTCATCTTTCATTCGCATAAATGTTGCCTCGATATCGGTCTTTGAATAGCTGTTTCTATCCGTTTTCATGATTTCAAAACAGTTTTTATATTTCAACAGTCTCTGGCCGCAGTCATCAATCTCTTCATATAGCTTTTGAAGTTCGGATTTCTTATGACCTTTTTCATAAACAAAAAGGATTTCTTCGACTTTAGCAATTTTCATCAGTTGAACCTGTAAATTTAATAGTTCAAAAGGCGATCAGTGATCAATCTCAATAATGCAGCTATTGGAGATTGATCATTGCTTAGTTAACTTCCGTTCTCTGTTTTTTCGATAATTTCTCTTACACGGTCCATGCCTTCAATAATAAACTTTTACTCTTTGAGTAGTTTATATTTTGTATGATAGTCGCCACTTCCACGCCAAACGAATGTGTATCGATTGGTATTGGCTTCAATTTTGGTGCCGCCGATAAATAAAGCTTCTAGTGTTATAAACTCTTCTTTCCAAAGACAGCGTATAAACTGGTAATGCAGGTCATCCAAAATCTCATCAGTGAGCTTGATTTTTATGTAGTCGAAAAATGCATCCCGCTTAGGTTTTTGTCCTTTTGTAAGCCAGATAAAAGCAATGTCTCTTCACAGAGTTCTACAATTCTATCAATCGCCTTGACACCCCGCATGTTAGCATAGGTTAGAACTGCAAACATCATAATTGGATTATAGCCTTTTCTTCCCTTGGTATTATATCTAGCAACTAAGCTAGAATAATCTAATTCCTCCAAGCTTTATCAAGGTAGGCCGCATTACCGAGCAATAACCGTTAGGTTATGACTAGGGTATAGACTGGATTGTCAGACGGTAATCCTATTTGATAAAGATCAAAGTGTATTTTCTGTTGTTCTTTTTCAAAAATTCGTTATAATTAGTATTCATTGGTAGTTATATTAAATAATATAACTTAGAGAAGATGGTTCTTTTTTGCCATCTTTTTCTTTACAAAAAAAAAGTATGACGCATACAGCGCTATACTATTTTCTATAAGGACTATTTTCCGACAGCCCCTATTTTTAGGTTTTTGTCAAATTTACTACCTATAAGGAAAATTAAAAAAGTAGCAACCACTGATTTAATACATGGTTGCTACTTTTTATACTTCATAAAACTATAGTTAATCCGTAAATAGTTGTGTCCACAAATAACCATACTCGGTTCGCGCTACAACACCGATGCCTATTTTGTTAAGATTTGGACTTAGGATATTTTTTCTATGCCCTGGAGATGCCATCCATCCGTCTACTACTTTTTTTGCCGTCGTATGGCCTGAAGCGATGTTCTCTGCTAGGTAGCGATAAGGTACACCATGCATAGCTACAATATCTACCATGCCACCATGGACCGGTGATACATGTTCAAAATAGTCATTAATTAACATATCGTTGGATTTGAAATAAGCTGCTTTTTCCAGCTTGCCATCCATGACCAACTTATGCAACCCTACTTTTTCTCTTTCTATGTTTATCAGTCTAAGGACTTCATAGGAGAGTTCTTGGTTTTTTATGACAGTCTCGACATTACCTTCTGTATCAATCACAACTTTGTTCTTAGCGCCGTCCCAAAACACATTAAAACCAAATGCCGAACCCATGTCTCTAAGTTTATAATAGGTATTACCGTCAATAACATAACCTGTCATAGACAATGGAACACCGTTCTTCAATACTTTGGCATTACTGACACGCACATCAATAACCACACCTGCATCTATTGATGATTTACTGACGTAGCCACCTAAGTATGGCTTACCTGTTTCAATGATTATGGTTGCTGTTTCCTGGTTCCATCCCACATTAAATGCTTTTTGACTGTCTTTAACATAGTGGGCAATGTCCCTAAGCATAAAATAGTTGTTACCTTGGATGTTATAGGCTCTGGGTGTGATTGTTTTATTATTAACCACAATATTGGCTGTTGTTGCTACTGTATATATTGATTGGCTTGCATGAATGGGTATCATCATCGTTAAGATTATACTCAGAACTGTCAAACCGGTCGCGATTATTTTTCTCATTTGTTTAGCTCCTTAGTCATGGGCTTAAATAGTTATAGCACACCCTACATTATGACTACCTAGTCCTCACTTGTCAATCCTATGCCCATAGTACTAATGGCTCATTATCCCCTTATTTAAAGGGATCTTGTAGTAACAATTGACCCGCAAAGACAATAATGCTATTATTTTATGTAAGCTTTAACTTTTATCTCATTTAGCTAAGCATTTATCATTATGTAAACCAAGGAGGCTTCAATGATTCATATAGATAATTTGAACTATATTTATCCAAAATCAGGCAAACATGCTATTAAAGGTATTGATTTCAACATTGAAAAAGGTGAAATTTTTGGATTTTTGGGGCCTAGTGGCGCAGGAAAAACCACTACGCAGAGATTAATCATTGGTCTTCTTACAGGTTATGAGGGTCAGATTCAGATATTAGGCAAGGAACGTCGGCTTTGGCAGAAAGATATATTCGAGAAGATTGGTGTAGCTTTTGATTTTCCAAATCTCTATCTAAAACTGACCGCACTTGAAAACCTTAAACTCATAGGTTCCTACTATAAAAACTGTCCTAAGGATTTTGATTCCCTGCTGGATATGGTCGGTTTGCTCGGTGATAAGCATCAAAGAGTCGAAAACTTCTCTAAAGGTATGAAAATGCGCCTTAATTTTATAAGGTCTATCATGCACGACCCGGATGTTATGTTTTTTGACGAACCGACTTCCGGTTTAGACCCTGTGAATGCCCGTATCATTAGAGATCAGATACTATATATGAAATCCAAAGGTAAAACCATTTTTCTAACTACCCATAATATGACGGTTGCTGAACAACTCTGTGATCATGTTGCCTTTATCAATGATGGTGTTCTCTCTGCCATTGATAAACCTTCCAACTTAATGGTTGAACATGGTAACGCCTATGTTAAGCTACGGTATATACACAATAACCAAGAAATGGAAACAACTTTCCCTCTTAGTGGTCTTGGTGATAATATGACCTTCAAAGCGATATTAAAGCAGGATCGTATTATCACCATACACAGTGGTGAAGCTACGCTTGAAGATGTATTTATTAAGTTTACAGGAAGGAAGTTAATCGGATGACCTCCATTAAACCAATTAGATCAGGTGTTCATGGTCAACGTCTGCTATCGGCTCTTAAAGCAGATGTTTTATTTCAATTCAAACAAGGCTTTTATTTTGTTTATTTGATTCTAAGTCTATTTTATCTCATAATATTTCATCAATTGGATACCACATGGCTTCCCTATATTATGCCTGTTGTACTTTTTATGGACCCTTCTGTCTTAGGTTTATTTTTTATCGGTGGTATACTGCTCCTTGAAAAGGAACAAGGCATATTGTCTTTAATCTATG
>JAGXFY010000016.1:0-6241 GCA_024636985.1 Clostridiales bacterium | reverse complement strand
TCATCTTGAATGACTTTTTCAATCATACGATCGTTTCCATGGGTCATGTTGTAAACTTGTTCAATCATTTTTATCACCTTTCTTATTCTTATTTCTTTTAGTATATGTTAATTAACGATTCTATTCTGTATCCTATGTTACCTTTATTAAATAATTCAAACAAAAATCAAGATCTTGTTCGCCAACTTGTTGGGCTCTCCCACGCGTTAAACTTGCAAGTCGTCGCCGAAGGGGTAGAAATAAAATCACAATTAGAATTCCTGCAGGAAAACAATTGTGATCTCATTTAAGGTTACTATTTTTCTAAACCACTCACTACAGAAGATGCTTATCAGCTATCACTTTTACCCAAAGATTGAATTTAAGCTTCAAACTATAACTCATCCCAATTGGCTGGATAGACAACATAGAGAAACCGCGTATGACCAGGTGCACTGAACTTTATAGAAGTGTTTTTGGGAATGAAGATGATGTCACCTTTTTCTCCGACGATCTTACGGTCACCGATTATGATTTCTAATCTACCTTCAATAATGTAATCCACTTCATCATATTTCAATGTCCAATCAAAGGTGGATGTATCCATTTCCATAACACCGCAACCTAACCTAGGACTTTCCTCAACTGTCATAACATCTTTTAAGTATACACGGTCACCTTCTTTGCCCGTGTCAAATTTCCCCGGATGAACGGTTTCTGTCTTAATGACAGATACACCACTCCTGTCGGTTTTTTTTACAAAATCTTGTTGATCCTCTTTGCCTATTTCTAGCAAAACTTTTTTAACAATCGCTTCTATCATTTTGCTGTCCACATTATCCATAGATTATGCCTCCACCTTTTGTGGTTTTTCGTCACTTGTATCTGAAGGTTTGCCAAGTATCTTATTCGCAATAATCATGGCTACCATAACGGCTGTAATACCACCAACAAGTTTACCAACCACCATTGGGAATATCATTTCTCTAGCAACCCCTGCTGTAAATCCAAGATGATCACCAAATACGAAAGCGGCACTTACTGCAAAAGCTACATTCAATATTTTTCCTCTATCATCCATGTCTTTCATCAATCCAAACATAGGAATATTATTAGCGAGAGTGGCAACTAGACCGGCCGCAGCAACATCATTCATACCTAATAATTTTCCCATTTTAAGTAATGGTTTTTTAAATACTTTTGTAATGACATATACCATTGGAAAAGCACCAGCAAGCATGATTGCAATTGCACCAATAACGGCAATACCATCTGAAATAGGTGCCATACCCGGAATAATTACGATACCGGTTAGTGTCTCAACAATAATCGCAGCCGTTCCTATGGTGATGACGATTGTTACACCTCGACCAAATATGGTAAAACCTTTGATCATTTGATTAGGAATCTTCCATAAACCGATGGCAATTAACAAGGATACGATAATAATTGGAACCAAGTTGCTAAGAATCATGATAACATCAAACCCTGCTACCAAACCACCAAAGAATACACCAATGGGTATGGTAATCATACCTGCAAGAATACCTGTCGCCAAAAATTTGTGATCTTCTTTTCTAATGATGCCAAGGGCTACGGGTATTGAAAAAACGATTGTCGGCCCCATCATGGCTCCAAGAATAAGCCCTGCAAGAAGTCCGGCTTCTTCTGTTAGTGCCATTTCCATAGCCAGTGGGTAACCACCCATGTCATTAGCTAAAAGTGTGGTTGCAAACATGGCCGGATCTGCACCTAGCATGGTGTAAACCGGTGTTACGATAGGTGATAGTATGGTTGCAAGTACAGGTGCTAAAGATATGACCCCAATCATAGCTATTGCCAAAGAGCCCATTGCCATAAAACCTTCATCAAACTGCTCTCCTAGACCATACTTGTTTCCAATAATCTTGTCTAATGCACCTAAAACCATAAAAATTACCATGATATATACGATGATCTCATTGATATTCATTTTTTTCCTCCCTTATAATAGAAATTAAGTTAGTATAATGGTTAGAGTGTCAAAACTATATAGTTGCACTTTTAAATGCACTCAAATATGAATTTAGCGAAACTTAGTTTTGATACTTTAACCATAGCGGTTTAATTCGAGTTTGGTAATATCTGCTCCACTTCATCATGAGGTCTAGGTATTACATGTACGGATACTAATTGACCCACTCTGTCTGCTGCTGCTGCACCGGCATCTGTTGCTGCTTTAACCGCGCCAACATCACCCCTAACCATGACAGCAACCAATCCACCTCCCACTTTTTCTTTGCCTACCAAGGTTACATTTGCCGCCTTCACCATTGCATCTGCCGCTTCAATAGCACCTACTAATCCTTTTGTTTCAATCATACCCAACGCATAATTCGCCATCTTCCTACACTCCTTTAATTTTTATTGATTTTTGTTAAAATCAAATTGCAAACTTCTTTTATGTGTGCTGCATCTGTAATACCATGTTGCTCTCTTAAGATCTTTATTACCATTTTCGTAGTTGTTTCTAGCTCAGAAGAGATTCCATGTTCTACTTCTTCCCTGGATTTGTCATATATGATGGAAATTCCCTTGTTTCTAATAATATCTTGGGCGCCTGAAGTCAGAATCATATTTTTGTCCACATAGAGTTTTAACTGGTTTTTTGAAATATATGTTTCAATGTTATTCTTCGTTATTAATACTTTACCCATATTGCTTCCTCCTAATTATAAGAGTTTCTCAAACAGTTCTTTTCTAGGCGATGGAATGACAACTTTCGTTAACAACATGCCATTTTTTTTACCTATAATTGAACCTGCTTCAACAGCCTCTTTAACTTCACTTACATCTCCACTGAATGTGACAAATGATTTACCCCCTATTGCAAAACCCAATCTAATCTCAATGAGATTAATGGCTGCAGCTTTTGCTGCCGCATCTGCAGCCACAATACACGTGGCTATACTAAAAAACTCCATCGCGCCTATTGCATTCACTTCACCAACTTGAGTCGATCCATTGATGGCATTTATGATTTGAGCATGTATACTCGGCAATATAAGGTCGTCTACAATATATTGTTTCCCTATTTCTTTTCCCGCTTCAAGTGCGGCTTTCACTGCCCCCACATCACCGGAGATGAGCACAATGTACTTTCCGGGACATATGGCATTGGCAAGAATCAAATCCACTTCAGCCGCCTTAATCATGGCATCTGCTGCCTCAATGCCTTTGACAATGCTATTTAGCTCTATAAGCCCTATCGTCCGTATCATGAAACCACCCCATTACTTTTAATCGTTATTTTCTCAGTTATTCCCATAACAGTACCCTCTATGCTCGTATGAATATTGGCACCCAGTTCATCTCGCTCAACCTTACCAATCATCTGCCCCTTTGATACAATGTCTCCAACAGCAACCATAGGTGTGGTCGGTTTTCCAATATGTTGCTTAAGATGTATACTGACTTCTTCAGTCGTCAAATCCTTACATTCATCTATTGGCTGACCATAATAGTCCAGCAGATCCAATCTTGAAATCAGTCTATAGCTTGGAATTTTTCTATACTCCATCATGTCTCTGCTTTCAAGATCAAGGCTTCCTTTTTCAGGTCGAATGCCTTTTTTATACAATTCTTTTTTGACATGTACGTTCACCAATCTAGGCGATAGTCCCATAGGACATGCATAGATTTCACATATGCCACATTCACAGCATAACAAGGCTTCCTTCATAATTGTCTCATCATGTTCGGACATACCAATGTTTCGCATGATTTTATGGGGTCTCAATTGATGTCCTAGTAGATATCTGTGGCACATATCCGTACAGTAACGACATTGAATACATGCTGTTTTGGTTTCATTAATGATTTTCTCTATGGGTTTTCTTTTTCGTTCTACCACAAAGTGGTCTTTTGGTAGGACGATCAAAGATCCATCCATTTTCTTAATATGAAATTCTTCAGCTTCATGGTCATCAATAATGTTTCCCATCATAGGTCCACCTATAATGATGGCATATTCTTTTAGAGTCGAACCACCTGCCGCCTCTATACAGGCTTTTACTGAAATACCGACAGGTACATTAATCATGGTCGGGTTCTTCACATCTCCGGTCACAGTCAGGAACCGCTCTACAACCGGCTTGTCCATCATTGCATCGTAGATATTCACGATAGAACCTACGTTGGATACAACAGCACCTACATCTAAGGGAATCCCTGCCTCAGGAATCGGTTTCCCTGTAATCTCATAAACCATCATCTGTTCATCACCTGCTGGATAATAATCACCCATTCTATACAAGGTAATCTTGGAACCGAGTGTTTCAATGATTTCTTTTAAATGGTTAATTTCTTTGGTGTTTTTTTCTTTAATGGCTATGACTAAATGTTTTGCACCGACAAGCTTTCCAATTTCTTCAACCGCCAAAATAATTTCTTTACCTTTGTGCATCATGATGTACTTATCCGTATGCATGAGTGGTTCACATTCTACTGCATTAATTATAAAATATTCTACTTTACAGTTCAGCTTAATATGGGTTGGAAAACCAGCACCTCCAGCACCTACAACACCAGCATTGTATATTTTTTCCAGCAAATCCATGGCTGAGCACCTCCTTTCCCCTTCTATTATCTAGACATCTACCGTATCAATGATGCCAACCACAATTGCATCCACAGGTATATCTTTTCTCCCAAGGCTCATCCTAGCTGAGCTACCGTTAACTACCAATACCGTTTCTCCGATCCCTGCGCCGATTCTATCTGCAGCAACAAAAGTAGGAAGGTCTTTGTCTGAAGCATAATCCAAGGGTTTTATTACCAGTAGTTTCAACCCATTTAAATTCTCATCTTTTCTAGTTGCCCATACATTTCCAATTACTTTGCCTACAATCATAAAAGCCTTCCTCCATTTTGAGTTTACGTGGTTATCATCTTTATTTTCTTGTCTCTTAGATAATCCCATGCCAAAGGTGTTACTATGGTGTTCTTGTTAATCAAAAGACGTTTACAGCCTTTTTCTTGATACTGTTTTGCTAAAGATTCTGTTATGATCTTTACTTGTACAACATATTGTTCTGTCATTTTTTCTTCGTCAATGGCTTCTGAATTCTCTATTTTTTCAACAATTTCATTTGCATCGATCCATTCTATTCCAAAGGCTTTTAGCTGTTCTTCATAGCCTTTAAGCATGTTGTAAAAATTGGTGTTTGAGGTATCTTCATATCTTTGATAAGTTATCCCTTCGTTAAGAATATAGATTTTTTTACCCGACAAAATGGCCTCAATGACCAATGAAGAAACTGGGTTGTTTGCAAGCCCCATGGATATATGTACAAGCTCCTGATGACTTATGCTGCCAAGTAGTATAGCATCATAAACGTGTATGTCTATAGGTTCTTCATGTTCTTTATGCCCTTCATAAAAATCAATCCTATAACGATGTCGAATCTCACTCAATATCTGATGGTCTGACATAGCGATTGCTAGTATCTTTTCTTTCCTTATAGCGTTTTCTAAGTCATTTATAGTATGCTGTTCTACCAACCTTAGCATGACTTCTTTTATAATGCTTTCAATCAACTTTTCTTGATCCATGGATTCTATATTCAATATGCTCACATCCTTTATGCCTAGCAATTCATAGCAATGCCAAGTGGTGTTACTAAGAATGGATTCTTAGGCTTAATGGTCATAATGCCTGTGACATTTTCAATGACGCTTTCAATTTTCTCTAAGCAACTTGTGCCCCCAACAAGATATATGGCTTTCACCTCATGGTTCTTAATATGTTCGTTCACGATCGTCGCGATTTTCTCAATAACCGGAATTACCATTGAAAATATTTCTTGTTGCTTGCTCAGATCTGTTTTAACACATTCTGCCTCTTCGAATTTAATCTTGTAATGACCCGCCACTACCAATGTCAAATGTGTTCCACCCGTTGCTTCATCCGCTACATAGACAACCTTTTGATTCTCAATAATGGACAAGCCTGTTGTTCCGCCACCGATATCTACAATGACCCCATTTTCAATGTTCAGCACCGAATTGGCTGCTGTTGGCTCATCTAGGATATTGGTCACTTCCAGTCCTGCACCCTCTACAACATACATATGGGTTTTACTGTCACGGTCACTTGTTCCTGGTGGTACGGCTATTGCCGCCTTTGTGAGCTTGGTGCCGATCTTCTGCTCAATCTTATCTTTTAGTTTTCTAACCACTTGCATAGCCCCTACATCTGTCTCTTATACACATCTGACGCTGC
>JAGXFY010000015.1:0-67794 GCA_024636985.1 Clostridiales bacterium | reverse complement strand
TAAATAATTTAAGTAATATATTCAAACAAGAAAAGAAGCTTCGCTTCGTTATGAGCTCTGCTCATATTTCTGAACGGTTCGACAGGAAAGGTCCTTGACGTATTCTGCCACGTTTCAAGGCTGAATACTATAGTATGACTTTCCTTGAGAATAAAGAAAGAGACACCTCAAAATAAGGTGTCTACATATCTTCTTATATTTTTTTGTGAGTAGTAAGCAACACGCCACATGTATGTACACATAAGCGTAATAAACTTACTATATATTACCTTTTACAAGATAATTTACTTAACTTTAATGACTACTTTACCTTTAGCATGTCCCATTTCTAGATAATCATAAGCTTCCTGAACTTCTCCAAATGAGAAACTGCGATCAATTACTGGCTTAACTACCTCGTCTTTAAGTAGTTGTGTAAGATCTGAAAGCATTTCTCCACTAGGCCACATAAAGAACACTTCGAATTTAACATCGAACTTCTTAGCTAGTTCTTCAGTATCTTGTGCTTTAATAGATACCATTGTACCACCTTTTTTTAAGATTTTGAAAGAGTTATTCATAACTTCTCCACCCATAGAGTCTAGGACTAAATCATAATCACTAAGTTCCTCTTCAAACTTTTGAGTTTTATAGTCGATGATCACATCTGCACCAAGATTTTTTACCAATTCAAAATTAGAACGACTCGTCGTAACCGCTACTTCAGCACCTAAGTGCTTTGCTATTTGAATTGCAAGTGTTCCAACACCACCAGAGCCTGCATGAATAAGCACTTTCTGACCTTTTTGAAGGTTCCCTTTTGTTGTAAGGGCTTGTAAAGCTGTTAATCCAGCTAATGGAATCGAAGCCGCTTCTTCGTGGGTAATATTTGAAGGTTTAAGTGCCAATTCATCTTCCTTAACAACATTATATTCAGCAATACTCCCTGCATCCGTTTGATTCGGTCTTGAATAAACTTCATCACCTATTTTAAATTTGCTAACTTTCGATCCTACTTCTTTTACAACACCAGAGACGTCATATCCCATAATGTATGGAAATGAAATCGGCATCATATCTTTCATATATCCAGCTTTCACAATATTGTCAATTGGATTTATACTCGCTGCATGAACTTCTATCATAACGCTATCATCTGAAATCTTCGGTACTTCCACCTCTAAAACTTCAACTTGTTTTCCGTAATCTTTAATAACTACTGCTTTCATATTATTACATCCTTTCATATCTTCTTATTGGGTATACATGTGTTTAACTAAGCACAATTTAATTATTTATAAACCACAAATCCTTAATAATCTATTGAGATTATGACTTATTCAATTGTACTCAATTAAATTTTATTCAATTAATTAATTAATTCAATCTTATCACACTTTCTTCAAGCAGTCAAACTATCGATCGATTTTAATTGTAGGCAAACTAAAATAACCATTAAGTTGACAAGTCACTTTATATTTATTACAATTAAATTGCATTCAATTAATCTGATTCGTAAGGAGCTGTATATGAAAAATAAAGATAGTATACTGGATCATATATCTGATAACGATATCTTAAAATTAGATAACCAATTGTGCTTTGCACTTTATGTATCATCAAGAGAAATAATTAAGAAGTACAAACCATCACTCGATCCATTGGGGTTAACATATACAGGTTATATTACAATGTTGGCTTTATGGGAAAAAGATAATGTCACAATGAAATCACTTGGAGAAAAATTACATCTTGATTCAGGAACACTAACACCTCTATTGAAGAAATTGGAAACAAAAGGATTACTAGTCAGAGAGCGTAGAAGTGAAGATGAAAGAAATGTATACATTACATTAACCAAACAGGGTCATGAATTAAAAAAAGATACTGCTATTGTTCCAAGACAATTAATCAGTTCTTCAAGTTTTGATGAAGAATCTACTATAGAATTAATAAAGCTACTGCATAGATACATCACTTCAATCGACAAATAAAACTATAACTGTAGAACTTATTGATAGTGAGTTAGAAGTAATATCCAAAGCACATGTATACCATAATACAATAAATTTCTTCTAGAATAATATCGTCAAAACACGTATCTATTTAATGGTAGATCTAATATTAATTATCGAGAAAATAATTG
This sequence comes from Clostridiales bacterium, assembly GCA_024636985.1. GTDB lineage: Bacteria > Bacillota > Clostridia > Lachnospirales > Vallitaleaceae > Petrocella. The sequence continues at coordinate 65,669 of JAGXFY010000015.1, read as the reverse complement.
ATATTACGAAAGCAAGCACTATATACAAAAAATAATTAAACAACCCTTCCCCGAAACCGAATAAAAAAGCAATAATTGTGATAAAAAAGGTTAATCCAAACTCTCGAAATTGCTTTAGAAAAAGTCCATAAATATCCCTTCTCACATAAATTGGTTGTAAATCACCCGTCCCAAGAATCACTCTTTGATCATAATCCATCTGTATCACATTCAAGTCATCGTCATGATTTTCAATGTTATTATAGTCCTGACTATTATTCTTAATATCTGCCTCATTCATATCGTTTTTTAATAAACATTGAACTGTACATGACTTTAGTTCAAATCCTTTACCTCTCTGTGCCGCATATTCCATTACTATGGTATCTTGATCATTAATACCGATTATATTAAGTGAATCTGCGTTCGTACGAACAATATTTTTTTCACAATCTGCAACAATAGGTCTATTATATCTCAAAATAATGTATCTAAAAGAAAATATCGATGCAATAACATTCGAAATCCTCTTTTTAATAGGTATATGGAGTATATCCAACTCTACCTTTTCTTTAAACCCATCAAAGTCGTCATTTTTACGACTAATAGCTATAGCCGATCTAAGTGTTTGATCCATAGCAACATATTCATCACCTAACGCGTCATCAACAAAGCATTTAGAAATAACTCTAAACATTCTTCCTTCGTGCTCTCTAGAAATGACTATATACCTACTTAATTTGCTGAAATTAGATTTGTTCACCTTGCATATGTAATAATCTCTGAATTCTGACCTATTTTTAGTTGCAACGACATTATACATTTCTTGATAATCTCCCATTCATTTTCGTCCTAAATTCTTCATCATCTATTATTCTTTTTGAAAAACTAAAAATATCAAACACTTCATATTTTTCATTAATAACAGTCTTCAATATCTCATATTGTGAGACTTCCTTCGATATTCTGTTATTGCCAGTTATTGCTAAAACGGATACGAATTCTTCTGATAACTTTATTCCACCATGTTTGCATTCATATAAAAGTAACTCATCAACATTAAAATAGTTATTTTCTAAAACATTGGAAGAAATTGAAATCAAATCATAATCAACACCTACTGCTTCACTTTTGTTTAGTAGTTTTAATTCATTATCCAAAATCGGATATATGAACACATCTATTTCACAGTCCTTTGATTCTACAATGGTATGCGGTAGCGTGCCATCCTCACAAAAGTAATTTGAATAAACAATATCATATCCAGTTAATCTTACTTTAATAACTGGAAGAAAAACATCTTCAGAGTTTAACTTTGAATGCAGATACTTTATTGAAGCATTCGCTCCATAACTTAAAATAAATTTTGATTCATACAAACTCTGTCCAGTGATTTTTTCGAATATTTCATTAAGATCTACTTCTTCAATTTCATTATAAAAAAGAAATTTTTCTGTTTCATCGTTGTAATACAAATTAAATACTCTATTGTGAGTATAAAGAAATGAATCATTAATTGTAATTGAAGGGTATTCTAACATATTTGAAATTTTTTCATTAAAAATACTTTTTATCATAATCCATCGTATGATTAATTCCTATAATTAACCAGACTCTCCTTTCTATAGATACTAGTTAGGCATTTGAGAAACGCTAAACTCCACATAAATACGGTCTTTGTCCGTTACACAAAAAAACTCCTCACCAAGTTGTGGTAAAATTGAATTGACTAGAAATATGTTCTAGTCAACCAAAATTGTAATACCCAGGTGTTACCATTTTAATTTGTCGTGATGATGAAAAAATTGATTATAACTTCATTATCTTTATACCAATTGTTTCACAGTATAACATATTTACATTATACAATAAAAAATGAAAATATATAGCCCGACAAATCAAAATTTATCGAGTATTATTCACATCATAATAATCATAATAATCAGAAAACCACTGTTGCTATAAATACTAAAGTGTCTTTAACTCTAATATACTATCAGTCACTTATACGCCACATGTGTAGAGTAAGGTGACACCAACGTTTTTTCTACTATAACCTTAAACCAGCTATTCCTCAAAAATAAGGTTATTGATCCATTTTTTTGACCATACACGGTATAGACCAATAGATACTTTAACAAATTCTTCTGAAAGTGCCAACATATAGACGTATTGAATCTCCAATTTCCATACGAAGCCGCCTAGAAAAACTAAGGGTACTGCTACCAACCACACCGCGCCTCCATCTAAATACATAGCAAAAGTTGTATCGCCACCGCTTCTTAAAATTCCAACGATGATTAACATATTCAGTCCCTTTACTACCGTTACAACCGCTAATACTCGGATACAATTTTGAATATATGTAGCTACAAGGGGTTCTACTTGGAAAAAGCTTGCTAGTGGTCCTGAAACACTAAATAATATAACGCTCATACTTAGCCCAATGATGACCATAATTTTTACCAGCTTCTTAGCATAATAAAAGACCTGCGTCATATCCCCTGTGCCCATTTGATTACCTAAGATGACGCCGGATGCATTACCTAAGCTATAGATAAAGAAAAAAGTCATTTGTTCTATGGTTTTGGTGATGCCCATGGCCGCCATAACCGATTCACCCATGCGCCCATAGACCAAGTCATACATGGTAACACCAACAGCCCATATTAACTCGTTGAAAATTACCGGCAAAACCGTTTTCATATATTTTGCAAAAAAAGCCTTATTCACATCCAAAAGTTCATGAAGACGTGCTGCTGCTACTTCATTGTTACGATAGATGATGCCCATGAGTAAGGCAAACTCTAATCCACGAGCAATAACAGTTGCGATAGCTGCACCAGAAACGCCAAGGGCAGGTGCTCCCATATTACCATAGATGAGTACCCAGTTAAGAAAAGTGTTGAGCATAATTGCTATTATACTAATCTTCATGGGCAACTTAACATTGCCAGTACTTCTTAATATAAAAACATAGGCAAATGTAATAGAAGTCGGTATATAGCTAAGTCCAATAATCCTTAAATAACTTGCACCCTCTGATATTGCTCCGGATTGATTCGTAAAAATCCTCATCACCATTTCAGGTGCAAATAAGGCGGCAGATGTAAATAGGAAGGCACCGCTTATGCCAAGCATAAGACATATCCCAAGCACCCTTCTGATATTTTTCACATCTTTGACGCCCCAATACTGAGCAGTCAATATAGACGAACCACTACTAATACCAAATAGGAAGAGAAAAAGTATGAAAAAAAGTTTGTTGGCCGCTGTAACACCGGCAATAGATGCTGTACTGAGTGAACTGATCATAAATGTATCAATTAGATTTAGTGAGGAGGATACCAGATTTTGAAGTGCCATAGGCAAAGCAATGGCAAACAACTTTGCATAAAAGTGCCTTCTAACATCGATATCACTGGCATGACTGGCATTTTCTATTATCTTTATTTCTTCAATAATTTTATTCTTACGTTTTTTCATGTTTTTTTGTCTCTTATCCTTCATATTATTCATAGCTTTATTAAGCTTAAACCAACCACTAGACTAAAACAGACATAAGTCTTCACTTATATCTGTAACCTAGCACATTATTATAACCTGTTTTTTATAATTTTACATTCCTTAGTTTACTACTTTTAAAAATAATCTATGGATAGAACAGGTTTTTCATTCTTATAATACACACGAGGGATTCTTTTTCCCAGCTGACAAACCACTTCGTAATTAATGGTATCCATATGTGAAGCGATTTCTTCTACAGATATGCCCTGCCCCATCATATCACCAATAAGGACCACATCGTCCCCTTCTTTTACATCTTCTATGTCTGTCACATCCACCATAAACTGATCCATGCAAATACGTCCTATAACAGGGGCATAAGACCCTCGAATGAGAACCCTCCCCTTTGATGATAGTGCTCTAGGGTAACCATCACCATAACCTACTGGAATGGTAGCGACTTTTGTTTTTCTACCTGTCACATAAGTACCACCATAAGATATGGGCATACCTTCATCCATTTCTTTAAGAAGGATAATATTGCTCTTTAATGTCAAAGCCGGTTTTAGCTCGAATAATGTATGATCCACTTCATAGGATGGATACAATCCATATAGGGCAATACCAACACGTACCATGTTAAACTCCGCTTGATGAACTTCTATTAATCCAGCACTGTTTGACATATGTAAATCAAAGTATTCTATTCCTGCTTCTTTCAGCTTAGCGATGAAGCCTTTGAAAATATCCAGTTGAATACGACTCGTACTATGGTCGGACTCATCTGCTCTTGAAAAATGGGTGAAGATACCCTCAATTTTTATCATGGGCAACTTAGATATTTTTTTTATGATTTGAAGGGCTTGATCATCTGGCTCAAACCCAATGCGACCCATACCTGTATCTATTTTGATATGGATGCGGGCCATCTTACCAAGTTGCATTGCGACCGCTGAAAGTTTTTCTGCCATATCCAAACGAAAAACCGTTTGGGTGATATCATGTTTAACCATATCGTGATAATCATCTTCACTCGTATAGCCAAGGACCAATATAGGGCAATGTATATTATTTTTTCTAAGAAGAACAGCTTCATGAGAAGCAGCTACTGCAAAAGCATCTACCCCTTCTTCACTCAAAGTCTTAGCGATCGGTATTGCACCATGGCCATAGCCATCTGCCTTAATAACGCTACAAATCTTGGTCCCCTTTGACAGATACTTTCTTATCTCTCTATAATTGTGTATAATGGCATCCAAATTAATTTCCGCTACGACACGTTGATAATGTCTCATTTATCTGTCTCCTTTATTCTCTATTTCAATCATTTAACCGCTCATTTCCCATCATAATCTTAGGAATGGCCTCAATAATATCTTTTGCCATCAAACCATGACGTCCTATATTTTCAGACGCAAGATCACCCGCTAAGCTATGAATGGCTACACCAAAGACACTACTTTTATAGGGTTCTAACCCTTGTCCCACCAAACTTGCAATAACACCGGCCAAAACATCTCCTGAGCCGGCTGTCGCCATGCCGTCATTTCCGCAAAGATTAATACATGTAAAGCCTTCCGGATTACAAACAACCGTACGATGGCTTTTTAATACAGTAATTACCTGATTGGATTTAGAGAATGCTTGTGCAAATTCAATTGTATTTTCAAGAATCGCTTCAGAGGGGAACTTCGTAAGTCTTGACATTTCACCCACATGTGGCGTCATGATAATCGGTGCTGATGATGCTAGTAGAACATCCATATTTTCTGAAAGTAGATTTAGGGCATCTGCATCCAAAATAATCGGTACAGATGGTTGAGCAAGTGAGAGGCTTAAAAGACGCTTGGCTACATCCGATTGCCCGAGTCCCGGCCCAATAAGGATAGCATCATAAGTATCTAAATTTAGGGTTTCTAAAACCTTTTCCAGACTTTTATTAGCATCTTGATACGTTCTAACAATTGCTTCAGGCAAGGCACATTGAAGGCTGATACGACAGCTTTCATGGGTTAGAATCTCAACCAATCCTGTACCTGTTCTATAAGCTGCCATGGCAGACATATAAGCAGCACCCGACATATCTTCGGACCCTGCTATAATTAATATTCTTCCATATGTGAATTTGTGACCATCTGTTCTTCTTGAGGGTAATCGTTTTAGAGTGTCCTGATCGATGGTTTCGTATTCAAAAACAAAACCTTCTAAAATCTTCTTCGGTATACCTATGTCTACAACCTTAAGTGCTTCACTCGCCCTTGCACCTGGGTATAGGATATTTCCAAGCTTTGGTAAGGTAAATGTAACTGTCAGATTCGCCTTTACACACACACCCATTATTTTGCCATTATCACTATTAACACCGGAGGGTATGTCTACGCTAATGACATAGGCTTTTCTTTGATTCATTCGCCCAATCACATCTAGATAACCATCCGATACAACACGATTGCAACCAGTACCAAAAATCGCATCTACAATCACATCACTGTTTTGAAACAATTGGTCTAATTTCTTTTCACTACAGACTTCATACCAAAAAAGGCCTGTTTCAATATGCGCAAAACAATCATACATGATTTTTGCGTCATTTTTTAATTGTAAGGGATTGCCAACGCCAAGTACAGTTACCTTTTCACCTCTTTGTATCAGGTTTCTGGCAATGGCAAAGCCATCACCACCGTTGTTGCCAACACCACACACTACCAAAATAGATTGACTATCCATTGGGACCATCTCACATACAGCCATTGCAGCATGTTCCATTAACACAACTCCGGGAATAGCATACGCTTTGATTGCTTTCTGATCCATCATTACCATTTGATTACTTTTAGCTATAATCATGCTTCTCTCCTAATACAACAACAGACACCATTGATTTAGTATGTGAAACCGTAATATGCCATTTGTCTATCCCCAATTGCTTTTCTATCGCTTTAGCCTGTCCGTAAAGATTAATATAAGGCCTTCCAAGGTCATTTCTAAGTATTTCTACATCTTTAGGACCAAATCCCTTAAAACCTGTTCCAAAGACCTTTGCAACTGCTTCTTTAGCAGCAAAGTTAGCAGCAATGGTAGAAGGGTTCATTTTTCTATCTCTAAACAAATCAAGCTCTTCATTTGTAAAATATCTTGTTAGAAATTTGGGTCTTGATATTGCTTTGTGAATACGGTCTATTTCTATCATGTCATTGCCTATGCCTACAATCATTCTTCACCTCCGAAGTAATGAGCATCTAATTGCTCAATAACTTCTAAACCGGCTAAATCGTGCATAAACGCGTATAGTTTCGTATTTTCTTCATCGATATCTTCCTTCTTACCAACAAGTTCTTTGACTTTATCGTGTAAGGTTTGGATCTCTGACTCAAGCTTTCTTTTCTTTTCTTTGTTATGTATCATGCGCTCATAGAAAATAATCATGCTCTCATTCAGCAGTGCCTGATTTGCTTTTTCTATTTCCTGAGGCAATTCTAGCTTTCTCTTTTCATAAGTCTCAAACTTTGCATTAATCTCTTTAATATTCTTTTGCTTTTTTTTCAAATCCTGAGTACCTTCAGCCTGCTTATCGTCAAAAGCTACTGTCATACCTTGTATAATACCATCCATCATTTTCTTTTTTAAGGCTTTATATGCCTTATATTCCGTGTTAACCTTACCTTGTTCTTTCATCAATTTATTCAATAGATGTTCAAGCTGTTTGATTTTATACGGTTTTCTACCTGGGAATAAGCTATGCCAATTCTGATCAAGTATGACAATATGACCTGTTTTTTTGATCTCTATATGAGGTTTTTTATCCATCATAACAACTCCTAACGACGTATTTAATAATTCGGCATAGTAAAATAATAACGCTCTTTTTACTCATCTATAAGTAGAAAGTATATTATTAAAAAAGATAGAAAAAATTCCAAGCCAATTAACACCAGCTTTAAACTGTTTTCTACCTCTTATTATAACTTGAGCAACTATTAAATATGTTACAAGTGTATTACAATTCAAGCCTTTAGTAACTATCTTTAATTCGATAGGATAATGTCATCAGGCTTTCCGATAGATGAACGTTTTCAACGACCACATCAAAATTACTTATCTGTAAATCCACCGGTGCAAAATTCCAAATCCCTCTAATGCCCCACTCACATAGGTCATTGGCAATAGCAGGTGCTTTTGTTTTTGGAACGGTCAATATGGCAATATCAATGTTATTTTCTACAACAAAGTCTTTAAGCTGATCCATATCTTGTACATCCATACCCCTTACAGATATTCCTACCAGTCTTGGATTAACATCAAAAAGTCCTTTTACAACAAAACCGCGCTTTTCAAAATCTGTATAATTGGCTAAAGCTTGCCCAAGATTACCGGAACCTATAATAATCACACTATAGTGATTCTCTAGACCTAAAATCTTTGCAATTTCCTTGTATAAGTGATTCACATTATAGCCATACCCTTGTTGCCCAAAACCACCAAAATTATTTAAGTCCTGTCGAATCTGAGAAGCTGTCACACCCATACGTTGACTTAATTCGTTTGAAGAAATTCGAACGATGTCATTCTCAAGTAACTCTCCAAGATATCTATAATATCTAGGTAATCTCTTTATAACTGCAGTCGATATTTTCTTATCTGACATGTTGATGCCCCCATTCTTCCGTTATTAATTCTATTATAGCTATTTGTTAAATAACTGTCAATTCTAATTGGTATATTGTTTATTTTGTACTTAGTTTTCCTTTTGCTTTTCAATGATTCTAATTAATGGTATGATAATGTCGAAACACAGATAGAGAAAGGATACAATTATGATATTAAGTTGTAAAAATATTTCTAAATCATTTATCGTAGATACCTTACTTAAGGATATTAATTTTATTATCAATGAAGGTGAAAAAGTCGCACTAATTGGTATCAATGGTGCCGGTAAAACCACGCTTTTTAGAATCATTACCGGTGAACTTTTAGCCGATACAGGTTCTGTCTACAAGACTACCGGTAAGACCTTCGGATATCTAAAGCAAAATGCCTTGTCCGATTCAACTCAGACTCTTTATAAGTACGTATATAACGCTAACGAGCAATTGGTCCATATAAAAAATGAACTTATCGACTTAGAAGAGAAAATCCATCTTCATGAAGGCGACTTCCATATATTAGATAAACTCAATGAAGATTACGCTGGTCTACGCCATCTTTTTGAATCTATAGATGGCTATCAATATGAAAGCTTTATTAAAGGTGTCTTAAAAGGTCTTGGCTTTACCCAAGATGACTATGAACTTGAAGTCGCCAAACTATCCGGTGGACAAAAGACAAGACTTGCCCTTGCAAGAGAACTTATATTAAACCCGGACTGTCTGATGTTAGATGAACCTACCAACCACTTGGATATGGATGCTATTCGTTGGTTAGAAGGTTTTCTACAATCTTACAAAGGTACGCTATTTATCATCTCCCATGATCGATTTTTCTTAGATCAAATTGTAAATAAAACCATAGAAATCGAAATGGGAGAAGCTATAATATATCAAGGGAACTTCTCAGATTTCATGAAAAAGAAGGCTCATATAAAAGAGATTCAAGTTAAACACTACGACCAACAGCAAAAGACCATCAAACAACAAGAGGATGTTATTAAAAAGCTACGGTCATTTAATAGGGAAAAGTCTATTAAGCGAGCCGAAAGCCGGGAGAAATTACTGGAAAAAGTTGAGCGATTAGACCGCCCCATGGAAGTTCAGGCCGATATGCATCTTCAATTAAAGCCACGATATGAAAGTGGACATGATGTTATGAAAGTCATAGACCTTTGCAAGTCTTTTGATCGTCTAGAACTCTTAGATCACATCCAATTCGAGATTAAAAAAGGTGAGCATATTGCCCTCATCGGAGATAACGGGTCTGGAAAATCAACCCTTTTTAAAATCATCAACAAGGTTATGCAAGCCGATTCCGGTCAGATACAGCTCGGTGCAAAAGTCAAAATCGGATACTATGACCAAGAGCATCAATTATTAAACTCAGACAATACATTAATCGATGAGATATCCGATGCCTACCCTACATTGACACAAGGAGAAATTCGCAACATCTTAGCTTCGTATCTTTTTAAAAGTGATGACGTTTTTAAGCAAGTTTCAAAGCTGAGTGGTGGTGAAAAAGGACGCTTAACTTTAGTAAAACTGATGCTAAGTGAAGCAAATTTTCTAATATTAGATGAGCCTACTAATCACTTGGATTTGATTTCTAAGAGTATTTTAGAAAATGCTTTGATTGGTTATCAAGGCACCCTACTATTTATATCTCATGATCGCTATTTTGTTAATCGTGTCGCTCACAAAGTCATGCATTTATCTGACAAAAATATCAAAACCTACTTAGGTAATTATGATGAATTCTTAAGACAGCATGATGTAAAAGCTTCAGAAGAAACTGCAGCACTTTCTGAGACAACAACTGAAAACAAATCAAACTGGTTAGATGATAAGGCTAAAAAAACTGAAAGACGAAGATTGGAAAACCTTCTTGAAAAAGCTGAATTGGATATCCATAATCATGAAAATCAAATAGAGAACATTCATCAGCAGCTCTGTCAAGAAGCCGTATATACAGACCATGAAGCGGCTACTAGGCTCACTGAAGAGAAGTCAGTTCTTGAAGCATCTCTTGAGAATTTATACGAAACTTGGACGCATCTTCACGATGCTCTGGAAGAAATAGATGTGTAATAATTCTACCGATTGGTTTTGATTTTAAGGTTATTATCTAAACTGTTAATCAAGATTATAATCGTAGTTGTAACACACAGCTTTTCCTCGCCTTACACTTCGTACGGTCATCGGAAAACCTGTGTATCACATCTACTCGGTAATAGGTCGTCATTTCGTCAAGAAATAGCACTGCTCAATCATCCTTCTTTTTTTACATCCATGTAAAAATGAAGGACGTTCTACATCCATGTAGAACTGTGATTGATCAGTGCTATTTCTTTCCTCATTCGGTTCCGCATATGTGTTATTTAATAGGCTCTAATTCATTGGCTTAAGTGTAGCGCTTGAGCAGTCTATAATACTAAAACAGCCAACATCGACTATGAAGTTCCAGGAGTGGTGTTAGCTAAATAAGCAAGTCTGCATGGATGCAGACCGCCGACTTTTCCTACATGGATGTAGGAACAAGAGGCCGTTTTAGGTAATCCACGGATGGGTTTTCATAGGACAAGTTGAGACGAACTATGGATGCAACCTTTACAGAATAAAAAAAGCTCCTTCTTAGTGAAAGAACCTTTTTATTGTATTACTGATTGTGATCCATATCTAAAATCTGAGCAATCTTTTTTTCAATAACATTTTGGGACGTATTTTCTATATGTTTGTTGGTTAGCTCGCTGGCCATCTTACCGTTACCGGTCTTAAGTGCTTCTACGATAGCTTTATGCTCTTTAATTGAAGCCTTTGCACGATCCACAGAAGACAAGGACACTTTTCTAACCCGTTGCACATAATGATGAAAATCCGATAAAACATGCTTCATGATTTTGCTATTAGAAGCCTCGTAAAGAATTTCATGAAATCTATTATCCAATTCATATAATTGATCTATATGACCTTTTTCAAGATGAAATTCTGATAAATATACAATCTCCTCTAACCCATCAATTTGGCTAGGCGTAATATTCTCTGATGCCCATTTAGCGCATAAACCTTCAATCATAGAGCGAATAGCATAAATATCTTGAATGTCTTTTGCATTGATGCCCGTTACGATTGCACCCTTGTTCGGTATAATCGTCACCAAACCTTCAAGTTCCAACTGCCTTAGCGCCTCTCTGACTGGAGTTCGGCTAACACCCAGTTCCATAGCGACCTGTAGTTCCTTAATGGCCTCTTTATGCTTATACGCACCTTTTAGGATGTCTTCTCGAATCTTGTGAAAAACACGACCTCTTAGTGAATATTTATCATTAACTTCATCTTGAAGATTATAGCTGTCCAATACGCGCCTCCAAAAAACATTTTTCTTATAACTTCTCTATGGTTTCCATTAAGTAATTTGCAAAATCTGCATTGGTAGCACCTGTATCTCTACCTGTCATCACCAATTTCTTTTCTGTTTGACCACAAATCTCTAATGCTTTAAATAGTTTATCTGCCTCTTTTGTGTAACCGATATGGCTAAGTAACATAGCACCACCACGTACAACACTTGATGGGTCAGCATAAATATCTCTACCTTCATCCACCATTCTAGGTGCGGACCCGTGAATCGCTTCGAACATAGCATATCTCTTACCAATATTGGCTGAACCGGCTGTACCTACGCCACCTTGAAATTCAGCTGCTTCATCTGTTAAAATATCACCATATAAATTAGGAAGTACCATAACTTGGAATTGTGTTCTTCTGTTTTTATCAATGAGCTTCGCTGTCATGATATCGATATACCAGTCATCCATCTCAATACCAGGATAGTCTTTTGCAACTTCCTTACACACATTTAGGAATTTTCCATCTGAGGTCTTAATAACATTGGCTTTTGTTACACACGTAACACGTGTTTTTCCATTTTTCTTAGCAAAGTCAAACGCTGCACGTGCAATTCTTTCAGCACCTTGAGTTGTAATAACCTTAAAATCAAAAGCAATATCTTCATCGATATGAATACCTTGACTTCCAAGTACATATGCGCCTTCGGTATTCTCTCTGAAAAATGTCCAATCAATGCCCTCTTCAACTACTTTAACCGGTCTTACATTAGCAAAAAGATCCAGTTCTTTACACATCGCTACATTAGCGCTTTCAATGTTTGGCCATGGATCGCCTTCTCTTGGTGTCGTAGTTGGTCCTTTAAGGATAACATGACATTTTTTGAGATCTGCCAATACTTCATCAGGAATGGCTTTGTTCACTTCTGCTCTTTTCTCGATGGTTAAACCTTCAATGACTCTAAACTCAACTTTGCCTTTTTTGACTTCATCCGCAAGTAAGAATTCAAGTACACGCTGAGATTGAGCTGTAATAGCCGGACCAATACCGTCACCACCGACAACACCGATAATGATCTTGTCTAAGCTCTTGTAATCAATGAAGTCACCTTGTTCCTTCATCTTAGCCACTCTAGCTTTTTGATCGTTGACAAGTGTCTCAAAATGTTTCAAATAATCCATTTTATTACCTCCATTTGATGCCATAATTGGTTTGATTTGTCGTATTAAAAACGACCGCCTTTATTATAACATTTTTTATTATTTCACAAAAGAAATATTCATTTCTCTTGACTTTTCACCTATGATTCTAACCAACTCTTCTTCTGCAATGGCTACTTCACGACCTTCATCATATTCCTGATCCACCCATGATTTTACTGCCAACACCAACGGATGTTGCTTATCCAACATCTTACCTCCTGTTAACCCATAATAAGCGTTAATCCAATGGGCCACACCGGAAATCCCTGAGGTCTTAGTTACCGCCACAATCACCGGTCTGTTTAGAAACTTTTCTGTATCAAAAATATTATAGATTTCTTCATTCTTTAGTAAGCCATCTGCGTGAATGCCTGCTCTTGTCACATTAAAATTCTTTCCGACAAAAGGTGTTCTTGAAGGCATATTAAAGCCCAGCTCTTTAGTAAAATACTCGCTAATCTCTGTAATGATTCTGGTATCCATACCATCAAGTGTACCACGTAGTTGTGCATATTCAAAGACCATGGCTTCAATAGGTGTATTGCCTGTTCTCTCTCCAATACCAAACATCGTAGCATTAACACCAGAACAACCATAAAGCCAAGCTGTAGAAGCATTTTGTACTGCTCTATAAAAATCATTATGACCATGCCATTCTAAAAGACCAGATGGTACACCGGCATGATGATGCAGACCGTAGATGATACCCTGGACACTTCTTGGCATAACAACACCTGGAAAACTAATACCATAGCCCATGGTATCGCATGCCCTGATTTTAATTGGCATCTTTGTTTCTTCCATCAACTTCATAAGTTCATTAACAAAAGGCACCACAAAGCCATAAAAATCCGCTCTGGTAATATCCTCCAGATGGCATCTTGGTCTGATTCCTATTTCAATACAGGACTTAATAATGCCCAAATAATGATCTACCGCCTCACGTCTTGTCATCTTCAGCTTATAAAAAATATGATAATCTGAACAACTTACCAAAACGCCAGTTTCCTGAATACCTATAGATTTAACCAATTCAAAATCCTGCTTGGACGCTCGGATCCAACTGGTGACTTCCGGAAAAGAATAGCCCCGTTCAAGACACTTATAGACTGCATCTCTGTCCTTTTTACTATATAAAAAGAACTCACTCTGTCGAATCAAACCACTTTCCCCACCTAATTGATGAAGATAATCATAGATCTTAACAATCTGATCGGTTTTGAATGGCTCTCTTGACTGTTGACCATCTCTAAAGGTTGTATCTGTAATCCAAATTTCCTCAGGCATATTAATTGGAACATGACGATGATTAAAAGCAATCTTTGGTACTTCATCATATGGAAAAAGATTCCTAAATAAATTAGGCTCAGCAACATCCTGTAAAGGATAAGTGAACTCAGTTCTTTCAAGCAAATTGGTTTTTTTACTATATTCAATCATATAAATCTCCAACTCATACTTGGTCAGCCGTGTGATAAATATATGCCTATGCAGTTTAATCTATAAATATGCAACATTAGTATTATTGTATACAATCATACAGTTTTTGTCAAGTTGACAGTTGATTGATTTTCTTATTTTAGTGAACTAAATAGACAAAATTAACTGACATTTCGAAAAACTCTCTCCTATTTATTTTTATTTTTCCACATTATCCACATATTATGCACATTATTGCCAATTAATTATCTTAATGTATATAATATGTAAATATTCCGTTAAGAAACTGTGAATTTCACAAAAAAAATCTCTAAGTTTTTCCACTTAGAGACCTTGCCTACTCAATAAACCTTTTACGCTTTAACCACTATGGTTAAGGGTCAAAACTAAGTTTCATTAATTCACATACAATCTATAGATTACGTTGATACATTCGTAACTATATTTTGTTTGTGAAAATTCAACTATATAGTTTTTACGCCTTAACCACTATATTAATGATTCTACCTGGAACATAGATTTCCTTAACAATCGACTGACCGCTAATGACTTTCTCGACAGCAAGCTTTGCTTTATCGAGTACAGAATCCTTAGCCTCGTCCACACCAATCGTAATTGTTGCCTTAACCTTGCCATTAACTTGCACAGGCATCTCAATCTCGTCCTCTTTCATTTTCTCAGGATCTGCAACCGGCCACGTTTGTTCAAAGACCGTTCCTTTTTCACCAATCACTTCCCATAACTCTTCTGCCATATGAGGTGCAAAAGGTGCTAAAAGCGTAATTAATATTTTTAAGGTATCAAGATCAACACCTTGATTATGCTTGGACTGATGGATGAGTGAATTGGTATATTCCATAAAAGCAGATACCACCGTGTTCATATGGAATGAATCCATACGGTGTGTAACCTCATGAATCAATTGGTGTCTGATTTTCTCAAGTTCCGGCGTAACCTTAACTTTACGGTCTTTGTTATCCATAACAAGATTCCAAACCTTGTTAATAAACCTATAAACACCTTCAATACCTCGGTCATCCCATTCAGAATCTAATTCCGGTGGGCCAACGAAAAGTTCGTAAATTCTTAATGAGTCGCAACCATAATTCTCAACCAAATCATCAGGTGATACAACATTACCCTTGGATTTACTCATTTTTGCACCATTTTTACAAATCATGCCTTGGTTGAAGAGCTGAGTGAAAGGCTCTTCAAATTCAACCGCACCAATGTCATAGAGAAACTTAGTATAGAATCTAGAGTATAACAAATGTAAAACAGCATGTTCAATACCACCGACATACATATCCACCGGTAGCCATGCTTTCATCTTTTCTTTTGAAACCAAAGCATCATGGTTGTCTACATCTACATAGCGTAAAAAGTACCATGATGATCCCGCCCATTGAGGCATTGTATTTGTCTCACGTTTACCGGGTCCACCACATTCGGGACAAATTGTATTAACCCACTCATGAATGTCTGCAAGTGGTGATTCACCTGTTCCTGTTGGCTCATAGGATTCCACTTCCGGTAAAGTAACCGGTAGATCTTCTTCTTTCACCGGTACCGGTCCACAATCCGGACAATGTACGATTGGAATAGGTTCTCCCCAATAACGTTGTCTGGAAAATACCCAGTCTCTAAGTTTATAATTCGTGGTTTTGACACCGATCTTATTTTCTTCTAAATAGTTTGCAACCACTTCTTTTGCCTCATCCGAAGGTATACCATTAAAAGCATCAGAATTAATCATAACACCGACTTCAGTATAAGCTTCATCTAGTTCAACTTCTATACCATCCTTTGCTATGACTTGAACAATCGGAAGATCAAACTTTTTAGCAAATGCAAAGTCTCTTTCATCATGTGCCGGTACACACATAATCGCACCGGTTCCATAATCAGCAAGAACATAATCCGAAATCCAGATAGGTACTTTTTTCTTGTTTAATGGATTGATGGCATAGTTACCTGTGAAAACACCTGTTTTTTCCTTTTCCTGTAAACGATCTACAGATGACTTAAGTGACGCATTAAATACATAGGCTTCTACATCATGATTATGTGTATCAGCAGCTAAAGTCTTAACCAGCTCATGTTCCGGTGCAAGCACCATAAAAGTGGCACCATATAAGGTATCCGGTCTTGTCGTGAACACTTTTATCTTCTCATTATGACCTTCAACTTCAAAGTCCACTTCAGCACCATAGGATTTGCCAATCCAATCCGATTGCATTTTTTTAACTTTGCTGGGCCAATTCAAATCATCCAGATCATTTAATAGTCTTTCTGCATATGCTGTAATCTTTAGCATCCATTGTCTAAGATTTTTCTTAGTTACTTCTGAATCACATCGGTCACATTTACCGTCTTTTACTTCTTCATTGGCCAATCCCGTCTTACAACTTGGGCACCAATTAATCGGCATTTCCTTCTCATAGGCTAAACCTTCTTTAAACATTTGCACAAAAATCCATTGTGTCCATTTATAGAAGTTGGGATCTGTTGTATTCACTTCATTATCCCAATTATAAACGGCACTAATTTCTTTTAATTGGCGTTTGAAATTCTCCACATTTTCAGCTGTTGCTTTAGCCGGATGAACACCCATCGTGATGGCGTAGTTCTCAGCCGGTAATCCAAAAGCATCCCAACCCATAGGATGCAAAACATGATAACCTTGTAGAATTTTATAGCGGCTCCAAACATCACTAAGAACATAACCGCGCCAGTGACCGACATGTAAGCCGCTTCCCGAAGGATATGGAAACATATCTAAGCAATAATAATTCTTTTTATCCTTACTCGGTAGATTTATGGGTTCTGTCTCCCAGTTTTTTCTCCATTTATTCTCTATTGTTTTATGGTTATACAATTTTGACATAATTGCCTCCTATTATTGAGTCTTATTAAAGACTTACTATCTATACTTAGCCAATCAATTTTTGATTGGACTATACGCTTTAAGAATATATCGATTGTTTTCAACGGCTACAACGGTCCTATAGGCTCTTGTTGGTTGAAGATCACTATTGTATAGCGATATAGTAACTCTATATGAATTATCCTCATCAATCTCAACACTATAGATTTGAGGCTTTTCATTCCATTCAGTGTCCATTGCAGGCATGAGATAAAAACCTTCCTCATAGACAATTTTCTCTTCTTCAAATGAGGCATGGTTCGATACCGTTTCACCAAAGTATTTCTGTGAAATCTCTTCAACTCTTTGTTCCGGAACATATAGAATAAAGTTTGTTGTATCAAATTTTAATTCTTGATACTCATTTTGATAGATATAGGATATGGCGAATTTTGTTCGATCGCTTTCCGTAATCCCATCTGTCATATCTCTTTGGCTAAAAAAGATATTGTAATGAAAAGTCTCAAGAAAACTTAACAGTTGTTCTTTAACTTCTTCATCGTTTACGGATTCCGGCGTTATCGGTCCAATACCCGGAGTAACCTCGTCCATCTGAGTATTTTCATCCACCAAAGATGGTTCCTGCAAATCGTCCGTTTCTACATTGGTATCTGCGTTTATGGTTACGTCCGTTTCAGTATATATATCCCCGGTTACCGATTGCTTACAGCCCGTCCCGACAAGCACAAGTAAAAATATCAATCCTATAATGATCTGTTTCTTCATTGTTTTCCTCCTGATGTACATTAACCTTGAAAGTTCAACGTATTGATTTGACACATTAACCTTCAAGTCACAATAAGACGCCTAAACTGAATTAGACGCCAAAAAGTTTTATTACTTTTTCTTGTAAAAGCATGCCAAAACACCTGGTCCAGCATGAGTTCCTATAGTAGCCCCTACTTCTGATACAATAATTTCTTTATCCCAATTCAAGTCGCTTCTTATTTTCTCAATAAGTTGTTTGGCAAATTCTAAATCTTGTGCATGAGCTACCATAATTCGATCACTTTCGTAATCCAAATCTTTTTTCATCCGTTCTAAATAATAGGGGATGATTTTTTTACGTCCTCGGACTTTATGAATGATTTGTGTAAGTGCATTTTCTACATTCAATATCGGCTTAATATTAAGAATCTCAGCCACTGCCGCTTTGGTTGCTTTGATGCGACCGCCTTTTTTAAGGTATTCTAGAGTATCCACACAGAAAAGATGTTCAATACCATTGTTGGTCAATGGTTCTATTGCCGTCAGAATCTCTTCTATTGATCTGTTACTCTCCACCATGCGTGCAACTTCAATAGCAATATACGCTACGCCTGAGCATAAGCAATTTGAATCAATAATTGTGATATCTTCTTTTTTCAGTTCTTCTCTTGCCAGATAAGCTGACTGACAAGTACCACTGGCATTGGATCCTAAGGTAATACAAATAATCTGATGGCCGTCATCCAGCTCATTTTTGAAATATGTGGCAAACCGTTCCGGTGGAATCTGACTTGTCGTCGGCATCTCACCAGAGATAATTAACTTTTCATAAAACATACCTGGTGTAAGGTCGACTGAATCTAGATATGTATGACTACCAAAATGAACCGATAACGGTATAACTATGAAACCATATCTATCAATAATTTCCTTTGGTAAATCAGCTGAGCTGTCTACAATTATCTTAATACCCACAGGGCACCTTCTTTCTTTCGAGAATACTATTGATAATATACCATATCTCATAAGATACATCAACTAAGTCCTAGTATTTTACACATCTACCCTCTGATACTTATTGCCTTTTATATACGCTTCTATATTCAGTGCCACTTCATCAATAACACTCTGTCTGGCTGTGATGCTGGCCCATGCTACATGAGGTGTAATAATAAGTCTGGCATCATTCAACATAGGGAGGAGTTTAGAGTTCTTGCTCATTGGTTCAATACTTAATACATCTAAGGCTGCACCAGCTATAAGATGATTGTTTAATGCCGACACCAATGCTGCTTCATTAACGATGTCACCACGACCAACATTGACAAGTATTGCACTTTTTTTCATTTTGGCAAAAACCCCTTCATCAAATAGGTTTCTTGTCTGATCGTTTAAAGGCGCATGTATGGTAATAATGTCTGAACGTTTTAACAGGTCCTTAAAGCTTACCCGTTCATAGGCATCTTGTTGATTTTTACCACTTGTTGAGTAGTAAATCACTTTTGCACCCATCGCTTCGGCTATCTTTGCCACTTTACTTCCAATACTTCCCATACCAACGATGCCCCATGTCATTTGGGCTATTTCATTGATTTGCACCTCATAATGGGTAAATGCATCGTCTTCAATATACTTGCCACTCTTAACATAGTCCCCATAATAATTCATATGATTGACCAATTGTAAAACCAAGGCCAGTGTATGCTGTGCAACACTATTTGAGCAGTAATCCAAAACATTACAGACACCTACTCCCATTTTTCTTGCTGCTTGAATATCGATTTTATCATACCCTGTTCCAGTCATGCATATCAGCTTAAGTTGTTTTAGTGCTTCTATGGTTGCTTCATCAAAATAACCTTTGTTGGTTATAACTACTTCTGCTTCTGCACATCTTTCTATAATCTGCTCTTGATTGGTATAGTCATAATAAGTGACTGAACCCATCGATTCCAGTTTCTCAAATTCTAATTTTTCTCCTAATGATTTCTGATCCAATAAAACTATTTTCATAAAAACCTCACTTCATTTTTTATTATTATTTATAGACAGGTTTCAGACGTATTCACTGGCAAGCTAATGATGAATGCGCTTCCTTCTTGAACTTTGCTTTTAACGCGTATCATTCCATTTTGACCTATAATCATTGCTTTTGCGATAGACAATCCAAGACCATGTCCACCTGTTTGCCTTGTTCTAGATTCATCAGATCTGTAAAAACGATCAAATAGATAAGGCAAATCATCCTTATCAACGCCTATACCGGTGTCAATAATAGATATGATAACCGAACTATATTCCTGCTTAAGTTTAAAGGTGATTTCCCCACCATCCGGGGTGTATTTCATTGCATTATCAATAAAAATTCTAAACGTCTGTTTTATTTTGGCATAATCCAAGCACACATCAATACCCATCTGAATATCACAAATAAACGTATGACTACCCTCGTCTACCATTTCCATATCTTTCATGATTTCTGTAGCCAACTTACCAATATCAAACATCTCTTTTTCAAATTTGAGTGTTTGATTATCCGAACGCACCAATGTCAGTAAATTTTCTACTAAAACTTGCATGTTTTTTGATTCACTTTTGATAGCATCTATGGCTTCTTCAAGTATAGCCTCATCTTCTTTTCCCCATCTGTCCAACATTCTAACATATCCGTTTACAATAGAAATCGGTGTTCTAAGTTCATGAGAAACATCCGACACGAATCTTTTTTGCTTATCATAATCTGAACGAATACGATCCAGCATATCATTAAAGGTCAATGCAAGGTCTTTTAGTTCATATTTCGCTCTTGAGACATCCAGATTCCCTTCAACATCATTAATGGATATTTTTTCTGCTGCTTTGGTCATGGTGAAAATGGGTTTAAAAACTTGCTTTAAACGAATGGACCCAATGATAGACATAAAAATAAAACCGGACAATTGTCCAAACAGAAGCAAACCACCTAATACTAATCGGGTCTTATTCATGGATTTTATATTATGAATGGTCATAATCTTATAGTCTACCGTATCATAATCATTGATCTTGTAATATCGGTTAGCCGACCGGATAAACAAACCCTCATTAAATAGTAAGGGTATCCTATCTATGTATGACAGTCGATATAAGGATGCACTATAGGTGGAACTGGTAATCGTGTAACCAATTTCTTCCCTGTCCTGTCTGGACATAAGCACCTGGACACCTACTTCATTTTCTGAAGAAATAGACTCCATTTGATAGGTCAAGGCATCCATGTTATATACCCCCATTTCAAAGGGAACTACCATTTCAAAAACACCATCTACTATTTCTACACTCCTTTGTTGTACGTCATAAAAACTAAATCCCACAAGTACTATAAACGTTGTAACGATGGTTGCCATCCAGTAAAGGATGCCATAGTCAAATGAGATTTTTTTGCGCATGGATAAAGTTAGGCTTAAGTATAAGTATTTAAAAACATGTCTTATTTCTTTAAATAAGCCCACAGGAAAAAGCAACGCTTTTTTAGGACGTTGCTTGGTATCCATCTTACTACGCTTCATTAATAATATACCCAATGCCTCTAACCGTCTTTATGATCTCAACATCGTATTTCTGATCAATCTTAGCTCTTAAATATCGAACATAGACATCAATAACGTTTGTGTCGCCATAATAATCATAACCCCATACTTTTTCAAGTATCTTTTCCCGGTCCAAAGCAATATTTTTGTTTTCAAGTAAATATTTTAGAAGTTCATATTCTTTTTTTGTGAGTTCAATGACTTCTTCTTTAAACGTGACTTCTCTTTTAAGCTCATTTATAACCAGCCCTTTATATGTTAGGGCTTTTAATCCATTGTTTTCTTTGGGGCTATCTTTACGTTTTAACGCTACACGCATCCTAGCCAACAACTCTTCAATCTCAAATGGTTTGGTCATGTAGTCATCTGCACCCATATCCAGTCCCATGACCTTATCAGAAACATCATCTTTGGCCGTCAACATGATGATTGGAATATTAGCGTTCGCCTGTCTGATCCTTCGACAAACTTCTATACCGCTAAGTCTGGGCAACATCAAGTCCAGCAAGACAAGGTCTGCCCCACCTTCATTAAACATTTCCAATCCCATTCTACCATCACTGGCAACAATCACATCATAGCCTTCATACTTAAGTTCTAATTCAATAAACCTTGCTATTTTGATTTCATCTTCTACAACCAATATTTTCTCTTTCATACATCTCCCTATTTCTCTATGGTCACTTCATAGTAATCGTCATCCTTGTTAACTTCTGCCTGATCCACAGACTTGCCCGTGGATTTTTTCGATGCATCCATATGTTCCAAGTCTTTTGATGCCTGCTTTTCATCCCGGAATATGGGCACATCTTCTTTTGGAGGTTCTTTGGGTTGACTTATAATACTATCTGAATCCTTACTTCGTTTGTAGATGGTTACTTGACTCTCACTTATTAATATGGCACCGATACCAATGACCAAAACCCAAATTTTTGTTTCTACTTCGAGAAAGACTAGGAACAATACAATCATAATCAAAGGCAGATTCAATAGAATCTCTTTTTTTCTATCAATTCTGACATAATAGGTCATCAACTCTTTTGCAAGACGGTTTAACTCCGTCATGAATTTGGATAGATTGGATCCTTTCTTTTCGCCAATTAAGTATATGGCAAGTTCTATATCACCATTTGCCTTGAGCAAATAGCGTTCGGCTTCTTCATAGGTTACGTCCATACGACTTTGTACAGCCTTGATATCCTCACTGGTAATTTTCATAGTTATCACTTCCTCGGACCTTCACATACAAGGTCTTATCATCTTATAGTCCTATAGTAACAGTATAGTATTACTTGTGCTTTAGTACAACATTAAAATCACATTAAAAAGCATTTGTTCTTTCTTTGTCTTTATCTTGATTTTTATAGCCACCTAAGGTAGTATAAGAATGGAAATTCGAGATAAAATACCATTAATCAAGCCCTTCAGGAGGAAAACCATGTCAAACTGCATAGTCGCCCAATCCGGCGGTCCAACAGCCGCTATTAACGCATCTCTTTGCGGTGTTATTGAAGCTGCACTTAAGCATCCAGAAATCGATACAGTATATGGAGCCTTAAATGGCATCACCGGTGTTTTAGAAGATCATACTTTGAATCTGACGGAACTCTTCGCACATAACCCTGAATCTCTACAGCAACTGAGCTATACACCAGCTATGTACCTAGGATCTTGCCGTTTCAAATTACCGGATTATTCTAAGGCTGCTGAACCCTACGAGAAAATTTTTAGTTTTTTCAAAGAAAAAGCTATTGGATATTTCTTTTATATTGGCGGCAATGACTCAATGGATACCGTTTCTAAGCTTTCCAAGTACGCAGTTGAACATCATATTGATATGAAAATCATCGGTATTCCAAAAACCATCGACAATGATTTGGTGGAAACAGACCATACTCCCGGCTTTGGCTCTGCAGCTAAGTATGTGGCTACTACTTTACTTGAGATTGCTCACGATACCTATATATACGATTTTGAATCTGTCACCATTGTAGAGATAATGGGACGTAATGCCGGATGGTTGACAGCCGCTTCCGCTCTGGCTCGTACAACCTATAGCAGTGCACCGGATCTAATCTATCTTCCTGAAACAGCTTTTGACGTACAGCAATTCATAGAACGTATTAAGACACTACAAAAAAGTCGAAAAAATGTTATCGTTGCTATTTCGGAAGGTATAAAAGATAAGGATGGTAACTATGTCGCCGCTTCCGTTTCCGGAACAAATGATGCTTTTGGCCATGCCAAACTGAGTGGCGTTGGTAAGACACTAGAATATATGTTAGCAGATCAACTTGGTTGCAAAGTGCGTTCTGTTGAGCTCAGTGTGCTCCAAAGAGCAGCCGGTCATATTGGGTCAAATACAGACATTCAAGAAGCCGTAGCCGTTGGAAAAGCGGCGGTTGAATCAGCCATTAAAGGATTGACCGGAAAAATGATGGCCATCAAAAGATTAAATGTAAAACCTTACGAAGTCGAAATTCAACCTGTAGACGTTGGCTTAGTGGCCAATCAAGAAAAACAAGTCCCAAAACATTATATCAGTGCTAGCGGTGATGATGTTACATCTGATTTTCTTGAGTATGCCAGACCGCTTATAGAAGGCGAAACACCTCTTACCTACAAAAACGGGTTACCCAATTATATGGATATTCAACATCTTAAAAACAATTAACCACCCAGCACTTTTATATAAAAATTATTAAAGCCTAACTCTTAGGAGTTAGGCCTTTTCTTTTATAAATATTTCTCTAATACGTCATCAAGCTTCCTTTACTTCTTTTGCCTTCATTAAGCTGTTAATGCCTGTTATCGTAACAGATCTCAAGGATCTATTAAGTCTCAAATCAAGTATGTAGGGTACAATCACTTCTTGATTCGCATTCATGATAATTTTTACCTCCGGACGCATACAAGCATCCTCATGATTAGAAGCCACGATACCCGTCAAACCATTGCTTAGAATCACATAGGTACCCACCGGAAAAGGTGCTACTTTTTTTGCAAATATCTTTGTAATCTCAAGATCAAACATGCTACCTCCATTGGCCATAATGAACTCCATTGCTTCTGAAGGTAACAATGCCTCTCTATAAGGTCGTGAAGAAGTTAAAGCATCATATACATCCGCCACACCTATAATACGTGCAATTATAGATATTTGATCTTTGGATTTCTGCATTGGATAGCCCTTACCATCGTATCTTTCGTGATGCTGAAGCACTGAAACGTAAACACTTGTCGGAATATCATAAGACTCTTTTAGATAATTAAAGCCAAATGTTGGGTGTTGTTTTACTGCTTCATATTCTTCTTCTGTTAATTTTCCTGGCTTGTTAAGAATATCTTTATCAACAAACATCTTCCCAATATCATGTAGAATAGATGCAAGTCCAACATTAAATAAATCCGCTTTATTTAATCCGTATTCAACACCTACTAAAATAGATAATACCGCTACATTAACAGAATGAAAAAAAGTGTAATCATCATAAAACTTCAAATCAATTAAATTGACCATGGTATCTTTGTTCTCAAGGACTTGCTCCACGATGTTTGAAATAAGGATTTTTGTATGATTGACTTTATCAACTAATTTTTTGGGATCACTTTTTGATTGGCTGGCATAAATACAAATATCCTTAACGGCTTTAATTGCAGACATTCTAAGTTCGTCACTTATGACGTCCTTAAGCATAATGTCTTTTGACATTTCATCTTCGATATATATACCTTGATAACCAAGGCTTTTAATACGCTCTATATAGGACCTATGTATAATACTGTTGCTGTTAAGGAGCAACTGGTGATTGACATCGTATAATTTTCTGCCACAAACCATGCCTTCAACAAGTCCTGAAACCGGAACAAATCTCATCTTGAACTCCTTACAATATTGATGTTCTACGTCAACAATATTTACAATAAAATATGTCATGACACCATCTATTTGGAGATTACTAGCATCTCTGTTACCTATGTATTATATATGAGAATGCTTATTATTTCAACACTTCATTCTAACTAGTTTTGATTAAACAGAAAGGAAACGCCTAAAACCTTGAACAATGTTTCTAATCATGGTAAACTTTAACACATATTATGGATAGAAAAGGTGAAGACATGTCTAGACACAAAAAGATAAATGAAGTAGCCATTTATGGCTTGATTGGCAATATAGCCCTTCTAGCATCAAAACTCATCGTAGGATTTGCCACTAGAAGTCAGTCTATGATTGCTGATGGTCTCAACAGTGCCGGTGATGTCTTTGCTTCTGTTATGACCTATATCGGTAATCACATTTCTGCCAAACCCATTGACGATGACCACCCATATGGTCATGGGAAAGCCGAGTACATATTTAGTATGATTATAAGCTTTTCTTTACTACTTGTGGCTTTTTCAATCTTTCGTTCATCCCTAAATACTTTAATTTACGGTTCCGAGTTCACGTACTCAATCTGGCTTATACTTGTTGGTTTATCAACCATCATCATCAAGTTCATTCTTTTTTACTTCGCAAGACGTGTCGGCAAAATACATAACAGCCTTTTGGCCCATGCTAATGCTGAAGATCATCGTAACGATATCTTTATTACCCTCTTGACGCTACTTAGTATTTTATCCGGCTATTTCGAACTCTATTTTATTGATAGTATTGGCGGTATGCTCATTTCATTCTGGATTGCTTTTAGTGGCTTTAAGATCTTCACAGGCGCTTACAATGTTCTTATGGATACCAGTATTGACAACATGCTTATGAAACAGTTTTCAGATATTATCAAGGCAATTGAAGGTGTTGACCATATAGACGCCATCTCAGCCAAGCCTGTCGGTCTACACTTTCTACTCATTGTCAAAATATCCATTGATGCCAATTTAACGGTTTACAAAGGCCATGAGATCGCCAGTGAAGTCCGACAAAAGCTAGAATCAATCGATAATATTGAAGAAGTCGTTGTACATGTCAATCCTGCACAATATCATCCTGAACGCATGTCATAAGAATAACCCCTATAACCCTAAGTATAAAAAGCCATGGATTGTCCTATGACAGCCCATGGCTTTAATATATATACATTGAAGGTGTCGTGCTTATATTTGTAGGAATTTCTTAATAACACTTTCCATCTCATCATGTTTACAGATGGTGTTATGTCGAATGCTCGCTTCTAATATTTCATGAATCGCCTCCGGTATCTCTACACCGGTTTTTTCTCTCATTTTATCAATCAGTTCAAAATCATCAATCTGATCATATACTTGATCTAATGCAATCATAGTACTTTTCGTGAACTTATAGGGACTGGCTGTTGATACAACAACTGTTTTTGTCTTGTCACCACTATCTTCTACATATTTCTCATAGACCGCATATCCTACGGCTGTATGGGGGTCCATGAGATAATGGTTTTTCTCAAATACTTTTTTTATGGTCTGTTGAGTCTCTAACTGATTTGCGTAATTTCCATAAAATTCAGACAAGCCCGCTTTCATACTATCTGTCACTTCATAAAATCCTTTTGACGTTAGATCCTCCATTAAGTCCTTTGTTGCTGTTGAATCTGCGCCTGCAATTTCATAGATCAGTCTTTCCAAGTTACTAGAAATCAAGATATCCATTGATGGAGACATGGTAAGTATGAATGGTCTTTGGCGGTCATACTTCCCAGTTCTAATAAAATCAAAAAGTACTTTGTTATCATTAGAAGCACAAATTAATTTACCTAGTGGTAGACCCATTTCTTTTGCATAATAGGCCGCTAGAATATTTCCAAAGTTACCTGTTGGGACGGCCACATTAATGGTTTCACCGTCTAGAATTTCTTTTTGCTTTATAAGTGTTGCATAAGTATAAAAATAGTATGCAATCTGTGGTATA
The DNA here is from genome assembly GCA_024636985.1 of Clostridiales bacterium. Lineage (GTDB taxonomy): Bacteria > Bacillota > Clostridia > Lachnospirales > Vallitaleaceae > Petrocella. The sequence goes on along the minus strand of JAGXFY010000015.1, from coordinate 38,463 downwards.
AGCCGCCCAATATTAATAGAATTTGCGGATGAAAATTGAAAACCACCACGTTCCAAAGCTTTATTAAAATCTAGATCTGAGAAAACACGTTTAACGCCATTTTGTGCATCATCAAAGTTGCCTTCTATACCGACAACAAAGGTATTATCACCTTTTTGTGTCACCATTTGCTTCTTTTGAATAGGGCTTACGCCGTCTTTGGGATAGAAAACTATTATTTTAGTATTTTCAACATCTGCAAAACCAGCCAAAGCAGCCTTACCTGTATCACCGGATGTCGCAGTTAGAATAACGATTTCCTTCTCAATGCCTAATTTTTTAGCGGCTGTCTTCATCAGATATGGCAATATGGATAAGGCCATATCTTTAAATGCTATCGTTGAACCATGGAATAATTCCAGCATATAAACATCCCCCACTTTTACTGTGGGTGCAATGGTATCTGTATCAAATTTATGATCGTAGGCTTGATGAATACAAGCTCTTAGCTCTTCTTCTGTAAAATCTTGATAGTAAAGTGACATAACTTCGTAAGCCAAATCCTGATAGTTCATTTCTGATAATTCTGTCATGGATTTTTTCATCTGTGGGATATATGAAGGTACATACAAACCACCGTCTTTTGCTAATCCTTTGACTATTGCATATGATGCTGAAACATCCCTTTCAAGTCCTCTTGTGCTCTTATATAAAAGCTTATCCATTTCTAATCATCCATCCTTATTTCATTTTTTAGTGATTATATCACATTTAATCTAAAAAGACAATTGTATGTCACATGCGGACATATGTGCTTATTATTAAAAAAAATATCCATAGACACTTTTGGTCTATGAATATCTTGTTTATGCTTTATCTAATATTTATAAAAATGATGACCACCATGTTGAAATAGAAAAGTCAAATTGTCATCAAACCAACTGCTGGCATTCTCACTTGCCAATGACTTGGAAACAAAAAACATCGCACCATTAGAATAATCGACACCGTTTAGTGCCTGTTCAACCGCTTTGATTGTAGAATCTTTGATTGTTACTTTATAATATCTACCGTCATCAATAGGTGAAAACTGTGCTCTATTTCCTGTTCTTTGATGTACCACTTCATAGATGGTATTAGGGAATCTTCTGCTTTTAACTCTGTTCATTACAGCATTTGCAACTAGAATTTTCCCTTTCAAATCTTCATTGGTGGCCTCTGCTTCAACGATCCTTACCAAGGCCGTATAATCCTTCAAGTTCAACAAATTGATTTGACTTTCTTCTAAATTTTCCGTCGCTGTTTTAAATACTCGGTCTTGTTCATCTTCTTTCGCAAGGGTGACAGCTTCTTCTGTTTCTAGCTGTAATGTGTCATTGTCATTGGACCTTGCGAAGGTGTCATACGAGGATTCTTCTGAAGCTTCAGCAACAGTTGTTGTTTCTTCAATCCTATTTTCACTCTGATCCTCATCTTCTGTCTCATACAGAACGATATGATCGATTGTTTTAGTCTTCGCAAATCCATTAACACTTAACATCACAACAGCAATCACAAATACACCTGAAAAAATCATAAGGCCAGTTGTGTATACTTTCTTTGAAATACTTTTGTGGCCAAACCACATGCTTTCAAATAGATGTTTCAGTTTAAACATAATAGACTCCTTTTGTACTTCTCATATTAATCGAAATAATAGTGTCAGCAGGTTATATTGATGTGACTACTGAATTATAGGTGACTGTACTTTGATAGTCAATATCACAGAAGTCGATTTGGTGGTTATCCTGTATATTTCAGAATATTCAATTAATTCAACTGTGCAAATACAATGTTTTAGTGGCATTTTTCAAATTTTTTTGGTATATTTTACATAGGTTTTCTTATTTTTGTTAATTTTGTCCTCAAAATATAACGCAATAAAACCATTCAGAAAATATAAATAAAGGTGTTTTTTATATGAAGTACGTCATTATGACACTAAAGTATGTCTTTTATATGTCCAAACAATAACTTTATCAAAGTATGTTATAATGCATTTAACCCATATTCTAAGGAGTTAGCCTATGCAATCTTTACCAGGTGTTTATGAAAGTGTTAAGAAAAATGGTCAAAAATATTACCGTTCTTCCATAACTTATGATGGCCGTCATATTAGTCTCGGCAGTTTTGAATCTTCAATTTTAGCCCACAATGGGTATCTGCTCGCCAAAAAAATCATTAGCTCGCCTCATTTGACTATCTATGATTATGAAGATGATATGTGTTTAGCTTTTGATAAATGGGTAGTGCTTATGAACTATAGAGATCACCACTACTATTTTTCCACACCTATTTATATGCATAAAAACTATTTTTCCTATTTTATTTCATATACTGAAGAGCTTTTCTTTGATATTCAAGATCTTTTTTATTATGCCAATCATAAGATTCATAAACGCCAAGGATATTATTTTGTGAACGACTACGGTATGCAAGTCAACATCATGAGCCGTTATGGTGTTAAAAATCACAGTGTCTTAGGCCGTGACCATCGTTTTGTAGATGGCGATATACATAACCTAAGGTATGATAACATACAGGTCATCAATCCTTATTACGGCGTTATACTTGAGCGTTCTTTGGTCGCACCTATTTACAAGTCCACCCTAAATATTCATGGAAATTATGTAATTGGACGCTATAAGGATAGTGCTACCGCTGCTATTGCCTATAACAAGGCCATTGATTATCTTCACAAAAATGGCATTGTTCGAAAAGATTTTCCCAAAAATTATATCGTTGATATGAATCAAGAAGCCTATGCAGCCATTTATAAAAAGGTAAAAATCAGCAAAAAAATACTGGACTTAAAAAAGTCCAGTACGAAATAGCTTCATAATCTGTTATGTTTCTTCTATATTAAGCAAATAGCATCTCTATTAGAGGTAAGATTAACATGAAATAAATTGGCGGAATCAGTATTGCAGGTAGTAAATTGGCTGTTTTAACTTTTTTTATTTCTAATAGGCTGAGCCCCAGACTAAAAATCAATATACCACCAATAATGGAAATCTCTCGTATCACTTCTCCTGTTAATACAGGTTCTAGACGGGATGCAAATAAAACAATAGCACCTTGATAGAGTAATACGGATACAGATGAAAAAATAACACCAATGCCTAGAGAAGATGTTAGAATAATCGAGGTAACACCGTCTAATACGGATTTAGCATATAGCATATCATGATTGCCTCTAAGCCCACTCTCAAGTGACCCTAAGATGGCCATCGTTCCAACACAAAACAAAAGACTTGCCGTGACGAAGCCTTGGGCAATATTATGCTCACCGTTACCGACTTTACTCTGTAAGAAAAGGCCCAGTTGCTCCAGTCTTTTCTCAATATTGACCCACTCACCAAAGATACCACCCAGCACCAAGCTGATAATAAACAATATCGGTTCTCCACCATTCATCATACCGTTTAGAGTTGTTGCAATACCGATAAACATAACAGACAAGCCAACACCATGCATTACTATCCATTTATATCGATCTTTAAGCCCATTTTTTACTAAGATACCTATAATGCTTCCTAGTAGTATGACGCCCGCATTTACATAAGTTCCTAACATCTTCATTCTCCTTCTCTTCATTATTCCCATCTTTATTCTTACACTATTATACACACAATCACACATAATAGCCAACAAGTTTTCAATTATGCATCAGCCATTTGAGATAGGCAGCCTTTTTATTGTATGATATAATGAGATTTAGAGAAACTTAATTTTGATTTTAAAATTAAATGGTTAATATATAGATAGATACAGGGGGTTTGATAATATGAATTTGGTCTATTCCTTTTTAGATCATGAGAAAAACGAAAAAATTCAGTATGTTGCCCTTCGTTTTCTCTTAGTTGCTTTTTCAATTCTCGGTTTTATAGTTCTGCTTTTGGGCATTTTTTCAGGCTATGAACCTCTTGCTACCGTCATCTCAATTGGTTTCATTTTGTTTTGTACCACTTGTCTCATACTATTAAACACCACTGGGCACCCCCACTATATTAAAATTTGTTTTATTCTATTTTTGGATTTTATTTATTTCCCTGTTGCATGGATGACATCCTCCAATGCCTTCAAAACAATGCCCTACTCAAGCATCCTATTCTTAATTATTACCTTCTTATTGGTTGAGTACAGACGTGAGTTCATACTGCCCATATTATTTCTAATCTTTGCTGTTTTACTCATGTATATTAAAGTCAGGTGGCCCTTGTCCTTCACAATAACCTATGCTAACCTTTCAAGCTATTTACTGACCTTTTTAAGATATTCCGTTATTGCACTGTTATTATTGACCGTAATTGTCATGCTTATTTATAATTATTTCGAAGTCACGAGAAAGTATAATCGAAAAAGTATCTATGATGAATTAACCGGTCTATACAGTCGTACGTATGGCCTCAAACAACTTCAAGCGTTATTTGAAACACATCATGGCCAACAGGATAGGTATACCTTAATAATGATTGAACTTGAAAATTTTAAAGCGTTCAATCAAAAAAACGGCATTTTTGCTGGTGATGCATTCATTAAGACGCTTGCTAATCTTATGAGAAACAATACGAGATCCAATGACTTATGTTTTCGCTATGGCGGTAATACCTTTCTTCTGCTTTTAAGCCATACAAATATAAGTCAAGTCAATGTATTTTTATTGCGCATTCAGAATGCTTTCGAAGAATTGCTTACCAAATATGTAGAAAGTGACTTATCCCTACTTGTCGGCAGGGCAAACTTTGATTATAATACTCTGACAGAGGTCATTAAAGCAGCAGAAATGGATTTATCACTACATCGAACAAATACTTAACTACTTTATTGGAGGACAACATGATTAGAACTTACTTTTTTTATTTTGTACTTGTTTCATATCTTCTACTTTCCGGATTTGCTTATCTTTGGTATCTTTTTATCGGTCTATTTGGCAAAAAGTATCAATACACTTATCTTAATAAGATGACAGCATCGTGGGGTCGTTTAATGGTTGCTCTCTCATCAAGTAAAGTCGAATTGGTGGATCTTTATAAGCTACCAGAAGGAAATGTTCTATATGTTAGCAACCACCAAAGCTACTATGATATTCCTTTATTGCTTGGATACCTACCAAAACCTAAAGCTTATGTAGCAAAAATCGAATTGTCAAAAGTACCGCTTATAAGTCACTGGATGCGTGTCATGGGTTGTCTTTTCTTGGACCGTGGCAACCTAAAACAATCTTTGAAAGTCATATTACAAGGTGTTGAAGATTTAAAAAACGGTAAGACTTTGGTCATCTTTCCTGAAGGTACACGTTCAATGAGCTACACGATGGCTGAATTTCGAAAAGGCAGTCTAAAGCTAGGTATTAAAGCCGGTGTCCCTATTGTTCCCATCACCATAGACGGATCATTTAAGATGTATGAGGCAAAAAAAGCCATCACAAAAGATCATGTACGTATCATCGTTCATGATCCAATCTATCCTCATCTATTAAGCAAAGAAGAACAAGATAATCTATCTGAAACTGTTCGTGGTATTATTATGGCACCAATCGCAGATTTACAATAATACTAGAGAAATACATGAAAGCGCCAATCCAGTTATACCGGATTGGCGCTTTTTTATTCTCTAGGAAAGTCTACGTCATGTTAATGCGTTGAAGCATCGCATTAACGATCAAGGTCCTTTCCTTTCGAACCGTTCAGAAATATGAGCAGAGCTCATAACGAAGCGGAGCTTCTTTTCTTGTTAATTTTATAATATATGGTTAGCTTAACTTATGCCATAAATAATTTGATATCTTCATCAACGGTTCCAATTCCTGCTATACCGAATGTATCAATAAGAACTTTTGCAACATTAGGTGATAAAAAGGCTGGTAACGTTGGACCTAAGTGAATATTTTTGACACCGAGTGATAGAAGTGCCAATAAAACGATGACTGCTTTTTGCTCATACCATGCAATATTATAAGCAATAGGGAGTTCATTAATATCATTAAGTTCAAAAATCTCTTTGAGCTTTAATGCTATTACCGCAAGTGAGTATGAGTCGTTACACTGACCGGCATCTAAGACTCTTGGTATACCACCGATATCACCAAGTGGAAGTTTATTGTATCTATACTTTGCACAACCTGCTGTAAGAATTACTGTGTCTTTAGGTAGCTCATTTGCAAACTCTGTATAGTAGTCACGATCCTTCATACGGCCGTCACAACCTGCCATAACAAAGAATTTCTTAATAGCACCTGATTTAACGGCATCTACAACTTTATCTGCAAGGGCGAATACTTGTGCATGAGCGAATCCACCCACGATTTCTCCTGTTTCAATTTCTGTAGGTGATGGTAGCTTTTTTGCCATTTCTATGATTTGTGAAAAGTCTTTTTGACCGTTTTCATCCGTTACTATATGTGTAGACCCTGGGAATCCTGCAGCACCGGTTGTAAAAATTCTCTTAACCGTCTCACCTTTTGGCGGTACAATACAATTGGTTGTAAACAAGATTGGACCATTAAAGGAGGCAAACTCTTCTTTTTGTTTCCACCAAGCATTACCATAATTACCTACTAAGTTCTCATAAGCTTTAAACTTAGGATAATAGTTAGCCGGCAACATCTCACTATGGGTATAAACATCAACACCTGTACCTTTGGTTTGTTCAAGTAGCATTTCCATATCATTCAAATCATGACCGGAAATCAAGATTGCTGGGTTATTTCTAACACCAATATTAACTTTGGATAATTCAGGATTGCCGTAAGCCGTTGTATTGGCTTCATCAAGAAGCGCCATTGCCTTCACGCCATATTCTCCTGTTTTCATTGTAAGTGCCACCAAATCATCCGCTGATAAAGTATCATCAAGGGTAGCTGCTAAAGCTTCATATGTAAATGCATAAAGGTCATTATCTTCTTTACCTAGGTTTAAAGCATGTTGCGCATAAGCTGCATATCCTTTTAGTCCATAGATAATTAATTCTCTAAGTGATCTAACATCTTCATTCTCAGTCGATAGGACACCAACTGAAACGGCTTTGGCATCCATGGATGCGTCCGTTGATACTGTGAAAGTAGCTGCATCATGAAAATCCGCTTCTACAACATTTCTTAGATCATCTCTGATTTCTAGGTTTTGTCTTATTTGTGCACGTATCGCTTCAGGATCAAAGTTTGCGTTGGTGATGGTCTTAAACAAACTGTCCAGTACAATCTCATTGGTCTTTCCAAGGCTTGCTATATCGAGTCCACCTTTTACAACAATATCTGCAATACCTTTTGTAGAATAAATTAGAAGGTCTTGGAGATTTGATACTTCTTCATCTTTACCACAAACCCCTATAACATCACATCCGGTTCCTTTTGCTGCTTCTTGACATTGATAACAAAACATACTCATTAGAATACCTCCATATAATTGATTTATTATTGCCGATTCTTATCTCTTAACCGGCTGATTCGCTAATCTATCATGATTAACTATGATAAAATTATAACCTACTTAAAGAAATTAATCGGTATCTTATGTTACCGACCAATACATAAGAAGACAAGCCCACATGAAACAGTATAAACTTCTTCTTTGTCATTTATGTGTCTATCTAGACAAACATGGATTGATCAATTCGATTGCCCAATCTAAGATTATGCCTAAGATTCCCAACAATCTTATCTAGCTTTTCTAGCTCTGAAAGAATCATTTTTTCTTCATCATCCGTTGAAATGATTTTGTGAATACCACCATTTTTTATTATAATTCTTTGATCCGCCATCAATGCTAATGTAGGATCGTGGGTCGCTATGAGAACGATTTTCTCACTGCTTACCAGTAGTTTTAGCGCTTTTTTCCGATCTATACCTGCATTTTCGATTTCATCAATCAAAACAATCGGTGACGTACTGAGTATGGCCGTATCTGCAATCATTAAGGCTCTTGATTGGCCACCACTGAGTGCTGTTACAGGTGTTGTTCTCATAAATTGCTCACCCGCCAGCTGATTGGCAGATTCCAATATAGTGTTAATGACTTGATCCACATTTTCAACCATACGGCTTTTTGCATGGAGTTCTAGGAATTCCTCTACCGTTAAGTCCATGACAAAATTCATATTTTGTGATAACTGTGCTACCAATTTATTACTTGAAGAAAACCGCCATTTGGTATCTGCTATTGCACCGTTAATCAAAACACCTCTTTTTGTAGGTGTATCAAAATTGGCCGTCCACTCAATATCTGCCAGCAATCTGCTTTTTCCGGAACCGGTCGGTCCGACAATTGATACAATATCCCCACTTTTTATAGTGATGGCTTCAAATGCTTCTTTATGTCCGGATTTATCTTGTCCGGGTAAAATGGTGATAGAACCAACCGATTGTTCATCTTTTAATCCTAAAAAACTAAGCATTTGAAGAATATATGCCAAAAGGTCTTCTTTAATTTTGTCTTTGTCCATTGCCCATGTTTCTACGTAATCTTCATCAAACTGTCCTAAGTATTCATCAAAGGTCATCGTACCATAACCTTCAATATCCAACTTATTGTTATCAAAATACGTGATTACAAATGGGTATCGAAGCAATAAATCATCCAAAGTCATATTCTTAAGTATTTTACCATCAATCATTTTTTTCACCCAATTCCATTTTTCTTACGTTACCCATTTGATAGTCATCGCCTATCCGTGTTTCTCCTAGACAGTAAGAGCATAAAGCTGAAGGCATCGAAAACTTTAATTCCTTACCTTTGACTGTAAGCACATCTTCTTTTTCATCATATAGAAGCGTACTGAGCTCATAAGCACCTTGGCCGGTCAAACCATTGATATGCATAACAATGGCTTGTGGGTTTACTGAACTTACTTTTGAGGCAAATACTTCACGTTCTGCTTGAGAAACGATATCCCCTTTTGTAATCACTACTATATCCGCTGATTTTAACATTGGTCCTATTTTTTTTGGTGTATTAATACCACTCAAATTATCAATAACACAAATCGCTTGAATTTCCTTAATATAAGGGGAACAACGATTGCAAAGACCTGCACTTTCAGTGATTAGTAGATCTAGGTCTTGCCTTCTACCCCATTGCACAACTTCCTCAATATTACTGACAAAGAAATGGTCCGGACACAAGGCTCCGGATAGGCCTTTTTTTACCGGAACGCCTGCCTTTTCATAGAGTAAATCATCATCGGTATAAAGACAGTCAAATTTAACCACGCCTACTTTTAATCCCCTGTTTTGAACCGCTTGAATTGTTTTTAATATAATCGATGTCTTACCTGATGATGGTGGGCCTGATATGGTTACTAGATTCATTTTTGCCTCCTACCACTACTGTTATCAAATAGCTCTTCGAGTTTTTTGATGAGTTGACCGATGTCATTATCATTGATAAATTCCCAACCCAGCCACATATATGGGTTAGTCTGTGGAACCATATTATCTACCTCAGGATGAACACTTGGAAACCGACCTTGATGTGAGAGGATCTCTCCTACCTCTTTAGATGTGAAGAAGTCAATAATCGGCTGAAGCTCTTTCTGTTTACTTGCTTTAGATAACATAAAAATCGGACTGATAATTGCACCATCTCTTGGCCATACGGCTTCCATCGGTCCACCTGCTTTGATCATCTTTGTGAAAAAATAAGGCATAATCGTTATAGCCGGCCGGTTCGTTTTTTTAATATGAGATTTTACCATTTCTGATGGATGCATGCTTTTTAATAAAGATTTGCCAAGTTTTTGAATCCCTGTTTCACCATAGTTCTTGTATATGTTCAAGAGGATCGCATTGAATAAATCAAAATCACCTATAGGTAAAGACACTGAGTTCTCATATTCCGGTTCTAGCAATTCTTTCCATGAAGTTGGTGCTTTTCTTGTTCCTAATTCTGATGTATTCACTAGGAATATAGCCGGTACAACGCCAAGCATGGCGTAATGACCAGCAGGATCTTTTAGTTGTAATCCTTCATGATTAAAATCTTGATGATATGCCTTTATTGGTGCGTAATCCTTAAAGGCATTTTGTGCCCTATATTTGCCCATTAATTGTCGATCAAAAAATAAGTCAAATCCAGCAGAAATAAATAAATCTGATATTGTATCGACAGATGTGGATGCTTCTAACGTTCCCTTAAGCCAATCAACACCCATTGACGCCGCTTTGAAGTTATAATCCAGGTCATGAACCCATTGTTCATCTTGGGTTTGTAACCAGTTTTCAAACCCTTCTATTAAGGGTATTTTTACCGGACAAGGCAAAACACCTTCAACTTTAATCATAGGATTTTCTTTTTTCTCTTTTATACGTAAGCCTTGATCAACACCTTTAGTATTTTCTTCTATCGCTTCAACCAATCGATCCTCAAAAGTTTTAACATCGACTTCCTTAAGTTGTAATACCATCTCAAGACTAATTGTTTTTCCTATGGTCTCTCTTTGGGCAACATCCTTCATCTGATCTATACCAACAGCCACAAGTAGAGCTATGGCTTCTTCGTATCTATGGGTTATGTTATAGACTGTATCTTTTATGTCAAAATAAGCATTCATATTTAACGCCTTCTTTCTTTATTATAGTATATCTATGGTTTCGACTCTTTAACCATGATTATAAAGCAAGTTGCCTCGTGCGTCCGTAACACCCGTTACCACTGCCAAGCAATTTAGTCGTTACTAATTAACAAAGCATCAGACTCACAATGAAAATTGTGAACCTGATGCTTTGTATCGATTCTTACACTCTAACTTACTTCATTAGGACCACTCTTGCAGGCGATGCCTCAACATCTGCAATTTTCAGGGGCAAAGCTATCATGTCAAATATACCTTCTTCAATATCCCTTAGTCTAAGACCCTCAATAATCATAACATCTGCATTAAAAAGTCTTTTATGAGTGCCATGCTCTGGTTGATCCCGCTCAATACCCAAACCATCAGTTCCTACACCAAGTATACCAAGTTCAGCTAAATAAGTGGCTCCTTCTTCTGACAAGGATATAAATTGGTTGCTAAAATGGTCTTCAAATGAATTTTTCGTCTTAAATAGTAAAAATTCACCTTTTAAAACTTCCTTTTCTTTCAAATCCTTTGTGGATATCATACCTGACACATGGGTCATATCAAGAACTCTGACTTTTGTGATAAAGCGGTCCAGATCAAAATGTTCCATAGTAAGCCCGTCTTTAATCATATGTAGTGGTGCATCTATATGAGTACCTGTATGCAGGTTCATTTTCAAGTCTGTTTCATAATGGCTTCCTGTCTCGAAGTTAGACGCATTGCTAAAGATCGGTTTTTTGCTTTCATAATTCTTATAAACCATGATATCCGGTTCTATGGTCATGGATACATCATATATCTTCATATTATCTCCAATCTTATTCAAAATTATTAGTCATATCATCTACACGCCACCAATGTCGACCATCCCTTTTTAACATATCATGAGATGAAATCGGACCATCTGAACCCTTTGAATAGGTATCCAGATATTTTGACTTGTCCGGACATTTTTTTACGACTTCTGAAATCAGTTCCCATGCACTTTTCACTTCTTCCCATCCTGTAAACATAGCTGTATCACCATTTAAGATGTCTAATAATAAACGTTCATAGGCATCCGGTGATTTGTAAAAAATATCACAGGATTGGCAATAACTTAGATTGACGGACATTAATTTACTTTCACTCCGCGGTTCTTTTGTATTAATACGTATATACACGCCTTCTTCCGGCTGTATTTTTATAACAAGCAAATTAGGTATTTTTTCAGTATTGGTTGGTGTACTTGACCCATCCGTTTTAAACTCAATCACTATTTTTGCTATACTTTCATCTAATGCTTTGCCCGTCTTCAAATAAAAAGGAACACCTTCCCATCTCGTACTATCTACAAAGCATTTCATGGCAACAAAAGTTTCCGTATTAGAGTCTGGGTCTACCTTGACTTCATCTCTATACCCTTCGTATTGACCAAATATAAGATTGGTATGACTTTCCAACTCCGATTGAATGCTCAGATTCTGAATAACTTTGACTTTTTCTTCCTTAACACTATGATTATTAAAGTTTTTTGGTGGTTCCATAGCTACAAGCGCTAGAATCTGTATTAGGTGATTCTGCACCATGTCTCTTAGTGCGCCTGCTTTGTCATAGTAGCCACCTCTATCTTTTACACCGTCTTCTTCCTTTACTGTTATCTGAATATTGTCAATGGAGTCCTTGTTCCAAATAGCACTAAAGATTTGATTGGAAAATCGAACGGTATTAATGTTTTGAATCATCTCTTTTCCAAGATAATGATCAATTCTAAATATATGATCCTCTCCGAAGATCTTTGATACAGTTGCATTGATTTTTTCAGCCGATTCTAGATCATAACCAAAGGGTTTTTCAAAAATGGCTCTTGCATAACCTTTGACATCTAAAAGCTTCTTATCCTTAAGTTGCTCAGATATAAACGGAAAGTAAGTGGGTGCCGTAGCAAAGTAGAAAATGCGATTAGGGCAGTCTTTACTGTCTATAAAGGTATTTAATCCCTCATATTCTTCCGCTTTTTCAAAATTCATTTCATAATAATGTAACTTAGAGCTAAAGGCTACAAATGCATTTTCATTATAATTGGTTACTTTCTTCATTAGAACTTCTTTAACTTCTTTTCTATAAGATGCTGAATCTTTATTCTTTCTTCCAAGTACAATGATACTCATATCATCTAATATACGACCGCCTAAGAACAATTGATAAAAAGCAGGGATCAGTTTGTAATATGTTAAATCACCTGTCCCACCAAATATAGTAAATATTACCTTTTGATTCTCCATACATTCACCTACCTTTTGTGTAATGCGTGACCACCAAACTCATTTCTGAGTGCTGCAACCACACGATCTGAGAATTTGCCCTCATCTTTAGAAGCGTTTCTAATAAACAAAGATTGGGTAATGACCGGTGCAGACACACCAAGCCTTATTGCTTCTTCTACTGTCCATTGTCCTTCTCCTAAAGCATCAATTCGTGGAATGATATCTTCTAACATACCATTATTTTCAAAAGCCTGTTTCGTCATTTGCATAAGATACCCTGCGATAATAGATCCGTGGTTCCATACATTTGCAACTTTTTCAAAATCCACGTCAAACTCCGACCTTCTAATTATCTCAAGTCCTTCTCCCACAGCTTGCATCATACCATATTCAATGCCATTATGTACCATTTTAACATAATGTCCGGATCCTCGTTTCCCACAGTGCAGATAACCTTCTTCAACATTGAGAACTTTGAAATAAGGCTCTAAAACTGCAATGGCTTTTTCGTCACCACCAACCATCATACAAGCACCGTATCTAGCCCCATCCGTTCCACCTGATGTACCGGCATCTACAAAATATATACCCTTTTCTTCAAGTGCATCACCTCTTCTAAGGGTATCAGAGAACCGAGAGTTACCGCCATCGACAATAATGTCACCTGGTGATAATAATGGTGTAACCTGCTCAATAATGGCCTCTGTAGCAGGACCGGCAGTAACCATAATCCAAACCACTTTGGGTGATTCCAAAGAATCCACCAAGCTTTCAATTGTATCAAAAGTTTGAACACCCTCGTTTTTTATTTCTTCTCGTGGTTCCTTACTACGGTTATAAACACCTATATCTAGTCCTTTGTCACGCATGTTAAGGGCTAAGTTATAACCCATTTTCCCAAGTCCTATTAATCCGATTTTCATATTTAACCTCCTTGCATGCATGTTGAGTTCTTTTACTTTATTTTCTCTTACTAAACCTTAAACTTTATTAATAGTATATCACAGGTTTTATCTTTGTAAATGATAAGTTCTATCAATATATTCTATATGAAATAAAAAAAGCTATTACGAATGTAATAACTTTCAATATTTCTTATGCTCTTCTTAGAATTCTTTTATAAATATCCATACTGAGTCTTAAAGTTCTATTTTTTGTTTTAACGGTAAATGGAACCACTTTTTTCCTAAGCATCCATACATCTTGTCCCTTATTAATAAAATAAGTTTGTGTTGAATAAGGATTGCCTGTTGCACACCAATATACAAAGTGCTCGCAATTATTCTTGTTAATGCTATAACACTCTTCTCTTTTTCCTAGGGCACTATACGCTCTTGTAACAATACGTTCTCTTGCATAACTGTCTTTAATATGATGCATGATTACCTTTTCCCCACCCAATAAAAAAGTTTCCATAGAAACCTTCTTGATTTCTGCATGTTTTCTCATATGAAAGCTATTGGCATGAAAGTGTATAACATAATTGTTTTCTACCTCAATACCAAAATGTCGATAACTCATCGTTCTAAATATCAGCTTATCAATCCATTTAGAGTATTCATTTTCACGCACTTTAGTTGACCCAAGTAGTATGGGTTTTCTCTCAACATAAATAATGTCTCCAAACATTGTAGCCTCCCATTGTTAATATCTAATTCTTTGGCAACACAGTCTTCACCTAATATTAACACTATAATAAATAGTATATGTTTTTGTGCATTATGTCAATAAAAAATGTTAAATTTAATATTTGATTAACATATTTTTCCTGTTTTTTCCTGAACATACCTAAAATCATTAAAGAAGGAACAATTCACACCTTGGGTGAGATATTGATCCTTCTTTGAGTTATATTTATTCTTATGTTATACCGCCTAGATATGATTTGAGAAATATGTTCCGGCTAGCTTGGATTTTGAACCCTTACCCTTGGACCATCCTCTTCCATATAGACTTCAATATGGTCACCTTCTTTTATATGACCTTTAATATAGCATTCCGCTAACTCGTCTTCAACGTACTTCTGAATGGCTCTTCTTAAAGGTCTCGCACCAAATTTGGGGTCATAACCATTATCAAAGATGAATGCTTTAACCTCATCCGTTACGTTTAGAGTCATACGTTTGTCTTTTGCTGTATTAAATACATCTTTTAACATCAGTTCAATAATATCTTTCAGCTCGTTTTTACTCAATTCCGTAAATACGATGGTTTCATCGATTCTATTAAGAAATTCCGGTTTAAATACTTCTTTTAAAGCATCTTTGGTTGTTTGTTCTAAGGATGCATAACTTCCATTACCAAAACCAATACCATTGTTTTTGTGGCTTGTTCCTGCATTTGAAGTCATTATAATGACTGTATTTTCAAAATTCACTGTACGTCCCTGACCATCTGTTAACCGTCCATCTTCAAGTATTTGAAGTAAGAGATTAAACACATCTGTATGCGCTTTTTCTATCTCATCCAGTAACAATACAGAGTATGGACGGCGACGTACTTTTTCGGTCAACTGACCGGCTTGATCATAGCCTACATAACCTGGAGGTGCACCAATTAATTTGGAGACCGTATGCTTTTCCATAAACTCAGACATATCAAATCGAATGAGTGCCTCTTCATTACCAAAGAGTTCGCTTGCAAGTGCCTTAGATAGTTCAGTTTTACCAACGCCAGTCGGACCAACAAATACAAAAGATGATGGTTTCTTCCTTCGACTGAATCCGGAACGGCTTCTTCTTGTTGCCCTTGAGAGTTTTCTGACCGCTTCCTCTTGACCAACAATTCTTCTATGAAGACGTTCCTCAAGATTAATAAGTTTGTAGGCTTCATCTTCTGCTATGGACTGAACTGGAATCTTTGTCCATGCTTCTATAACATAGGCAATATCTTCCTCTGTTATAGCAACGTTTTTACACTCTTTTTCAATCTTAGCTATCTTATCATTCAGTCTAAGTTCTTCGACTTTGCAATCTGCTGCCCTCTCATAATCATCATTGGCAGCTGCATCTTCTTTGTCGATTACAATTTTTTGCAACTCATTTTTTAAGGCTTCCAATTCTACCAAGCCTTCATTTAGAAGATTGGCTCTCGATCCGGCTTCATCAATAACATCAATAGCCTTGTCCGGTAAAAATCGATCACTGATATAACGTTCTGACATCATAACCGCCTTAACAATAACTTCGTCGGATATGTGCACTTTATGATAATCTTCATAATAATCCTTAATACCTTTTATGATTTCAATGGAATCTTCAATGGATGGTTCATCCACTATAACTGGTTGAAAACGTCTTTCAAGAGCTGAATCTTTTTCAATGTGTTTTCTGTATTCCTCAAGAGTGGTTGCACCAACAATCTGAACCTCACCTTTAGCTAGAGCCGGCTTTAATATATTGGCAGCATTCATTGTGCCACCTTCTGCTTCACCTGCACCCACGATACTATGGACCTCATCAATAACCAATATTATATTTCCTTCTGAGGTTGCTTCTTTAAGTATCGCTTTCATACGTGTCTCAAACTGACCTCTAAACTGTGTACCTGCTACAACAGATGTCAGATCCAGTAGATAGACCTCAACATTCAATAGCTTTGTTGGCACTTGCCCTTCTACAATTCTAACAGCTAATCCTTCTGCGATAGCCGTCTTACCAACACCCGGTTCGCCAATAAGCACTGGGTTGTTCTTCGTTCTACGGTTCAATATTTGAATCACCCTGTCGATTTCTCTATGGCGTCCGATAATCCGATCTACTTCATTGTTGAGTGCTTTTTCATTTAGATTAATACCATAGGCATCAAGGTTTTTTCTTTTTGGAGAATTTGATTTTTTAACCTTGGTTTTAACCGTTCCATCTTGTGTTTCCTGTTCTGCTTGTTTAAAAGTCATATCCTCGTCTTTATTGTTCTTCGCAAAAGCCGAATTAAATAAATTAGATATATGATTCTTACCATGCTCATCCGGTTTTGTGAAGCTTTCCGTTAGCTGGTCCATATCCACATCTTCAAAAATATCTGTCATTTGTTCACTGATATTATCAAATTCTTCTTGCGACATACCTGTTTGTTGTAGTATTGCATCTAGTGGTGCTAAGCCTTGCTTTTGGGCACAAGGAATACATAGACCCTCTCGCTTTGCTATACCATTTTCCATTTTTGTTACAAATACAATTGCTGTGTTCACATGGCACATTGAACATTTCATATTCATCAACTCCAAATTCTATCTATATCCATCGTCTTATTGTTTTAATTTCATTATCATTGTAGTATTAACTTATCACACCTACCTACATAAGTCCATATAATGAAGCTTTTATAATAAACTTCTAATAGATTATTCATAATTTATTCAAATTTGATTAGGCTTTATAATCAACCCCATTCAACCATTAACTCTTTATGCTTTTATGTCGATATACACTAGGAGATGACTATTAAACTTACGGATAGGTAGCATATTTCAAGGAGGAAAGCTCATGAGTACAATAGGTAATATCAATAACCCACAAAATAATCCAAACCTAACAGAATTAAACAAAAACAATAGACAGAACAGAACACGTGAATCCGTCGATCAAAAAGTGAAATCGCAAGACAAGGCTGAAACAAAAGCAGTTGACTATACCACCAGTGATGGCACTGCTAAAGCTAATTATAAACCGGATATGGATAAAGTACGTGCCATGAAGGAAGAAACAGATCAAAGACTGATTGACCTATTTAGAGACACTGTAAAAGGCGGCGCACTCAAGCAACTTGGTGGACTTAGAGGCTATTTGCAAAGACTTATTAACAGTACGTCTACTGAAGATGATCTTGCCCTTGAACTTGGAATAGAAATCACACCAGAAGCTATTGAAAAAGCAAAGGTTGATGTGGCAGAGGATGGCTATTGGGGCGCAAAAGCCACTTCAGATCGTTTCCTAGAATTTGCCAAAGCTCTATCCGGTGGTGACCCAGCCAAAGCAGATATGTTACTTGATGCTGTAAAAGCCGGGTATGAAGAAGCTGAAGCTATATGGGGTAGCGAACTTCCCGCACTCAGCAAAGAGACTTTAGATCTAACCATAAAAAAATTCGAAGCTTGGCGTGATGGTGATGAAGCTTAATTATTGAATTCATGGTTAAGGTGTCAAAACTATATAGTTGAACTTTCGCATACAATATATAGTTATGAATGTATCAACGTAATCTATATATTGTATGTGAACTTAATGAAACTTAGTTTCGACCCTATAACCATTCATTAATTAATATAACTTTTATACTTTATAAAAAAGCAACTTTTTGAGGTTGCTTTTTTTGTTGGGCTCAATACACAAGCAATACACGTTTTCGAGTTGCTATATCTAATTCTTATTTTTTATTGTTTTCTCTTTTCACTCAGTATTTTTTTTTGTTGGGTCTAGAATCATCTAATAAAAAACCTGCCCAATCACGTCCAGCCTTTTCTGTGTTTTCTTGCCAGTACAATAGCCTTTGATAATAATAGTCTATCTTTTCGCTGACTGGTTTTGCAAAGTTGTCTATTCCGTATTCTAACACTATTGCCGTCAATTCACAAAAAGGTAACCCTAAGGCATGTGTTTCTACATGAACTGTAGCTCCAGCATGACCAATTGCATGACACAATGCACCATATACCCTGTCATTGATCTCTTTTTCAACTGCATGAGAATCTAAGATGGCTTGTTTTGCAATGGGCATTTTGATTTTGCCACTTGCCCACGCATCACAAAGCTTCAAACAGGTTCTGGGTCTAGTTTCATCCGAATACTTAGCTTCAAATTGTTCCAAAGGTAATCTAGCACAGTCCAATGCCCACAAGACTAGGGTTCTATGATTTTGTTTTTGAATGAGTTGTATCAACGCTTGTAAACATTCACTGTCACGAGAAAATAATATTTTATTCTTCTTCTTTAATTTGATTTCTACATCTGCAAACATCATATATAAATCCTCCAAAATGGCAAATGGTCTTCAATTTATCACCAACTGCCAGAAAAATAACAATTACCTAACAAATAAATAGTTGCTCCAATCCATAAAAGCATGGAAAATCGTCGGCGCAGCTATTGAGTTATACTTTGCATACAAGTAGTTAAATATAATATGCCATCCAAATATAAAAATAAGAGTCACAAAATTGTTCGATATATATGTAAAAAAATCCATATGTGCTGCGCCCATCTGAAAAGGAATATGCATTGACATAAACATAAATGATGTCAATAAAATAGCCACCACTGGTTTCTTGATTATTCCATAAATTCTTGTTTGAATAAAACCTCTAAAAATAATTTCTTCTACAAGTGCAATAATAACAAAGTAATATAAAAATTGAGAACCCAATCTTGAGAAAGATTGAAATTCTCTTCCACCCATAAGACCTGGAACGAGATTAATTAAAACAATAATTGTTGATAGGATCGTACCCAATATTATTGATTTAATAAGGTTCCGTTTCCCAAACCCAATAGATTCCATTGTTTGCCTTCTAGAAAATACAAAAGTCATGCATACTATGGCTAATAACAAATTAATTTGATAGCCCAAATAAAGATTATGCTCTGCATATACCACACCCATTACATAATAAAGCACCATAACTAATACATAGCTAACAACTGAATAAATTCCATCGACGCTTCCATAATTATTGACTACCGATTTATATTTTTCATCAATCGCCAAAAAAGATTTTATTGTTTTCACTTTGAATCTCCTTAGATTTATCTTAATTATATACTTAACCTCACCTCTCGGTGTAATACAAATGAACTTGATAGCTTCTTTGCAATCTATAAGCATTCTGTAATACTAACATTAGATACTGTACCCCACCGATGCTAATACTTCTGTATTTCTAACAAATCTTCGATTTTTACATTCATATAAGTATAAGCATCCCAAACGCCTTGATTATAAAAATCTGCTGCCAAGTTCTCGGTAATGAAATCCAAGAAAAAACCAGATGCCAAATCTCCAAGTTCTTCGTCCCTTTCTTTCAAAAAATATGCTTTGATTAACGCAATCATATCTTCACGTTTTTCTTTTGATAATTTAATTTGATTATTCATGTATTTTCCTCCAAATCAAGGTTAATTAATTCTTCCTCACTGATGTTCACCTTCCATATCATATGATCATTATCCTTAAGCCAATAATCCTTCAACTGATACTGCGCTTTCCCAAACTTTTTCGTCCATGTCTTTTGTGCTGTTTTATACCCACTATCAAGGCAGATTTCATCAATTCCGTTCTTATTTAATTCATTTGCAATTTTATTAATCAATACGTTACCAATCCCATTCCCTTGATAGTCCGGGAGAACAAATATTGTTCCTAGCTCAATCATGTCCTTTATTTCTCCATCGGTACACCTCTCTATTAACTCACTAGATGCTCCATATTCAATTGTCCCAATAATCTCACTATCAATTTCAGCAATCAGAAAATATCTTTCTTTTCCGTCACTTTCAAAATCTTGCTCTAGATACTTTATCTTTGACTCAATCTCTTCCTCAATCATCTCGACTAAATACTCAAGATTATTTTTTCTAAATGTATCTTTTATTACAATATCAAACAGCTTATTAAGCTCTTCTTTATCTTCAATATTTGGTCGCCTTACTATTACGTTATCCATATCTTCTACTACCTTTATCCTTTATGTTGATTTCTTTTACACCTATTTTTTTGATTCTGTCCTCTTATAATTATTTCCTACTTTCCATATGTGTCTATATAGATACCATCCAATTAATGCACCCACTGTGTTAAGTAGCAAATCATCCACGTCAAACACTCCCACTGACGTGATTAATTGAGTCGATTCAACACCTAGACTGAAGAGAAATCCAATTATTAAGACATATGTAATTCTACTTGACCATATTCTGTCACCAAAAAATACCGGTATAAACATGCCAACTGGCATAAAAACAATTAAATTACCAAAGATATTGATTACAAAATCTAGTAAATCAGATATATCTGTAAACGAAAAATATTGCAAAACCGTATTGAAAGGTATAAGGTTTAATTTATTTTTATGTAACTGAGTTCTACCTGCAATCTTAGAAATGAATCCAAAATAACTTATAAAAGCCAGATACATCATCAAAAGAAAAACCTTGAAACTTTTTGATCTATCAATCTTGCGATGCTGCATAATCCTTCTCCCCGCTTCTATTGGATCTGGAAACATCAAACGTATAATATAAATAATAATTTCTATTATGCCAGATAACGTTCCTAAGCTTAACAATGTCGTTGTTATTCATTCTTATAATCTACTAAATTATATCGTTTTGTCTTTTTTCCTTCAAGTTCAAAAACTAATTCAGCATCATATAGAGAATCCCTTATCTTATTAAGCATTTCTTGAGATGGTGGGTATTTATTTGGATAATTTCCTCCAGGATCGATGGACCCAATAGCATAATTAAAACTAACTTCTGTTATGTTTCCGCTCGTACTAAATCCTGCTACATCTGGACTATCAAATTTAACATCTACTAATAACTTTTCAAGGTTATCTTTAGGTTCAACCCTAATTATGTTGCCACTATTAGGTTCGCCTATTCTTCTAATAGTAGGCAGATTTTCAAATTCAAACATGTACACAATTTCAGTCATCACGAGTCCAACTACAGTCCCATCTTCCATTGTATAGCCTTGCGTTTGATCATCTGTTACTATAGTTGCATTAACATTTACAAGTTTTGGTGGGTGAATTATTCCTATAAAAGAAATATAAATTAAAAAAATTGCCAGTATTGATAAGGTAATGATTTTTGCTATATTATTTTTTCTTCCATAAACGCTTTCGTCTTTCTCTTCTTTGACAATCGAACTTAATAACGTATGTCCAAAAACTACTGCAATTAACGAAGTACCCGCTGTGGAAAATCTGGAGAATATCCAATAATATATTGAAGTTAATTCAACTGGGCGTAAATAGTGAAATAAGACACCCGAAGCGCTAATTATAAATGTGGGGATTCCTATTAAGAATATTTTCAACCAATCAATATGTACTTTGCCAGTTTTTGAAATTGTTTTTATAAAATTTGGTAAAGCTATGTATATTCCGATAATAATAGAATAGATGCTATTTACTAGTAGAATCGGTATAAAGTTTGATTCTTGACTTGATATAATTCGCATTTTCTCCTGGTAAGCGTTGCCATAAAATACGAGTAATAATAGACCTGTTATATAAAGTACGTATGTAATAATCCTTTTCATTTTCTCCCCCTTTTAACTATAAATAATAGCAATGATTATTGTTAATATCTTAATGATTTTTTTAAGTTTTTACTACATTATTAATCCCTCTCTGGTCTTAAAGTTTCTGTTCAAGTATTTTTATTTTCTATATAATTCCAAGAATTCATAGCAAAAATAGTTTCTTATATCTTCTCATATTCCTTGTTAGGTGACGACGTGATATTCCATCCGCCTCATCATGGCAGCAATTCGCTGTTAGATGATGTTGTACACCGAAATCTCTTGTTATCTAATTGTTATGAACTTAATACTAAACAGCTATTGTAATTATATACAAAATAAAAATAATAACAGCACAACATAATGAAAATATAGCAGCCATTTTGTTCTCTTTAAAAACAAGTTTTCCATTAATGGCTATTACAATCCCCATTAGTGGTTGGGCAATATAGTTAGAAATACTACCGTCAACAACTCCAATTAATCCGCAAAGAGATACTACAATTACAATTGTTGCCAAAACCAATGAAATAATAAAAAAGACTTTTTCAGCTTCCCCAGACGATTATGGTCGGGGCATGATGGGAATTGTCGTTTATGTGGAGCTACGAACGGAAATAGCCTGTAATCTGAAATTACCATTCTGTAGGAAATAATTTATCTATCTGTCTCCTAATATAAACTTCTTCTGCACAATGTCCCATCTTACCACCTAAAAATGCATAACAATCTAATACAATTCCCTTCTTATCTTGAACCTTATTTCTAAAATAATTATGAACATTATCGCTATTTCTTAAATCTGCAAATTGTTGAAATGTTATTATTGTTACTTCTTTATTTGTCAAATCTGCTTTATCTAAAAAAGCGTTCACGGCTGGAACACCATTACTTGCCCATATTGGTGACATTAAGTATATTATCTTAGCATCTTTTATCTCACCCCATGGATCTCCTGTAAGTTTTGAACTCTTTTTAGTTAGCGCTTGAATAAAATTTCCTTTCCTTATTTCTGTTAACTCAACTATTTTTGCTCCTATTCTATCGCTTAAAATCTTTGCTCCAGTTCGAGTATTGTTATCTTTTGAATAATATACAACTACAGTCGAATTCATAATCATTTTCCTTTCTTGATTTTTCTTAATATCTAGTTCGTAATTTCACATTACGTTCTGTGTGTTGACGACGCCAATCTGCTTACAGGGCGAGCTCATGCCTGTGAGCCTTGCGAACTGTTAATGCGACCCTGAAACGGTTAGCAGATTGTATTGGCAATGCTGGTATGTGAAATATATTACGGAAGCCTTGAATAGCTATGATAAATTAATGACATCATTAATCTGTTTGTCTAACACATCACTTCTAAAATCTTTTCTAAGTAATTGCATATATACTTCATCGTAATAACTTTGATTAATTAGAAACGCTTCTCTTCTTCTACCGAACTCTTTAAATCCAATGTTTAAATAAGATTTAAGTGCTCTTTGATTAAATCCGAAGACACGTATCATAATATTATTAAGATTTAATAATTTAAATCCATAGTTTAACAAAAGTTTAGAGGCTTCTGTCCCATAACCCTTATTTCTGTTTTGATCAGAACCAATAAAAATACCCAGTTCAGCTGTTCCATGTATATTATTAACATCAAGTAGTGAGCAATTACCAATCACTTCATCATTATTAAGTTTTACAATCGCAAATGCCTGACCTTCAGAAATCTTTTTTAGTGCATCCTTTTCTTGATATAAAGTATAATTATTAGTTGCTATACCGGATGGAATACATGTTGTTAAATCATTAATCCACTCACAATAAATCTCATAATCATCCGGATTCATTGGTGATAAATATATCTCTTTCCCTACCAACTTTTTAAAATATTTCATTATATATCTCCCCTTTTAGTAAATTATAAAAACATAGTAATATTTTTCACATAACATCCTGTAAGTTGACGATGTGTGGTATCCATCCTTGTTCAAAGCCCATATCGTCAACTCGCTGTTAGCAGATATATTTGCAGAACTGCCATTTGACACCATATATGACACCACTTATAATAACTTTAGGAGGGTACTTATGAGTAAACATGATAATTTACTACAAAAACCGAAAATAACCCTACTAATGCAAAATTTGAAACCATTCAATCTTTACTATTACATTTCGGATTCAAAGAACGTGCCCCAAAAGGTGGTTCTTCACATTATACTTACATATACAAGGGAACTATCCTTACAATCCCAAAGCATAAACCCGTTAAAACAATCTATATAAAAAAAGTGTTGGCTCTCTTGGAAGAGCTCAATCTAATTGAAAAGGAGTAAGATTATGAAAGATTTAAATTATTACCTTAACCTCAAATACCCTCTTACAATTCTTCAAGAAGATGATGGTAGCTATTACGCTGAGTATCAAGACTTAAAAGCTTGCATGACAGTCGCTTCATCCTTCGAAGATATTCACAAAATGGCTGATGACGCTAAAATTGCCTGGTTAGAAACTGCTGTAGAAAACAATATTACTATACCAGAACCAAAAGAAGCGTCTGCATATTCTGGAAACTTTAAATTACGTATTCCTAAATCACTTCATAAGCAATTGGCAGAAGAAGCTAAACAAGAAGGTATTAGCATGAATCAACTATGTGTATATCTCTTAAGCAAGGAACTTGAACACCATCATTATGCATAAATTATAGGCTCAGAGATGGGCCTTATTTTTTTTGTAATCTAGTATATATATCTGCTAACGTTCCCGTGATTCGCGATCGTGCCTGTTCATCTTCTACTCTCTATAATCAAACACCTATATAAATCCTAGTGCAACACTCTATCCGAAGACTGGCATGTCGCTAATCATCGTATTCGGCGTAGTTAATCGCGATGTTCTAGGCTTTATAATTCATGATATATTCTGGTTTACTCGTTTCTTCATTTAACTGCTCAGTAATTATCACAAAACCATTACTCTTATAAAATCTAACCGCTTGGTCATTGTCTTTATATACTGTCAATTTTAATTCATGGTATTGTTCTTTAGCAAATTCAATAAGTTGTCTACCGATCCCTCTGCTTTGCTGATTTACGTCTATAAATAATGCACCAATATATTCCTTATTTATAACACTGATAAATCCAACAATTTTTCCCTCCTCAATATGGACAAATGTCTCACTCTGAGGTAAATAAACATTTTTTACAGTATCATAACTTTGACGCCAATAATCCTCATCAATAAAACTATGAGCTTTAATTGTTGAATCTAATCAAATCTTCATCACAGCATCTATTTCTTGTTGTTCTGCATTTATTTCTCTAATCATTATTATATCTCCAGTTATTTAATTCTATTTAAGTGATTAATTACGCATAAGTCCTGTGAGTTGACGATGTGTGGCATCCATCCTTATTCAAAGCCTATATCGTCAACTTCGCTGTTAGATGCCGTATTAGCTTGACAGTCTTAGCTAACTTGACTTTTGCTTAAGTATGTTCCTAATATACTCTCTAATCTCTTCAGGCATTTCTTGTTTAATTGTTCTTTCTAGAAGTTGTCTGTGATTCAAACCTTCTGTTCTAAAATAATTCTCTATCAGCTCGACTTTTTCTTCTCTTCCTTTCATCAATTTATACGCAATGGCCAATCTTCTAAACTTGTAAAGGGTATAACTACTCCCTGTTTCTGCTTTTTAAAAACTATCGACTGATCATCTAACAAGAACTCATAAACGCCATTATCATGCTCAATTCGAAAATTAGACATCACATCAATACTCACACCTCTGTAAGAATATATATGGAAATGCTTCGTTCTATATTCATTCTTTATTGGTATAGTCTTCCTCTCAGCTATAGAATCAAGAATCTCGATGGTCTTCTTCACATCCTCCTCAGAAACAATGATATCCAAGTCATGAACTTCATCAACAATACCATGTTCCTTTAATAAGTATGAACCACCTATACCCCATAAAATATTTTCCTTATTCAAATGTTCTGCCAAACTGATAACTACATCATCCAATTAATGGTACCTCTCTTTTCTATCCGAAAGTTAATATGTCGTCTAACGGTTCCGTTTTTGCGATATTGACATCCTTCCAATTTCCTGTACCTGTCGCAAACATATTGTTGGATGATGTTGATTGCGGCGGCTCTAGATAAACTTTAGACAGAGCTATACCAGCCTCTGCCATTCTCTTTTAGAATATAATACTCGTCTTATGTAGACTACTCTCGCTACCTCATCACAGGAATAATATATATCATAATGCCTTATACCAAAACGTCTGATTCCTTCTGGTATAATGTAATCCTCATCTTTAATCTCTTCGTGCCTTTGCGGCATCTCTCTAAGCGATCTCATTGCTGCATAAAATTCATCTACAAGTCTATCTGCTGCATCTCGATCAAACAGCTCATGAGTAATATATCTGGCTATCTCAATGATATCATTCTCAGCTATCTGGGTCTGTACTACTTGATATGTCTCCATATCAATAACTCTCTCTGATTCTGTCAAATGAACCATCTAAATCTGATACCCGTCCAGCTTTGATATCAGCTTCAGACTCCATCAATAGCTTCCTTAACTCAAACTTCCCTACAATCCGTTCATATGCTTCGATACTCATAACAGCAAGGTCTCCCTTACCATTCTTAGTTATATATACTGGTTCATTGTACTCGTGGCAAAACTCAGAAATCTCACTATACTTATTCCTCAAATCTGAACTTGGTCTAATTGTTGGCATAATCGCACCTCCTTATAATATATACATATTATATCATAATATCGATATACCAGGCAATCCACAATTAAACCTAGTAATTAATTACATCTTATACCTACTGCCATACTTTTTCCTTGCATCTTTAGTATGCTGTAATATAAAGTCCGATTTTGCATCCGTATAACCATCTCTATTATTTCTATATTTATCAATCAATTCTGATTTAATTTGACCATATTTTTCAGCTACCTCTTTGCAATCAATCAAATAATCTCTGAAGTACAATTCATTCCATTCACCTGCAAGACGTACATGTAAATGATAGACTCTTTCAGCAAATCCGTGTTTTGTATATCCTTTATTAAATACCTTACTCATATATGGTTCTTCTTGGGACGACATTAAAGTCCATCCTTCATCTAATATCCTATCTATTATTATATCCAGATTACACCCATCCTTAAGTTCCAATAAAATATCAACTATAGGTTTTGATAATAAACCATTAACAGCACTACTCCCTATATGATTAATACGAGCAATATCTTTCTCCCCATTATCTCATATACAATTCTATAATCTCTGTATAGAACTTCTTGGATATTATCGTCACCATACTCTGGTACGATTCTCCTCATTTTTGGATATTTTATTTGCTTTTCGGCTACATCAATAATCCTATTAATAAATACTTCAGCATAAAAGGTATTATCACTAGCTATGTAATCTCTTAAATTCTCGACATCTTCAAGAGCCCTCTCTCCACGATAATCTCATGATTTAAGTAGCCTTATCTTTGCTTCTTCGTGAGATATAAATTTACCATCACGTATATCTCTTCTACCAGCTTCAATCTTGTCTAATAAACTAAGTATGAACGTCAGTTAACGTCCTATGAGTTGAAGGCGTGTGGTATCCTTCCCTATTCAAATTCCATATTGTCAACTCGCTTTTAGATGATGTGAACTATTGACTCATCACTAATTTAGTGTATTATTTCACCACTAATTATGATATAATTAATACACAAAAATATGTGAGGTGAAAATAATGCCAAAAATATTACCGATTTCTGATTTAAGAAATAATATCAACGAAATATCTTTAATCTGTCACCAAGATACTGAACCCGTGTATATAACAAAAAATGGTAAGGGTGATTTAGTCGTTACTAGTATGAAATACTTTGAACGTATGCAAGCAAGACTTGATCTCTACGAAAAACTTGCTATTGCTGAAGCTGAATTAGTGAATGGAGTTGCAACAATTCCTCATAATGAGGTTATATCAGATATAAGGAGTCAACTTGATGCCAAACAACTACATGATTAACTATACTCCTACTGCAAAATCTGATTTTGCATCACTCATCGACTATATATCAGATGACGACATCGATGCAGCTTATATGATGGCTGACAAAATTGATAATGCCATCCAATCACTATCCGAATTTCCATATAAAGGAAGTATTCCTAATGATTCACAATTAAGGTTACGTGGTTTCAAACTATTAGTTGTATCTTCTTATATAGTCTTTTATAAACCTGATAAAAATACTGAAACTGTAAGTATAATTCGTATACTTTCATCTAGGCAAGATTTCTTAGGTTTTCTGTAACCGATATGTTTATTTCAGCTAACGTTCTGTGAGTTGACGATGTGTCAACCGTCCGATTAAAAGGCCATGTCGTCAACTCGCAGTTATACGCTGTTTAGAATTGACTATTTCCAAGACTGTTTTATTTATCATTATTATGATATAATATACTCATAATAATGAAAGTGAGGTGACACAATGCCAAAAATTCATCCTATTTCAGATTTACGTAACAACTTCAATGAAATATCCAAAATATGTCATCAAAATTCCGAACCCGTTTATATCACTAAAAATGGTAAAGGCGATTTAGTTGTTACATCAATAGAGTACTTTGAAACACTTCAAGATAAACTTGACTTATACCAAAAATTATCTGTTGCAGAAGCCGAGTATGCATCTGATTCACCATCTATCTCACATGATGATTTTATGAAAGAACTTAGAGGTAAGTATTATGTCACTTAGCTTTAATGTCGTCTACAAGGAAACTGCAATGAATGATACATATGCGATACTTGACTACATCTCAAAAGATAATCCAATTGCTGCTGAAAACTTTATTCAAAAAATATCTGACAGAATTGGTAAACTAAGTCAATTTCCTTTCCTTGGCACGCTACTCAATGAATTTGAACTCAGAAAAAAGGGTTATAGAATGCTAATAATCGACTCATATATTGTATTTTATATTCCAATCCAAGCACTCAAAGAAGTGCGCATACATAGAATTCTTTCATCAAAACAAAATTACTCAACGTTCTTATAACCGAGATTCTGAATAGTGCATAACGTCCGTCCTGTGAGTTGACGACGCCAATCTGCTTACAGGGTGAGCTTTTGCCTGTGAGCCTCGCGAACGACTAATATGACCCCGACTCGGTTAGCAGATAGAGTATTGTCAACATGCTATTAGGCGATGTTCCTAACGAAAACCCTAGTTAATTTCCGATTTATCTACATCTAAAACTACAATTCTTCTCAAATCTCTTCTACCATGATATAATAAAATCAAATACAATCACTTATTAAAAAGAGGTGTACCATGAGTGTACAAGTCACTGCAATCATTCAAAAAGAAGATGATTGGTTTGTCGCAAAATGTGTTGAAAATAATGTTGCTTCTCAAGGAATAACTATAGAAGAAGCAATCTCCAATCTTACTGAAGCTATACAATTGTATTATGAAGATGATGTGGCTGATATAGAACACCATCAAATATTTGTTACAACATTGGAGGTTGCAATATAATGGGATCTAAATATCCAATACTAACTCCAAAAGAGATTATATAAGCCTTATCAAAAATTGGATTTGAAAAAGTATCTCAAAAAGGCAGTCATGAAAATATAAAAATGATTCAATACCACAACGAGTTTTAATAATTCCAATGCATTCAGAAATTGCAAAAGGAACTTTAAAGAGTACACTTGAACAAGCCAGCATCTCCTTATAGGACTTTATGAAATTATTGTAACAATAGCCGCCGATTATGGCGGTTTTTTATTGTACTAAGTTATGAATGTTGCCTAACGCTCTGCAAGTTGATGACGTGGACATCCTTCCAATTTCTTGTCCATGTCATCAACTCGCTGTTAGGTGAAGGAAACACTCGTCAGCCTAAGATAACCTTAAAGTATAATCAATCATATTCATCTACTTGTCATCATAATGATTACTACATTGCAGAATTACAATGTTATCATCTTCTATCTTAAAAACAAGCCGATCCTTATTATTAATTCTTACACTCCACCAACCGCTATAGTTTCCTTTCAATGGCTCAGGCTTTCCTATAGATCTATATCCATTACTCTGGATACTTTCTATTAATGCATTGATCTTCTTAAATGTCTTTTTATCTTTTTGAAGCCATTCAAGGTATTCTTTCCATGCTCCCTCTAACCATAATAGCTTCACTATTCCACCTCAATCAATGTATGTTCTTCTAGTTTCCCGTCTTCATACTCTCTTATCCTTGCGTCAAGCTTTGCTATATTCTCGATGCTATAAAATGGGTCAGAAGCCTCCAAAGGAAACGGAATAGACCTCTTATTAACTACTTGTTGCAGAAAAAGTGTTAATGCTGATGTCATATTCAGACCAATGTCCTTTAATACTTCATCCGCTTCCTCTTTAAGATCATCATCAATTCTAAAACTTATACTCTTGGTAGACATAATATCACTCCTTTCACTATAATTGTAATACATTGTTGGCAATATGTAAAGCAAATGAGTTACAGTTCTCCGTTCTACCCAGAGTGTTTATTTCACCTAAGATCCTGTGAGTTGACGATGTGTGGTATCCATCCTTGTTCAAAGCCTATATCGTCAACTCGCTGTTAGACGATTTTATTCATTGACCCCGTCCACTACTCATAAACAGTATCAACTTCATACTGAAGTATATTTTTCCCTGATTCTTCATCAAAAATACTTTTCTTATACTTACTCTTACATTTTTCAATCATTCGTTTTGAGGCAACGTTATCTTCATCACATGTTATCAGTACTTTCTGCAATCCGATCTTTCTTGCCTCAATCAAACCTAATTCAAGCAGCCTTTGGCCATAGCCTTTTTTTCTTTTGGACCTTTTTATTTCATATCCAATGTGACCTGCCATCTCTAAAGAATCATTATCTACTCTGTGTCTTATTCTAATTACTCCAATTACTTCTTCATTATTATCTATTAGCCAATAACTACTACAAGGTGCCCACCCTTCTTTAATATTAACGCCTTCACTCATATCAATAAGCTCATTAATAAATTCAGAAAAATTTTTTTCAGCTTTGACGTAGTGCGTATATGATTCATAACCACTTTCCTTCACATCTTTAACAAAATCAAGAAAAGTTGATTGATATACTAAACTTGGCTTAATCAATTTTATGTCTTTCATGTCTAACCTCCAAAACAATGAAATAATACTGTAAAATAGTGATCACTACCGAAATGAATAATGTCGTAAAACGCGTGTTAGGTGATATAAAAGTCCACACAACCAATCAATTTCAGACCTTCTAAGGTATCAATAATTAGGTACTTGTTAGAATAATTCTCATAATTGCCATTACATGAATTCACTATAATAATCTCTCCTGCACCTGCTGCCTCTGCTGCTTTAATCCCCGCGATTGAATCCTCAAGAATAATCACATCTTCAGGTTTTGCTCCAAGGATATTAATGGCTTTCTCAAAAATATCAGGATATGGCTTTCCTCTCATGCTACCATCGTTATAAACAATGTGTGATGATTCAAACCAATGGTGCAAGTCAAATATCTTGATGTAAAAATCCACATTTAGTTTCCCAGAAGCTGTTGCAATTGCCATTGGAATGCTTCTCTTCTTAAAATAATCAAACAACTCAACAACGCCTTTTGCCAATGTCAAACCGTTCTCTATAAGAATATCTTGATATATTAACTCTTTCTCAATAGAATACTTCGTTATAATATCCATTGTTAATTTATCACCAAACAAATCTTTTAGTATCTCACTATTAAGTCTTCCATGTATTTTATGATCTTTCTCGTCATCTGAAATCTGAATGCCATGTTTCTCAAGAAATTGATCCCATGCTCTATTATGTAGTTGTGTATCCCATAACAATGTTCCGTTAAAATCAAAAATTACTACTTTCATCATAACTCCCTTCATCTGTCGGTTAATTTTTACGCTGTGTTCCACTTTTATATATTTTCATCCCTTGAATTTCTAATTACTTCCATGTGTCTATCTCTTACCCTGCTAAATACAAATGTACTATTGTTTCAATATATGTCGATTGCTGACTTTTATTTCAGCTAACGTTCTATGAGTTGACTATGTGTGGTATCCATCCTTATTCAAAGCCCATATCGTCAACTCGCTGTTATGTGCAGTAATCATTCGTCAGCTCCCACTACACTATAAATTGTGCGATTGACATTTGTACAACATATGGTACAATATAGCTAGGAGGTGATTATATGATCGCTATTACAAGTTCCCAAGTACGTAGCCACTTCAAAGAAATATGTGACAAAGTAGTAGAAGACGTCGAAGCTATTATCGTAACTCGTTCACGTGGCGAAAACATAGTAATGATGTCAGAAGCCGAATACAACAATATGATGGAAAACTTCCGCATCTTTAGTAATCCAGAAAGATACCAGAAAATCAAAGATGGTATTGATCAATACGAGCAAGGCAAATACTCGGAAAGAGAGCTAATAGATGATTAAAATATTCACCGACAACGCTTGGAATGACTATCTATACTGGCAACAAACTGACAAACAAATGGTAAAACGAATTAATAAACTCATCAAAAGCATTGAGCGAGATGGCTTCTCACATGGTATTGGTAAACCTGAACCGTTGAAACATGATCTAAGTAGTTACTGGAGTCGCCGGATCAATGATGAACATAGAATAATTTATAAAATCGATGACGAAAAACTTGTCATTACCTCATGCAAGGACCACTACTAAAGGGTGGTCTTTTCTATTACCCAGAATGATTATTGCACATAACGTCCTGTATTGACCACGCCAATCTGCTTACAGGGTGTGCTCATGCCTGTGAGCCTTGCGAATGGCTAATGCGACCCCGACTCGGTTAGCAGATAGAGTGTTGGCAATACTATGTTAGGAGCAGTAATATGCGTCAGCCTTCAGATATTTTCATTTTCTGCTAATTCTTCTAACTGCTCTGTTATTATTCTATTTAAATTAGTGAATAATAATCCTCATAGCTGCTCAAAAAATCGATGTCCCCAGTTCTTAAACTTTCTTTTCTGAAAAATATGGCTCTTCGGATATTTAATCCATAAAGATTCATTTGGTATCCGTATATACTCACGTGAATTTATGAGTTTCAAAATTTCATCCTGAAAATCATCCCGAATGCTTAAACCATCATGTTTCTTATTACCTATAATTGTTACCATAGAGCCAAAATGACTGATTCGAATCTTCGCTTCTTCATCTTTATTCATCAGAACAGAATCTGGAAGTTCAATATCAACTAAATAATTCACTTTCTTCAATGAATGCCTAGAATCCATAAAACAGGAATCACCTATTAAGCTCTCAATACTCTGCTTTAATTTAAGAGCTTTCATGTAAGCCTTGCTATAGTCATATCTCTTCCAACCACCAGGGACTTCGAAATTCTCCTTATCATCGTTCAATTCAAACAAATCTTTGATACTACTATCCATAACTCTCCTCAATAACATTCAACTTTAAATGTTCTTTCTATAACCAGCATATTATTGCTCTAACGTTCCGGCTTCCCAACGTCCTGGCAGCTTAGAGTCTGTTGCTAATGTCATCTTGAAGTCTTAACTGAGACATAGTCGAAGTGTCCTACTTCAAAGAACCCTTCAGGGTGACTAATGCAACTGACGGCCCGACGGGCTTAGCTGGCTGGATGTGGTCGCGTGACTTCGATGGTTCATTGATTCCAAACCTTTGATAACCTTGAATATGTGATACCCTTCGCCATCTGCGACCCTTGTGGGAAGGTACTGTTATATGACGTCACTACCGAAGATTCGCACAAATGTCAATCATACGATTCACTACGAACCACGACGCTTTACTTGTAGTCAGTAGTAACATTTATAATAATGCCATCATCCTTATCAACTGGGCTCTTATAACAATGAAATGCAATCCCTACAACATCCATGGTCTCCTGTATAAAACTTCCATCAACAACATCACCCTCATTAACTGAAATTGATATTTCAGATGGTGACATCAATTCATAAATCATCAATTCCTCTGGTTCCATATCTGTATTGCCCAATTTAACATTATTATCAAATAAATCAAGTACGGTTAATCTTTCAGTATGTAATCCAATACTTTCAACATCGTTCTGCTTATAGCTATTAGATATCTTCTCTGATCTTCTATAAACATAAGTCACCTCGTCATTCATTTTACTATCCGAAAAAGAAATATTAAGTGAATTAACATAACCATCAGGTGTTATAGAGACATTGAAACCTGTGATTCCTATACCCTTCTCATTTCCTATAACTTCTCCGAACAATTCTTTAAGACTTATATCACTTATAGGTTCCTCATTCAATACAAAAGCTAACGCCTCTAAATTATCATTTATTCTTGAATCATAACTACATCCAGTAAATAGTAAAATCACTATCATTAAGATCAAAAACTTTCTCATAATTAAAACTTTCCTTTCAATTTAAAATCTATTTTTGCAAACTAGGTATTGATGTCATATAACGTTCCGTGAACTCCCGACATGTGCCATCATACCGATTAAAAAGGCCATGTTGGGAGTTCGCTGTTAGCTGATGTATAATCCGTCAAATCTGCGTACACTTCAATGTGTTCTACAGACGATTGATCCAATACCGTTGTACTGGTTCACCATCTTCTATTACTTCATTCTCCAATTCTCCACCATTAGTAATTATTGTTCTAGCAGATGCAATGTTGTCCTTGAAGCAACATACCAAAGCTTTATCAAGACCAAGTTCAGCACACCACGGTAAAGTTTTTCTAAGCAATTCCGTTGCATATCCATTACGTCTTTCGGATTTCCTTACACTATAACCTAAATGACCACCATAATTATAGAGGTAGTCATTAAGTTGATGACGAATATCAACCATACCTATAAGGTAATTATCAGACTCCCTTATAGCTAGTAAAGTTGTAGCTGGTACTAAACCGTCTAATGCAGTATCCTTATTAGAATTCTTCCTGATTCTATCAAGCCATAACTTATAATCATCGTAATCTCTCAATCCGGCTGTTCCATCCATACTGTCTTGATTCACTAAAAATTCTTCACGATATTTCATTACCTGCTCTTCATGAGCTAAATTAGGCATTACCAATCTGATCATTAAATTCTACTCCTAACTAAATTATAACTTGTTACCAATACCCAGGATTATATGTCAGCTAACGTTTCGTACTCCAGACGCCGAGAGCCTTAGATAGCTCCTATCTTAGGCTCGCAGGTGTGCTTTGCAGTCTTCTCATGCAAAGCGAACTGGAGTATTTTGTTAGCAGATGAAAAATGTTTTAACTCTCTAATTCGAAATTACTTTAGTTAAAAAACGCGATTCAAGCTTTTAACTTAGCATCTTTATTTACAATAATATTTCCATCTTTTATAACCATGAAAATGTTTCTTATATTATTTAAATCTTCCAGTGGATTATCTTTTAATATTAATAAGTCTGCATTTTTTCCTGTTTCAACAGTACCTATTTCATTTGAAGCATTGCATACCTCCGAACCATGCTTTGTTGCTGCAACTATAATTTCCATAGGTGTTAAACCACATTGCTGTAAAAGTTCAATTTCAATCAATGGCATACCTAATCTATACCAAGGTTCTTCTTCTTCAATAAAATCATCACCTAATGCAATTTTACCACCTGCCTTAATAAACCTCTTTAGGTTATTCATTGAGTTCTCTAGTATTGGAGCACCATATTTATCTTGTATAAATTTAAATACAGTTAGTGTGGGGACAAAATAAATATCTTTTTCAATCATTTCACTAATTAAATCATCGCTCAAATCGTCATAAACCATATGTCCTGCATCATTTATACCCGCTCGTACAAGTGCCTTAAGATTATGTGCCTGAGTTACATGTGCAGATACCTTAGCTCCTCTACTATGTGCCACATCACAAATCTCTTTTAATAATTCTTCCGATAATTTAGGCAATCCAAAAGTACTAGGATCCATTCCATCATCAAGTACAGTCTTTATTACTTTTATGTCCTTATCTAATATTTCATTTACTTTCTGCCTTACCTCCTCTACAGTCGTTACTGTAATAGGTGCTTGTCCACCATATCCTCCTGGAGCTGTAAAAAACTTACCTGTCATAATTACATTAGGATATGATGTAACCTTATCTAATAGATTCTTTTGCTTTAACATATCATCTATAGAATTAGCACTCAGCATTCCTTCATCTCGGATAGTTGTTATTCCTTCTCTAATGCAAGCATCTAAATATTTATCCTGAAATCCTTCGCATAATTTATCTTTTATAAATTTAAATCCAGTATGAGCATGAGCATTTATAAATCCAGGTAATATTGTTGCACCATCCAAATTTAATATCTTACATTTATCATTAATTGCATTTTCATTAACCATTTTTTCTATAAACAATATTTTTTTGTTTTTAACTCCAATGCAAACATTTTTATTAATTGCACTTCCTGTACCGTCAATTAAATTACCATTAATTAAAAGCAAATCTATATCTCTTACCAATGTTCTTCCCCCCTTTTTTATCTGCCTTATGTTGCCCATAATAAGCGCTATCTTTATGTTGTGAATCAATGTATCAAACTACCACTAATTAAATCAAGTAACGGATAATATCTTTCGTAAATATTTTCTTTCTGCTAACGTCCTGTGTGTTGACGACGCCAATCTGCTTACAGGGTGAGCTCATGCCTGTGAGCCTCGCGAACGGCTAATGCGACCCCGACTCGGTTAGCTGATTGAGTGTTGGCAACATGCTGTTATGTGATGTTCATTACGAAAGTTTTAGATTTCTTTATCTCTAAAATGTCGATTAAGTAACCACTTCATAGGAATAAAACTTAATAGCAACACAAAAAATAATAAAACATACTTATTGAGTAAGAACATATATAAAGTATTTCCAGTTGCAAAAACTGCAGTAGGTCCATCTGCACCTCCAATAATGGCAATACTTGCGGCTTCATTCTTCTCAAATAAGTTATCTAGTCCAATCAACTTTGAAAACGAAAAAACATACGATACAAATATCCCAAAGTACACTGTACCTGTTATTGCAACCGATAATAATAAATGCTTCCTAAATGTCCAGTTCTTCATCATACATCTCCTACCCCAACTATTATCCACGATTAAAATCATATTAGTTGGATATATCATATATTGCATATTACCTCTATATAGGGTCTATATTAGAAGCAATATCAATAAATAATTACAAATTGTTCAAATGAACTCAAATTAAAGTTCTTCTAGATCAAACTGAATACTTAGTAATAATTATTCATAACCATAGACTAGTAATTAATATCACATAACGTCCTGTGAGTTGACGATGTGTGGCATCCATCCTTGTTCAAAGCCTATATCGTCAACTCGCTGTTATGTGACGTTAATTCCGTCAGCTTTAGAATCAACTATTTCTCTTGCCCTCTAATCAATGCATGTAATTTATTATTAACTATAAGCATATACCCAATTATCACCTTTAAAAATGGAAACATAAGGTTCAAGAGCATTGTCATTCTTTGAACTAAGTCAAATCGATCTAAATTGATACCAAAAACTGATATTGCTTCATATACCCCTTCTTCTATTGAAAGGATTACAAGAATTACCCCGACCATTTTAATTCCAATAAGCAAAAGACTATTATAATCTAATACAATTTCAACGGAATCAATATTTCTTTCATCTTGTACAATAACACCTGATATTCTTGAACTTAGTAACCATAGAACTATACAGATTACAGCATTAACCGTGAATACAAAAAGCAGACCAAAAATTCCAATATTCTCACTCATAGGTTTAGTCTTCATCATCATCGGCAAATAGTAAACTATATTGCTCAAACTACCAATAGTCTTAACAAGATAGTATAGTGATAAGAGTTTAATCAATACTGTTGTGAATTTCTTCATATCTTATATCCTCTCTCATAACTAGGAATTAATGTCACATAACGTCCCGTGAACTTACGACGTGGACATCCTTCCGATTAAAAACGTCCATGTCGTAAGTTCGCTGTTATGGGACGTACAGCCGACATTCTTCAAAAATACTTGTCTAAAGCCTAAAAGCATAATACGATTTTACTTAGGAAATTCTTATTCCACTGATACTAGTTCAGAGAGTTTGGTCGCTATAACTGACATAGTATCCTCTTCTGTACTTAGGCCACTTCTGGATGCAAGAAGTGGACTAACATTCCGCAATTCTTCATACGTTGTATTATGAATAATTGGTACCAGAAGTTCTCTCGCAAGCAAAACTGAAAGTT
>JAGXFY010000014.1:0-22440 GCA_024636985.1 Clostridiales bacterium | reverse complement strand
GCTTGGGTGAATTCTCTAAGCTTCAATTGATAGCTTTCAATGTTTCTAAAAGCATTGCCAAGATAACAGAATCTTTTCGGTGTATTTTCATGATGATATCCTGTTGCCATCAGAATCAAAAAACTTATACATATTCTTAATATCTATCGTACCGGAATCATGGCTAAAAACATCAATATATTCAAAAGTCGGTGTTTGAACATCCAAGAAGCCATAATGATGAAATACCGCCATGATCCGTCTTTGTATTTCATGCTTCTTTAGCGCCTCATTGCAATGAATATCTCGAACACCTTCTGGTGTGTGTAATTGCTTATCTCTCATATGTGCCTCCCGAACTTTATTATGGTAAAGTGGTAGATTGCTAATTCGTTAAATTAAATATCATTATAAAACAATTCCCATGTCCTGTCAACCGTAAATCCCATAAATTCATATTACCACAAAAATATAGTTCTTAATAGTTCAACAAAAAAAGCCCCTAAGATTTTACCCTTAGAGACCTCTTTAATTCATTGAGCTATCTTTTTATAAACTTTTTTCTTTTGAAGTTTTAGCAATTTCAACAGATACTTTTTTATTATTAATCTTATTGCCTTCCATCTTCTTAAGAACAATTTTGGCAATATCTTTATGAACATCTACAAAAGTAAATTTATCCAGCATGTCAATGGCACCGATTTGGCTACCTTTAACATTACATTCACCTGCTATAGCGCCAAGAATATGTTTTGGCTTTAGATTATCCTTATTACCGACATTAAAGAACATACGAACCATGTCTTTGTCATCTCTTTTACGATTTCTTGGTGCACCTGCACCACGATCACCACCACGATCATTACGATCACGACTACCACGATCTCTGTTACTGCCGAAGGATTGACGCTGACGGCCTTTATCATCACCAACACTAAAGTTAATGTCGTTCTCATGATGATTCTCATCTAAAGACAATGTTTTCTTAATTAAAGCGGCACAGATTTCCTCTAGAGGATGAACCGTATCAATTTGATTCAAGATGGTCATATATTCATGCATGTCCCCACCTTTTATAATCTCATCGAGTTCATCAATGAAATCTGTGATCTTTGAAGCGTTTACTTCTATATTAGTAGGAATAGCAATTTTTTCTATTACCGTCTTAGTATAACTTGTAATATCTCTTAATAACCTTCTATCTCCAGTGCTCACAAGGGTTATTGCACGACCCTCTTTACCTGCACGTCCACTACGACCGATTCTATGCACATAATAATCTGCTTTGTCCGGTACATCATAGTTGATAACGACATCTACATTCTGAATATCAAGACCACGTGCTGCAACATCCGTTGCAACTAGAACGTTGATTTGAGAATTGTTAAACTTCTTAAGAACATCCATACGCATTTCTTGCTTAAGATCACCATGGATTTTATCGGATGGAAAGTTTCTAAGCATTAAGGCGTCACACACATCGTTTACGGATGACTTTGTATTACAAAAAACAATACAACGGTTTGGTTTGTCAACCTCTAAAATTCTTGAAATAGCTTCAATCTTATGACTTCTTTTCACTTCAAGATATTGTTGTGTAATTGTATCTGCTGTAATAAGCTTAGACTTTACTTTTATAAGTTCAGGGTCTTTTTGATAATGTTTAGTAATATCAATTATACTTTGAGGCATCGTTGCTGAGAAAAGGACCGTTTGTACATTGGCCGTATCCATGTTGCTAAGAACCATCTCAATATCTTCTCTAAAGCCCATTTTAAGCATTTCATCGGCTTCATCAAGAATCATAGTATGAATGTCATCTAACTTAATGGTGCCTCGATTAATATGGTCTATGGTACGTCCGGGGGTTCCTATAATGATTTGTGCCCCTCTTTTAAGTTGCGTAATTTGTCTGTAGATTGGCTCTCCACCATATACAGCAACTGTTTTTATATTTCTCATGTACTTCCCGATTTTGTTAAACTCATTTGCAACTTGTACAGCCAACTCTCTTGTTGGACATAAGATGATTGCTTGAGGACTCTTAACCACAGGGTCTACTTTTTCAAGAAGTGGAATAGCAAAGGCCGCTGTTTTTCCTGTTCCTGTTTGTGATTGACCGATAAGGTCTTTCCCTTCAAGAAGTATAGGGATTGCTAACTCTTGAATATCTGTTAATTGTTCGAAATTCATGTCTCTTAGTGCTTTGTAAATTGAATCTGATAAACTTAATTCTGAAATATTATTCATGTTTTCCTCTTTCTAATGGCACATATGGATCCATCAAGAAAGTAACATAAACAACATTTGTTTATCCCATAATTCGACATTTGATGAATCCAAACGATTGATTTTGTGCAACTTTTTACCTTTTAATCGCACAATTGCTAATTATATAGTATGAAATACCTAATGGCAAGTTTTTTAGTATTATTCTCCGTTATTACTAAGGTATTTGCTTAATGCCTCTAGATAATGTACAAGATAACCTGACTTACTTTTGATTTCTAGGCTATCATCAAAGGCAGACATGGGTATAGATTTACGACCACCAGACCTTGCTTCTTGCCAATGGGTTAAAATAATTCCAAATGGTAAGAAGAAATACCGATTCTGCTTAGAAAAATAAATCAACATAAAGGCTACACCTTCTTGCTTTTCAAAAGACTGCATATAAGCAATCTGATGTTCATGGATATTTTTAAGTGGAAAATAGTCTTTTGAAGTCTCTTTGGCATCAAAACATATAGGTATACCTTGTACGACACCAATATAGTCCACACTACCCTTTTTCTCAAAATAAGCCATGGTAATGGTGCCACTTTCTTTTCCTAGGGTAATCGGCTTAATAGGCGTTGGTATTTTTTCAATGAGCGCAAGCCCATGTTCTAAGTAACGTTCATTGGTTATGTTGACCATTTCTTCTAAAGTACTACCTCTTAAACCTCTTGAACCCCAATACGCCAAATCATTTCACCTCGATGTTTTTCAAACGTGTTATAGCCCTTTGAACCTCATGCTTGATAATGCTTCTATTGTCATCTTCATATTTGTTTAAGATTTCAATCATACCCCTGTCACCTGAGTTACCCATGGCTGCAATGGCATTGCGTTGTAAAGTTCGCTTACCACGCCAACCAGAAGCAGTCCTACCATAAGTGTTCTTAAAAGTAGCATTATCTATATTAAGTAATGTGACCAAGTCCACTTCCTGATCCACTATGAATTCTACGAAAGGATTCTTAACTTTGTTATTGACTGGACATCTAAGCTGACAAATATCACATCCATAAATCATATTCCCAATCATTTTAGATTCTGCCTCGGATGTTTCATTCTTTTGTGTCAGGTAAGATATACATCTATTACTATTAATGGTTCCATCTCCAATTATTGCTCTTGTTGGGCAAGTTACTTTGCATATCTGACACGTACCACACGGTATAGCTTCCTTATCATGATCT
This sequence comes from Clostridiales bacterium, assembly GCA_024636985.1. Taxonomy (GTDB): domain Bacteria; phylum Bacillota; class Clostridia; order Lachnospirales; family Vallitaleaceae; genus Petrocella. The sequence goes on along the minus strand of JAGXFY010000014.1, from coordinate 18,997 downwards.
GTAGCTTCCAAATCAAAGTCAATAAGCAAGGAAGCAATATTAACATAACTGCCCATGGTTTTATGATAGAACATATTGTTTCGTCGTAAAACACCTAAACCGGCACGTACAGCTATAGCCCGATCTGATAAAGGGGATGTGTCACAAAGCTTAACACCGTGTATTTTATAGTTCTCTTGTAAAAACAATTGTAGTTTTTCCAGATGTCCGTCTAGTATTTTATGGTAATCAAGGGATGCCGTTCCGCTGGCCATACGCCCTATACCACTAGTAGGTTTAATCTGAGAATAAGGCTGATGTGGCTCTAAGATACAAATGAAGGATTTGGCATCTGCCATGATTCTTTTAGGGTCCATTAAATCTAAAACAGAATCCCTAACTTCAAATGTGCAGTTTAAATGCTGTTGTTGCCGATACTGATAGTCTTCCTTCAGCTCATTAAAAGGCATGGCACTGGTAAAGCCAACCGCTTGAACACCGATTGAATCACAAAACTTTATGATATCTACTTTTATGACCTGAGCCTTCATTTGAACACAGCCTTTGCAATGGTATTATATAGGTCTGGATTGTTAGCAATAAATGGCTTATAGTAACGTTCATTATCAAGAGGGATATCACCTTCTATAAACTGATAACTATATGCATGGAGTAACTGATGGTCTAAATTATATTTACGCTTAAAGTCCTTGTTTAAGTGTATATTCCCATATTTGTTGTCGCCAATAACGGGATGACCTATAGATGCTAAATGCACACGTATTTGATGGGTCTTACCTGTTTTGATTTCAATTTCAACTTCAGTAAAGGATTCATTCCATCTTAAAGGCTGTATAAGGGTATGAATCATGATTTCCCCATCTTGGTCAATCGATACCTTATTGTTATTATGATCTTTATGGATCGTATCCTTTAGCTCTATGTCTTTATCAATCTTACCGAATACTATACTTTTATACAATTTAACAACTTCATGGTTTTTAATCTTATGATTGATAATTTGAGCCATTGGCAAGGATTTAGCAGAAAGCACAATGCCTGTGGTATTGCGATCAAGACGGTTACTAACCCCAATTCTAAACCCTGTATCCATTTGAACGTTTTTTTCTTCGTAATAGGACCTGATTTGATCTATAACGGATAAAGCGGTTCCATCATTTTGAGATAACACACCAATGGCCTTATTTATAACAATAAGTTGATTGTCTTCATAAACCACATCCAAAACGCCATCACTTTCAAATCTTTTTTCTTGTATTCTTGAAGCAAAGTGATTGTAAGTTTCCTGCGTGAAGTAAACTTGAATCAAATCCCCTTCATGACAAATTTCATGACCACTTATTTTTTCCCCGTTTAGGGTGATGTTTTTTTTGCGGAACATTTTATAGCAAAAACTTTTTGACATACCGGGCAATACCTTAAGCATGAATTTATCAATTCTTTGATGTTGATTTTGAGGTGTAATATTTATTTCAATCATTACATACCATTCTGCAATAATGCCCTTTCAATACTTTCAATGTATTTGCTATTTGTTTTTTCCGAATCCATCTCTAAGGTTTTTAGTGCATCCATCATATCACTTGTTTTATCATAGGATAGAACCGTCACTTGGATACCCTTATCTTTTAACATATGTTGTATCGATTGGCGGATGACATTATGGTCCTGTTTATATTTTTTGTTAGGAAGACATAAAATCAAAACATGTGTATCACTCATAAGTACCGCATCCAAAAAGTAGGTGGCCTTAGCTCTTATTATAAGTAGTTCAAACAATGCTTTATATGTTTGTAGGCTTAATGCGTCTACTAAATCGGTAGAAACACTTTTGTAAGGACTATAGGCAAAATATTGTGATGCTCTTTGAGCCGTCGGTAGGATTAAAAGCACAGCAACGATTGTAAAATAGCTTTTTTGACTGCCCATAATTAAGATACCAGCCAAATAGACCATCATAAATGAGAGCACACCTATTAAAGCCCATTTTAGACTTATATGCTTACTTTGGTTAATATAGCCTTGAGTACCTTGATTCATGATTCTCACCTCTATTTATTCTAGCCTAATCTACAATCCTGTATGTCCAAAGCCACCGGCGCCTCTTGTGGTCTCTTCTAAAGTGTCTGTGAGTGCCCAGTTGATTTGTTCAATACGATTAATAACCATTTGAGCAATACGATCACCACGCTTGATCGTAAAGTCTTCTTCTCCGAAGTTAATCATAATAATCTTGATTTCACCTCTATAATCCGCATCAATGGTTCCAGGTGTATTAACAAGGCTAATCCCGTGTTTAAAAGCCAAACCACTTCGCGGACGGATTTGAGCTTCATAAGAATCCGGAAGTGCAATCTTAAGTCCTGTAGGCACTAACTTTATTTCACCTTTTTTTAAGACTACATCTTCTACGACTGCGGCAAATAGATCAAGTCCGGCTGCCTGTGCGCTCATATACTTAGGCAGAGGTAAATCTTTACCTTCTTCAGTTTGTTCTACATATACTGTAATTTTTTGCATAATGTTTTGATCCTTTCTTGGTCAATGTCTTTTAGATGTCCAACAATGGACAAACTGATACTTGGATCTAAAAAAATGTCGCGGGCCATGGTCATAATTGCACCTACGGTTACTGCATCAATGGCTTCTACGATTTCTTCCTGGGTTTTTATATGTTGTTGCATCAACATTGCTTTACCGTAATTGGACATACGGTTGTTCATATTCTCATATCCGATAATCAGATTACATTTGATTTGTTCTTTGATTTTGTCCAAGTCATCTTCATCAATGCCTTCTTCTAAGAATGTGTGGATTTCTTTCAAAGTATTTACAATCACTTCATCCGTTTGTGTTGGGTTAAAGGCTGCATAAATATTAAACATACCCGTTGCTTCATAAGACTCATCATAAGAATAAATGGAATACGTTAAGCCTTTATCCTCCCTTATGCCCATAAATAACTTAGAATTAATACCACCACCTATAATGGTATTAAGAACGGATAAAACAAAAATGGCATCATCTTTGTAGGAAATACTCGGAAAATTGATAACCATATGAATTTGCTCAATATCCTTTTCTCTAAAAATAAAGGTAGCTTCCCTTGAAAAGTCCAGATTCCTTGTAAGTGGTGCTTGTGTAGATGTGTCTTTAAATGCCTGATTTAATAATTTTATGACTTTATTTTCATTAAATGCGCCTACAATAGCAATCACCATATTTTTAGCCACATAATGGCAATTCAAATATTCAAATAGCTTTTCACGTGTAAAACCCCTGACATTTTCACGGGTTCCCAGAATATCCATAGACAGTCTTGAAGGCTTAAATACTTCATTTTCCAATTGATCATGGACCATATCTTCAGGCGCATCCTCAGACATGGCGATTTCTTCTAATATAACACCTTTTTCTTTATTTATTTCTTCCTCTTTAAATTCAGGGTGCGTCAACATATCTGAAAGCACATCGATGGCTGTTTCCAAATGTTCATCCAACGTATGTGCATAGTAACAAGTATATTCTTTTGCTGTGAAAGCATTAATATGGCCACCGATTCTTGCCATCTCATCCGCTATTTCTTTTGCGTTTCGTTTAGCTGAGCCTTTAAACATCATATGCTCAATAAAATGAGAAATACCATTGTTTTCAGGCGTCTCGTCTATAGATCCATTACGTATCCATATGCCTATAGAAACGGATTTTACAAATTCTAAGGGTTCATAAACCAACGTGATGCCATTATCCAAAGTTGTGGTTTTTATCATTTGTCCTCCCAATTGGGTCTTTATTTTATATAGAAATTAAAAGACCTTACCAACTTTGTGATTGGTAAGGTCCCAGTCTTTAACTAAGTGTTAATCTTCGAGTAATGCTTTCATTGACAAATTAATTCTGCCTTGAGCATCCACTTCTGTTACCTTAACTTTTACAATTTGACCTTCACTAAGTACATCTTCTACTTTAGACACACGCTCTTTTGCAATTTTTGAAATGTGGACCAAACCGTCTTTACCAGGAATTAGTTCTACAAAGGCACCAAAAGTCGTGATTCTAACTACTTTTCCTTCATAAATCGCACCTACTTGAACGCCATTTGCAATCGTTTCGACAATACGTTTTGCTTCATTGGCTGCTTCCATATCAACACCACATATGAATACACGACCATCATCTTCAATATCAATGGAAACGCCGGTATCTTCAATGATTTTGTTAATAACCTTACCTCTTGGACCAACAACCTCACCAATCTTTTCTGGATTGATTTGAGTTTGAATAATTTTTGGTGCTGTTGGCGCAAGTTCTGTTCTGCCTTCACTAATGGTTTTGTTCATGACATCATTTAAGATGACCATTCTTGCTTTTTTCGTTTGATGTATAGCACCTTCAATAATTTCTTGTGATATACCAACGAGTTTCATATCCAGTTGTATCGCTGTGATGCCTTTTTCAGTTCCGGCAACTTTAAAGTCCATATCGCCAAAGAAGTCTTCAAGACCTTGAATATCTGTTAACAGTATAAAATCTTTTTCATCATCACCTGTTACAAGACCACATGATATACCTGCAACCGGTGCTTTTAGCGGAACACCTGCAGCCATAAGTGATAAAGAACTAGCACAAATACTGGCTTGTGAGGTAGAACCGTTAGAGCTTAAAATCTCTGAAACCGTTCTGATTGCATATGGAAAATCATTTTCTGATGGTAGTACCGGTAATAATGCTTTTTCTGCTAAAGCACCATGACCAATCTCACGTCGTCCAGGACCTCTTGAGGGTCTAGTCTCTCCAACTGAATATGAAGGAAAGTTATAATGATGCATATAACGTTTGTCTTCGGTGAGTTCATCTAGAGCATCGACTCTTTGTCGGTCAGATAAAGGCGCCAACGTCGTAATCGTAAGGGCTTGTGTTTCACCTCTTGAAAACAATGCCGATCCATGTACCCTTGGAAGAATATCTATTTCTGCACTTAGTGTTCTTATTTCGTCAATACCACGTCCGTCCGGACGTTTATGTTCTTTTAAAATCAAACGACGAACGGTTTTCTTCTGATACTGATAAAAAGCTTCATCCAACCAAGACTTCCATGTTGCTTTTGTTTCATCTTCTTCAATGATGGCAAGCATTTCTTCCTTAAGTGCATCAATACGTGCAAAACGTTCACTTTTATCTTCTACATAAACCGCTTCCTCAATTCGAGCATCACCAATGACTTCTTTAAGTGCAGTCATGATTTCTGCAGGTACGGAAGCATCTGTATAAGCTTGCTTTGCCTTACCTTCTTTAAGTTGAATGTCTTTAATCCAAGCACAAACTTCTTGGTTTAATGCATGTGCTTTTGCTATTGCTTCAATCATAACATCTTCAGATACTTCATTCGCTTCTGCTTCAATCATGGTAACTTTTTCTTCTGTTGACACTACATTTAAGACCATATCCGAAGCTTCTCTTTGAGCAGATGTTGGGTTAAACACAAATTCACCGTTTACTAAACCAACATAGGTGGAAGATGTTGGTCCCATAAAAGGAATATGAGATATGGATAAAGCAATAGACGTACCAATTGCCGCTACGACTTCTGGCATACAATCTTGATCAACAGCCATTACTGTATTAACGATTGTACATTCATTTCTATAGTCCTTAGGAAATAAAGGACGTATCGGTCGATCAATAATTCTACTGGTTAAAATAGAGTTCTCCGTTGGACGACCCTCTCTTTTAATAAAACCACCTGGAATTTTGCCGACTGAGTATAATTTTTCTTCATAATCTACACTAAGCGGGAAGAAATCAATACCTTCTCTTGGTTTTTCTGATGCAGTTGCGGTAGATAAGACAACGGTCTCACCATAACTAATTAAACAAGCACCACTTGCGAGTTGCGCCATTTTTCCGATTTCAACACTGAGTGTTCTACCGGACAGTTCCATTGAATAAATTCTAGACATATTTGTCTCCTTTCAATTGTACCTAGCCCCTTTAGTCTTTAGTTTCTATCGTTCAATCATATCGTTATATCTAATGATATGAGCATGAACAACACAAACTAATGACTAAGGATACGTGCTAGGTTTTTTCATTTTCTACATTTTTTCACTATTTATATATTACCACTTTTTACCTTGTAATGAAAGAAAAATAATAGAGCGGAATCAACTCCGCTCTATTATTTTGATTATCTTCTTAGACCTAACTCTAGAATCAAGTTACGGTATGATTCAATATCTTTATTTGAAAGATATTTCAACAAACCTCTTCTTTGTCCAACCAATTTCAAAAGACCTCTTCTTGAGTGATGATCTTTTTTATGCATTTTCAAATGATCTGTTAAATGATTAATTCTCCAAGTTAACAAAGCGATTTGAACCTCTGGTGAACCGGTATCTTGCTCGTTTCTACCAAATTTTGCAATAATTTCTAATTTTTTTTCTTTCGGCATTGCTGTTTGCATTTTGTAACCTCCATAGGATAAATTATATTAAGCGCCAATAGCCAAGATAAGGACGGAGTTTCCAATATCTGAGCAACGGCTCAAGTACATAGTACATAATAACATAAGTGTTTTTGATTGTAAATCAGATTTTATACTTTACTTATTTTTTCAAAGTAGTTGTCCAAGTCCTTAAGGTCATCTTGAATGAGGGACTTCAAATGATCCAAAGATTTAAGTTCATATGCTTCCCTAAGAAAATGGGTCATTTCTATTAGAATGGTTTCACCATAAATCATTTCATCAAAATCCAAAATATAGGTTTCAACCACCATTTCATCTAAAGTTGAGGCCGGTTTTGGACCAACATTAGTGATACTCTTATAACGTATACCTTTAACTGTTGTATAGGAAGCATAAACGCCGTTTGGAGGCAATAATTTCGAAGGAGCTGTAGCTACATTGGCTGTTGGAAAACCTATTGTTCTACCAATGGATCGACCATGTTCCACTTCACCTAAGACTATAAAATGTCTACCTGTCAGTTCCTTAAATGCTTCCATATCACCTTTTTTAATTTCTTGGCGGAGCCATGTACTGCTTATTACCCGTTTATGATCGCATAGCTTTTCAAAAGCTATAACATTAAAACCATAGGTTCTACCCAAAGCTTCTAGTAGAGGTATGCTTCCACTACGACCTTTACCAAACTTAAAGTCGACACCAACAACAACATATTTTGCGTGTAATTCTTTATATATGACTTCTTCAACAAAAGCTTCAGCAGCCATATTGGCTACGTCCATCGTAAAAGGATATTCAATATAATAATCCACACCCAGATCTTTAACGACTTTCTTCTTTTCTTCCGGTGTGAAGATAATGTCTTCTTCTGGCTTTCCCATAACAACAAAAGTTGGATGAGGTTTAAAAGTGAATAAAGCTGAGGGTATGCCCAATTCTTTACTCTTGTTTAGTGCCGCCTCGATCAGCAATTGATGACCTTTATGAACACCGTCAAAATTACCAAAAACAACGATACACTGTGGCAATTCAAAAACATTGGTTTGTAAAATTGTTTTCATTTATATTACCTCTCTTAATAACGTATACAAAAAAACTTCACGGGCATTAATAGATTTTTGGGGGATAACCATTCATAGATCCCCATATAATCACCTTCATCATTATATACGTTATAGTAAGTCTTGTCCATGAGCTTAACTGTGTCAATATTCATAATGGCTTCAAAGGGCATCTTATTGCCATTATAAAGCATGTGATTATAATGTGTTCCAATTATCAGACGTTGATAATCTTTAAACAAGGCATCCACCTGAATAATCGCCTCTGCTAATCTATTTTCTTGAGCAAGGTTTTTAATATCATCTAAAGTTAAGGCACTTTCTTTAGTAAAAATGCCCGATGCCGTTCGTTCTAACTCGACCATATGACCACAGGTACCAAGAGCTTCACTAATATCACGACATAAGGTACGAATATAGGTACCCTTTTTACAATGGACCGTCATCTCAATAAAGGGTAAGTTAATGCTTATATCATAGATATCATGTATGGTTATCCTTCTTTTTTTTCGTTCGATGGTCTGACCAGATCTAGCTACATCATATAGCTTTCTACCACCAATCTTGATCGCTGAATACATAGGCGGTAATTGTTCGCTGTCACCAACAAATGATTGAATGGTTTCTAGGATCATTGTTTCATCTACGGCGTATGGTTTTCTATCTATAACTTCACCGGTATGATCTTGAGTATCTGTTTCTTCTCCAAGCTTAAACCGTGTTTTATACGTTTTGTCTTTATCCGTTAACAAATCAGCAACTTTTGTCGCTTTTCCAAGACAAACAGGCAAAACACCAACCGCTTGAGGATCCAAAGTGCCGGTGTGCCCTATTTTTTTTTGTCCTAGAATTCCTCTTAAAACAGCCACTACATCATGAGAAGTAAAATCTTTCTCTTTATATACGTTGATAATGCCATTATACATGTCTTACCTCATGTCTTCTGTTCTAACTCTAATGAAACAACTTTTGTAACCGCCAAAATAGCATCTTCAAGGGGTGCTTTTATACTTGCTCCTGAAGCTTTTTGATGGCCACCGCCGCCAAAGTTCATTGCGACCTTACAAACATCTACAGTACCTTTTGAACGAAAGCTAATTTTATAGGTATCTTCATCAATAGCATAGAAAAAGATAGCCACTTCAATCCCTTCAACATTGTTCATATAATGAACAATGCTTTCGGTGTCCGATTTTTCAATGCCAAAGGTTTGGTAATCGTCCATATTTAAAAAGCATACAAGGATCTGGTCATTCATGTAGGTACGTGCTCTTTCAAAGGCTAACCCCTGAGCTTTAAAAGCCTTTAAAGGTTTTACATCAAACAACTTATGAATCAACTCTGAAAAATCAAACCCATAAGATATGAGCTTAGCTGCCGCCAAATGGGTGGAAGGTTTGGTATTACTGTGTTTGAAACCACCGGTATCAAATAGGATACCGGTATACAGTGCCTTAGCAATATCTACATCCATGACAGAAAAATCTTCTATCATTTGAAACACCATTTCACTGGTGGAACTCGCCTCTGCATCTACATAATTATAATCTCCAAACATGGTGTTGCTCATATGGTGATCTATGTTAATCACTTTTTTCCCTTGAGCAAGAAGTTGGCCAAATATACCTAGCCGTTCCGGGTCACTGGCATCTAATGAGATAATCAGGTCAGCGGGTTCATCCATATGATCACTGACAAAACGTGATATCGGTAAAAAATCATATTGATCCGGCAAATCCTTAAGCAGCACAGTAGATGTTATGTCATATTTTTCCAGAAGCATTGCCAGACCAATTGTAGCACCAACACAATCGCCATCCGGGTGAATATGTCCAAGTAGGCATATGTTTTGGTATTCTTTAGCCAAATCCACCAATGTACTTAATTTCATTCAGTAACCTCTTTATCTTCTGTTTCCATTTTATTCGTATCAAGATCATCTTCCACTTCATTTTGTTGGTCTGTCTGCACGACTTTGTCTATAAGTGCAGATATTTCAACCCCATACTCGATGGAATGGTCCAATATAAAGGACAGTTGTGGTGTATTTCTAAGGTTTGTTCTATGTGCCAGTTCACTTCGAATATGACCTGCTGAACTCTTAAGACCTTCAATGGTCTCTTTTTGTGCAAATTCATCACCCATGACGCTAACATAAACTTTACAAAACTTTAGATCTGCTGTGACATCTACTTTGACAATTGAAGTTAAAGGACTCACTCTTGGGTCTTTTATATCTTCTCTTAGTATCGTCGTCAAATCATGTTTAACCTCTTGATTAATTCTTATAAGTCTATTACTATTCTTTTTCATAATTTCACCTTTACTTTCTAGGTATTTCCACCATAGCAAATGCTTCTACGATATCGCCTTCACGAAGGTCATTGTACTTATCCAACATGACACCACATTCATAACCTGTATTAACTTCTTTCACATCATCCTTAAACCTCTTAAGGGATGCTAAAGCACCTTCAAAAATCACGATACCATCACGTACCAAACGTACGCTTGAATTACGTACGACTTTTCCGTCAAGTACAAAGCCACCGCCAATAGTTCCAACTCCGGACACTTTGAAAGTTTGTCTAATCTCAATATGGCCAAGTACTTTTTCTTCATAAATAGGATCCAACATACCTGTCATGGCTGCTTGAATATCCTCAATCGCGTTATAGATGACACGGTATAATCTAAGATCAATTTGCTCACGATCAGCTGCTGCACTGGCACTGGCTTCAGGACGTACATTAAAACCAATAATAATTGCATTGGAGGCTGAGGCTAACATAACATCGGTTTCAGTAACCGCACCTACGCCACCATGTAGGACTCGAATGACTACTTCTTCGTTTGACAGTTTCATAAGACTTTGTTTAACAGCCTCTACAGATCCTTGAACGTCCGCTTTAACAATAACATTCAATTCCTTCATTTCACCTACTTGTATCTGATGGAAGAGGTCATCAAGGGTTACTTTTTGAGGTGTTGTCTGAATCATTTTTTCTCTAGACTGGTCCACAACCTTGTTCGCCAACTGTCTGGCTTGTTTTTCATCTTTAGCCGTGAAGAAAGCATCACCAGCTGTTGGTACTTCTGATAAACCAAGTATTTCTACAGGTGTTGATGGTCCAGCAGATTTAACACGTCGACCTTTATCATCAATCATGGCTCTGATGCGTCCATAAGCCGGTCCTGCTATAATAGCATCACCAACAGATAATGTACCGTTTTGAATCAGTACAGTAGCTACAGGGCCTCTTCCTTTATCCAGTTGGGCTTCAATAATGGTACCTTTTGCTTTTCTTTTTGGATTGGCTTTATAATCTTCAACTTCTGCCACAAGTACAATCATTTCTAATAGCTCTTCTAGGTTTGTACGCTCAAGAGCAGAGACCTGAACACATATGGTATCACCACCCCATGCCTCAGCAATAAGACCATATTCTACAAGTTCTTGAAGCACACGGTCAGGGTTTGCTCCCGGTTTATCTATTTTGTTAACAGCGACGATGATTTGAACACCGGCAGCTTTAGCATGATTGATGGCTTCAACGGTTTGTGGCATAACACCATCATCTGCTGCAACTACCAAAATCGCAATGTCCGTTGCCATAGCGCCACGCAAACGCATAGCTGTAAAAGCTTCATGACCCGGTGTATCAAGAAATGTTATGGTTTCTCCACTATCAAGAGATACAACAGATGCACCGATATGTTGGGTAATACCACCATGTTCTTTTTCTGTAACATTTGACTCCCTAAGTGCATCAAGGAGTGATGTTTTACCATGGTCAACATGACCCATGACGACAACAACAGGAGAACGCTTAATTAAATCTTCTTCTCGTTCCACCAAATCTTTGTCTTCAAAAAAGAGTTCTACAAGATCTTTTTCCGGTTCTCTAACGACAAGCATCTCGTGTTCCATAGCGATCTCTTCTGCTAGTTCAAAAGGGATCTCTTGATTAGCCGTTGCCATAATACCACGATTCATAAGAATCTTAATAATATCCGAAACTTGTAATTCAAGTTTATCCGCGAGTAAACTGACCATGACATTTTCTGGCAATTCAATAAATTCTTTTTCCTCGATGATTTCTTCAACGTTTTTATGTCGTTTTTTATTGGTCTTCTTTTGAGTCTCATCCTCAACCGTTTCTACAACATTTTCTTCTTCTGATTTTGAGCCTTCATCTTCTTTTTTGTCTTTTTTATAATGATCTAAAATCACATTATATTCTTCTTCTGTTAAAGAACTCATATGATTTTTTATATCCACTTTCAAGTTCCTAAGAACCTCTATTAAAGCTTTATTGGTAACATCCAATTCTTTAGCCAGCTCATACACTCTTATTTTCGACATTCATTTACCTCCGATTTATTGTTATGCTTGCTCACCAACCTTAGATAAGATGGCGTTGGCAAATCCTTCGTCAACAATACCGATTGTAGCACGGTATTCCTTTCCGATGGCCTTTCCCAAGCTTGTTTTATCACCCAGTGTAATCATTTTGATTTGGCGATAAGCACACATATTGGTGAATTTCTTCTTTGTATTGTCTGAGGCGTCAGATGCTATGATGCATAACAGTACACTACTGTTTTTTATCCCTGTTTCAACGCTAAATTCTCCTGACAATACTTTACCTGCCTTCATAGCTAATCCAATCATTGAAAATATATTATTCAACGTCTTCGATCTCCTTACGTAAAGCATCATAAACGCCTGTTGGTATTTTTTCTTTAAAAGCACGCTCTAAACCTTTTGATTTCTCAGCCTTATTGAAGCAATCTACTTTTTTACAAACATACGCGCCACGACCATTTTTTTTTCCTGTAAGGTCAATATCATAAACACCTTCATTTGAACGTACAACCCTGATCAACGACTGCTTCTCTTGCATCTCCAGACAACCTAAGCATTTTCTCATGGGTAACTTTTTTGCCATTTCACCTACTCCTCATCAAACAAACCTGTGTCCGATTCGGTATCCGGCTCGTTATCAAGATTGGCTTGTTCTAAAAACTGTTCAAAAGGATTGATGGGCTTATCATCAAGCGCCATAAAATCAGTCTCTTTTGCTTGGGTTTCACTTTTGATATCAATACGATAGCCTGTTAATTTTGCTGCAAGTCTTGCATTTTGCCCTTCTTTTCCAATTGCTAAGGATAATTGATAATCCGGTACAACAACTTTTGCACTTTTATGATGATCATCTACAACGACCTTAACAACTTTTGAAGGACTGAGTGCTGCTGCTATATATTCTTCCGGCTTTTCACTCCAAGGAATGATGTCAATCTTCTCTCCTTTGAGTTCGTGGACAATGATGCCGACTCTAGAACCATTGTGGCCTACACACGAGCCAACAGGATCTACATCCGGATTATTTGAATGAACAGCGATTTTCGTTCTTGATCCCGCTTCTCTTGATACGGACTTTATTTCCACAACACCATCGTGAACTTCCGGTACTTCTTGTTCGAAAAGTCGTTTTATTAATTCAGGATGGGTTCTTGATACATATACTTTAGGACCTTTTGTTGAATCCTTAACTTCGACGACATAGACTTTCAGTCTTTCATTGGTGGTATATGTCTCACCAGGTATGCATTCTTTTTCAGCCATAATTGCATCAATCTTACCTAGATTAATGACAACATTGCCTTTACTTTCTCTTTGAATAATCCCGGTTACAACTTCTTTTTCTTTGGAAATGTATTGATTGAAAAGTACATCTCGCTCGGCCTCACGAATTTTTTGTACCACAACTTGTTTCGCCTTTTGTGCTGCAATACGGCCAAAATTCTTAGGTGTAATCTCGATTTGAACAATATCCCCAATACTATAATCCGGATTGTACTCAACAGCTTCTTCTAAACTGATTTCGATTTGATCGTTATCGACAATTTCTACGATTTTCTTTTCAGAGAAAACAGATACATCCCCATCTTCTTTATCAATAATAACTTTGACGTTTGTTGATGCACCGAAATTGTTTTTACACGCTGTAATCAAGGAATTTTCAATTGCTTCTATCAAGACCTCTTTGCTAATGCCCTTTTCTTTTTCGATTTGTGCCAATGCTTGAATAAACTCAGCATTCATGATTTAATCCTCCTTGAATTTAATTAAAACACGACAGAAAGTCTAATTAGCGCAATATCGCTCCGGTTAAAAACTCTCTCTTCGTTGTCAATTTTTAATACAACTTCTGTCTTATTATAAGATACAAGCATTCCTAGAAATTCCTTATGGCCATTTTGTGCCTTATAAAGTTTCATTTCTACATCTTTACCGATACTTCTTTCAAAGTCTTTGTCCTTTTTTAAAGGTCGATCCAGTCCTGGAGAGCTGACTTCCAAAATATAAGGATCCAAAATTGGATCTTTTTCATCCAGTACAAGTTCTAAAGCTCTACTGACATGTTCACAATCCTTGATGGTTACCCCACCCTCTTTGTCAATATATACACGTAAATAAAAATGTCCCAGTTCCCTAACATATTCTACATCTACTAGAGTTACACCATTTTCTTCTAATATGGGTACAAGTAGTGTTTCTACTAATTTTTCAATTCGATCTTTGTTTGCCAAATGGCCACTTCCTTTCTGACAATTAACCTACTCAAATATAAAGAGTGGACCAAAAGCCCACTCTCATCTTATTCACAACATTAATTTTAAGTTATTATACCACAAAAACATTGATTTTACAAGGTTTCTGAAAAAATAATACACCTATGCACCAATTAAGGTTTCTTGCCATACAATCATTAATTCTTTAATATGCATGACCAACCAAGGGTCAAATTGGCTACCTGATTTTTGTCTTATTTCTTCTTCTATAATCTTAAAATCAGAAGCTTCTTTATATGGTTTTTTTGTAGACATATGATCGATGGTTTCGCATAAGGCAATGATTCTTGCACCCAAGTGTATCTCATTACCTAAATAGCCATTTGGATAACCTGTACCATCAAAATGTTCATGATGTTCTAGGACAATCTGAGCCACTTCGTTTAATTCCGGATACTGATTTAAGATTTCAAATCCATATTCAGGATGTTTTTTTAATATCTTCCAGTCCTCAACACTTAATGTTTCCTTTTTATTGATCAAGGATGGCACTATTTTAATCATACCAATATCATGTAATCTTCCTGCAAGTTCAATGGTATCACATAAATTAGAATCAATGCCCAAATACTGAGCCAACCATTTTGACATAGTGCCAACATGATTGGCATGATTTTTTATAGACATATCATTGTTTTCAAGAACATCCATCAGCAGATCTATTGTAATTTTATCGCCTTCGAGGTTCTTTTTCTTCGTTTGAGAGCAGCCACCACAAGTGTCGCATTTATTCATGAATTTCTTCCTCTTGATTTATAATTGGAGTATTGTATTGTGTCGGTTGTTCTTTTGAATGCATCATTTCCACTTCCATATTGGCCTTAACCAGTTTAAGTTCATTCAACTCTTGATTTAAAGTTTCAATGACTTTATCCTTTTCTTTAATCGTTTTTCTGGCTTTTATTTTACTAATAGCACCCATTGAATATAGAATAATAGCACCTATACTCGCAGATATTAGAATAACAAGGGCAACAGAAATATCCACCGTTGCAAATATAAAATTAATCGGTACAGCTGAAGCGTTTAGAATTGCAAACAAAGCAATAAAAATTGAAAATAACAATGTTATAATTAAGTTTTTTTGCATAGAATCTCCTTAGAATTTTTGACATGAATGCCGTCACACAAAAAAAACGACGGTTGTTTACAATCCTATTTTATCATATTGTTTTTAAAACAGCAATTATCACATTATGATTCAAATTTTCTATCTCTTAACATCAGTTCTGTGACAGCTTCTCTTGGGTCTTTATCATTGAATAGTACTTCATTGACTTGTTCGATTATCGGAAGCTCTATCTCGAACTTAGTAGCCAAAGCGGTCGCTGCATGGGCGGCGTATACGCCTTCTACTACCATGCTTACCTTTTCTTGAGCTTCTTGTAGAGTAAGTCCTTCACCAATGAGTATACCGGCTTTTCTGTTTCGACTATGCACACTCGTACAAGTCACAATTAAATCCCCAATACCAGTAAGCCCATTAAATGTCTGGACATCACCACCCATGGCAAGTCCAAGTCTAGATATCTCAGTAATACCTCGAGTCATTAACGCCGCTTTTGTATTATCACCAAACCCAAGTCCATCTGATATACCTGCTGCAAGGGCAATAACATTTTTTAGAGCGCCACCGATTTCAACGCCTAATACATCCGAGCTTCCATAAACTCTAAAAAATTGATTCATAAAGGTTTCTTGTACGATCTTTACGATGCTTTCATCTTTCGAAGCGGCTACCACTGAAGTTGGAATTTTCCTTGCCACTTCTTCAGCATGACTGGGCCCCGAGAGAACAGCTATAGGATTGGTATGAATGACGTCTTCAATAACTTCTGCTAAAGTAAAGAGTGTTTCATCTTCTAAACCCTTACCTACGTTAAGGAGAATCTGATCTGACTTAATATAATTCTTAACCATTACGGCTGTGTCTCTAACAAATCTCGAAGGTACAGCAAAGATGAGCATATCTGATCCAAGGACAGCTTCTTTGATATTGTTT
This sequence comes from Clostridiales bacterium, assembly GCA_024636985.1. Classification (GTDB taxonomy): domain Bacteria; phylum Bacillota; class Clostridia; order Lachnospirales; family Vallitaleaceae; genus Petrocella. The sequence goes on along the minus strand of JAGXFY010000014.1, from coordinate 2,826 downwards.
GTGATGAGAATGGTATCGTCAATTTTGATACCCGGTAGATTACGTAAGTGTTCATGATGTTGATTCAACATATTAACTTCTTCTTCTACAATCGACCAAACGGTCACTTCGTGATTATTTTCTTTAAGTAGCATAGAAAGAGCTATACCCCAACTACCGGCGCCTAATATTCCTATTTTCATCATTAACCTCCTATGTTGCCTGTTTCTTGACGCCTAACTTATTCTCTTCACCACGAATAAGACGACCAATATTAGCCTTGTGTCTATATATGGCAATGATGGCTAAAATGGATGTTATAATCAGTTCTTGTATCCCACCCGGATAAAGCAATAAAACACCAATAGGCATTATGGTTACTAATAGTATGGAACCAAGAGATACGTATTTGGTCAGATATATGGCCAAAGATGCTACTGCCCATGCAACCAATCCGATACGCCAATCAAATGCAAGCAACATGCCAAGTGTTGAGGCAATACCTTTGCCGCCTTTAAAATTAAGTACAAAGGGCCAATTATGACCAATAATGACACCTGCACCGGCATAAAGTCCTGCCAGTTGTGAATCAAATAGCGTTCTTGCAATAACAACCGCTAAAACAGCTTTAAGAATATCACCTACAAAAGTCAGCATACCCAACTTCCATCCTAAAACTCTAATGGCATTGGTTGTGCCGGAATTTCCACTTCCATGCTCTCTGATGTCAATATGTTTTGTTTTCCTGGCAACGATATACGCGGTTTGAAAACATCCTAAAAAATACCCCATAACGATACTGATTAAATAAGACATAACATCTTTCCTTTCTTGACAATGGCTAATTAATCTTCTTTTCGTTCCCGAATCAACATTTTAAGAGGTGTGCCTTTAAAGCCAAATGCATCTCTCAATTTGTTCTCTATGTACCGAATATATGAAAAATGTGCTAATTCCTTGTCATTTACAAATAATACAAAAGTAGGAGGTTTAATAGCGACCTGTGTCATATAATAGATTTTCAGACGTTTTCCTTTATCAGATGGCGGTTGATTCATAGCCATTGCATCATAGAGAACATCATTAATGACGCCAGTCTGAATTCTAAGTGTCTGATTTTGTACGACCATTTCAATGGTTTCAAATAGCTTGTTGATTCTAAGACCTGTTTGTGCGGAAATGAAAACAATGGGTGCATAGGTCATATAGGCTAATGTCACTTGTATCGTATCTAAAAAGCGATACATGGTTTTGTCGTTTTTTTCTATTGCATCCCATTTATTGACCGCTATAATAGCACCTTTTCCACGATCATGAGCGATACCAGCTATCTTTGCATCTTGTTCAGTAATACCTTCTACCGCGTCGATCATAAGTACGACAATATCTGCTTTTTCTATTGCAGCCACTGCACGAATGATGCTGTACTTTTCAATTTCTTCTTTTATTTTGTTTTTACGTCTGAGTCCTGCAGTATCGATAAATATATATTCCTTATCACCAAATACAACCCTTGAGTCAATAGCGTCTCTTGTAGTTCCTGCTAGTTCACTTACAATATGACGTTCTTCACCTAAGATTTTATTGATCAATGAAGATTTGCCAACATTTGGTTTTCCTATAATAGCAATCTTGGTTATTTCCTCTTCTTCATCTGCTTCAACCCGTTCGTAGAAGTGCTTGACGATTTCATCAAGAAGATCTCCCATACCAATCTTATTCACTGCGGACAATGGCATAGGTTCGCCAAGTCCTAAATTATAGAATTCTAATACATCATACTGAAGCTTATCAAAGTTGTCTACTTTGTTAACACATAAGACAATTGGCTTCTTACTCTTTCTTAAAATATCGGCAACCTTGTAATCCGTATCGGTTAAGCCCGTTAAAACATCTACAACAAACATAATGACATCTGCCGTCTCGATAGCTGTTTCTGCTTGATAACGCATTTGTGACAAGATAATATCCTTTGAATCCGGTTCAATACCGCCTGTGTCAATGATGGTAAAGTTATGATTCAACCAATCGACATCAGCATAAATTCGGTCTCTTGTGACACCAGGCGTATTCTGTACAATGGCGATTTTTTCGCCTGCCATCATATTGAAGATGGTCGATTTGCCGACATTGGGTCGCCCTACGACTGCGACTATGGGTTTTCTACTCATTTTATTCTCCTTATATGTAAGTTGGTTCAAGGTAATACTTGCCTACTCTACATGATTATTTCCTTGCGTCAATTAATTATGTTCTATATGGCTCTAAATGGCTCAGTATCGATTGAACCAGATTGCTACCAAAACAATCTATAAATGTCATAGGTGTTCCTAAAGCTTTCTCCATATCAGTAACCGTTATATCATCCAGTAATATTTTTTCACCGCTTCTTAAGACATTATCCGGTAAATAAAGATAATGACCAAGATCAAGATCCTTAACTTGATGCAGAATGTCCTTGCCTGTCAACAAACCAGAAACCGTAATCTGAGTTCCAAAAAAATCATTTTCAATACCGATGACTTGTAGCGTCAAATTCCGAATCTTCTCCTCAAGCTTACACATAAGTGTTATTAATATGGGTTCAAATAGCTTTCCAGTAATCAAGGATATGGTAATGGGTTTAACACTTATTGTATCCAGGTCTTTTATATCTCTTGTTAAATCATCAATAAACATTCGGGTCATACCTACACCATTTTCCAGTTGTAGGTATCCATCATATGTAGCTTCAGAAGGTAAATCGAGACCGGCCATGATGTAGAACTCATCGCCCAGATGAATGAAATGACTATTATAAAGTGTCATATATTCCTCTTGAAAACCTTCTACAAGCTTAATGATTTC
>JAGXFY010000013.1:0-15595 GCA_024636985.1 Clostridiales bacterium | reverse complement strand
GCCCATATTCCTTAGTGATTCGCTCAGCTACCTTATCTGCAGATACAACCCTGCCTGCCCTTAAGTCATTAAACCCTTTTTCTATTTCAGTGTCAAACTCTTCCGTTGTTAAATCCCCATACTCAAGAGGTCTATTCTTTGTAATTTTAACATCAAAAGGTAGTCCATTTTGTAAAATAACCTGCCTTAGAAAGATATTAACCGCATTTGACATTGGTATGCCCAGTTTATTTAATACCATTTCTGCTTGTTCTTTTATTTCCGGCTCAACACGAGCAAAAATACTTGTAGTTTTAGCCATACATATCGCCTCCTATTGGTATTTATATTATATCACTTTGTATTGCTATATGCAATACTTAAGCATATTATGTATTATTCAACAGGAATAGTTACAATAGGTTAAGGCCTCAGAATGACTAACGGGTCTCTATTATACTGTATTAATTTTTGTTACCCCACTGAGCCGGAAGAACCGTCCCTCTGGTTGCCTCTGGTTGTCGAACTGTCCCTCTGGTTGCATCAAACCGGGAGAACTGTCCCTGGTTACTTACCTAGTTACTTAGCATTTATATCATGTTGAAATGCAGACTATTAATATATATTTTCACTTAAGCGCTTGAAATGCAAATATAAATAAAGTATAATCATTTTATAGCATTAAGTGAGGAGTGACAATGTGGATAATAGAGCGGGTCGAAAAATAACGGTTGGAAGTGGTAAAGCAGAATATTCATGTTTTGTACCGGAACCATTACCACCTAAAAATCCAGTTATTCAATATGATGATGAAATGATTTATTTGATATCTGAAGCAAACAGATATATTGGTAGACTGGATGAAGTGACTGACACATTAATTTCCCCTAGCTATTTTGTATATATGTATGCTAGGAAAGAGGCAACGCTTTCCTCGCAGATTGAAGGTACAAGAGCGACTTTTTCAGATCTAATAAAGGCAGAAGCCGGAATGGCAGATGAAGTACCAAATGATGTTGCAGAAATTGAGAACTATGTGAAAGCTACAAGCTATGGTTATGAACGGCTAGAAACTTTGCCACTTTCATTAAGGTTAATCAGAGAAATTCATGGAATCCTTATGGATGGTGTCAGAGGAGAAAATAAAACGCCGGGCGAATTCAGAAGATCTCAGAACTGGATTGGTGGATATTCAATTAGCACAGCAAGCTATGTGCCACCATCAATTGATTATCTAAATAATTGCTTGGATAGCTTTGAAAAATTTATGCATGAAAATGATAGAATATCCCCGCTTGTAAAAGCTGCTCTCATCCACAGTCAGTTTGAAATGATTCATCCTTTTTTAGATGGAAACGGACGGGTGGGGAGATTATTAATTGCATTTTATTTAGCTACAAATAACATTTTACATAAACCGACACTCTATTTATCAAAATTTATAAAACTAAACCAGCAAGCTTATTATGAATGCTTATCTAATATTCATGTAAAAGGTGATTATGAGACTTGGATCAAATTCTTCTTAACAGGCGTTATAGAAACAGCACAAGAAGCAGTGGAAATTGCACGAAGTATATCTGCACTTAGAGAAGAAGATTTAAAGAAAATCAATGCAATGGGGCGAATAAGTGAAAATGCTCTTGTAATCTATGAAGGATTATTTGACAAACCGACAATTAATATTGAAGAAGTAACAAGCAAATTGGATGTCAGTGTTGCAACAAGTGGTCGCTTACTAGAGAGACTTTGCGATGAAGGGGTTCTAAGTAATCTTGATAATCGTAAAAGGAAGAAAGTTTTTATTTATAAAAATTATATTGATGCTTTTAACAAAGATTGATAGAGGGATATTTAACTGCTGGTTGATAGAAGGCGTGAATGGGTAAAAAAGAAGCAGTTCAACTTGCAATTGAAAAGTACTTGAACCCTCCTGTCTAAATTCAGCTCAAATAAAGAAGAACTACTATTTCGCATTCAAAATATATACTTATGAAGACACACTAATTGTTATGATTAAAACAAAAAAATACAATTAAATGACACTAAAGCCCTAATAACAAAATTATTAAAAATACAAAGGTAGTAAATAATCGTCTTGAATTTGAACATCCGAATAAATGGCAAATCATGATTCGTGATTTCATAGCCAATAATTTTAGGTGAAGATAAAATGTTGACAAAAGTTTGCGATTACCAAACAATCATAAAGTTACACCATCAAACCGGAAGAACTGTCCCACTGGTTGCTCTGGTTTCACTCAGCCTTTTCAAATATATATTCAGAGCTTTTCTCATACAAGAATTCCGGATCAATATCTGCTTCATTACACCATTCAACACTATCAAAAGAGACCCTAACCGATTTGAATTTACTTTCATCCTTTAGCTCTCTATAAATACCTTTATCTAAGTAAGGTTTCATATCAAATAATCTTTTTTCACTATTATCAAAAGTTATAAGTAACTGATAATCGCTTAAAGGCTTAACATTAGTAACAGCAGGATACATAATTACACCTCCTATTTTAATGGATCAATCTTAAAAGGAAGTTCGCTATTCATAGCTATTTCCCAGTTTGCCATCAACTCTTCTTGATGAAGTTCTGCCCATGCTAAAACAAGTTTATGCTGCTTTTTGGGTAAATATCCTTCTTTTAATTCACAGGTTTTTATATCAATAATTGCTTTATATTCTGCGTAGTAAGCATGAAAATGGGGAGGATTATGTTCTTCTGGAGCACAAAATATCATAGTAATAACTTTCCTTCAGCATAATTGTAACATACTCTATTAGAACATTCCATCTCAAACCCACCCAAGCAATTATGCGCGAAATAGCCCTTTCAAGACGAAAAAGACCCGCTAGCCAAATTCATGACTAACGGGTCTCTATTATACTGTATTAACTTTTGTTACGCCACCACACCGGAAGAACCGTCCCTGTAATATAGTGCTATAGGGATTAACAAGTAAAAACCCGAACATTAGCAGTATAATGTTTGTGGAGGGATTATATTCGTAACCGTCCCTGGGAAGCTAACGCTATACCTCTCCTCAGGTTTGAATATCTATCTGTAAAAGCATTTGCTATTGGGCTAATTGGGTCTTTATACTCGTGTCATGTGCAGGGCTGCAATCTTTTATGACGATGGGTGGTTAATCCCTTACTTTTTATAAGGTGGTGTTTTTATGACTCTTATCATCGGTGTTGATGTCGCAAAGTTCTTCTCATCTTACACAATACTTGACTCCAATGGCTCTTGCGTAGTACCAACTTTTGATTCAAACAATGATGTAAAAGGATTAGAAGATGTTTTGGAGAAAATAAAGAAAGCAGCCAATGGTTCCACAGATAAACATGTCCTCATTATGGAATCCACCGGCTACTTTTCGAATCGACTCCGAGACTACTTCACGTCACATGAGTTAAACGTCTTAGAGATCAATCCTCTTATATCTAATTCTATCAGAAATATCTCTGTTAGAAAAGTCAAGAATGATCATGCTGATTCCTATGACTTAGCAAACTTGTACCTTACAGGTAAACTTAACAAGCTCATCCAAAAAAAGTTAACGGAATGCATACCATTATCACAAGACTATATGCGTCTTAGGGTTCTAACAAGAGCAAGACAGAAGCTTTCCAAACAGAGGACAACACAGGTGATGCAGCTTGTTGCAGATGTGGAGCAAGTTCTTCCAACCTATAAGAAGCTCTTTAAGGACATGGTATGTAAGTCTTCATTGGCAACGCTTGAACTTGTATGTAAGCCAGAGATGATTACATATGATAGCTTTTATTCTACTCTAAAGGTAATCACACCTTGCCGTGGGCAGGCATACTTCACAAAACATTATAATAAGCTTATTGACATTCTTGATGATGCCAAGATTATTGGAAGAAAGGTGGAAACTTTTTTCATTACCATTAAGATACATGTCTCGCTTATACTTGAATACGATAAGTACTTGGTCCAACTTGAAGAGCAGATACATGAACTTTCACAAGATCTTGACAGTGTTAGATTACTAAAAAGTATTCCAGGATTAGGAGACAACATAGCACCAGCAATAGCTAGTGAAATAGGAGACATCTCCAGATTCAAGAATATTAAGGCATTAGTCGCTTTCTGTGGATTAGACCCTGGCGTCAAACAGTCAGGTCAGTATAATCGTTTGCATAATAAGATAAGTAAACGGGGTGCGCCTGAGCTTAGAAGAGCTCTTTACATGGCCGCAATGTTATCAATCACAAAAATGAAAAATGGTCGTTATCGAAACAAAGTATTATACGATTACTATCAGGAGCTTATACTCAAAAAACCAAGAAAGGTAGCACTTGGTGCTATTATGCATAAGCTTGTAAGAATTATATATTTTCAGTGTTAAAGAACCAACAAGAGTTCATCATGATTACACCTGAACAACAACGTAAGTTATATCAAAACAACCTAAGCATTGCTATTTAAGTTGAACAATGAATGAGATGATTTGGAAAATGTTCAGTGGTTTCAGTGGGCTTGGTTTAGCTGTGATAAAATTCATTCGACAAAAACTGTTAATGAACTTGACAAAAGTTAGCTAAACCTCTGGTTTCTAGGAATAGTATTTTTGATTTTTACTTGTTGGTTTATTAGGTAACATCATTTTAAGAAGTCCACCTTTAATCAAAGGATTAAGCACTTTCACTCTAAAATGACCTCTATTATTGAGATTCATAAAATGTTGCATTTCTTCCCTTGTTCTTGGAGTCCTACAAAATTCTAATAACATTTTTATAGCCTCTGTCTCTTGGTTGGTATCTTGGTTGGTATCTTGGTTGGTATCTTGGTTGGTATCTTGGTTGGTCAAAGGAATTATCGTTTTGAATATATCCCCTTCGATGAATTCAGGATCTGCTCCAGAGTATATCTTATTGTATTTATATATGTTTCTAACTCCTGAACCAAGTTCATCCACCCAACCTATCTTTTTGAAGAATTTAGCAATTGTAGGATTCTTTGGATATGGAGAGAAGTTTTCTGGATCGATGATGCCATTTGCGTGAGGCTTGTTGCTATTCTCAATATAAACCCTATTCTTCTCTATGATTAATTTTGCTGGGAAAGGATTTGAAAATTCTCTGTGTATCAATAGATTAGTCATAGCTTCACGAAAAATCTTGTCTCTTAAACTTACACGCTGATCACCTTCAAGATAGAACTTATCATTGAGGTGCTTCGCAATAAACTGCATTAATCTTTCATAACTGCTTAGTAGATTCACCCGTATGTCATCCCGATCATCGTAACGATCCAAATTCTCCCTTCGCAAAATAGCGTCCGTTCTATGATGCGAAAGAGCTGCATGAATTAATTCTTCTTTACCAAAAATTAAGATGCCGCCAAGTGTAATGCCATGTTTTCCCGTGTTGGGATCTCTTAAATATAGTCCGGCACTTTTCAGCATTTCAAAGTCGTCCATGGACTTCCATGGATGATTGGGTTTTTGATTTCCAGCTAATTTTCTAACCTTTGTAAATAATTCAGATTCCAACTCTTCCATTTCAGCAAATGGAAATATTTTGTTTTCTATATACGTACTTTGTTTCCTCATGTACAGTCCAGATACTAAGTTTGTATTATTTGTTATATCAAAGTCGCCGTCTTCATTTCTGTCAAAGATTTTTCCCTTGCAACGATGCACTTGCGAACTCTCAGGAATATTAATATATAAGATTGTCTTCCCATCTACTTCAATATCTTCTACCGCAAGATAAAACGTAGGACTTAAAGTCTGAGGGTTATTAAGTGATGTTACAAAATCCTTCTTCATCTGCTCTGCTGAGTCTTTGTCAACGCCAGCAATATCACCATTATCCTTAATGCCTAAGAAAAGAAGCTACGCTTCGTTATGAGCTCTGCTCATATTTCTGAACGGTTCGAAAGGAAAGGACCTTAACGCATTCTGCCACGTTTCAAGGCTGAATGCTAGAGTATGACTTTCCTTGAGAACAAGAAAAGGTGACCACCATAGCGATTGAGTAAGGAACAGACTGATTCATATACATCTTTATTCAACTTCTTTTTGCTTTCTTTAAATTCTACAGTTATGCTTTCACCACTACTGATTATTTTCTTAAGACCTTCTATTTTCATATTGAACACCCTTTATACGTCTAAAAAATAACGTCTTTATTAGTTATTTTATTTCATGTATGTGATCTCTATAATTCATTAATCTTTTTATTAAATATTCTATTATACATATACATGTAGGAATAAATCTACATAATTATATTGTCTTGTACCTACAGTATTAACACTCTTATTATAAATTACAGTAGATATAATTACCTTAGTTATAGTTACATGATATCATCCATATTCAGCATATGCAATAGTAGCATTAACTATGCGCGAAATATCACTTTCAAGGCAAAAAAGACCCGCTAGCCAAATTCATGACTAACGGGTCTCTATTATACTGTATTAACTTTTGTTACGCCATTGAGCCGGAAGAACCGTCCCTTTGGTTTTTCATATCTTTGGTTATAATTAGTTTTGTACTACTAGTGCTGCTGAAGTGTTTCCAGCTAAATTTGTTACTACTTGATTTGCTACAGCAGCTAACACTATATTAGTATCACCATAAGTTACAGTTACTGTTAATGTAGTACCTGCTGCATTCCAAGCACTTGTTACAGTACTAGTTCCACCAGTAGTGTAAGCTGCATCAACAGCTGATTTAACACTTGTTCTACTTGCAGCATTTAATGCTTCATTAAATGAAAGTGTATGATTAACACTTGCAGCAATTGCTGCATCTGGAGCTGCTAGTAAAGCTGTTACTACTGGAGCAGTTGTGTCAGCATCTACTTCTGCTGTTCTTACTGCATATACAGCAAATCTTGAACCTGCTGCTACTAATAAGATATCAACTGTGTCACCAACTGCTAATCCGCTCATAGAAATTGTTTTGAATGAATCTTCAGCATCAAGAATAACTGCATCTTTAAGATCGAAGACAACATTTCCACCAGCATCTAATATTGTTTTAGCTGTATTAGATTTATTAACTATCACATGATTTAATACTTCATCAGCACCAGCGATATCATCAATTTTGCCTGTAGCATCATTAATATCAACTAGTAATAATTCACCTTTAGAAACTCCTGGGAAAGTACCTGTAGTAAATTCATCTTCTTTTGTCTCATATGTTGCTTTAACACCATCAACAATTAAGTCAAAGACCCAGATGTTTTTGCCTGCTACTTTAACAGCATTTTTTGTAGCTACTGCATCTGCCTCAGTTACATCATCAGTATCTGTATTTGTTACCACAATAACAACAACTTCGTCTTTGTCATTAAAGTAGAAATCACCTGACATTTCAGTAAATTTAGCATCTCTTAATGTTGTTGCCACGATGTCATCTTCATCACCCATAGCTGTTAAGTCAAAAGCTACAGTTGAACCTGAAAGCTTCTTACCACTTACAAATGCATCATCTGTCTCAACATCTACACCTGCAACATTATTAGCTACTTCTTCAACATCATCAATTTCGCCATCACTGTTTAAGCTGATTTTTACAACGTCGCCTGTAGCCCAGCCATTAAAAGTAAATTCATTGTCATGATCATCCTCTAGTATATCATACTCAACAACCACACCATTTTCATTTACAACGTCCAAACTATAATAATCATCTCTACCTATGTTATATGGACCAGTTTTATTAGCAAATACATATCCATAAAGACTTGATATAGCGCCTTCTCCTAAATCACCAGTGATAAATACCGCATCACCAGCTCTATTTAAGAATAATGCAACTTCGCCACCATCTTGGAAATCTTCAGCAGAATCTGCATCCAGTTGCTTTAAATCTCCATCAACATTTAAGAAGTTGATTCCAGCATAATCATAAGTTTTAGTTCCTACACGGAAGCTAGTAGTAAATATTCTTGTGATTTCACCTTCAACAGACTTCACATAAACATCTGCATATTCAGCGTTTTCATTATAGAAAAGAATGTCGCCTTCTTCAAGATCTTCGGCATCAATAGTTCTTCCGTTCTTAACGATTGTATAATCTTCAACATCAAGATCGCCACCATCATTAGCAATAACGTCAGTTCCATCAACTTCATCAACTACTACGTACTCATCAAGATTGTAAGCACTAACTGCTGCTACATCGCCATCATCATTAAGAACAACTTTAGCGTAAACATAGTCATTGCCTTGCAAATCACCAATTACTTCTTCATCGCCACTGATATATACTACTGGTGCAGCAACGATATCATAGTCTTTATCTGCTTCAACAAGTGTTAACTCATCTCCATCAGCATTAACTTCAATAGCATCAAACATTTGTTTACTTGTTGCAACAACGTAGATGATTTCATCATCATCATTTTGCCAAGCATCAACTTCGTTTAAGAATAACCATGCTTCGTCAGCTTCAGCGCCAACATAGTCATAATCCGTATTTCCAATTGTAACTTCTTCATCATCGATAGCCATTAGTCTGCCTTCGATTTCAGTGATGCCTAAGTTATCATTTAATAATGTTAATTTATTAGCTGGAGTCTCTCCATCCCATAATTTACCATAGCTTACAGAACCGTCATTATCATAACCAGTTGCGCCCCATTTTTGAACTGTAAGTGTGTTCATTAACATCTCTGCAGTTAAACCACGAAGTGCGTTAGTTGAGCTTGCTACGTTTACGCCTTTAAGGATACCTTCGTTAGAAGCTGCTCCGATGTAGTTTGCTGGCCAAGTTCCTTGCTTGTCAACTACTGGACCAAGTCCTACAAGTCTAACAAGAATAGTAACTGCTTCAGCGTTTGTTAATTTGCCTTCTGGTTGGAATGTTCCGTTAGGATATCCAATGATTAGGCCTCTGTTAACTGCTACATTGATAAAACCAGTTGCCCAATGGTTAAGATATACGTCAGGGAATCTTGTAGTTCCTCTTGATATCTCAGCTGCATCTGCAAGACCAAGTGCTGTAACTGCGATCTTAGCAAATTCTGCTCTTGTGATTTCGCCTTCTGGTTTGAAAGTTCCATCTGGGTAACCTTCCATAATACCTACTGCCTTAAGTTTGCCTACTGTTGCTTCAAAGCTAGTTCCTACTACGTCTTCGTTAACTTCTGCGAAAACTGCAGTGCTCATTGCTGAGCTGAAAACTAGAACCAAAGCCATAAGTAATGCAACAAAACGATTTGTTTTTCTCATGTTTTTGTTTCCTCCTTTTAATTTCATTGCTAGTGTCTCCTCCTTGTTGATTGTTCGCCTACTGTGTAGCCCCCTTTATCGAGTCTACAACACAGGATAAATTATAGCACTCCCCTTTAAGTAACGTCAATACACTATTCATAGATGTAACATATCTGTAATAGACTTGTTACCGCCACGTATAGGTGTTGCCTCATAAAGTCTGTGCCTTCTCTTATTTTATCACATTCTCCACAGAATACAAGATTTTTTGGGAAATGTAACTGTGATGTAACATATGTAACATATGAGTTTTTCGAGTTGGGCAGTACTTTCGCTTTTAGTAGGCTCTAGCGAAAAACACCATCTGCTTGGCTTCTTTGCCGCAACAAATACAAGTCTCTGCCAATTCCTCTTGCTCAAAGGGCATGCATCTGGATGACGCGCCGGTTGCTTCCTTAATTGCTTCTTCACATTCCGTCTCGCCACACCACATGGCTTTGACGAAGCCTGGGGTTGCTTTTAGCTGTGTTGCAAAGTCTTCCATGGTGGTCGCACTGGTGGTATGGGCGTCTCTGTGTTTTGTGGCTTTGTCTAATAAGTCTTGTTGCATCTGATTCAACAACGCTTCTACACTGACTTCTAGATCATCTAAAGATACAATCAATTTTTCTCTGGTATCTCTTCTAACTAAGACACATTGATGCTTGTCTATGTCTTTGGGTCCAATCTCGACTCGAACGGGTACACCCTTCATCTCATATTCTGAGAATTTCCATCCTGGGCTTTTGTCACTGGTGTCGACCTTGACCCTTCTGCTTGTTGCTAAACGTTTCCTCAGCTCTTCGGCTTTTTCCAGTACGCCTTCCTTTTTCTGCATAATGGGGATAATCATAACTTCTATGGGGGCAATAGCAGGAGGTAAAACCAGTCCTGAATCGTCACCATGTACCATGATAACCGCACCGATAAGGCGGGTACTCATGCCCCATGAGGTCTGATGGACGTACTTGAGGGTATTGTCTGTATCTGTATATTGAATATCAAAGGCTTTGGCGAAGCCGTCACCGAAGTTGTGGGTGGTGCCGGACTGTAGTGCCTTGCCGTCATGCATCAAAGCTTCTATAGTATAGGTGGCTTTGGCGCCTGCGAATTTTTCCTTCTCTGTCTTGCGGCCTTTGACCATGGGAATGGCTAAGACGTTGGCACAGAACTCTGCATAGACGTCTAACATCTTAATGGTTTCTGCTTGGGCCTCATCAGCTGTAGCATGAGCGGTATGGCCTTCTTGCCATAGGAATTCTGATGATCTTAGGAAAGGTCTGGTGGTCTTCTCCCATCTGACGACAGAACACCACTGATTATAGAGCTTAGGTAGGTCTCTATAAGACTGAATAATATTGGCATAATGCTCACAGAATAAAGTCTCTGAAGTCGGGCGGATGCATAGGCGCTCGGCTAACTTCTCTGAACCGCCATGGGTAACCCATGCCACTTCCGGTGCAAAGCCCTCTACGTGGTCTTTTTCTTTTTGTAACAAGCTCTCTGGTATGAACATAGGCATATAGACGTTCTCATGATCTGTATCCTTGAACCTCTTGTCGAGTTGTTTTTGTATCAGTTCCCATATAGCATAGCCATAAGGTTTGATGACCATACAGCCTTTGACACTTGAGTAGTCGATGAGCTCTGCTTTCTTGACCACATCGGTGTACCACTGGGAGAAGTCTTGATCCATACTGGTGATGGCTTCAACGAATTGTTTTTCTTTTGCCATGATTGATGCTCCTTCCTTATTATAGGTTCTGTTTACTAGAATATTTTTCAAACATAAAAAACGCCCCTTGCATATGCAAGGGGCGATGATTGTCGCGGTACCACCCTCGTTCATGTCCTAAGACAGTCTCAAGTGCTTGAATAACGGTAAGCTGCCGGCGTTGTTTGCAACGCTGCTCCAAGGTAGGTTCTACAGGTTCGAATCAAAATCTCTCAGCCTAGGATTTTTTCTCTGGTTAGGGCTTGGCCCTTCAACGGATTCGCTACCGTGTGTACTGGTCCTTATCGACGCATGGTTTATTTGTAAAAGAATTAAAGCTTATTCTACGCGTATTCTATTGACTTGTCAACATTTTATGACTTGATCACATTTTTAACTCTTTGGATGGCTTGCCATAAACCACCGAGTAAAAAGATGCCCACAAAAGGATAGAGGAAAGCTTTTATGAGGTTGATGCCCATATCCACTTCCATAAGGCCTTTGATTAAGCCTAAGTTGATTCTGGTACAATAGGCCAATCCCAAACAGGTTAGAGAAAACAAAGTGGCAAATACAATGAGGCCGCCAAGGAATTTCTCTTTCTCAATCCTAGAGATGGCATATAAAGTGATCGCAATGAAGAGTACCAACAAGAATATCCGAACACCTATGGGCATGCCTGTATAGGTTAAATTCATGTTACCAAAAGCCAATAGTTTGTCTAGTCCGCTGTTAAATTCAATACCAATGCCCATCATCATAAATAGTACATAGGCCATCAGATTGGGTGCTAGGAGTATAATACCCATGAGGATCAGTAAAGGGTTGCTTGTAACCTTGGTTGCACCGGCTATGATGGCAACGATACCAATAAGCCCGGATACGCCAAGACTTAATCTTATCATCCATCTGGTTGCTACTACGCCAGCTATACGATTGGCATCATAGTTCATACCGATCACCACTTGTATCAAGAAGCTGATGACAAAGGTTAATATGAGGTTTCTTATAGACACAAAGTTAATGTTCACCCCTAGGAAAGTACCTTTGCCTATGAGGCCAATGGTCATAAGGAGTAGCGTATAAACACCAGATGCTACCGTATAGATGAAGAAGCCAACGTCGTCCATGCCTTCTTTTTTGTTATCCATTCGGTCCGCCAGATAAAAAGAGAACAAAGGCAGTCCGATAAACGCTAGGAGTCCCAGTTGAATCTGTCCGGAGGTGTTGAATACGGCCATGTTCATGAGTATGGAAGTGGTTCGGATGACCATCCCAAAACGAAAGCCAATGTTCTGACTGAGTGTACCTTGCAGGTAGTCCTGCAGATGCTCAATCACCGATACATTAATAATCAATGCTATCACAAAGGCGATTCCAAAGGTAAGGATAAAGGCTTTTAGTCCTACTTTTAGGCCTTCTTTTGCCACTTCTTTCTTATCAAATGTCTTCATGTTATCTCTCCATTAAGTTTATTGCTGTAAGACCAACAGCTTGATGATGTCTTCGTGAAAACCGTCAACAATCTCAAAGGTGGCTTCTTCTCTCTTTGCTTTTTTGTCACTGAGATTGGTATGAATGTAGAGGCTATCAATGCCAACTGCATTGGCGCCTTTGATGTCTGTGGCATAGTCTTTACCAATCATAACGGTTTCTTTTTTCTTGAGGCCGTTTTCTGTGAGTACCATCTCAAAGAATGCCGGATCTGGCTTGCCCATGCCCTTATCTGAGGATACATAGATCTCATCAAAGAGGTTCTTAATACCCAGCATCTTCATCTCTGCTTGCAAAAAGGCTCTCTGTGCGTTGGAGAGTATGAATAGGCGCTTTTTACTTTTTTTCAACTCCTTAAGCATCTCCATGACACCGGGGTACAAGCCTATATGTTCTGTTGTGATGGCACGAAAAGCTTTGACGGTATATTGTACGAGTTTTGGACTTGCTTTGGTGTCTAAGTCTTTGTAGATTTTATAGAAAACGTCGGTGATGTCAATGTCCGGGTAGTCTGTATTTTTGACGCGTGATAAGTATTTTTTTACGTATTTGTCGTAGGATTGTTTAAGTTCTTTTCCGCTGATATAGGTCCCTTGATAGCCCATGAATACGGCTATTTTTTCCCATACCGATTCGGATGATTCGTCTGTTTTGATGTCTATGAGTGTGCCGTATAGATCAAATATATAATTCTGGTACATAGGTTACCTCCCCTTGCTAATTTGTTCTTTGCTTAGATTCTGCTACCCTTCTATATTACCTAATCGCATCTTATAAAGCAAGAGGAAGTATGGTTGTTATGGAATTAATACAATTAAGGGGGGTAAAGTGATGGGTTACTTAAGAGGGGTCCCATGAAAACCCTTCCATAGTGTGTATAATTACGGTCTCCGATTGGTGCATCCATGCACCAAAAGTCGACGGTCAGCATCCCTGCTGACTGACTCCATTATACACACTACTTCCAGGAACTTCATGGTCGGTATTGGCATACTTGGTGTTACTGACTAGCCTTAGCTTATAACTTGGCAAGCTAATTTTCTTGATTATACAGTCTGTTTTTAAAAGTATTTGGTCTTTTTCCTATTGACCCAAAAAAGGACAAGAAAAAAGAGAGGCAAAAGTGCTTCTCAGTTTTCTTGGCTGTTCCAACAGCCTAATTTCTGTTATTCTATTTCTTCAAAGGTTTCAAAATTATAAGTTTTAATGTTATCATCCAAGATGTAGTAAAGAACATCACCAATATAGATCACCCGCTTTACGGTTGATCCGAATAAGCGATCTGCGGATATTTGTTTTAGTAAACTGATGTCACCGTTTTTTGTTACTTCTAGTATCATTGCGCCATAATAATAGTTGCTTTGGTATTCACCGGTTACTTTTCTCAAAGTTGCATCAAAGGCAATTCTATTCTTTGCCGGATTTACCATGAGTGCCTTGTGATTGCTGAGTACTTCCGCATAACTTCCACCATCTCCTAAAATAAGATGCATGATTTCTCTTGGCTTGCCACCGTCTGAAACATCAAATGTGGATAGTTTTATGCCCGTCTGATTACCTGTTATTTCATCGATGTTCTGGCCGATTCCAAGAAGAACCGTTTCACTTATTGGATGTAGATAATTAGAGAAGCCCGGTACCTTCAATTCACCAATGACTTCCGGTGATTGAGGATTGCTTAAATCAAAAACAAAAAGCGGGTCAACCTGTCTAAAAGTAACCATATAACCCTTTTCGCCCATGAAACGAACGGAATAGATGCGTTCTCCGGGAGCAATATTCTTTGATGCACCAAGCACATTGAGATTCTCATCTAGGACATACAATGCATTTGTACTTTCCATTTGCCAACTGGTTGTTGCCACCCTAAGATTACCACCAAATTCATCCATAGAAAATTGATTCAAAATGGAACCTTCGACCATGCCGCCTCCAGCAAACCCGATCTTCAAACCATCTATATTAAATTTTGCTATATTGGTAATGTTGGCAAAGAATGTACTATAATCTTGTCCGGCAACGTAAAGTGCTTGGTTACTCATGTATACTAAGTTACCACTCCCAAGAAATGCATTAATTGAAGCAGGTTTTTCTTCATTTCTTATATCAATTGCCGAAATGATGAGATAATTCTGGGATACACGATTGGGATGATACATGATTCTATTCACCGGTAAAGGCTGATAGGTGTCCTTTATTGAGGTATCTCTGAACATCGGTATCTGGGCACCCTTATCGGTACTGTAGTAATTGAGATGCTTATTCACCACGAGGTAAACAACATCCTCTTTTTTACGACTGGAAAGTAAGGAGCCTTCGATTTCAAACGTCTTCATCAACGCCATTTTCCCCTTATCATCTATGGTATATACGCCACAGTAAATATAACTTGTACCGGGATAATATGGCTTGCTAATTAGCATGGCGTCATCGGTCGAGGGTTCCGTGATTGGTCGAATCCAATTGTCAAAACTATTTTTCGACCCAAGTATGACCAGTCTACCATCTGAGATATAGAGTTCATTTAATTGAAGATATTGACCGGTTTTATCGTCTACTTCAAGTTTGATTTCATCTGTTAGAATGGGCTTGCCACCGTTTGAATCATACACCTTTACACTGTTGCCTAGTGCAACATAGATAAATCGACCGTCGGTTTTGACAATATCGGCTTCATTAACGCCATCCACTTGCTCATTAGTAGTTGCATAATCATTTGACTCTGAAGATTCCTCATCAGATGAAGCAGATGTTTCCCCAGAGGGCATGGGCTCTAATTCTCGGTACTTGTCCTCTGTTGTGTTTGACGACATTGCAGCAAGAATTGTTTGAAGTTCCGATAAGGATGATACTTTCAGCACTTGTCCTATTTTTGTCTTAAGGACATTCACCATATCCTGATCCAAATTCACTCTCTCATTACTGATGGTTATAACTTTGTCTTTATACCCTACAGTCTTATTAAAAATGTCCTCAGCAATCAGCCTTAAAGGAACCATGGTACGGTCTTGGATAATCAATGTCTCTGTATCATAGTATACGATTTTAGATGTAAACCCTTCTTTTTCCATACGATAATGATTTTTACCGATTGGGAAAAAGTATTTTTCATCCTCAACTTCAATTAAAGCTTCACGGGATGTTATAT
>JAGXFY010000012.1:0-25845 GCA_024636985.1 Clostridiales bacterium | reverse complement strand
ATGACATTGATTTCCCGATAGCCCCTTTTATGTTGAAATTTAAACAAGGTGTAACGTGCGAAGCTACACTTCTTTTGCTGTAACCTAATAATAACCTAGCATTCGAATCACCAAGGGCGCCAGTATGACGGTTACCAATCCTGCTATACCTATGGATAAGCCACTCATGGCACCTTCCACTTCACCCATTTTTATAGCTTCACCCGTTCCAAGGGCGTGGGCTGATGTGCCAATGGCCACGCCGATGGCGACAGAATCCTTAAGTCGTAATACTTTAAATACAAGTCTGGCTATGATGGCCCCGGTAATGCCGGTCATGACAATGGCCGCTACGGTAATCTCCGGTATACCGCCAATCTGCTTAGATACTTCTATACCAATTGGTGTTGTTATAGATTTGGGCACCAGAGATAGGCCTAATATATGCTCTATATCAAATAACTTTGACAGTAGAATGACCGATAGAATGCTCACGAAGGAGCCGACGGTTATGCCTGCTAGTATGGGTATACCATTTGTTTTAAGCAAGGCTCTATTCTTATAAAGTGGCACGGCCAAAGCAACCGTTGCAGGTCCTAGGAAGAAGCTTATGATTTGCCCACCTTGGTTATATGTTTCAAGATCTATATTTAAGAATGTCAGTACAAGGATAACCAGAATGATGGCAATTAACAATGGATTCAGTAGTGATATTTTCGTTTTCTTATTAATCCAAATGCCGATTTCAAATGCCATTAAGGAAATAAGTACCCAAAAAATGGGTGCTGTTAGCAGGATATCTATGTCATCCACCTCCTAAGAGCATGAACCACGAATGCCGTCATCACCATGACCAGAATCGTTGTAACAACGGCTATAAAAACCAATATATGCCAGCTTTCTCTTAGCATGCCTGTTACAGCTAGCAAACCAACGCCTGCCGGTATGAACAAGATGGCAAGATGATTCAGTAGAAATTTGCTAATCCCTTCAACTTGATCTAATTTGACGAGACCGGTTTGAAGGGCCAGCAACATAAGTATCATACCCATAATGTTGCCTGGTATGGGTATCTTAAAAACTTTATTAAGGACCTCACCCAGTACAACCATCAAGAGTAATATGATAATCTGTCTAATCCATTTCATAGAAATACCTTTCTTTATGCAAACATGTTTCTAAATATTTCTAATTACTTGTATATCGATTATTTATTTACACAGCAGAACAATGAGATCATTCACGTTGGTACCGGTAGAACCGGTCATAATGAGATCGCCACTGGCTTGAAGTGCATGATAAGAATCGTTGTTATCCAAATAAACTTCCGGTTCCATGCCGGTTGCTCTGATTTTCATTGCGGTGGTGCCGTCCACCATACCCCCTGCAGCGTCTGTAGGACCATCCGTTCCATCTGAACCGACAGAGAAAATCAAAGTACCTTCAAGACCTTCTATACCTAGGGCTGCAGATAAGGCCAGTTCCTGGTTGCGTCCACCTTTGCCTTTACCTATAATTCTTACCACTGTTTCACCACCTACAATCATGGCGATTGGTTTTTTGTGATGGGTTTTATGACTATGTATTTCTCGTGCTATGGCGGACAAAAACTTACCCGCCTCTTTGGCTTCGCAGTCTAAGGTGGAAGATAATATAATCGGCTGATAACCCAAAGCTTTTGCTGATTCAGACGCAGCGTCACATAAAGCGCTGACACTACCGGTTATCACCGTTTCACAGTTGGTTATTTCCTTCGGTGTCTCAATGCTTAGAACCTCTAACATCTCATCTGTAACCGTCAAATCATATTTATTAATGATTTTAAGGGCTTCTTCAGAGGTGGATCCATCCGGATAAGCCGGTCCTGAGGCTATGGCATCTAATCGATCACCAATAACATCGGATAGGACTATGGCAAAAATAGACGCTTTTTTACAATGTAGGGCGAATTTGCCACCCTTCACCCCTGATAGATGCTTTCTAACCGTGTTAATCTCTACAATATCAGCGCCACATCCTAAGAGTTGCTCCGTTATATCCATGATGTCTTCTAACATAATACCGGGCATTGGCTTTTCAAAAAGGGCTGAACCACCACCTGATACAAGGAAAATAACATGGTCTTCTTCACTTAGATTTTCGACCAATGCGATGGCCTTTGAAGCACCTAATACTGAATTTTCATCCGGAATCGGGTGGCCGGCTTCAACAATCTCAAAACCGTCAATGGGCCCCCTTGCATGCTCGTACTTGGTGATGACAAGACCTGCATCTATTTGCTGATTCAAAGTCAGTTGTGTTGCTTTTGCCATATTCCATGCTGCTTTTCCAATTGCTATTACCACAACTTTTCCTGAGAATTTCCTATTTTCAAGGGCTTTGATTACTGCCGCTTCCGGCAATACGGCTTCTATGGCGCTCCTTATAATTGTATTACCATCTTCTCTCATTGTTTTCATCCATCCATCACCTTTCAAATCGAGGGTTCAATCAAGTCCAATTCCACAAGTACTTTTCTTATGTCATTCATTCTACTTTCACTACAATGGTTTATAGGCTTAATAGGATGACCCACCTTTAGACCTAGCAGGTTCATACAATCCTTCATCACCACAGGAAAACTACCATAGCTGTAGGTATTTCTTAGGGGTATAAGCTTGTATTGGTCTTCCATGGCCCCTTTTAAATCGCCAGCCATATATTTTTCATAGATGGATACGACCAGTTTAGGTGCCACATTAGCGGTACCGGCAACACATCCCACACCACCATAAGCTAAAGTACCATAGATATAATAATCTGTTCCGCTTAGAACCTTAAAGCTTGAAATGTCTTCCGTTACTCTAATGTATTCAATGGTTTGTGCAAAATCTAAAGATGTATTCTTTACGCCAATAATATTTTCTATTTGAGCCAGCTTTCTAAGTAAGACTGGAGAAATATTGTTGGTGGTTTTACCGGGATTGTTATATAAGATTACCGGTATTTTAATAGCGTCTGCTACGGCTTTAAAATGATGAAACATCTCTTCTTCATTGGGATTGATAAACATAGGGGTCAGTAAAGTGACCGCATCTGCACCTGCCGCTTCAGCCATTTGGGCTGTTTTTATACAAGCACTGGTGGTGATTGCGCCAATTCCGGCGTAAACCGGTACTCGCTTGCCTACATGGGCTACGGTGATCTCAACTGCTTTTTTCTGACTGGCTTCATCAAGGGCATAGAACTCACCATTGCTTCCAAGAACAAAAATACCATGGACACCGCCTTCAAGAACATAGTCAATGACCCTCTTAAGCCCTTCTTCATCCACCTTTTCATTTTCATCTACCGGCGTGATAATCGGTGGAATCACGCCTTTTAAATCATGTATGCTAAACATTTAGTACCTCCTTGATTGTATATACTCAGATAATGAATTAAGTTCACCAACTGTCTAGGTTACAGGGGCAGGATTAAAAAGACATATGGCATTTTTTATGCCCCAACGGTCTGCCCACGTCTGCTTCTTACCACTGGCAACTTCTAGGATCATATCATAGATATCCTGTCCGACAGACTCTATGGTCGCTTCTCCTGTAGCGATTTTCCCCGCATTGATATCAATGAGATCACGCCATCTGTCTGCCAATTCATTTCGACTGGCAACCTTGATGACCGGTGCCATAGCAAGGCCATAAGGTGTGCCTCTACCTGTAGTAAAGACTTGCATGGTGATACCGGAAGCAAGCTGACATGTGCCACATACAAAATCACTGGCCGGTGTCGCGGCATAAACAAGGCCTTTTTTAGTGGCTTTCTCACCCGGTGACAACACTTCAACAATCGCTGATGATCCTGATTTTGCTATTGAACCTAGGGATTTTTCTACGATATTTGCCAAACCGCCTTTTTTATTGCCGGGTGTGGGGTTCGCATCACGATCCACACAACCTCTGGCTAGATAATCATCATACCATGCCATTTCTTTTTTGAGTTTTTCCCCTACTTCTTGATTGATGGCTCTTGGGGTTAATAAGTGCACACCGTCTCGCACTTCGGATACCTCTGAAAAAAGTACCGTAGCACCGGCTCGAACCAGTAGATCTGCTGCATGGCCAACCGCCGGATTAGAGGTTACGCCTGAAAAAGAATCACTACCACCGCATTGTAACCCAATAACCAAATCCGATACAGGACATACTTCTCGGACTCTTTTGTTCAAACGCTCTAAGATGACTTTCGCCTTAAAAACGATGGCTTCAACCATAGGCATAAAGCCCATCTCATCTTGTAACATCACCAAATTTTCAGGCATGATATCCGGAAACAATCGCTCCGGCATAAGCTTCTCACATCCCAAACTCACCATCAACATCTCACCACCAAAGTTCGGATGTGTGGATAGGTTCCTAAGGGTTCTAATGGGTATAATTGCCTCCGGTGCATTAATGGCTACCCCACAACCATAATTATGGTTAATCGGCATAATGCCGTCCACATTGGGGTAATTTGGCAATAGGCCTTTTATTTGATCGACTGCAATATTCAGCACACCTTCAACACATTGAACACTTGTCGTAATACCGAGCATATTTTTGGTGCCCACACGACCATCCTTGTTTCTATAACCTAAGAACGTTTGACCTTCCAGTACTGGCAAGGGTTCAGGCACTTTGGTGGCTACGGACAGTTCTTCAAGTGACTTAGCTGCAGGAAGCACCACCATGGTTTCATCAATCCAACTGCCTTTTTGAATGTAGGCTTTAGCATAGCCTATAACCTCACCATATCGTATGATGGTGTCACCCACTTCAAGATCCTGTAGGGCTATCTTATGGCCTTGAGGTATATCTTCAACTGCGGTTAAATCATCCGATAGGATTGTGCCGGCTTTTATACCCGCTTCATCTACGACAATTTCAACATTGTCCATCGTATTCACTCTAATTAATAATGGTTTTTTGTCCATATTGATCTCCTCTTATTATACGCCACACATTGTTGTTCTTAACTTATTAATTTCAACTTATTCTAAACACTTGCACCTTTATGATGTTTTCGATTATCGTAAAAAGCATAGGCTAAGGAAGCAAAAATAAGAACCCAAACCACTAACCCAATAGGTCTTGAGAAAAAGACACTTAGACTTCCCCCTGAACCTTTTAGAGAATCAATAAAGTATTTCTCAAGGTCACGTCCTAAGATAAAGCCAATTAAGAAGGTCGTAACCGGTAAATCCAACTTAGAAAATATATAACCTACAAGACCAAATATAACCAAGGTAAATACATCTACCATATTTCCGCTTCTGGTTGAAAATGCGCCTACAATACAAAGTAAAATGATACCGGGGTATAATTTGTTTTTGGGTATATTAATTATCTTAGCGATATATTTGATGGGATAGAACATAACAATAAACATGAAAATATTGGCGATCAATAAGGCAAATAATATGGTGTTCCATATCACAGGATTCTGTGTTATAAACAATGGCCCTACTTGTATGCCTTGGAGGATAAATGCACCAATTAAAACGGCTGTTGTACTGTCGCCGGGAATCCCAAGAGACAATAGAGGCACTAAGGCACCACCGGTCAGACCATTATTGGCTGATTCACTGGCAACCAATCCTTCAACAGCGCCTGTACCTAATTTCTCTGGATCTTTTGAAAAGGTTTTACACTGAGAATAGGCCAATAAGGAGGCTGCACTACCACCAATGCCAGGTAAAATACCCATAAAAGTGCCTATGGAGGCGGATCTAAACATATTAATAAATTGTCCTTTAAAATCTTTAAATGAAAACTTTTTGGACTGATGCCCTTTTAGTATGTCCGTATGCATCATGGTTTGCTTCATCCCTTTTTCAGCTTCTTGGAAAAGCTGTGAAAAAGCAAAGAGTCCAATCAGTACGGGTAAAAGTTGGAACCCATCTCGTAGTTCCATAGAGAACATAGAGGGGACCAGTCTTAGTGTCTGATTATCCGGAAACACCCCCATCAGGGATATAAAAACGCCTAAAAATCCGGTGAATATACCTTTTGTCATTTTTCCTTTGGATAAGGCGGCAATAACCGTCATGGCAAAAAGTATGATTAAGAATTTTTCAACTGCGGAGAATTTAATGGCAAGTCGCGCCAATACCGGTGTGAATAAGGCTAATACCACTAGGCTGAGTATGCCGCCGAACAAAGACGCTGTAATCCCTATTCTAAGTGCTCTTACCCCTTCACCCTTCATCGCCATAGGATGCCCGTCAAAACCGGTTGTAACCGAGGATGGTGTCCCTGGTATATTCATGAGAATCGCCGGTACGAGACCGCCACTGATACCACCTACATACAAGCCTAATAATAAATACACCGATGTGGTCAAATCGTAAGCGTAGGTCAAAGGCAGAAAAATTGCAATCGCCATTGTTGCTGTCATGCCCGGAAGTGCACCAAATATAATACCTATAACCACGCCAAGTAGTGCTATTACACCTTCTAAAATACCAAACTCTATCATCTCTATCATCTTCCCTTTCTTATTGGATTACAGTGTCAAAACAATTCACACAATAACCTCTATGGTAATGTAATTCCAAACATGTAACCGAATATAAACCATACCAACATTGTCTCTAAAATAGCAATCCCAATCGATATTAGGATTGATTTCACTTCTCGACTGCCTTTGTAAAGGATGTTGAATAAGGATATGAATAAGATACCAGCCGGAATAAAGCCTAAAAGGTTCATGGTCATGATATATAAAATCAAGAGTATTCCTGTACCGAATATTTTCACTCGATCATAATTTTCAATAAAAAATGTTTGTGCTTTAAATCTAATAATGGACGATTCTCTTTCTTCGCTTTCATTATGGCTTGAATCAGAAGAATCAAAGAAAAAATAACCAGTATGCCGAATATGATTTTTGGTCCTATTGTATGGGATTGTGAGTAAACAATTTTGATTCTAAATAAGTCTGACATTGTTTATGCTCCTTCTGTATGTTTCTTAAGATCTTATTTCTATGTGTTGTCTTAAAAGAAAAATGAGGGTAGAAGGACGTACATTCTACCCTCACAAGTCTTAATCACTATTTTAAATCACAAGTACCTTATTGTACAGTTAATACATCCAGTGATGGTGCTGCTTTAATTAAAGCATCTAGAGAATCTCTTTTTGCCATAGTATGGGTTTTTGCATCTGCTGATGGTAAGTATGCCACCTTGTACTTCTGTTTTGCCATATCATCAATAAAGGCTTGGTCTTTTGAAATCTCAAGAGCTGCTTTATCAAGTTCATCCACAAAGGCTTGAGGTGTTTCTTTTGGAAGGTAGATGACAAACTCTTTTGAGAATGCAAAAGGCTCGCCGTTTAAAGTTACACCAAGATCTGCAAAAGTAGGGATATCCGTTCCATCAATCTTATCTAATAAAGCTACAAACTTCATCTTAAGTTGGTCTTCGACACCTTCTTCAGTATATTGAAGTAAAGAAGAATAGTCGGCAAAAATAATATCTGTGTTGCCATCCCAAAGCATTTGAGATTTTTCTGCTGTGGATCCACCAACAACGACAACAATTCGATCGGCAACATCTTGACCATAAGCTTCTACAACCCATTCATAATAGGATATAAAACCAATATGAGACACACCGCCGGCTTCAACCGCCGCACGTACGATTTCGTCTGGATTGGCAGCTAAATACTCCGCCATTTCTTTCATATCATCATAAGGCGCATCTGCTGATGCCGCAAAACATCCACCAGGATTCAGACCAATACGGGGACCAATCACCATGTTCTCAAGCCCATATTGCTCATCAAAAGCGCCAAAGGATATGCCAAGGTAGGTCATATCATGGAACATCATAATTGTGTTGCCATCCGGATCTGCTTTAGCCAATGTCTCAAATGCAGGTCCTGCCCCAACAGCATCTACTTTTGTGTTTGCATTTAGCGCTTTTGACAAATAACGCATCGCCATGTCAGCAATCATATACGAATCCCCTGTTGTTGATGTGGAACCGATGACGACTCTTACATTTTTCCCATCAAAGGTCGTTGCTTCTTCTTTTTTACATCCCGCCAAACTTGTTGCTGCTAATAACACCACCATAAACAGTACCAATACTTTTTTCATTTCTCTTCTCCTTTTTCACTTGTATTCCTATTATAAACTTGAATCATTTCAAGTTATAGGTACTTTAGTTTGTTTAGTTTATTCAATTTCTTCTATTTATCGAACCAAACAAGGTCTCTTTGGATCAAATCGCCAATCCGGTAAAAGGTATTGCATCCCGATGCTATCATCTCTACCACCAAGGCAATTGGCTATGTAGACTTCATGAGCACGCTTGACTTGATCCATATCCACCTCAATACCAAGTCCCGGCTTTGCCGAGATTTCTATACAGCCATCTATGATTTCCATTGGCGCTTTCGTTAGTCTCTCTTCGCCCTCCTGCCATATCCAGTGGGTATCTATGGCATTAATGTTACCCGGAACAGCTGCCGCTGAATGTGCCACCATGGCTAATGAGATATCAAAGTGATTGTTCGAATGGCAACCCCAAGTCAAACCAAAATCATGACACATCTGACCCACACGAACCGATCCTGACATGGTCCAAAAATGTGGGTCCGCAAGTGGTATATCCACGGACTGTAAGGCCATGGAATGGGTCATTTCCCGCCAATCTGTTGCGATCATATTGGTTGCTGTCGGTAGACCTGTTGCCCTTCTAAACTCCGCCAAGATTTCTCTACCTGAAAATACCCCTTCTGCGCCACAGGGATCTTCACAGTAGGTTAATACACCATGTAGGTCTTTACAAAGTTCAATAGCATCCTGGAGTAACCAACCGCCATTAGGATCTAACGTGATTCTGGCTTCAGGAAAAGCTTCCTTCAAAGCTCTTACAGCTTTAATCTCTTCTTTACCTTCAAGGACGCCGCCTTTTAATTTAAAATCTGAAAAGCCATATTTTTCTTTGGATGCTTTTGCCAGAGCAACAATACCCTCCGGTGTCATCGCTTCATCATGGCGTAAACGGTACCAATCACAATCGCTATCTGGATTACTGTCATAGGGTAAATCTGTCTTTTTTCGATCGGCTACATAAAATAGATAGCCCAACATTCTTACCTTATCTCTTTGCATACCCTCACCAAGAAGGGAAGCCACAGGAACACCCAAGTGTTTACCAAGCAAGTCCAGTAAAGGGGCTTCAATAGCCGTTACAACGTGTACACCTGTTCTAAGATCAAAGGTCTGTTGACCCCTTACATCTTCTTTGTCACCTTGCATAGATTTTTGAACCTTAAGAAGTGTATTCTTATAGTCACCGATACTGGTTCCAACGACCAGTTCTTTGGTCTTTTCCAGTGCTTTGGTAATTTTCTCACCACCCGGTACTTCTCCAAGGCCTGTATCGCCATTGCTGTCTGTTAGTATGACAATATTCCTGGTAAAATAGGGTGCATGTGCACCGCTAAGATTTAATAACATGCAATCTTTACCTGCAACAGGGTAAACATCCATTTTCACAATTATTGGCGTCATCTTATACTTCCTTTCAATCCTAGATTAATAATGTAATCTTACTTAAGCTCTTTTAATCTCAACGTTGGTTAACTTCTCATAATACTTCAATAGGCTACAATGATCTTCTTTCTCGAAGCCATCGATCTTAAGTACTTGCATCATTTCCATGACTTGAGCTGTGAGTGGTACTGCTGCCCCAACTGCATGACTCGCATTAAGGGCATTTGTTAGATCTTTGATATGCAATTCTATCTTAAAGCCCGGATTGAAATTACGATCTAACATCATAGGTGCTTTAGCATCCAGTACTGTAGATCCGGCTAATCCACCACGAATGGCTTGATAAACCAACTCCGGACTTGCCCCTGCTTTACTTGCAAAAGTCAAAGCTTCTGATACAGCTGAGATATTAAGGGCTACAATAATCTGATTGGCTAGCTTTGTAATATTACCGGATCCAAGTTCACCAACATAGACGGCTGAACCTGCCATGGTCATTAATAAATCATAGAAACGATCAAAAGTTTCTTTCTTACCGCCTACCATAACGGATAGTGTGCCGTCAATAGCCTTGGGTTCACCACCACTTACAGGTGCATCCAACATATCAACACCGATTTTAGCCAATTCTTCACCAATCGCTTTGCTCTCAACAGGATCAATGGAACTCATGTCAATCACGACTGTACCTGATTTTGCCGCCTCTATAATCCCATTTTCTCCAAGTGCTACACTTCTTACGTGAGGTGAATTCGGTAACATGGTAATGATGACATCACATACCTTTACAACTGCTGCGCCATTCTCTGCAGATGTCGCACCAAGAGATACAATCTCATCTACAGCACCCTTATTAAAATCACAAACCACCAGTTCATGTCCTGCTTTAATTAAGTTCTTGCTCATAGGTTTGCCCATGATGCCAAGTCCAATAAATCCTACTTTCATGTTGTGCCTCCTATATCCAATTATTAACGGTTCTTTTTTTGATTAACATCATTATAACGTGGGTCAACATGAATGAACATGTCCTTCCTATATTAAAATGAGACCAATACTTGTATGGTATGTACAAATATTGGTCTCATCTTAAATTATTTCGTCTATTATGCCTAGTATGTTATATTTAGCGCCTTCTATTTGTGTTTAAAATAATAGGCCAATTCATTGAAAAACTCTCGGTCACTTGCATTGGCAATAGGATCAATATTAAGCAAGCCTTTTAGCTTATTAAGCCTAAAGAGCAAAGTATTTCTATGAATAAAAAGGTCCTTAGCGGTGTACACAACATTATAATTGTTCTTATACAAAGCATCTACAATCTCAATGAGTTGAATCTGATCATCTTCTGAAAGTAGCATATCATAGACATTAAAAGCATTATCATAAGCTTTGATTGTTGCAAGACTTCTATAATAATCCAAAACATGTTCATTAAAATAGTAAGTACCATTATCCGCTTTAATTCGAAGCCCTAACTCTTGAGCATGGATAAAAGATTCTTTGAAATGGTTAATGTCCATCTGCAAGGAACCTACAAAAAAGCAAATCTTATCCTCTTGATAACCTTCCGGCAGCCTTTTAACAAAGGACTGTATATACGCATCCAACAATTCCTTATAACCTTGGATGGACTCGGTTAAGTCACCACTTAAAGCCTTAAACAAGATGATATCATCGTTTCTGGCTACCGTTATAATATCCTGGTAGGAATGGCCTTCCGCTTTTGTAAGTGCCTCTATTATTTTCCTAGGTTGATACTGGGCATCATATTTAATGAGTATACATACCCTAAGGATATCTCTTTTTAGCTCTAAGCCTTCTGCCATTTTCCCGGCTACTGCAAAATCTACCGTCTCATTAAACAATAAGTAATATAAAAACTGCTCTGCCTTATTCTTACGACGACGCTCCCCTTCCATCTGAAGCTCATATTCAAGCATGGCCTCCATAGATGTCTTGACCAGACCGGCAAACGCCTTTACATTTTCCGGATTCCCTGTTACACAGATGACACCTACATGCTTATGCTTATAATCTATAAACATATTCACACCCGGTTTGGTACCGAGGAACTTTTGATTTTCATCCACTACCCCGGTATCAAGTGTGCCGTTTAACATGCTCGAAGCAACCTCATGAAAGTCACCAATACGAGAAGCATCTTTACTTGCTATGATAATACCTTGATCGTTCATAATGTTAATGTTGAACTCAAGATTTTTAGCTGTTTTTTCTATGAATTTTTGCGCCAGTGCCGGTTCCAAGATTGACATGAAATATACCTTCTTTCAAAAACCACTCTAATGGCTTTATTGTATAGAGAATTTATTTTTTTGTCAAACCCAATTATTTGTCGGATGTTTCTTGTATTTTTATACTATATGAACTATACTAGTATAAAGAGGTGATAATATGAAATACAATAATGAGCATGTTTTAGAATTGATCTTGGACAATACGAAGTTACTTTTGAATACAAAAGGCGTTAAAGGTTGGAGCATGGATCAGTTGGCTATGGCTTCCGGCCTTGCAAAAAATACACTCTATAAAATCATCGGCTCAAAAAAGGATGCCATATTAGGTGTTATCTATAGAGATATGGATGAAGTACAGCATCATATAAAAGAGCGCATGAAAACAGAAGCCGACACCATTACGATCGAAGACTTATTTGACACTTTTCTTCTGACTTTTTCAAATTTACATGGTAAATATTTGACAGACGTCTTATTAGAATACCCAGGTAGTGGCTCTCGTATAGAAAAACAGATTCTTGAAATGCGATGGTTACTGGCAGAATTATTTGAGCTCGTAAAAGAACGCAGTCATCTAAGAGCAGATATTGATATAGAACTGCTTTTTAATTGTTTGCGCGGTATCAGTACAGAATTTATTCGTCTTGGTCATACAGGTGAAAGTTTTGCAGAGAAAAGTAGAATTGCTTATGGCTATTTATTGAAAGGGATCTGTGAATAGGAGGGTTCTCATGAAGTGGAAAAAAATCACAAAGGTGATTATTGTTTTTGCTGTCATCGCCGCCATAATAGGTATTATTGTTATACAAAGAAATCAGACCAAGTTACAGAAAATGGTAGAAGAAACTGAATCTATTATCCCTGTTACTGTTATGCCCATAGAGATCACCAAGTATGAAGAAGTACTCTCCTATATTGGTGCTGTCCAAACAGATAGTGTGCAATCTTTAAGCTTTAAAAGTCCAGGTAAGATAAAGACAATTGATGTTAAAGAAGGTGATGTTGTAGAAGCAGGTGAACAACTTGCCACTTTGGATACCGTTGATATGACCTATGAACTTGACGGTGCAAGACAAGCTATGGAAGCTGCTTATGCCCAGTATCAACTGGCACAAAAAGGGGCTACATCTCAAGAAGTTGAAAGCGCACGTTTGGCAATGGGAAAAGCAAAGGAAGCATATGATTTTAAACTCAACACTTCTAATGAAATGAAGCAGCTCTATGATGAAGGCATTGTATCCAAAAAGGAATATGACCTAGTGGTCCTTGAGGCTTCCTTGGCGCAAAATGATTATGAACGTGCCAACCAAGCCTATATGACGGTGATGGAAGGATCGGATCCATCCCTTCTGGATCTGTATTATAGCAATTACGAGCAAGCAAGAACGCTCTATGAACATAAAGAATCATTAATGAGAGATGCATCCCTTATGGCGCCTATCAGTGGCACAATTATAAATCTACCTTACGAAGTCAATACAATGGTTCCGGCCGGCCAACCTGTGGTCTACATACGAAAAGATGGCGCTGTGGTTGCCCTTGGTATCACCCAACAAGATTACGCCAAGATTATGGTCGGTGACAATGTTCGTGTTTGGAGGGATGAAAAACGAATTAATGGTTTGGTTTGCAGAAAATCCAACATACCGGATATATCCACACATCTGTACCAATTAGAAGTTTCCGTTGATCATCAAGACTTCCTTATGGGTGAGATTGTAGAGTGTGAGATTGTGGTAGGTCAAAAAGAAGGCGTCTTGATTCCCATTGAAGCTGTCATTGTAGATGGAGAGACCTATGTCTATGTTCAAGTGGACCATGAAGCACGGCGCAAGAATATAACCATTGAAGAAATACTAGATGACCGAATTATAGTAACCGGCTTGGATATCGGTGATCATTTGATCCTAGAAAACATAAAAAAAATAGATGAAGGTACTGTCATTTCCGTCATAGATGAGGTGAAAGACGATGATTAAATCGGTGATTATCAATCGAAAAATTTTGCTTCTATTTATCTTGCTTATTTTCCTACTAGGAACATACAGCTATTATCATATGCCAAAACAAGAGTCACCAAATGTCACCCCTTCAGTAGCCATCATCACAACCATCTATCCCGGTGCTTCTCAAGAAAATGTTGAACGTCTTGTCACCAGTAAAATAGAAGATGAAATCAAAACCCTAGAAGGCTATAGTTTCAGTATTTCTTACTCCAACAACAGCGTTTCTACCATTATCCTAGAAATTGAATATGGCAGCGATACGGACAAAGCATGGGCGATTTTAGGTACAAAAATGCAGCAACTTCAATCGGATTTGCCCCCGGAATGTCATGATATTTTGATAAAAACCAATCTGGCTGAAACCACCGGTATCATTATTGCTTTGTCCGGAGAGAATTATACATATGAGGAACTTGGCGAATATGGTGAAAGGATTATGAAACGTCTTTCAGACTTACAAGGGGTTACTCGCTTTGAGTTGATGGGTGATATAACGCGTGAGGTACAAGTGACCGTCGATCATAACGCCTTCAATCGCCTTGGTTTATCCTATCAAGACTTGATAGAGCTTCTTAGGAGTCAAAATCTGGAGATTCCCTCCGGCCTCATTGAAAACGCGTCCAGTAAAATCGCCCTAAATATTACGGGTTCCTTCGAATCACTGGAAGAAATAGAAAATATTGTCATCGGCATGTCAGATACCGATTACTCTGTACTTCGTCTAAAAGACATTGCAACAGTGGCTATGGTTGAGCGTGATAACGACATCAGGTACAAGGATAATGGTCATAACGCTATTTTACTCAGTGGTTATTTCAAACAAGATGAAAATGTGTTGAATATCGGCAAGGAGGTTCGAGCTAACCTTGAAAGCATAAAAAAAGACATGCCAAAGGACCTTATGTTTAAAGAAGTCATCTTCCAACCTGAAGATGTTGAGGTATCACTCAACGATTTTATGATGAATTTGCTTCAAGGTATCATTTTAGTTATTTTGGTTGTCTTTGTTGGTATGGGCTTTAGAAACGCCATCATTGTATCAACAGCCATCCCACTTGCCATCATTATGACTTTTATTATTATGCCCCTTGTCGACACACCCATTCATCAGGTATCCATTATCGCACTCATAGTTGCTCTTGGTATGCTTGTCGACAATGCGATTGTTGTGAGTGATTCGATCCAGAATAAGTTGGATGAAGGTATGGATAGACTAACTGCCTGTGAATCCGGTTCAAAAGAAGTCCTTATACCTGTCTTCACTTCTACCTTAACAACCATTGCTACCCTTTCTCCTCTATTGTTCTTAAATTCTATTGTCGGTGATTATATTATTGGGTTACCATTGGTGGTAATCATAGCTTTAATATCCTCCTTTGTCATTGCGGTTTTTGTTACGCCGGTACTGGCCTATATGTTTTTTAAACCTAGTAAAAATAGCAAAGAACATGCCCATTTTAGATTTGGCTATAAGATGCTCGACCGTATGATGCACCATAAAGTCTTAAGTGTTATTAGTGTTATAGCAATTATTGCCCTACTTGGCAGTACCCTACTTTTCTTAGAGGTTATTTTTTTCCCAAAAGCAGATAAAAACATTATGTATGTGGATATCGTCTCAGAAAAAATTATTGATTTGGAAACGACCGAAGCAATTTCCGATCAAGTGGAGGCGATTCTAGCCAAAGAGGATGGGGTTATATCGTATACCACAGCTATAGGTGGTGGCATACCCAAATTCTTTACAGCTATGAACATCTATACCCAACTGCCTCAAAATGCTCAAATCATGTTTCGCGTGGATCTAAGTCAAACCTCCTATCCTAAAAACACGCCTTACGCTGAGTACCTCCAGGCAAAAATCGATGAGAACCTATTGGGCGGTAAAGCCACTGTTAAAGAACTTGAAAATGCTTTTCCCAGCGAAGCGCCTATTGCCCTTCGTTTCACCGGAAGTGATTTTGATAGAATCAATGATACCGTTTCCGAAGTGAAAGCTATTTTGGAAAATATTGAAGGGACCAAAAATGTTCGAACCGATTACGACGGGAAAAAACTTGAATATGAAATCAAGTTAGATCAAAACGAGCTCTCCTATTTAGGGCTACTTAAATACGATGTTCTTAATGAAGTTAGTATTGCCCTGAGAGGACGAGAAGCCTCAACATATCGAAGCGAGGGAAAGGAATACGATATTCGCCTTAGAAGTAGTGGCAAGCAATTAAGTGATATTGAGAATCTAATGATTAAGTCCAGTATAAGCGGTAATAAATTCTTATTAAAAGATCTAGGATCTATAACCTTGGTCGAAAAACAACCCACCATAAAAAAATACAAAGGAGATTATACCATCTCTTTGTATAGCGATATCTATCTTGGGTATCAAAGACCTATCATTCTTGAGACACTTTATAC
Source organism: Clostridiales bacterium (assembly GCA_024636985.1). Classification (GTDB taxonomy): domain Bacteria; phylum Bacillota; class Clostridia; order Lachnospirales; family Vallitaleaceae; genus Petrocella. Next base: position 9,662 of record JAGXFY010000012.1, on the reverse strand, counting down.
CAAGCTTTCTGATGTAGATTTTGAGGATGTTTCTTATAGTTTTGACGGTGAGGCCGAATTGATTCAGGAGAACTTCGGAAGTGCAGGAAGTGCCGCTGTTTTTGCTGTTTTTGCTATTTATTTAATTCTATTATTTCAGTTTAAAGATATGCGACAACCTTTTATCGTATTGATTACCGTACCTCTATCCTCTGCCGGTGCACTTTTCGGACTGTTTCTCATGAATCAGCCAATATCCTTTACAGGACTTATCGGTATTATTAGTTTAATTGGTATTGTGGTCAACAATGCCATCGTCTTAATCGACTATATCAATATCAAATGTAGAGAAGGAAAAAGCATAGAAGAGGCCGCAAAAGAAGCCTCTGGCATTCGTTTACGACCTATTGTACTCTCAACGGTTACGACCATATCCGGCCTTATCCCTTTATTGCTATCTAATAGTGAATTGTTTAAGCCTATGGCTGTAGCACTGGTTTTTGGCCTTCTGGTATCCACATTACTGACTTTGGTTTTTATACCACTTATGTATACCATCCTAATACCTGAGCGTTCTGTTGATGCGGTTAAATGATGCCCATCGTCTTAAAAAGAAATATGAACAAGGTCATGGTGACATTGGATAATATGGTTGTGGTCATAATAATGTTGGAGGCAAGGTCTCTGTCACCATGCATGGCTACAGTCATGATATAAGAAACTGTGGCTGTTGGTACCCCAAATATAATATAGATCAACAAGATATCCTCATGGGGAAAACCTATCATTAACGCAGCTGCAACTGCGGATGCAGGTATTATAACTAACTTAAACAGGCTTGCCAGAAGGGATATGTTTAGATTTTCCGATAGTTTTTCAAAGCTAAAGGATGCCCCAATGGTAATTAGAGCAAGTGGGGTAGCCAGTACTTCAAAATACCCCATGGTTCTCGTTGCTATCAGTGGTAGAGTTAACCCCATTTTAGATGCCAAGATTCCTAGCAATACCGCAATGATTAAAGGGTTTTTTATGATATTTTTTATGACACCCCAAATGTTTGTTGACAAATCTTTATGGGTACAGGTTAATGTCAAAATAATGACCGCTAAAATATTGTAGGTCGGTATGATAAAGGCAATGGCTAAAGGTGCCTTAAAACCAATAGAGCCTGTTACATTTTCCATAAGAGATAAGCCAATATAGAGGAAATTACCTCTATAGGAGCCATGAAGAAAAGCCCCTAGTTTTGCTTTGTCTTTGATGAATCCCCGAACCAATATCCAGACGATAACAACACTAAGAACCGTTCCTGAAAGTATAAAGATAATAAATCTAAGGTCTAGTTTCTGATCCAAGGATGTATTAAACACATCACTAAACAGTTTAACGGGCAAAGCAACATTGAATACCAAAGTATTCGCCATTTTTATAAAGGCTTCATCCACGACCTTTCTTTTTTTTAGAAAATAGCCTACAATCATAACCATAAATATGGGTAACGCGCTGCTGACACTAAAAATAAAGTTCTCTAACATATCCTTCTCCTTAATCCTAATGGTTTTATTATATAGGATATGGCGCTCAAAGACATGTCTTTTATGTCTCAAAAATTGTTTATATTATGTACAACATGTACAATCAAGTATTTTGCCACTGCTTATAACTGCTCAATTGGTTTATTGACAGCTTTATAAGCTGTATAAGCCTTATAGGTCATCATCCGTTTTACTTTTTCGTTATAGATAAACAAGAAGGCTAACTTAAAGCTCTCTAGAAAATAAACGGTTTTAGTTTCTTGTAATTTGGTATTCGAATTATAACAAGCTTTAAGGTTATAGTTTGGTATTCTTGCATTCAAATGATGGATATGGTGATACCCTATATACCCACTGATCCACTCTAAAATACCGGGAAGCTTATAGAAAGTACTTCCTTCAAGAGCAGCATCCACCAAATCCCAGTCAGCTGCACCTTCCCAGTATACTTCTTCAAACTGATGTTGAACATAAAACATCCAAACCCCAGTTGTAGAGGCCATGGCGATAATTAAAATCTGATAGGTGAAAAATACTTGCCATCCAAATAACAACGAAAAGGAAACAGCATAGATAAGAAGGATACTATTAACGAAGGTATAGTTTCTTCTTTCTTTTTTTGTAGCTGTTTTTTTAGGAAATCTTTGCAATACCGTAAAGAGAAATACCGGTGCTATGGTAAAAAGAAACGCCGGATTTCTAAAAATCCTATAGACCATTTTATCAAACTTGGATGCGGTTTCATACTCTGTTGAGGTCATGGTCCAGATATCTCCAACACCTCTTTCATCTAAATTCCCCACTGTTCCATGATGAATATTGTGTTCCTTTTTCCAAGGCTCATAAGGTGTAAAAACCAATATACCAAAGAAATTACCCAGTAATTGATTGCCCTTACTGCTGCTTACATAAGATTGGTGGGTACAATCGTGAAAAAATATAAAAGTTCGAACCATGAGCGCTGCAGCTACGATACTTATTGGAAATAGTATCGCAAAACTTGCACCCTGACTCCCCAAATAGAAAATACTAACCAGAAGCAACATATAGGGTATAACTGTATTAAATATTTGTAACATTACTTTTTTATGGTCTGCTTTCGCATAGACTTTAAGATAACTGTTCCATTCTTTTCTTGACATAATAATCTCCTTTATGGTCATTCATAAATATTTGACGTAGTATTGATTACTACTTAATATTGTATTGCAAACGATTATCAATGTCAAGTCCTTTTTAGTAATACTTTTTGCTCTTAGAACTTACCTTGAGAACTAAAAATCTCCCAAGGTGATATGTCACCGGGAGATTTTATAAGTTTTTCACAAACATTATTTTTTTATATAAGATGAATTGTGTCACTAAAATAAAACCAAACAAAATTCCTAATAAAGTCGCAAACCATTAAAACCCAGTAAAACCAACCCTTCCAGCCGATTTTCGACTTTTTCACTCTCCATCTCCATAATTCCTTTCACACCCTTTCCCATACCCAATTTACACAAAATCTCTATTAAAGTATAATACCTTCCATAAAATAGTCGAACAAACAACGCTGGAAACATAATTATAGAAGAACTCGCTACATAACCTTCCAAATTTCATTCCATGCAGCAGATCTTTTACATTAGATAAACCTCTTTGACTTTAACAATAGATTGATCTTTATCTTCATGCACTTCTACAAATTCAAACACTACATTCAGAAAATCTTCTCGTTCAACGATTTCTGCAAGATCGAAATCAAACTCAAACGACCACCAATACTCAAGACCAACGTTGTAGTATGGTGGTGCTAAACTCTCATTTCCTTCCATGTAATCCATAACAAAGTCATGCAAGTCCTCTATTGTGAGAATTCCTCCAACTAAGGCCTTCTTCGCTTCTTCGCTTCTTTTTCAATCTCCCTAATTTCTTTCAAATATATTTCCTGCATTTCTACTAAATCCATTTTCCTATCCGTAATTTGTCCTAATATTCCCATGATTCATCATCCTTTCTTATTATGTTGTCGCAAACTACCACAAATATTCGCTCACGCAAGAATCCTTTGTGCGAGTTCGCTCGGTTCCGGTCACCCAACGCCTTTCGATTCTCCTTTGCTAGTGTCGGCCATCAAAAGCACGATATTAGTCTTCATTATTTCTAAGACTTCCTTATTTGATTTCGTGTTTTTGAAAAGTATATAATTCCCTTCCCGACCACCTCTCACTGCATCATTTCCAGTTTCCTTTTTCTCTAGAAACTCTTCAAGTACCGCACCGACCTGTATACAAGATGGTATGTAACCCTTCCAGTAATCATGAGATACAAAGTAGAACTTCTCCTTCAGATCAGTTTCACCACTAAACTGCCTCTCTAATAGTTTCAAATCCCTTATGCTCAAACGGCTTAGTTTGAACAGCACTTCCTGTTTCTTTATAATCGTCATCATAGCCATCAACTCCTGTTCAATTCTTCATCATCTAACAGTACCTCTAAGAGTGACTTAACGAATACCAGTGTTTTTCTATTACTTTCTGTATTCTTGAAGATGATATATTTGCCATTCTGTCCACCTCTCTGGCCATCATTCCCACTTGTTCTTTCAACAAGCAAAGGCTCTAAGACTGCTCCTGACAGTATGGTCTTGTAGTTCCGTCCGGCACTGTAATAACTGTCTACATAGTAGTGCTTCTTTGTCAGGTCTCCGCCAGCATTCACCGTTTTGTTCAATACTTTAATCTCCTTAGCGTCCATCTTGCTAATGATTTCCAGAACTTGTTTCTTTTTTTTCATTGTTATCATGTTTATCAACTCATTTCTTATTATTTGTTTAAGCGGCCTAATGACCGCCCTATCTGTCAATCACACATGCTACAAGTCGCACATTCATACGGTCCACTACAGGAAGGGTTAAAATCAGAAGTACTTAAACTCTGGTTCTCAATAATCAGGATTTCTTCTCCACCGATACATCCTAAAATAACATCTCCGTTTTTATGAATGTAAGCAGCATCTACGAAAGTCCCTTTATAAATAAAACCTTTCCCTAAATATGCGACTAGAACTCCTGAATCCATAAATATTCTCTTCATCTTACTAATCACAACTCCAAAATCATTAGGATCTATATACTCTCTAAATGCCTCTCTAATCGTAATCTCTATACCATTTTCTTCACATAAAGACCACGACATCTTAATCTCTCCGTTCGTCAGCATAGTTTTTAGTAGTTCCGCACATTCATTTCTAATTTCCATAACAATCACTCCTTTCCATTAGTCTTCTCTGTCCCTAAAAGCCCGTTCCATTGTCTCTACCTCTATATCTAATTCCTCTGACGCTTGGAACTTGCTATACCCACTATTCCCATACTTCATCAGATGGAACTTGAATTCGCCTGTATAACTAAAGGAATACATACCGTTGTACCAAGTGTATGTTCCAGAATCATTAGATCTTTCTTGGCAACGAACCAACTTACTTGGATGCCAAAATTTAAAGCCATTATATTCAGAATCCTCTGGCATCTTTATAAGTACTGATTTTTCGCCTTGGACTTCAATCTGTGACTCATTAATCCATATCTCTTTCCACATATAAATCAACTCCTTTCCTCTTTTTTTCGGTTATACTGGAAACATAACACCTAATTCTGTTTTTTAGAAAAATTTGTGATTTATTTTTTCTGCTCTATACAAACCCTCTCGTAAAGCAGGTTTTCGTATTAAAAAAAAATATTTTATACTTGATTCACTCTAGGATGATGCCGTAAAATGCTTATTGTCGTTAAATGGTATCTTATTATTTAGTTAGAGGTTTGACATCCAGTTTCAAAATACAAACCTCGGTATTCATAATTTAATATCTCCTTGATTGGAGTAACTTTTAGCAAGGTTGCTCTCATCTTCAGATTCATTTATTTTTCTTGACATACACGAGTATGATCGTTTTAAATGTAGTACCTTATAATTTTAGTACCTTATAAATGTCAATTTTTTAATATTTACAAAGAAGCCCGGTCTGCCTTAGCCGGGCTTCTTTACATAAAAAAACAGTAGAACTTTAGAAGCGTCTAATGAATAACCTTAACAGTAAATTTTATTAGATAATGGATTACCCTACGGCAGACCTTTAAAGCGGTCTGTACTGGCTTGATAGATTGGAATTTATTGAGATGGATAAAAGATGGATTACGGCCACTAGGCCGCTCATGGAAGAAGGTATGGATCTTCTATGTATGTACTGAAGTTGTTCTAGACATGAAGTGTGCTATTAATATATATGTATTTAGTAGAATCCATCAATCCCATGCTATCAGAGGGCTAGACCCCATTTTCATGCGACAAAAAAAGAAAATAGATACACAACTAGGTATAAATCCTTTGAGCCTATAACATGATAAACTTGATTTTATTACACATGGACAAGTATAATCTCTTTGGGATTAATAAAATCTTACTATGTGATAAGACAGGCGTTAGATGCCTTTAACCAAGCATCTAACACCTGTTTTAATTTGAGAATAAATCAATGGGAGTCGTAAGGACTCCCTTATTTTAATTCTGAAATGGATTACCTGAATCTTTGGATTCAGGTAAGTACAGATATCCACAGAATATCGATTCTTACAGCGAACTGTAAACAGATTCCGATTAACTAGTCACAATAGTTACAAAACAGAAAAAGGCCTTGTCAGGGTGTTTTAAAGCCCTGCAAGGCATTTATGGAAAAGATATATGGAAAGACGTATGGAAGTGATTTATACGGAGATAAAGAAGATTAGAAAAGCCATTACCGGCTAAAGCCGGAAGCACCGGCCGTATCCGTTGCTTATCAAGAGATCATTGGGTTTGATGACTCTCTTGATTCCCATCGCCACTCGGGTTTAAACCCCCTTTGGGCGATGGTTATAATCTTCAGTAAGTAATATGAAATCTTAAGAAAAATCGCCGAAGTCTGTCACGTAGTACAGCGAGGTGTTTTTTCTGGTTTACAAGCGATCAGTGTATTTGGTTAGGTCTATTCGCTTGGACGGGCGGAACCGAGAAAACCTGATTCAATGATTGTTCCGTCAGGCAATCTTGGATTAGTGTTTTCGAGAGGGTTAAGATGTTTTATCTGAAATAATATACAGAAGATTAAGGGGATTATTTTTAGTCATTTAAGGACGAAAAAAACACCCAGACCATGTCATTCTTTGATGCTAGGCTGGGTGTTTTGTCTAACTATATTTGTTTGCTTTATTTTTTATTATTATTTTGTTGAACTTTATTTGGTTAGAACATGAATTTTATTGTTATACCACCTTCGTTGTCCAGTCTTCAACATTCCAAACGTCTGTAACCCAATCCTGATAAAACTCAGGTTCATGGCTCACCAGTACGATTGTGCCTTTAAAATCTATTAAGGCTTGTTTAAGTGATGCCTTTGCGTCTACATCCAAATGGTTGGTTGGCTCATCCAGTACCAACCAATTTAATTCTTCTAACATAAGCTTGCAAAGTCTAACCTTAGCGTTTTCACCACCACTTAGCACCATCATCTTACTGGTGATGTGTTCCGTGGTCAAGCCGCATCTGGCTAAAGCAGCTCTGACTTCTGCATTGGTCATAGAGGGGTAACTTGACCAAATTTCTTCAAGAGCGGTATGATCTGTATCTCTAATAGCCTCTTGTTCAAAATAACCGGGTGACAAATAATCACCAAGGATTACTTTGCCCCCAACCGGCTTTAGTTTACCGAGTAAGGTCTTTAGTAATGTTGATTTTCCAAGGCCATTGACGCCTTTGATGGCAATCTTTTGTCCACGCTCCAGCTGTATATTAAGGGGAGACGTTAGCGGCTCATCATAGCCGATCATAAGATCTTGAGCTTCAAAAACGTATTTACTTGAAGCTCTTGTATCCTTAAAACCGAAATTCGGCTTAACTTTTTCTTTGACCAATTCAATGACATCCATTTTATCCAACTTCTTCTGACGGGACTTTGCCATGTTAGACGTAGCGACTCTTGCCTTATTTCTTGCAACAAAATCTTCCAACTTTTTAATCTCTTTTTGTTGTTTATCATAGGCTTGTTCAACTTGTCGTTTTTTCAAATCATACATACGCATAAAGTTCTCATAATCTCCAACGTACCTTGTCAGATCCGCCCCTTCAACGTGGTAAATGACGTTGGTAACCCCATTCATGAAAGGAACATCATGGGAAACCAGTATGAAGGCATTCTCATAGTTGATCAGATAATTTTTAAGCCATTCAATATGCTCTACGTCCAGATAGTTGGTCGGCTCATCCAGTATGAGAATCATGGGTGCTTCAAGTAATAATTTCGTCAACAATACTTTTGTCCGTTGACCACCGCTTAGTTCATCCACCAATTTATCAAGTCCGATATTGCCAAGGCCAAGTCCATTAGCTATGGATTCAATCTTAGAGTCAATAATGTAAAAGCCATGGTGTTCCAAATCATGTTGAATCTCCGAAACATCATCCATCATCTCAGCAAGTTCTGTTTCTGATGCGTCACCCATCTTTTCGTAAATGGCCAACATTTCTTCTTCCATTTCGTACATATGTTTGAAGGCCAAACGTAAGACATCCCTAATGGTCTGTCCTTTTTCTAGTACGGTATGTTGATCCAGATAGCCGGTTGTAATTCGTTTACACCATTCAATCTTGCCTTCATCCGGCATGAGTTTTCCTGTGATGATGTTCAGAAAGGTTGACTTTCCTTCTCCGTTTGCACCCACAAGACCTACATGTTCACCTTTTAAGAGTCTAAAAGATGCGTCTTCTAATATTTTTCTGCCGCCAAAATCATGGCTGACATTTTCAACTGTTAATATGCTCATTGCTTACTCCTATTTCTATTTACACAGTAGCATCCACTTCTGAATGTTTGCGTTTATGCCACAACTTTTTTGTGATTGCCGCCAAAAAATAACCACCGATTGCCACCAGTATGATTGTCGCACCGGATGGAATATTGGCATAATATGAAAGACTAAGACCTGCCAAACTAAAAATAATCCCAAATAAAACGGATAAACCCATCATCCATTTAAGTTGATAGGTAAAAAGTTTGGCTATCGTTGGTGGAATGGTTAATAGGGCTAAAGACAAAATAACACCTACTACCTTAATTAATATAACGATACTAAGGGCGATTAGTACATATAGTACCGTCTCCAGTAAAATCACCTTAACGCCCATTATTTTAGCATATTCTTCATCAAAAAGATAGAGCTTCCAATAATTAAATAAAGGGAAAATAATGAATAAAATAATAAGTGTTAGTAGGACCATAAGGCGAATATAAGTTTGACTTACGGCTAATATATCTCCAAAAAGATAGGAGGTCATATCCGGTGGGTAACCGGGTGTTAGTGCTACAAAGAAGATACCAAGTGCCATCCCGGCTGACCAAAACATACTTGCAATGGTATCCGCATTGTTCTTTGTTTTTCTTTGAATGGCACCTACACTGACGGAAGTTATGGTTGCAAAAACCAAACCACCAATGATCGGTTCAATTGCAAGAAAATAGCCTAAGCCTATCCCACCGAAAGAAGCATGAGCAATACCACCGCTCATGCTAACCAAACGCTTTTGAACAATAATTGTTCCCATTACACCACAGATTAAACTGGTTAAGACAGCTGCCATCAAAGCATTTTGCATATAATTATATTTAAGTATGGCTTCAATCATTTTTTGCCTCTTTTCCAATCAACAATTCTTTTTGTATCTTCTCACCTTCAATAAACCAATCGATTGGGCATGTAGCCATAGCCTCTGACGCTGTACTCTCCGAGGCTTGATCATGAAGATGGACGGTTTTGTTAATATAGATCACTCGATCCAGATATGGCCACATAAGTGCTGTGTCATGAGTAATCATAATCACCGTCATCTTTTTGTTCAGTTCTTTTAGCATTTTGTATATGCTCTCTTTGGTCTTTTCATCGACACTGGCTGTTGGTTCATCTAATATTAGAATATTTGGATGGTTCATAAGGGCTCTTGCTATAAGCACCTTTTGCATTTGTCCACCGGAAAGCTGGCCAATCTGTCGCTTTCTTAAATGCTCAATCTTTAGACGTTTCATCACCATCATGGCATGGTTTTTATCATGCTCAGTGAACCGATGTCCAATCTTGAT
>JAGXFY010000011.1:0-6203 GCA_024636985.1 Clostridiales bacterium | reverse complement strand
CTTGTGAGCACAGGCGACCTGAGAATGTTTTAAGTATTGAAGAAGAAATGGAATTATAGAAGAAACTAATGTTATAAAAATGTGGATGACTTGACCTTGGAGGTGATTTTTTGGGAATAAGTCAAAAGAAATTCACAGACGAACAAGTTGAATTAGTAAGTAATATCAACATCATAGCCTATGCTCAGAGTAGAGGTTATGATTTGAAACGAATCTCCAATAATACCTATAAGATCCCTGGATATGGTGGTCTTTTTATCAGTGGTGATGGCAGCAAGTGGAACTGGTTCTCTCAGAATAAAGGTGGTGGGATTATTCAGTTTGTCATGGAAATGGAAGGTAAGTCTTGGGTTGAGGCAGTCGGAAATCTGCTGGGTATCTCTGATGTCGAAATGCCAGCTAGACCAAAGGTAAAGTCTATAGAAACTAAAGGAGAAATGCAGCTACCAAAGAAAAATGATACTTACAAGCACCTGTTTGCCTATTTGATTAAGTCACGGAATATTGAAACGTCGGTTGTAACTGAATTTGTGGATAAGAAATTAATCTATGAGGATCACCATAATAACTGTGTTTTCGTTGGTTATGACTTAGAAGGCAAACCTGCGTACGCAAGTCGACGTAATTCAAGAACAACAGGTGAGAACTTCAGAGGTGATGTTAGGAACTCAGATAAGTCTATCCCCTTCTATTATCAAGGTGAAGGTAATACAGTCTGTGTCTTTGAAGCGCCAATTGATTTGATGAGCTATCTGTCACTTCTAAAACTACATGGTATCAAAAACTTTAGCCATCATATGATTTCATTAGGAGGCATTTCGGATAAAGCACTCGATGGATTTTTAAAGAGACAAAGGGACATTGAAAAAATAGTGCTTTGCTTGGATAACGATGTAGCCGGTAATACAGCATGTCAGATTTTGAATGCAAAATACAAGACGAATTATGAGATTGTGCGACATGTACCAAAAGGGAAAGATTTTAATGAGGATTTAAAAAATATGAAGAACGCGATGATTGGCATGGCACGGGAACCACCTGAAGACTATAAAGAGTTTCAAGACTTTGAGGAGGAGATGGAGATGGAATGATTGATTTATCAACACTCTAAGTCACGAAGCATCAGTTTAAACAATAAAAAAATAAACTAGAAATGAGGCGTCTATGAAAGAGACAAAAGAAAGTCAAATGAATCAAAACCAGAATCAAAATCAAAACAAGAATCAGAAGAAGAAAAAAATGGCAATAATCCTTGGGATTATTGCTATTTTACTGCTCATGAGTATTTATGTGATAGCACCAATTTTAAAGGGAACGTTTAATAAGGACATACCCACACAGCCAGAGCTAGATAGAAATGTAACAGGCAGTGGAGATCAGCAACAAGATAGCGACCCTGATGAAGAAGCATTATTACAAGAAGAAGTTACGAAGAACACACTCAATGCTAGAATTGCTTCAGCCTTACAACCGGACGAGAATGGATTGATTTATCTCTCACTCAAGAACAAGTATGAAGATAAGTTGCTACAAGTCGTCATTGTGAATGAGACAACGGAAGAAATCTATTACACAAGTCCGGTGCTGGAACCGATGATGGATATTGAATACGACAAAATCACAAACCATCCCCCAAAAGGTGAATATCCTTGTATTGCTTACTTTTACTACTACACTATGGACGAGGAGCCAATTAGCCATGTGGGTGCTCAAATCAAACTAATTATAGAATAGGAGAAATCATATGAAGAGAATAGTATCAATTATGACACTTATGGTCATTATATTAAATATGATGGCTTTATCTGTATCAGCCAATACCAACAAGGTGGAGTTGACGGGAGAAATCATGTCGACGGTCATTGATGTGGATATTCCAACGACAGCAAGTTTTATTATTAATCCGAATCTTCCAGAGGGAGACTCGGGACGGTATATAATGCCATCACTTAATATTACCAACAATACAACAGCACCGGTTACAGTGACCATGACAGGCTTTGATAACAAAGCAGGAACAGCAAATCAGTTCACAGAAGTAGCGCGTGATGCTAAGGTGTGGGATCGACTAGGTGCCATCGGTTCAGCCAGCTTCATCTACCTAGGTATGATAGCTGAAGACAATCAAACCGCCTTTTTGAACCATACAACATTGTTATCTGAGGTAACGGCTAATCAAGTGCAACTCGAGAACAAAGAACTATGTCATATCAAATCTGGTCGCACTGTGACATTGGACTTGGAATGCCAATCTGGATCTGCATTTCAAAGTGAAGTGACCAGTGTCTATGAGATTACATTTTTAGTGAGTCTGTATGAAGGCATAGAAGATGCTCAAGAGCCAGAAGAGGTTACGCCAAGCATCACAGGAATAACAAGTATCGCTATTGACGGGGTAACCGATCAACTAGATTTCACAAAATCTGCGACTTATCATATTTACAAAGGTAATCCTTTAAATGCCTTGTTTACGATTACAACTTCCTCTGAAGATGTAACATATGTAGCTAACTATAAAGAATATACGGGATCTCAAACATTAACTATTAATTGTATTGATGGGTCTACCCCAGGTTCATATTATGTACAATTAGATCATGATTACAATGGTAACCCAGTCACAGTTAAATATGTCTTTTATTGGTAGGAGGTATCAAGATGAAAAAAATTATATTAATCACAATAATACTAGCAATGCTTTTTAGTATTACAGCTAACGCACAGACCAACGTAACTGAACTAACAGGCACCATTCAAGCTTCAATTTTAGATGTGGACATACCTACGCTTGCTTCATTTACAATCAATCCAAACGGCCCAACTTTTAGCTCTCCGGATCTTATCATCAGCAATAACTCAACGATGCCGGTCACGCTTAGTATTTCTGGGTTTGATAACAAAGCAGGTTCAGATAACCAGTTTATTGAAGTGGGTAGAGAGGATAAAGACTGGGACAATCTGGGGATCAGTCAATCTTCAAAGTACATACACATAGCAATTGGTGCAAAAAATCCAAATGAGATGGGTTATATTATAAACAGAGAATGGCAAAATGATGTATCAGCCCATGATGTTCAGGCAGGTACAATTGAGTGCGGATCCATGGCACCTTTTAGAAATGTAACACTGAAGTTCACAGGTGAGTATGGAAAAGCATTCCAGCAGACTTTTACCACCACCTATGATCTCATGTTCTTAGTATCAATCATGGAGTAAGTAAGAGGCCTTCGGGCCTCTTTTTCCAAAAATTAGAATGACATTCTTTACAGGTATGCTATAATTTTTATGAGGGTAAGAAACTTTCTTATTCAGTATCATAACAAGACCGAATAAGAAAGCTCTGCTTTCATGAGGGCAAGCTTCCCTTTTGTTTAACAAATGGTGTTTGAATATTGGGACTGTGTCCCAAACCCTCTTTTTAAGATGATGGGGTGGGATAATGAGATTAATTGGGGTTGAAGTATTTCATAAAAAATATGGATATGGTAAAATTACTAATGTTATATCGGACAAAGTAGATATAACATTCTATGAAAGTAATGAAGTGAAAAAGTTCTTATATCCAGATTCTTTTGAAGAATATTTAAAAATCAAAAGTAATTCAATTAACAAAGAAATAAAGAAAGAGAAAGAAAAGAAGATTTTTAAGAAAAATAAGGCCATTGATGATAATAGGAGTATCAATTTAATTCCAAAATCAAAGTTTTTTACGGTTTACACCTATAAACGCAGGAATATATGTACAATAAAAAATCACAATAGAAATTCAGTTACAGCAATAGTGCAATCTGTCAAAACAAAAGACAATTATGAAATCGATATAAACTATTGTGTTACTTGTGAGAAATACTATATTAATGAAATATCATTAAATGAGTATGAGGAAAGGTATGGTGTACTATTATTAAAACGTATACCAGAAGAATCTGTAGTTAAATTATCAAATGATATTGAATGGAGAGATAAATCAGAATTAACATTATTTGGTTATAGTGTTAAAGAAGGCAGTCTATCATCTCAAGAAAGAGTAATTTTATTAAATGAAATATTGAGAACTAAAGCTATGAAAAAAAATGAAATAAAAGATTGGCTTGAATATCTTATTTCGAGTAGACAAAAGCAAGCTAAATTTCAAAAAGCAGTTATTAAGTGGAAAGAAGATTTGAATTTTGTAAACAATTATAATTCTAAGAATGAAAGAAAAATTGTTGGAAACTTGGAAAGGAATATAAGAAGGTGATTCTCATCAACAAAACCAAATTTATCGGTCTCCGCATAACCGAAACTGACTACCAAAAAATCCAACAAAAAGCTCAAAAAGCAAATTTAAATATAAGCCAATATGTATCCTTGTCCGCACTGGACAAGGATATTATTTTTTTGGAGGATATTAAGGAAATGAATTTTGAGCTTTTAAAAATCGGCAATAATCTAAACCAATTAACTATGCTGGCTCATCAGGGCAGAATCAATGAGGTGAATTTGGCAAAGATGAGCGAAGAGATTTCCAAGATTTGGGAGGAATTATTTAAGCTATTGAAGAAGAAAGGATGATGATGAGTGCAATATCATGTTTATCGTTATAGTAATGGTTGTAAATGGATGGAGGATCTACAAGAAGCGGCTGACTATTTCAAAAATTTACCGACGGATGGAAAGTATGCTTCTATTGGCTTGACGGAAGGCTCTTATGCTGTAGACGTAGTTATTAAAGGAGCGTATGCTGAGGGCCAAGCCTTCTTAATATCTCAAGATATCAAACAATCTAAACTGTTTAAAGAAAATCCGGAGAAGATCATTCATGAGTTGAGCCTTCTTTATCAGGCTGTTGGCATTGATGTAGATAGAAGCAATCAGATTCTTAGCGACTTAAGAAGTTTAGCAGATGAATTAGAAGATGACCTGGAAGAATTGTAGTCCTTATGGCCATAATCGAATTCATCAATGGTTCCAACACATCTGCCTCTGCTCTAAAAAGAGTCTTGTCCTATATTTTTAATGAAGCAAAAACCAATAGCAGTTTAACTGGTGGCCACAATTGTGATTCTAAAAACGCCTATAATCAATTTATAATAACAAAGAAGTTGCATAATAAAACTACAGGCAGACAGTATATCCATTTTACCCAAAGCTTCGCTCCTTATGACAGGGTAACACCGGAAACCCTAAAAAAGATGGCTGAGGAATTAGTAATGCATCCGGCTTTTAAAGGTTATCAAGTGGCTTATGCCGTTCACACAGACAAAGAACATTTGCACACCCATTATGTCGTCAATTCAGTTAATGCTGAGACAGGAAAAAAGTGGCGTCAGAGCAAAGAGGAACTGCAAGTACTTAAGGATTATTCAGATAGCTTATGTGAAAAATATGGATTGATTATCACTCAAGGTAACAAAGGCAGCCATATTAACCGAGGTGAATACCGAATAAAGGACAAAGGCACGAGTTGGAAGTATGAACTATTTTTGGCAGTCAAATTGGCCAAGTGGCATTCAAAGAGTAAAGAGGACTTCATCATCAAGTTAAACCAATTAGGTTACCAAGTGCATTGGAATGATGAACGAAAATACATTACTTTCACAAATGGGGAGGGTAAAAAATGTCGTAACAGAAAGCTTTACCCACCTGAATATTTTACAAAGGAAGCTTTACTAAAGGCTTTTGAGATGAACACTCAGAAAGCTGAAGAAAACATCAGTCAGAACACCTTTGAAGTGCTTCTATCAACGCTTAAGTTACTTCAGATAAACGATACCACTGTTAAGACAAAACACTATCCTTTGACCACTTTAGAAGGCGATGCACTCAAGAATAAAATCGCTGAGATGAAAAAAGGGAAAGGGTATGATTGGGACAAAGAAACCGGAGAAGAAATTTAGAATGAGAGGTAATTATGAGAAAAAAGAATTAGTCAGATACATGAGAAGCTAAGCACAAGCATTCCTGAAATTATGAATCGAGAATTACTGGAAGAAGACGCGTTATTTACTGATGATGACTTAGAATTGTGAGGTATTAATGAAGTACAAAAAAACAAAATGCTGGATAGCAATACTTATATTTCTTGTAGGGTTATGGATGAATCTATATTTTTCCACGACCCTACATTTTTTATTACTAGATAAAATGCGCGTACTAGCCTTAATACCAATGGGTAAATGCATAAAAAGTTTACAAGAAAGTGGCGCGCACTTTAGATTATT
>JAGXFY010000010.1:0-29579 GCA_024636985.1 Clostridiales bacterium | reverse complement strand
TCAAGATAGAATATGTTATATAATAGATTTGATTGAGGGAAATGTTACTATCGCCTTAAATAAATCACCATCAATTTCGATATTAAGACGAGCACCCATGGCTTCCGACAAGCTTTTAGCAATGGATAAGCCAAGGCCATTACCTTCCGTATGTCTCGATTTGTCGCCTCTTATAAAACGCTCTGCTAATAATTCAGGTGCCATATTCAAGGCTTCTTTTGAAATATTCTTTATTTCGATGGCCAACTGAGATGGGGGTTTTTCTTCTATGAAGCTAATATAAACCCGGGTGTTTTCGAGGGCATATTTGGCCACATTTGCCATTAGATTGTCCATAATACGATGTAACAAGCGTCCGTCACCTTCTATCATAAAAGGCGGTACCGGCTCATCCATCACCATGATTAAACCTTTTTCTGCAAATGCTTCCTCATATTCCCCAATCACCTGTTGTAGCAAAACATAGGCATCTAATGATTCAAGATCTATCTCAATATTGCCACTTGAGGCTTTCGAAGCCTCCACCAATTGTTCTATCAAACTCTTTAAGCGTAAGGATTTCTCTTCTAGGATTTGTAGATAATTTTTTGCATCCTCGCTATCTATTTCTTCATTTTTCAATAAATCTACATAATTGATAATAGATGTTAATGGATTTTTCAAATCATGGGTCACATTTGTAATCAATTCTGTTTTCATTCTCTCCCCCTTCATTGCTTCTTCAAGGGCTTTCTCCATACCAATCTGCTGTTGATTGAGTTCTTCTCCCCATTGACGAAATTCCTTAGTCAAAGACTTCGTCTCAAGGGGATAATTAATGTGTCCATTCACCCGTTCCTTGGTCGCATGCATCATTTTATTCAGAGTTCGGATTCTCTCATTTACAAATAGAAGTACGATCACATTAGCTGCAATAAACATAGGTAGAGCTAATAAAAAAGTTATACCTATATTAAACCCTATTAAAAAAACAAGAATAAAAAACATATTCATACCACCATAAGCCATTAATAGTAGCAACAGCCATGGCTTTAACCTACCTTGCTTCTTGTCATAAGTTATAGCTCCAATAAACCTAGTCAATAATTGAATCAGCAACAACTCTTTAAAAAAGGCACCCCTTTTAATTCTCCGTACTGTTGATAAATAGCAGAAAAACCAGAACAACAAACTTGTGACTAGAGCAACAAGGATCGGCATCAGATCCATAAACTGATTGATTGTATGCATCTGCTCACCAATGGCAATCACCGGTACCGTAGAAACAAACGCAAGAATCACTTGTATCTCAAAAGGAATATAATCGTAGAATTGCTTTCGCCCATTCTCATCCCCTGTAAACACCGTTAAATACACCGTACCAAATAGTATTAGAAACAAACCGATAATCATCCCAATAAAATACTCATTTTGGTGCTGCTTAAAATTGGTAAAAGTGTTATTAGGCTCACCGAAGTAAAGTGATGCTGGGTCAAGCTCCGGTTTTAGTGCTACGATTAATTCATGTTGGCTCAAACCTAATAGCCTTTGAATATCCTCATTTGTGCCATACGAAAAATAATTTTGTCCAAAATCTTGGTTGAAGCTTGATTCAATCGATGCATAATCCCATTTCACATATATAGAACGATCAAGAATAGAGGCTTGTTGTGATTTTGACATATTACTGATGACCCGTTTCGTCGTCTTTGATATCAGCATATAGTCTAAATCCTTTGCCTGCTTTAAGTTCTGTTCGATGATGCGCAAGCGTCGCACTTTTTCACTTTTTTCCTCCTCTGGAATATTAAGAGCAAGAATACTTGCTTCATCTGTAAGAACCAGTTCTTTTTCAACAATATTATGTGCCAAACGTGCCAAATCTTCTTCAAATTGTTGTGTTTCATAAAAATTTTCACTTTGGTAAGCATCCTCCATGATAGCAATGTTATAAAAACCCCAAGCCCCAATGAAAACACCACCAACCATCATCAATAAAACAAACGCTTTTGTTATAATGTGTCTAAATATTTTTTTCAACTTTATAGCCAATGCCCCATACCACCTTTACGTATTTTGGATTTTTGGGGTCAATTTCTATTTTCTCACGGATTCGACGAATATGAACAGCAACTGTGTTTTCGGCAGCGATTGCTTCCTCTTCCCATACATGCTCATAAATCTCCGTGATCGAATAGACTCGACCCATGTGACGCATCAACAGTTGTAGAATTCCCAGTTCTGTGGGTGTTAAATTCACTTGTTCACCATCTACAAAGAGCACTTTGCATTCCATATCAAGCTCAAGTCCTCCTGTTTTTAGGATGTTTTGATGATGAGGAACACTGCCTAGATGGTTATAACGTCTGAGTTGTGACTTCACTCTGGCAATCAACTCTAAAGGATTAAATGGCTTTGTCATATAATCATCCGCACCAAAATTGAGTCCGATAATCTTGTCTGTATCCTCGGACTTAGCCGACAAAAGAATAATTGGACAATTCATCGTTTCACGTATTTTGAGTGTTGCTTTTAGACCATCTAACTTGGGCATCATAATATCCATGATAATGAGCTGAATTGCCTTTTCTCTCATAGCAGCAAGTGCTTCATAGCCATCATAAGCTTTTATAATCTCATAGCCTTCCTGTTCCAAATAAATAGCAATTGCATCCACTATGTCCTTATCATCATCACAAACAAGTATCTTCATCTTCTCCACACGCTTACCTCTTCTTTCCTGTTGACACATTCATAGTCTATCCTACAAATCGGTCAAAGTACTTGCTATTATTCTTACAATATTCTTAATCTTTAAACAAATATTTATGGTACTTTATTTTAACGTTACTTCTTCTATAGGTTCATTCAACCCAAGTACCTCTCTAACAAGTTCTGCATTGGCTGTGATGATACCATCAATATCAAATTGAAGCGCTTTTTTAATTTCTGATTCACGGTTAACCGTCCACACCCATATACCACGTTCCATCTGATGTGCTTTTCTCACAAATTCTTGACTCAGCATATCTTTTTGTACAGTGTAGAAATCTACATCCAATAGATCCAGATTGCCAACTGCATAGTACATAATCTGGCCAATTCTCAAATCCGAATTTAACGATCTAATCTCACTCAAAACTTTGTAATTAAAGGATTGAACATAGCTCGTCTCTATTGCATTTGCCTCTTCTAAAATATCGACAATGATTTTTGCCATTTCTGCTTCATACCCATAAGCCTTTATATCAATTAGCATAGATGCGCGACCATCAATCATGGCGATTGCATCTTCAAGTTTCGGTATGGTTTCATCTATATATTCCGTGGATATATCACTACCAATATCTAATTCTGACAATTCATTATAGGTCATTTCAGAGACTCTTTTTGATGTTCCGGCCATTCTCATTAGATTTAAGTCATGATGTAACACGACGACATGATCCTGTGTTAATTGAACGTCCATTTCTATTACATCCACACCCGAATCTAGTGCCAAAGCAATGCCCGACAAGGAATTCTCAGGTGTATTTCCAGTTTTCCCTCTATGGGCCGCTACCGCAATACTCCTACCTTTATATAATAAATCTTGGTTTAATGTGTGACTCATATAAAAAGATAAGAGAAGGCTGATAATCACCATGAAGGCTGATAAAAAGCGACGTGGTTTTAATAGATCTCTCAAATAGCACTCTAATCTAGATATCAGTGTCCACCTTGTAGTTCTTAGAAAATCTTTGTATATAACACCGTTCTTGCTTTTTACTTCATAGTAAAGCCTCGTTAGGAACAAGATATTAATCGGCATGATTAAAAGCGTATACGTCCATAACAAAAAGCCCGAAATGCTTGTTAAAAATTGGTTGAGTTGATAATTCACATCCGTATTAAACCCCGAAAAAAGAAAAGACAGGATGGTCAAAATACCTGCCAAAGCACCAAATAATATTAAATTCATCATCACTATCTCGAATAAAATGGATTGATGCAAGTCTCTTGTAAGGGCTAAACTGGACCGAATCGCCTGCCATGTACTTTTTCCTACTAATAAAATCTCGTGAAATACAAAGATACATCTTAACAAAAAATAGGCTAACAGGACGACAACGCTCCAATAAATAACTTTAATGGCACCATACACCATGATATTTTCAATTAAATAAGTTGGTACCTTAATTTGATTTAAGATCACCGGCTTGACCGGAAAATTAACGAGAGGTATGGCCACCATAAATTGAAACATGAGTAGAAGAAATCCAAAACCGATTAAACGATGTAACACATGAAAAGTGGTTGCCATTGCCTCAGTAATTAAAACCGGTCTATTATAATATTTTTTATGAGCAAGGACCGTTAATGTACCGAGTTCAATCAGAATAAATATAACAGCTATAACCATTAATAAAAATATACCGAATGCATTTTTATAATTTAATAGTATTTTGAAGATATCTCTATTAAGAAGTACACCCGTTTTAGACACGATTAACAGACGATTAAAAAGATAAGCCAGTCCCGGAACAAATAAATAACTTGTTACTAAAAGATAACCTAAACCAAGAGCGACATATTTCCTCCATGAGCGTCGAAAATCCATTAAGCTGTTCATAATCATCAAAAACATATGGGTCACCTTCCAATATATTCATTTAATGCTATGCTTAAGATATGTATAACCGATAAAGAAGCCTGCAACAATAACAATCACCACCAGGACATTATGTCTGAAAACTAATGTAATACTCTAGTCACTTATTGGTGATGAATGAATTTCAACATCGTATGAAAGTCGATGGGTTTACTGATATAATCGTCCATACCTGCTTCCATACACTTTTTTTGGTCGCTTTCCAAAGTATTGGCTGTCATGGCTATAATTTTTGTACGACGTTTCCCATCTTCTATCTGTCGAATTTTTTGGGTAGCTT
Organism: Clostridiales bacterium; assembly: GCA_024636985.1. Lineage (GTDB taxonomy): Bacteria > Bacillota > Clostridia > Lachnospirales > Vallitaleaceae > Petrocella. The sequence continues at coordinate 24,669 of JAGXFY010000010.1, read as the reverse complement.
CATACCCATCCATAACCGGCATTTGACAATCCATAAAAATGATATCATAGGTTTTGTGAATGAAGGCTTCAACAGCTTCTTTGCCATGACATACCAAATCACATACAAGGTCCTTTGATGCCAACATCTTAACAATTAACTTCTGGTTGATGGTATTATCTTCTACCACGAGAATCCTTGGTTGCTTTGTGAAAGTGTAGCTGTCTCCATTTGATTCCATAGAATCATCCAAATGCTCTTGAACTTCGTGTTCAAAACTATGATTATCCGTTTGCAGTGCTATATTGAAGAAAAAGACAGTACCTTTTCCATATTGACTGTCCACATGTATATTTCCACCCATGATGGTAGCCAATTCTCTAGAGATTGTAAGTCCCAGTCCTGTACCACCGAATTTTCTTGTTGTCGATACATCACTTTGACTAAAAGACTCAAATAATAACTCCAAACTATCCGGAGTAATGCCAATCCCTGTGTCCTCAACTTCAAAGGTCAAATATACTTGATTCTCATCCTTCATAATACCTTTTAACCGAAGTTCAACTTTACCTTTATGGGTAAACTTAATGGCATTGCTCAGCAAGTTATATAAAATCTGTCTAAGTCGCATAGGATCCCCAACAACATGGTTGGGTAGACCGCTTTGAAAATGCGTTACAAGATCAATCCCCTTCTCCATTGCACTTGGTTTAAAAATGGACACCGATTCTTCAACCATTTGCTTAAGATTAAAGGGTATCTGTTCCAACTGTAATTTACCGGCTTCAATTTTAGAAAAATCAAGTATATCATTAACAACATGAAGTAACATTTTTGAAGATACTTTTGCACCATCTATTAATTCTTCTTGTTCTTCACTCATTGGATATGCCTGTAACAATTGCAAAAAACCCAACATACCATTAATAGGCGTTCTAATCTCATGAGACATATTGGCAAGAAACCTACTTTTAGCTAAATTTGCTTCATCTGCTCTTTTCTTTGCTTTATCCAGCTTATAGATGAGTATTGAAAGAATGACAACAAAGATAAAGAACATAACAATGGTTAATCTATAATAGAGTTGTTTGGCTTCTTCGTTATGAATTTCCTCTGTCACATCTCTAATTCTTGAGACTAGGACATCTTCACCGTCCAACATCATGGCATAAGAATTAACATGTACGTCTCTAATCTCACCATTTGCTAGCTTATGACGAAAATGGAAAAAATTTCTTTTTTCCAGATAAGCATGCTCCATTTCCGCATCGACTTCTTCATCAGACAAGATGTTAATTGATTTAATATTCATGCCATTCATATGATCATAACCATAAAATGTCTTAGCACCTTGACTACTGGCTATAATATCACCACTATCCGGATTGATAATCAGCATAATGGTCTCATATTCATTTAAGGATTCTAATGTAAAATATATGGCCTCACCATAAGAGGTCTGATTGGTAAAAAACAGACCACAAAGAATCAAAACTATGCCTATCCCTAATTTATATTTTATAAACCTTTTTGTTATTTTATCCCATCTCAATGGTCTCATCACCCTCATAATTGGTATCCTCTTTATCTAATTTTGTAATATGGTTAAGGTATAAAATGATTTTAAAGCATAATATACTTATAGAAATTATACACTATAACAACCCTATGCTCAACTACCAAACATTTTCAATATTCATTATGAATCAAACAACTCTAATCCATAAATACCAAGCATCTGACGTCGCGTCGGCTCTTGTGGTCATTACCCGACAATATGTCTAAAGCTCACTATATGGCAAAAATAAACAAAAAACTTGACAACTGTCACTAATTAGTGATATATTGAACTTATGAAAAATACATTCTCTTATGGCGACGAAAATGATATCCACTTAAAATCAGTAGTAGCATTATCTAGGACTTACTTAGGCTTCACACGAAAGCTACAGGTTTTTTTAAACAACTATGGTTTAACTGTTCCTCAGTTTGGGGTTTTGGAGTCCCTATACCACCTTGGTCCTTTAAAAATCTGTGAGCTGATATACAAGAATCTTGCAACAAGCGGCAATATGACTGTCGTAATTAGAAATCTAGAAAAAGAAGGTTGGATTAAGAAAAGTCCAGATGCTGAAGATAGACGTTCATACAAAGTCTCCCTGACAGATGAAGGCACCCAGATTATTGAAGATGCTTTTTTGACACACCTTCACTATCTCAAAGATTTTTTCTATCGCCTAAACATGGATGAAAAGCAACAGTTACTTCAATTACTTAAGAAACTTAATGGCCTATAATAGGCCATTATCATACAACATATATCACTAATTAGTGATTTATACTTATAAGGAGGAATTTAGATGTTAAAAATAGGAATTATTGTAGGTAGTACAAGACCAGGAAGAAACGCCAGTGCCGTTGCCCAGTGGGTCAATGGTATTGCTATAAAAAGAACGGATGTAGATTTTGAATTAGTAGACATAGCTGATTATGACTTACCACTACTCGATGAGCCTTATCCACCTTCTATGGCCCAGTATACAAAAGATCATACTAAGAAATGGGCTGAAAAAATCAGCACATTAGACGGTTTTGTTTTTGTGACACCCGAATACAACCATTCTGTATCTGCTGCTTTAAAAAATGCAATCGACTTTATCTATGCTGAGTGGAACAATAAAGCTGCAGGATTTGTAAGCTACGGCTCAGCCAGTGGAACCAGAGCAGTTGAGCACTTAAGACAGATTATGGCTGAACTGCAAGTTGCCGATGTTCGTGCCCAGGTTATGTTATCTCTATTCACAGATTTTGAGAATTTCTCTGAATTCAAGCCGGATGCACGTCACGAGGAAAGTGTTAACGCTATGCTAGATCAAGTAATTGCATGGAGCGGTGCATTAAAAACATTACGATAATATATTTTTCGAAATATCAAGAGGCTCCTACCCAGGAGTCTCTTTCTGTTGTCTGATACTTTGTAAAAACAAATTGGTTTCGAGCAGGTTTTCTATCTAAGTTCCCATCAAGCCTTTTTTGTTGTCAAAGTCTGAATCGGACAAATCATGCACCAGGTTCTTGGTAAGTATAAAAAAGCCAAAACACTACCGATTATCGTTGAAGTCAACATCATGGAGTAAATTCTGTACCCTAAATGAACGACTGGGCTCGGTACAGAATACGTCAATAACTGTGGCAATGCAATCGGTATCTCAAACAAGATTAGAAAACGAACATAGTCAATAGGGTCAATCCGTCCAAGACTAACCATGATGGTTGACATGGTTGCAAAAAAAAGATTAATACCAAAATAGTATAGGACGATTTGCTTTCCTTTTCCATTTTTAATCCAATTTGGTATTTTTTTCTTGAGACCAATTTTTCCGAAAATAATATTAAATAAACCGGCTCTAGGACAATAGTATTTACACCATACTCTGTCTTTATTCTTAAAATATTGGTAAAAAGGGAGTATAAAGCAAACGAGTCCTAGTAACGCCAAACTAATATGTAAGGAGCCTAAGACAAAGAATAGGATTGTAACAAAAAATAATTGATTCTGAATATTTTTTCTCATTTGTCATGAAACCTTTCTAAGAGAGTATTGATAGAATAAATGATCGATTTATTGAATTATTCATATATATAAATATATAAATTTTGCATTATTGAAATATACCATGAATCTCATTTTTTTGTCAACCTATAATTTATTTCACTCTAATACCTCGACTGTAATTTCAAGTACACGTTTATTATCCGTTTTCGTCACAGTCACTTGAAGGTGCTCAAATACAAATTTATTACCTACATCCGGTATTCTTCCAAATTGATGTACAATCCAACCACCTACCGTTACCGCATCATAATCATAACTTTTACTTTTAAGCTCGAATCGAGTGAATAACTCCTCAAGATTTGCATTACAATGTACTAGATATTTGTTATTTTCTATTTCACTAAAAAAATCTATAACTTCGTCATGTTCATCCCATATCTCACCTACTAACTCCTCAAGAATATCTTCCAAAGTTACAATACCCATAGTTCCTCCATATTCATCTACCACCACGGATATGTGCGACTTAGAATGTTGCAAAAGTCTTAAGAGTTTAGATATTTTTGTTTGTGGTGCAACACAGACGATACTTTTAGTAATGGACTTTATATCGTTTTTTTCATCATATAAGACATTGTAAAAGTCTTTTTCATGGATGACCCCAATGATATTATCTACGGTTTTCTTATAGACAGGTAACCTTGAAAAGCCATTCTTCATAAAGGTCCTTTTTATCTCATCAAGGGAAGCTGTTTCACTCACCGCGACAACCTTCACCCTTGGGGTCAATATTTCTTCAACATCAAGATCATTAAACTCAATCGCCGAACGTATAAGTTCTCCCTCATGAGAATCGAGTCCACCTTCACTTTCAGCTTCTTCTACAAGAGTGATCAATTCCTCTTGAGTTATTGTCTGCTTGTCTTTAAATTTGAAAACTTTTGATAATAATTTTTTCCATAATGAGAAAATATAATTAATCGGTTGTAATAAAAATGTTAAGATTCTAAGGATTGGCGTAGAAAACATGGCAAAAGCCTCCGGAGATTCTTTTGCAAGACTTTTTGGCGTGATTTCGCCAAAAATCAAGACTAAGATGGTGGTCACAGCCGTCGAAATCGTAATACCTGCATTACCGTAGTGTCTGGTAAAAAGAACCGTTGCAATAGCTGCTGAAGCAATATTAACAATATTATTTCCAATCAGGATGGTTGATAGAACCTTATCAAAATCCTCTGAAAGTTCTAAAGTATGTGACGCTTTTTTGTTGCCATTATTTGCAAGATGCTTCATCCTTATTCTGTTGATACTTGAAAATGCTGTTTCAGTAGCCGAAAAAAATCCCGACATAACAAGCAAAATACCAAGAATAATAATTTGTGTACCCGTTTGACTATCCATATGAATCGTTCACTCCTATTTGATTTCTTTTTTAGTTTTACCAATTATAACCATAAAAAAACATACAAGCCCATTGACAGATGATAATACACCTATCTCTAAGTCGTACGTCAAATACACATCTGTTATTCAAATGGTTTCCTCTTTGCCATTCTTTTCATCATTATATCACTGCCTATAGATATGGTCAATTTTCTTCTCATCGTCTTATATACTAATTTCTGAAAATTATAGTAGTATAGAATAATGTTGCAATAACTACCATTGTCTGTCTACTATAACCCTCAAAGCAGATAATATTAAACTAATGTTATTTTTCTTATAATTTTTAATAAAATCCTTCTATCCCATTGTGTCTTTATGATTCTTACTTCTTCTATTTGACAAGTAACGGTATTATTTATATCCTTTTTTGAAAGTAGGTGCTGATATGAACAAATTGAGGATATACGGTATCAAGCAACTTATAAAACAATTTACAAAACAACTAATAAAACGGATTAAAGACGATGACTTAAGTAATGGAAGTCTAACCCTTTTATCTTTAGGTATGATTATTGCTTTGTGGACTACTTCTAAAGGGATTAAATCTTTAATAAAAGGAATCAACCGTGCCTATGATGTGAAAGAAACACGATCCTTTATTCAAGTACAACCTATAACGCTTGTTACAACCTTTACCATCCCTTTTCTAATCTTAACCAATTTTATGTTATTGGTTTTAGGGGATACACTGGGTACAAAATTCTTCACTGTTTTATTATTATGGCTTAATATGAGCAGCCTAATTATAGTGATCGGTGGTGAAATTAATGCCACCATTGCAGATTTTAACAAATCGTCAACAAATATCTAGTTGAGAACACCTTCTTGTCCCATAATCCGAGCACCTAGTAGCTGATGTGACGCCTATCATCAAAATTGGCTTTATTGTAATTCTTTTTTTGAAAATTCTCTGGATATTTATGTTTATTCATTATAACTTACCTATTTATAAAGTATTCATGGAACCCATAGAGAGTCAGGTGGTTTCAACTGTGGGGCATTAATTAAGAGGATTGCCAATGGAAATATGGTACAATAAGATAAATTGTGGATCGGGTCTGATGTTGCATGAAATTAAGGGGTAAAATAGAGATGATTGAAGAAAATAAAAAAATGGGTTTTAATGCTACATGGTCAATGGCTGTAGGAGGTATGGTTGGTGGCGGCATATTTTCGGTTTTAGGCATCATTGTTAGCATAGCGGGACAGTGGGCTTGGCTAAGTTTTCTGATAGCTGGCTCTATAGCACTGATTTCAGCCTATAGCTACAGTCAATTATCAGTAAAATACAAAAAAAGTGGCGGTGCTTTTACATTTCTTAATGAAATTAATCATCAAGGTATAGCAGGAAGCTTATCATGGATATTAATTGTAGGATACATCTTAACAATTTCAGTCTATGCCTTTACATTCGGACATTATGTAGCCCATGTTTTTAACTTTGGCAGTTGGTTTCCACGGGTTCTAGCCTTTTCAATAATTGCCCTTTTAGCTTTAGTGAACCTAAGAGGTGTAAGCGATTCCTCCAAAGTTGAGATCTTCACCGTATGGGGTAAACTCTTTATTTTATTAGGACTATCCATAGTCGGCATCGTTCATTGGAGTCCAGAACAATTGACACAGGGAATAGAACCTAAAAGTTGGGATGCAGCACTCATTGGAGCCGCAACCATATTCATAGCTTTTGAGGGATTTCAATTGTTGTCCTATGATTATAATGATATTAAAAATCCTGAAAAAACATTGCCAAAAGCTACAATTTCAGCAGTTTTTTCAGTAATTTTCATCTATATATTAGTGGCATTAGGTGCTACCATGTTGGTTGGTGCAGAAACATTGATTCAAGAAAAAGAAGTTGCATTATCCATCACAGGAAAGCAAGCTTTTGGAATAACGGGTTTAATCTTGGTTACTATTGCTGCCGCTTTTTCTACTGGTTCAGCTATTAATGCTACATTATTTTCAACGGGCAGATTAATGGAAACTGTGGCCAGAAAGAAAGATTTACCCAATATATTTATTAAAGAAAATGAGGCAAGGATACCTTATTACGCCATTCTAATTATTTCGGGATCTGCAGCAACGCTGGCAACTATTGGATCCTTAAGTTCGTTAGTCGATGCAGCAAGCTTGATTTTTCTAATCACATTTGCGACGGTGAATTATATTAGCTTTCAGCAAAAAATAAAGTATAAATGGTTATCCCTTATTGGCGCTATCGCTTGTTTAGTAGCAATCGCCCTTTCTTCTTATAACCAATATCAGAAGAACCCTATACTTTTAATGATTATAGTGGTATTAATAGCTTTGGCATTTATAGGTCGACCTTTTATTTTAAAGAGGATTAGTGATATATAATAAAACCTGTTGCGTGAATGATTATTGTTTCTTATCTTTTTTGACCTTTTTTGTCCTTTTTATCTATCATATCATTTAGTTTTCCAATGGCACCTACTTCCGCTTCTTTTACATAACCTTTAGCAGCTATTTTCTTTTTGAAATCTACTTTTTTGCTTAACAACTTTCCTTTCAGTTCCACCCCCCCATTATTGGTGATTTTACCAGCTGCTTCCGCCATTTTACCTGTGGTCTTATCTTTTGCATTGTTAAATTTCCCTTTTAAATCTTTCATAATCGATTCTCCTTTTTTAAAATATACAATAGGTTTTAGCTTCGTTCTTCAAGATGTTTATTATTACTTATGTCTCAGAAGTATTCAACATATGTCTCCTTTTCTATTTAACTTAATGTGCTTCATAATACTTAATCCCTTGTTAGATCGCCTATTAAAATGACTGCGAATTCTTATCTTACACATAATGAATAACAACAAAAAACTACATTTAATAGTTTAAATGTAGTCGATCGACCTTAGTATATGAAATTCAAGCACTATACCTTAGATTTCTGGCTTTGCGTCCCTGTTTTTTAACAAGTTTGCCTTAATATAAATATAACATATTTATTCTTAATAGTCTAATTATTCAGATATTTTTCTAATATAATTCGTTTTATCCTATAATTAGTCAGATAGTGATCCTGTAGACCTGGCTGTTGTTTTCATCAGTGATAGGTAATATTCTTTGTCTTCGTTGCATGTGAATAGATCTAACTCCAGTATGATCCTACTCATGATATGATGTGGTCTGTTCTTGTCCTTTTTCCTTGCTGTTCTTGGCATAGTAAACCCTCCGGTTTAATTATTTGTTCCTGCTAAAATCATTTTGCTTGAAGAATGTGTTTCTTGCTATGAAGATTATCAAAACGGCTAGGTCTGTGATTATGAAGTTGTTTGAAAAATGCCTATGTTGAGCATTGTGCTTGCTTTAAGCGCAACATTTGAATTAGCAGAATTTGCAGTAGCTAAATTATCTGGCATGTCAAAAGAGTTTGTATTATCTTCATAAGGTGATAAATGGGATACACAGTGGGATATGATAATGGCCTTACTCGGAGCCACAACAGCCTTGACATTATTTAAGAAAACCCATGATAAGAGTATGAAGGGATAATAACCAAAAGGGACAGGTAAAATTGATTGTTTTGTATTTTGCTTAACCAAAAGGGACAGGTAAAGTTGATTGTTTTGTATTTTGCTTAAGTCTGGCTGTAAGGAAAGATAATAGTACATTAAAAGTGAAAGTTCTGGAACCTTATCAGCATTACGGAGTTTGTTTACATACACATATAATACAAGGACAATTGTTAAGAGGAAATAGACATATAAATTAAAGTTTTGGATCGTCGTTATAAAGCCCCAAGATGATGATATAACATATCAATCTCATGCATGAAACTCTCTTTTATCTCCCATCAGAAATATTTATATTAAATTCTTATACTCTTGCCTACTGTCAATAACAGCATAAATTGTGACTATCTTATTTATTCTATCAACTTTATAAAAAGCCATATGCTTTTCTACAATCAACACATTATATCCCTGCTTACGAAGTATTGCATATCTTGGTTCGCTCCCGGATTCTGGAAAATCCGCTAGGCGCATCATTGCTTTCTCAAGCTTAGCAAGATACTTCAGAGCAATATCTACACTTCCAGAATCATCTGCAATATAGTAGATTAAATCTCTTAATTGATTGTCTGCCTTTTCAGTTCGAACTACCTGATACATATCAGTCCTCCCTGCCAAGGAGCGTACTTCTTATATCATCAAATGTCTCTTGAAGTGGTGCTACTCTTCCATACTTCACATCTTCTTCTGCTTCAGCGAGTGTGCGAAGCAACTCCAATTCTGAAGTCATTTGTCTGTATTCCTGAAGGCCTAACACTGCAGTATCACCTCTGCCATTTTTAGTAATGATCACAGGTTTTCTGGTCTCGTGACATTGCTTAGATATTTCATTATAGTGATTTCTAAGATCTGCTGATGGGCGAATATTTAGTTCCATTGAAATTACCTCTTTCTACAAATTGTATAGTCGCATTATATCACTATATGACTATATTCTCAACTGAATTTATCCTGTATAATTAAATCGAGAACGAGCTGTCTTTGAGTTTTTACTTGCCAGTGGTTGCCAGATCACATCAATAGGCAAAAGGTGTCATATACACTTATATCCTCATCGACTTAGACACACCTTTGCTTCAGCGGCTCTTGAAAACGGTGCATACTTGATAAAGTCTAGTATACTGTCAAAGATAAAAAAACCTCCTGTGAAGAAGAAATAGCAACCTTGGATTAACATCCAAGGTTGCCACTCTCTTTAGGTTCTGAATTAATGATCAGGGTATGTCTCCTTAAGAAATTTTACGGACTGCTTAATTAAGGTTTTAAGCACATCCACGTTTACATCTTCTAGCTTATTAATATAAACACATGCTTTCCCTGAAGTATGCTTACCTAATGCTTGTAGCAGTTGTTCTCTTTCAGTGTCACCGGTTGCAAAATATAGGCTCATCTTTGCTTTCCGAGGAGAGAAGCCTACTAACATAGCATCACCTTCATGTCCGGATGCATATTTGTAATGATACGAACCAAATCCAATTATACTTGGTCCCCACATCTTAGCTTTTAAGCCGGTTGTCTCTGAAAAAATATCCAGAAGCTTATAGGCATCTTCCTGACGCTTTGGATTTTCCACACTATCAATTAACGCTACAACATCACCGTCGTTTTCCTTCGTTTTTAGTTCATACATCAGAAGCTTTCACCACTGTCCAAATCAAACTGCCAGATGATCCCGAATTTATCTTCGACACTTCCATAACATTTGCTCCAAAAAGTCTCACCAAGTTCCATATCAACACGACCTTCTTCTTTTAACCTATCAAAAGCATCGCGAATTTCTGCCTCATCATCCGTTATAATCGTCAGACTAATATTATTACCAACCACAAGGGGCATACCAGGGAAAACATCAGAAAACATAACTGTACTGCCACTAATATCTAGGCTCGTATGTAGTACCCATTTTTTAATTTCATCAGATACATCAAAATCCAGATCAGGCGGCATTTCATCATAAGTCATAATTTTCGGTTCTTTTGTCTTGAATACTTTTGCATAATACTCTACCGCTTCACGGCAATTACCACTAAAATTAACATATGCTTGTATCGCCATATCTTCAACTCCTATCTTACCATCATAACAGATGGCCATTCGCTATAAGGTTCAAATGAGTATAAGTCTCATTATTAATTATAGGACAATTTTGTTACAGTTGCAATACAATCCCTATATTTAGAGAACCTATTTCTTTTTTTATCGTCGTATATTAGGTATTAGGCCTTACCAGGAAAGTAGCGCTTTCCAAATACAATATTAATATCTCAAGGAGGAACTTATGAAAAAAATCAGCACACTTTTATTACTTATCACATGTGTTGGCCTTGCATCCGTTACGAATGTATTTGCTGAAACACAACTTATTAATGAGATGCCTTTATCAATTTCTATCGAAACTCAGGTTATTGAGGGCATCACTATGATTCCCTTACGAAAAACCATTGAGACTTTTGGTTTTGAATTAACTTGGCATGAAGCTACCAAACGTGTGGATTTATCAAAGGGTCCATTATGGACATCCATCGCAATAGGTGAGAATGCCTATTTTAGACAGAAAATGGCACCTTGGGCTCTAAGTAGTGCACCCATTATATTAAATGGACATACTTGGGTACCGGTAGAGTTTATATCCGAAATCACCAATCTAGGGATTATCGTCGAAAATGACTCACTTAAAGTAATCGAAACAGAACCTACTTTTCATGCAGGATTTGTAAAAGATATAACAACAGATGATCAAGGGAACTTAAGCTTTTCAATTGTTGAGGATATGAAAGATGAAGACTATACCAAGCGTATTGTTATTCACACTTCAGAGAAGACCACGATTTTTCAAGTCGATATTCAGGAAAACGATGCGGTTAAAGTCATCTCCCCTAATTTTTCCACTTTAAGTTTACCCCCTCAAACCCCTGGATACATCATTTATTAAATCCACCTTATAAAATGGCTAAGGGTCAAAACTGAGTTCCTCTATTTTTGCATACATATATGGATGCAAGTTTAAGGACGTGGTTTTGATACCTTAGCCATATTATGTTTAATGAACTACTTGCTAAGAATATAGTCGGTCAAACTGACAGGCTCCCACTCTGTTCCAACCGGGGCGTTATTTGCATATAAAGTCATTTCATCATTTTCATCTATTACAATCTTAAGCTGAAAATTCATTTCTCTTAGCGCTAAATACTCATCATACATCAACTGATAATTTGCATTGCCTTGTTCTTTTGCTTCTTTGATATAGCCTACTGTATCTGGGTCTCGATCGTAGTTTTTATGAATGAGCTTATAAAAAAATAGCACTTCAAGATTTTCCCCTATATTCTCTTCTTCATAGCCGGTAATTTCATGATTTAATAGCTCATAATAAGGCGAAAAAGCTTCTATGCTTTCCTCCCACATATATGCACTTATTTGTTCATATATTGTCTCTTCTTTATCTATTTCTCCTATCTCCTCATTGACTGTTTTATCCCTTTCAATCATCAGTGCGTTTTCAATGGATTTAAGATAAGCTTTTGTTGTATACGTAGCGCCTGAAACAGTGTCTATCTCCAATGATTGTTTTGATAATAATATATCCTTAAGTTCTGATACAAATGCTTCATTGCTACTTAGTACGGGTTTTGTGACCTTTATGTCTGTTATTTTTTCTGCTTTAATTTCGACTGTGACTTCATTGGAGAATCGACCATTCTCGTATTTCCCATGATAGTTTCCATCGTCAATCTTCTCTAATTCAAGTTCCTTTAATTCAACCGCTTTGATGTCTGACAAATCTTTCGAGGCCCATATTATTGACATCAATACAACCGCACCTACCAATATAAAAAACCATTTAACGACACGCTTCATTATTAATCCTCCTGCAATTCTCATTCTATAATTTTATGAAAACATTAAAATTCCATTTCTTCTAACCAAATCGCCAGCGCCTTATCCCTGTCTTCATCCATTTCAAATTCCTTAAGGGCTGCAATCTGGCCATCTATGACATACAATACTTTTTTTGCTCTGGCCGCAACATGTGGCTCATGGGTGACGGTCATGATGGTCATACCCTCCTGATTTAAATCTTCTAGAATATCCAACACCTGTTTGGTAGCACTTGAATTCAAGGCACCCGTTGGTTCATCGAGAAACAAAATATCAGGATGATTAATCATAGCACGACAGATAGAAGCCCGTTGCAACTGACCGCCTGAAACTTCTTGTACATCACGATCTTCAAGCCCTTCTATTCCCATCTTCTTCATCAAAAGCTTAGCGTGCTTTCTGATATTGGCAGCAGACTCTTTTTTTGCAACCAAGGCGGGTAGTATGATGTTATCATAGATCGATAGATTCTTTAGCATCTGTACATTCTGAAATACAAAGCCCATTTTATTCAAACGTAAATCGGACAAGACGTTTTCTTTCATATTAGATATATTAACACCATCAAAATATATCTTACCTGTACTGATACTATCCATACCACTCATGCTGTAGAGCAAGGTGGATTTACCGGATCCGGAAGGACCCATTATGGCAACAAAATCGCCTTTCTGTATTCTAAAAGATATTTCATTCAAAACTTTTGTATCTTGAAAAGATTTACTTATTGCTTCAACCTGAATCATAACTTTCTCCTTCTATTCTATAACTTGATTTCTTATATGATAGCTATGTACAGCCTTTGTTGCGCCAATCACTGTGACCAGTACAAGAGCAATCTGCACAGCCGGCCATAACAAATACGTGGACATTGGCTTCACCAACATCGTTATTTTGGAAGCACCCATAAACGATAGAAGCCAACCAAAGATTTCTTCTCCTAAAGACCTTGCTAGGACAGTCCCAAGGACGATGCCTATAAACTGAACCAGTACAATCCGAATGCCTAGTTGTATTCTTATGTCCTTATTACTAAATCCCATTGCCTTTTTGATGGCTATGGCACTATGCTCTCTTGCCATCATTAACTGTGAAAACATGACGGTTATGATCATCATCAGAAGCAGTGCGATTACGATGGCTGCGCTTTCTACCAATGCCATATTGTCAGAAATACCGCCAAGGGTTTGCCCGATAAATGCATGTATCGGAGTTATTTTACTGTCTTCTAATATACTGCGTAGTGTAACTGTCTTTTCATCGATATCAACGCCCGCATTAAGATCTAGAAACACATTATAAGCTTCTACATTATTCTCCTTAAAATCAAAGCTTGTTTTGGCGGTTTTTCCACCATAGGTAATATCTTGATATATACCACTGACCTTAAACAGAAGCACTTCACCTTGATACTTGACTTCCATATGATCACCCACTTGCAGACCTAGTTCAGAAGCATTCAGGTAAGATAGGGCGATGGTTTGACCATCAATTGGCGGGTTGCCTTCAAGATAAGCCAGAGGAAAGACAGATGCATCGCCTTTTTCTACACGTATGTACGCCCATTCATCTTGGTCATTCTTCACCTCTATAAAATTGGTTCTATAAAGGGCATACTTTTCAATATCCTCATCTGTTTTCAAGTAGGATACGATATCATCTTTTTGTTGTTCCAGGTCCTCACTGTATTGAATATCCACACGAATATCACATTGTCCAATACCCATATAGGTAATAAAAGATGGATTTTCTATGGTATTTTTCATATTCATCGGTAATAAGATTAGAAATGACGTCAATACAAACACGAAGAAAATCACAACATATGTTTTCCATTTGCATTTTAGTTCACCTAGAGCAATCTCCATATTATGCCACTTCAAGCCCTTGACCGGTAATCTATAATGACCTTCCTTCTTCATGTTTCCATTTCCTTGGATCATTTCTACTGTGGTACTTTTCAGATTTTTACGAAGGATTCGACGGCAACGCCCCATGACCATTAGAATTAAAACTATTGTACCCACCATAGGCAGTACCCATTCCATCCAAGTACCATGACCATAACCATTGTATAGAATAACGGAGGATGATAAGAAATCTCCAAAAGGTATGGCGCCTATATAGCCAATTATTCCCGCCACGATTCCAAGTAGGATGTACTTTGTCTGATAGAGCTGATGAATAGCTTTGCCTGGAAAACCTATGGCCTTCATTTCTCCTATGGTAGAGGTTTCATCGGCTAGTGTTGCGCGTATAATATAAGACAAGCATACCATGGCCATGGTAATCAGCAACATACTGATGGCTAAGATAATCAAGGCCACGAGCCCATGTGATACACCATTAATCATCGTCAGTAGGCTACCTGTTATAGCAACGCCATTGGCCGGCATACCTTCTTCCATATAATCCTTACCAAGTAAGGATGTGGAGGCACCCTCTTCCAAAAGAAATTCAAACATGTACTCCCATTCACCCATATACTGGGCTATTTCTTCCATGTCCACCTGATGAATCAAAAACCGCTTCGAAGACGCAAGGGCTGAGTTCATAGAAGCATCACGAATGATGGCTGTTACGACAAGTTCTTTATAATTATCATCCTTACGAAGTTTTAGTATATCCCCTTCTTGAATCCCTAGTACTTCACTAAAATAAACCGGTACACCAATCTCGCCTGGACCAATTACAGCCGGCTCATTGTTCATATTCAGAAGAAAGTCAAACTTCTCATTTTGAATAATAAACCCATTGTCCATCAAGGACGTTTCAAAGCTTTCTTTCTTATAAAAGAAGTCTGCATTATTAACATTCAACATCTCGACGGTTTGTGCCTCTTTGATGTAGGTATGTTTTTTTATAAACTCTGATAAAGCTTCTTCATCATATGTCCCCTTATGCATTTGTAGATAATGGGGTGGCACGGCTATAGCATTTAGACCGTTAAGTGAAGATAGTAAGGTTCCTGTAATACGTAAACCACCTGCTAACATGAGTGCCGATAAGATTAAAAATACGGTCAAGGATAAGGTCATGACTTTGTTTTTTTTGAAGTCCTTTCGGACAAGATTCAATAATAATTTCATACTCACATTCTCAACTTTCAGTTTTTAATCCATCATTAACATCACTTTTGATATAATATTAACATGGCCTCTTTAGAAGCAAATGTGCGAATGCTTAAATAATGATTAGATTTAGGTTACTTTTCATAAGGTAAATTTGCGTAATGAACCAATGGTAGTATATTTTTTCTGTTTGTGAAGTCCAAAGGGAAATCAAAGGCTACCAGCATACCTTTTTCGTCTGCGGTACGCTCATCTTCTTTCTTCTTCATAATACCTCTTTTCATCATAGACATAAGCATCTTATCCATTAGATTTAACTTATTGTAGTTAAACCCACCTCTCATGTAAAAAATCTTAACCATGGACCTTTCTTCTTCTCCTACATTTTTTTCTGTTAACATCTTTTCAAGACCAGCTACTGGCGGTGTCGCACCAACCGCAAAAACCAGAAGCTTTTTGGTTTTTGAAAAGTCCAATTTCTTTTTGATGTTCTTTAGTCCCAGTATTCCCGATGCGTGTAGGCTACCCCCAAATATAATCGTATCAAATTGAGACAAGTCGAGTGACATTGCCGATTTGTAATCGTAGGATTTACATCCAAGTTCCTCAGCAATCCAGTCTGCATATTTCTTTGTATAACCCGTTCTTGATTTGTAAATAATTATTGTACCCATAAAAGCCTCCAATTCGCTTCATAAATAAAGCATTAATAACATTCTTAATCTTAATATTGTGACAAACTGTAATATGTCTCTTTTTGAAATAATATTAACATACCATTTTTAAAAGAAACAGTGAAAATGCTTAAATGTTGATTAACTTTAGGCTGATTTAAATGTAAACTGTAACGTCTCATATAATATGAATATCATCCAGAAAATGGCGTGTTGCTTTATGGATAACTTTTAGTATTTTATAAGCATCTTTGCCACAAAAGTTGCAATTAATAATTTATCGAAAATAATTGAAAGGTGGTGTAAAATAATGTTACAATGTATAAGTAAAGTCTTAATTTTTCGAGAAATATAGGCCGGTGTAGCTTTGATGAATTTTCATTTCCATTCATGGTTATAGGGTCAAAACTAAGTTTCACTAAATTCACATACAATATATAGATTACGTTGATACATTCATAACTATATATTGTATGTAAAAGTTCAACTATATAGTTTTGAAACCTTAACCATTTATAATGTAATTCAATTAGTATTGGAGGTGCATGATGAAACAATATGCAAAGTTTTTAATCATTTTAGCGGTTCTTTTACTCGGAATTTTGGTTGCGTATTTTACATTAAAAAAAGAATCCATCACCATCGGCTTTTCAACGCCTCTTTCAGGGCCTTCTTCTGAATTAGGTTTTTCAAGTCGTAATGCTTTTATAATGGCCGTTGATGAGTATAACGACGAGGTAGGCAATAAGTTCGATAAGATTAAAGTGGATTATGTTATTGAAGATGACCAAGGCAATTCTGAGGGAGGTTTAACCGCTATCAACGCTCTCCTCGAACAAGATATCAATCTTATCCTAGGACATATCACTTCCGCTTCGGGGAAAAATTCCATTCCACATATCAATGATGTTAATGCATTACTCATTAGTCCATTAATTAGCCATAATGGCTATATGGGCGTCGATGATCATTTTATTTCCATCATGCCTGCAGCCAGTAATCAAGGCACTTTAATTGCAAATCATATAATGAAACATTCTAAAGCTGAGCGTACTGTTTTTCTCTTTGATCCAATGAATAAAGAATTCAGCAATTCGGTTTATGAGGGTGCTCAAACTATTTTTTCACTTCAAGGAAAAGGGGATATTATCCGCGTTGAACTCAATAAAGACATCGATTTTGTCAACGTTGTTGAAGAGGTTATGGCATATGAACCCACTGAAATAATCGCAGTTGTTCATGTATCGAACCTAGTAGCCTTAAACAATCAAATACGAAAACTTGATTCTAACTTACAAATTTATTCTTCCATGTGGGCTATGGTACCCTCTGTTATAGAAGGCTATGGTGATGACCTAGCCGGTGTTTTTGGCGTTTCTGCAATTAACCCCCATGTAACCTTAGATCGCTTTATAAAATTTAAAGAATCTTATTATGAACGTTATAAAGTTCCAGCAGATTTTTCTGCCATCTACACATACGATGCGACAAAAATGTTGTTGGATGCAATTTCTTATACAAAAGATCAGACACCTGATTCAATCAAAAAATGGATTTTAGATACTTCCACCTTTACTGGAGTCAATGCTGCATTCAATATAACAGCCAATGGTGATGCTGATCGTATCATTTTTATTGTGAATGCAGAAACGGGCGAGATTATTCTAGAGTAGAAAAGAGATGACAAATGGGATTTACAAGATCTTTGACAAAAGTACTCATCACTAATTTTGTACTTATTGGTGTGTTACCGTTCTTGCTAACAAGCTTGCTTTTATATGCCTTTATCTCAAGATCGATAACAACTGTGATTGAGGAAAACCTTAACGTTACCTCTGAGTTGGTTGAAAGTTTGGCGCATCATTACTTCGAAGATGCGTCTAACTATCTGCGCTTAATGGGATCCATCACACCACTAGATAACAATGATTTTCAATCTGTTACTTTTAGACAAAATGCGAATAAACTATTTGCTCAACAAACAATTTATGAATCGATTGAATGGCTTGATGAACAAGGTCTTGTTGTATCAATTTTACCTTATGATGAAACGATCATTGGTCTGGATCGCTCAAACTCACTTTGGTTTAAAGAGTATATAATGGATGACACGAATCCTTGGTCGTCAACTTATTATTCAATAGTCTCCAATCAATCGACTTTAACCCACATGATTAAGATAAAGAATGGTGGTTACATTGTTGGGAATTTAAATCTTGATGGTATTCGACACATTGGTAACCAGTTACCAGATGAAGAATTAGACGTTACTATTCTTGATGAAAATGGTGTTTATATTACAAGTCCTGATCCCATAAAAGCAAGTCAACGACAATACCACCCAGACTATGAAACTATCATATTAAGCAAAGATCAATTATTTAGAAAAAAAGAAGACGCACAGATGCGCTATTTTAAAATAGGTACTGTGACGCATACAAACTGGATTATTTTGGTGAGCCACTCAGCATCAGCCATTACAAGAATTAGGCAATTATTAATAACGATAACTCTATCATTACTATTAATTGTCTTGATTTTTGCTGCAATCATTATTCCGGCTAGTATAAAAGGGATACTTCAGCCCCTTGTTGAAATGAATCAACACTTCAAGAAAACCATTATTAGTGGGCAACCTCAAAAAATCGAACAAGTGGGGTACAAAGAAATAGGTTTCTTTGTTAGTGGTTTCAATACCATGATTGAGCGATTACAAAGTAGAGATAAAAAAATTAGTCAATTGGCTTATGAAGATAGCCTTACTGGATTACACAATCGCTACTGGATTTATGACAAAGTCAAACAACTTACCAATGATAAATCAAGCCCTTTTGCCTTAATGCGTATCGATCTTGATCATTTTAAGGCAATTAATGACACTTTGGGTTATTCCATCGGTGATCAAATTCTCAAGAAGGTTGCTGAAAGCTTCCATAGGCAACAGGATGCACATCATTATTTTTCACGGTTTGGTGGTGATGAGTTTGGGATCATCCTCTGTGAACAAGCCGGTCATTCTGTTTATGATGATGCCAATAATTTTTTCAATCAATTAATCACATCTTTTACTTTTAAAGATTTAAAAATAGAATTCACTTTCAGTGGTGGGGTCGTCTTGTTTCCTAGCCAAAAACAAGATCCAGAAGATCTTTTCACCTCTCTTGAGCTGTCTGTTGCATTTGCTAAAAAACAAGGGAGAAAGCAACTTTGCTTGTATCAACACCAATTTTCAGAATACTTAACCTATCAAAGAGCACTTGAAGAAGATCTTCGAAAAACGAATGCAATGAATTGCTTTTTTCTGGACTACCAACCGCTGTTTTATACTGACACCTTAACTATTAGAGGTGTAGAAGCACTCATACGTTGGAAAAGAGGCGAGGAAATTATCTCTCCTGGACTTTTTTTACCATTGCTTGAAGAAATGGGCAAAATGTATGAAGTCGGAAAATGGGTACTTGAAGAAGCGGTCTCCACTCTAAAAAGGTGGGAGACAGAATTTGGTTTTGATGGGGTTATGGCCGTCAATATTTCACCCTTACAAATGCTCAATAATTTATTCGTCCCAGATGTTTTACATATAATGCATCAGTTCGATGTTCAAAAAGGAACACTTGAGCTAGAAATTACTGAAAATATATTAATGAATAATCTTGATAATACGAGTATTATTTTAACAGAACTACATGAAAATGGCATACTCATCAGCTTAGACGATTTTGGTATGGAATACTCATCACTTAACTATCTGAATGCTTTAACCATTGATACCTTAAAAATCGATCGAGATTTTATCACAGATATCGAAGATGAGAAAAAGTCTATTATTCTTAATGCTATGATTGATATCGGCCAAAAGCTGGGGATTGATATCGTGGCTGAAGGGGTTGAATATGAACAACAATTGGACTATTTGCGGAAGCGAAATTGCACCATGCTTCAAGGGTTTTATTTGTCTAGGCCTATTAGTGCGAAGGTTTTTGAAGAAAAATGGCTTACAAAGAAATACACTTAAAAGCATGAACCGCTCTTAAGTGTATTTTATTTATCCGACAGCTCTCAACTCAATTATTTTTTTAATCCTTGTAAATACTTGTCAATACCAACGGCAGCATTATGGCCGTCAGCGACTGCATTGACGATATCCGGACCTTTTGTGACGTCACCACCGGCAAAGAGCCATGGTGCACCGATTACTTGACCGTCAGCGTTGACTTTCACTTTGCCACGGACAACTTCAATCTGTGCTTCCAGTGCATCGGTGAAATACACATGATCGGACATCTGACCAATTGCAACGTAGATCTGATTACCGGGAATGACTGTCACAGCATCCTCATCAAAGCTAGGATTGAATCTGCCTTCTTCATCAAATACAGAAAGACATTTTTTGATTCTAAGACCGGTGATTTCACCATCTTCAATAACAACCTCAACTGGTCCATTACCGAACTGATACTTGAGGCCTTCTTCTTCACCTTCTTCGATTTCTTCAAGATCGGCTGGAAGAATGTCTCTTGTTTCAAGGGAAACCATGGTGGTGTCTGTTTTACCAAACACTTCGTACTGCAGTCTGGAAACTGTACGTCCAACATCAAATGCAACATTACCACCACCGATGACGATGATCTGTTCTTTCACATCAGGACGTTTTGCTTGACCACGTTGATAGTCTTTTGTTTGTTTCAGAAGTTTCATGGCGAAACGGATGCCTTCATTGTCCATACCTGGAATGTTCAGTGGTCTGGAATCCGGCATACCGGCTGATAAGAAGACGACATCATGGCTTGCTTTCAGTGCATCCATTGTGATGTCTTCACCAACCCTTGTATTGACATGAATCTTGATGCCTATTTTCTCAAGGACATCCGTATCTTTGTTCAAACGTTCTTCCGGCAAACGGTAATTTGGACCGCCATACCTTGCCACACCACCTATATGTGATGTCTTTTCATAAAGATCAACATCATAGCCTAAGGTTCTCAGATAATAACTTGCAGAGATTCCTGCAGGTCCACCACCAATGATGGCTACTTTGCCTTCACCTTTTTTGGACACAGGGCTGACAATCACTTTATCGTAAACATCATCAGGAGAGTTATCCACGATATAACGCTTTAACCAACGAATGGCTATTGCATCCCCGCGTTGACCGATGGAACAGACACCCTCACATTTGTGGGTACAGATGCTGCCACAAACACCAGGCAAAGGATTGGTTTTATACAAGAGTTCAAGTCCTTCTCCCAGCTCATCACGCCAAATGGCATCGATGTATTCAGGAATATTCATATGTGCCGGGCAAGTCTTGGTACAGATTTCACAACCGACACATCTGGACGCTTCAATCTTGGCTTGTTCTTTGGAGTATCCACGAATGATCTCTATAAAGGAATCTTTACGTACTTTTGGTTTTTCAAGGACCATTTCAGCACGTTCAAGGTCTAAGAGATCATTGGCTTCGTTCTTTTCATAACCCAGACCTGTGTTTTCATTATTGATGCTTTCATCTGTCGGCATCAAATAATAATCCTCAGGATTTGGTGAGTTATGCAGGTATTCTCTGGTCATGCTCAGTGAGCCTGTTGTACAGATATCAACACAGAGTGCACAGAAACAACATCTTCCGTAGTCAATGGTTGGTCTCTCTGGTTTTGAGCCAGGTTCATCCGCAAGTCCCGGAATCGGTATCATGCGAATCGCTTCTGTTGGACATATCTCTGAACAGGTACCACAACCAATACACTTTTCCTGTTCATTGACATGAAAACCTCTGGAATTCTTAGGTCCAACCCTGGGCTTGTCGATGATATCCTTCATGGATACTGTCACAGGTTTCTTGAAAGCATATTTCCAGGCTTTTATTGGTGCAAAAAATCTTTTCTTGATTTCCATCTATATGCCTCCTATCTGTCAATCTCTGGTGAACAGATGCCCATGGTGTCAAACCATAGTGGTGCATCATCAATTCTGTATCCAGGTAAGTATTTCTCGACGCCAAGCAATCCTTGTGGAAATGAGGCCCCTCTTACAGCTACACGATAAGGATGTATATCCACACCGTCTGATACCATGTAATATCCAAACTCGCCTCTGCTTGATTCCACCGTCGAATAGACCTGACCTGCGGGTACCTGCCACTTCAGGGCACTACCTCTCGATACCCGTACATTCACAGGACCTTCCGGCATCTTCTCTATACATTGACGAATGATGTTAATACTTTGTTGTACTTCCTGCAATTTAATAAACAGCCTTGTGTAAGCATCTGAATAAGTTGCTGTCGGCACTTCAAAGTCCACTTGATCATAACGTGCATAAGAGGTCACTTTACGAACATCGTACGCCTCCCCTGTTGCTGACCGCATACCTATGCCAGTGACACCAAGTTCCCACACAATTTCAGCCGGCAACATGATGTTGTCCACAATTCTCGCCTGAATGGTACCATTGTTGAAAATCAAGTCTTCATATTCAGGGATATTGTGTTCAATCTCTTCAAGTGACTTGAGAATCAAGTCTGTTATGCCTTCAGGCAAGTCCTGTCGGACACCTCCGGCAACAATGTACATATGGTAGATTCTATGACCGGTAATGGCTTCAAAGATATCAAGGACCTTATCTCTGTCTGCCTGAGCCCAGTACATGGCGGTATATAGACCAGTCGGTCCACCACAGCCACCGACTGCCATAAGGTGAATGGAGATTCTGGCCAATTCGAGGATGATCATCCTGATCCAGTGGGCTCTCTCAGGAACTTCGACACCCGCAAGTGCCTCTATGCCCTGTGCGTAGACCATTTCATTGATGTCCGGTTCAACAACACATATTCTGGGAATCAGACCAATGTTGTTCATCCAAGTACGGTTTTCCATCGACTTCTCAAAGCCACGGTGAAGCATTCCGGGAAGTAATCTGGATTTCTTGATGATGTCACCTTCAACATACATATGGACGGAAGCATTTCCGTGCATACCGGGATGCTGAGGCCCTAAAAACAGTTTAATTTCTTCCATGTTTACTCACCAACCTTTCCGCTGAAGTCTTTTTTATAAGTACGTTTTTCGTATTTTCTGTCTGAGTAAGCTCTTGAGTTGAAATCCTTACGCATTGGTGGTATGTCATCCCAGTTTTCAAGGAACAATTGCTTCAATGCATCAGGATTGCCTTCAAATACAACACCAAAGAATTCATGGACATCTCTCTCATAATATTGAGCGCCCGGATAAATTTTGGTAATCGTCATGAAAGATGGGTTGTCACGAGGTATTCTTGTACGTACTTGAATACGTACGCCATTTTCCCAATTCATCAAAATGTACACCAATTGGAATTGGCCTTCAGCAATCCAGTCAACACAGGTCAACATGGAAAGTTGTCGCCATCCGTCGTTTTTCAAGTAGGTCAGTATGCTTAAGACATCTTCATTGGTAACATCAAAAGCAACTTGATTGTTCATAACGATGCTTGTATCAATAACGCTATAACGTTTTTTTACAGCCGTAATCATGTCGTTCATTGCTTTATTCGTGGAATTCGTCATGGACAAATACCTCCCCAACTGCGTCAGCCTGATTGCTCTTATACCATTCAAAATTCTCATGGTACGCTTTCCAGCCTGTCGCTTCTTTGTTCTCAATCATGGTGATCAAATCTTGGAAACCGTTCATGACAGCCTCAGGCTTGGGCATACAGCCTGCAATATACAGATCGATGGGCACATACAGTGCCAACTGATTGATAACCGCATGTGAATCATGATAAATACCACCATTGATGGTACACGGACCAAAAGCGACAACATATTTAGGATCGGACATTTGCTCGTAGGTATAAATGAGTCTTCTTAAGGTCTTAAGGCTCAAGTAACCTGTCACAAGGAGTACATCCGCCTGTCTTGGTGTAGCCATAGGACCCATTCCAAGACGTTCCATGTCAAACCGTGATGTCATTGCCTGTGGTAACTCAATGGCACAGCAGCCCGTACAGTACATGAGCATCCATAATGAATTGGCTCTGAAGTAATTCCCGATACCTGTCCATTTGGCGTCCAACTGTTCTTTTGTCATAGGGACAAAATTTGTATCCATGGTTTTCATTGCGTGTTTCTTGTGCGCCATTTATTTCACCCCCACTTTAAAGATAATTGTCAGTGCTGCCTGGAGCAAAGCTAAAGCCAGAGGCACTTTGTAATAAAATTTAAGCACTTGATCAATCCTGAATCGGCCGAGAACATTGGAGATGTAACTAACCAGTGTATATACAACGAAGTATTTGACGCCAAATTCAAGTAGGTTGCTGCCGCCGCCAAGGAAAAGGTTCACATAGAGGCTGACTTCAACAAAGGTGGATACTTCATGCATGATGAAGAGCATACCAAGTTGTTTGCCGCCATACTCTACCATTGGACCCGAAGCGATTTCCGCCGGTGCAATGAATGTATCAAATGGTTTTTTACCAAGCATACCAAGGAGACAGATGAAGCCAACCACGCCACCAATAGGCATTGTGATTAGGTGCCATCCGTGTTCT
>JAGXFY010000098.1:0-13926 GCA_024636985.1 Clostridiales bacterium | reverse complement strand
ATCCATACCATCATAGAGGATCTTAAAGTCAGGGACAAAGTGGTAGAGTGGGTTTAAAGTGATACTGGTATACCAATCTCCCTTACTGTGCCACAAGCGGACAACCCCTCTTGAAACCTTGGTGGGTGGTATAATGATACCGGCACGACCAAGCCAGACATCGGTACCTTCTGCCTTTGCCATAGCCACGTCAAAGAGTGGTCCGTATTTGACTTTTAGGGCTGATATGATTTGGTTGGCAAGTTCGTCTCGGTCGGAGGGGGTGAGGGCATCTTTGTAGGATTTCGAGAGGTATCCAGTCAGTGCGATACCATCTTTATATACTTCTTCAGGCTTCTGAACCCATTTCCATCTACCCATAATCTGTGTTTTAGGAACACTATCTGGAGTATAATAAGGATTAGGCACCGGTTCCGGCATGATATTATAACCAATGAATTCCCACTGATTATTAGGGATATCTTGATAGGCCTGCAGTTCATTGATGAACTTATATTTACCTGAAGGTGCCTTTGTAGAAAATATACCGTATTCCTGCCATATATCTTCGTTGGCATCTATTTCTACAAAAGAATTTGTCTCATTATCATAGAATCTATAGAAAAAATAGTCTCTTTTAAAAAGTAAATCTAATTCTTTGTTAGCCTCTTGCATTGTCTCTTCAATCCCCAAAGCAGGTCTAAATATATCAATAACATTACTTGATTCGACTATTGTTGAAGATGCATCAAAAAAAATTATACTAAACAATAATGAACTTATAATTGATATTATTCTTTTTATCATTTATCTGTACCACATCTGAATCGTAACTTCCAAAGAACGTTCAAATTTTGACCCTTTCATTTGTCGGTCATCAACTACTACTACTTCATAACCGTCCATATAGTACCATTTATTTTCTTCTTCCAACAAAGTACGCCAACCATCTTTTTGCTTAATATAATCGAGTATTGTTTGTACATGTTCATCTGACAAACGTCTTTTTAAAAGCCTTTCCAAGTCTTTAAGTTGGTCGGCTTGCTTTCCGTATTCTGTATATCTTATCATCACTGCCAGATGATCTTTATGTTCACCTCGACCATCCTTGTCAAAATAAATCCTATCACTTTCAATCATACTCAAATCTGCAGCAATGTTCTTCCCATCACTTTCTCTAACCGGATCTATCCATAGTTTGCCACCTTTGAAGTGGTCGGCGTAGTTGATGCCTTTGCTTGTATAGGGTTTCCTTGCACCTTTATCAATGATACGTCTGATGACCGCTATACCTTCGGCCCTTGTTAAGGTTACCTCAGGCTTGAAGGTACCGTCGGGATACCCTGTGATGATACCCAGTTCATAGACTTTCAACACATTTTCTTTATGCTTACCCTCTACCATATAGCTATCTATGAGAGACCCTTCTATTTCTTTTGTCTTGATATAACTTGTGGTCTCAAGATCTTCTATGGCACGACTGACTAAGGTGGCCATCTCTTCTCGGTTGATTGTTCTTCTATAGTTGTCAAAATCACCCTGCTGAGCATAGCCAAGTTCTATGGCTTTGTCGATGTGGTTCTGAGCCCAGTACCCTTCTTCCTTTTGCAGTACATCATAGCCGGCTACTACAACCATACACTTAATAAACTGGTCCACTTGGAGAGGATTCTTCGGCTTGAAAGTACCGTCTGGATAACCTTTTAGAATATCTCTTGAATCTGTTCCTATATGACTTAGATCTTCATTGAACCAATCTTTGTCACTTACATCTAAGTAGGATGATGCTGCAAAAGCGGAGTTACATGCAAAACCGACCACTATAATGATGATTGTTAATAGACTTTTAACTCTAACTGCTTTCTTCATATACTTCCCCCATACTTCATTTTTTTATTAATTTACTATACTTATTTAGTATAGCTTTGTTGTGTATGGGCGTAAAGTAATTTTAGTATAATTATATATAAATAAGTTTAATTTTGTAATTATTTACATTTATGGGGATTACTGTCAGGTCATATCAAGATAATGAACCCAAGAACTGAGCCACTTATTCATCCCTTTAGTTACAGTAAAAACGACCCGCTAGCCAAATCAATGACTAACGGGCCTTACTTATAGAGTATTAACTTATCATACCCAATTAACCGGAAGAACCGTCCCCCTGGTCCAGGCCGGTCAATACTTTATCTTCATTATACATCAACAAGAATATCAGACCTATCACGCAAAATACGGCTGCAAATACGGCTGTCAAACGAATACCAATCTCATTGTTACCATTTTGCCTCAATAAGAGTAAAGCACTTAATATGAACATGGATATCATTTGACCGATCTTAGATACAAAGGTCCGTGTTCCAAAGAACATACCTTCTCTTCTTGTCCCTGTCATTATCGCATCATATTCTGCAATATCAGCGATAACAACGTTGGGTAAGATACCAAATATTGCCATTGGAATCGAGGCCATAATGACCAAGATATAGGCTTGAAGGGTAGGTGAAAAAGGTAGTTTCCCCAAGAAAATACTATATGTATAAGCCACGATAAACATAGAGAACGCGAAAATGAGCAGCTTTTTCTTACCAAATTTTTTGGCCAATAGATTAACCGGTGCATAAAAGATGAAAGAGCCTACACCCAATAAGATGAATAAGATACCCAGCATCTCTTCCGGTCGATCTAATAGAACGGTAATGTAATAAAGCAGAGCATTTTGGAATACAGTTATGGCTACCCAATATACCAAGTCTGACATGGCGAAAATGGTAAATTCACGGTTCCTGAAGGTTGCTTTTATAGATTCAATCATTTTGATGTCTGAGGGCACCGATTCACAATAGCGTTTCTCATCTATGGCAAATACAGGTATCAATAAAAATACAAGCCCAATGGCCGCAAAAACTACGAATGCCAGACGAACGGCATTTTGCTTATCCATACCCATATCTACGAACATATTCCACAAAATTGGGGCCTGTGACGCCAATGCAAAGCCTAAGAACCAGGTGACAGATATATAGGTGGATAGATTGAGCCGCTCTTGTGGTGTATGACCAAGTTCAGATAACAATGCCATATAAGGGGTTACATACATTGTAAAAAATAAATAAAACAAGAGCAGAGATACCGTTAGAAAGATGGCATTAAAAACGCTCTCACCATTTATAGGGTTCCAAAAAACCAATACTGTCAACACCGCAAAAGGCACTGCCGCTCTTCTCATATAAGTAATGCGTCGTCCTTTTTTTGAGCTGCACCGGTCACTTAGTGTTGCAATCCAAGGGTCGGTTACTGCATCAAAGAATCTACCTAGCATTGTAATCATACCAATGATTGTTAGGAAACCAAAAAGAGCTATTTGAGGTATCGCCACCATAATCCCAGATTTTTCCGTAGGAATATAGTAAAAAATAAGATAGGTACCGATGATGCCAGATAGCAAAGACCATCCCAATTGTCCAAGTGCATAAGCCATTTGTTTCGAAAACGGTAATTTTTCTTTCATCTGCCCCTCCGTCATTCTAGTTTTTGATATAACCTTGAGCCATTTTAATTAATAGGTCTAACTGGTCCTTACCTTTTACTTCACTGTCACCTCTTAGAATATTGCCTCTTAAGATAAGTTTTTGCGATAAGCTCATCAGGCTATGGGCAATGGTTGTATAGAAAATGTTGTTGTCTATATCCGGTTTTATTGAACCGTCTTTTTTACCACGCTCCATTGCTTCAAATGTGATCTCTTTTAAGTCGCTAATTTTTTTTTCATAATTCTCTAATTGTTCCAGACCAATCTGTTCTTCAACAACATAATTGTCAAATTGCTCAAGCAATGCAACAAAATCCGGATAGACTTCATACAACTGAATAAAGAGCTTCAAGATAAAAGACATTTGCTCAAAACCGTTCATGCTCTTATAATCATCACCTTCAAAAGGTTCAAGCATCAAGTGCATTTCTTCCTTACACATCCAATTTACCGCTTCGATTACAAGTTCAAGCTTAGTCTTAAAATAACGATATACCGTTGCAACGCCAACTTCCGATTCTAAGGCAATATCCGTCATTTTTGCTGACCGGATGCTTTTTTCTTTAAATACTTCTATAGCGGCAACCAATATATCTTCTCTTCTTTTTTCTTTCTGCTTATTTATTTCTTTCATGCGTTTATTTTTAAGACTCATAAGAACATCTCCTTGTATGATAGTCAATCTATCACTATGATATGTATTATATCAGAAGAGTTAAAATTGTCAATTACTAATAGGTAGAAGGTAAAAAGACCCGTTAGCCAAATTCATGACTAAGGGGTCTTACTTATAGAGTATTAACTCTTGTTATGCTAGTGAGCCGGAAGAACCGTCCCTCTGGTTGCCTTTGGTTGAAGTAGTGACCATTGTTATGACTCTAGTTACTTATCATGTGACTAAGGAATATCATAGAATAAAAGTAGATACAAACTAAGGAGGAACTATACATGAAAAACAATGAATCAATTAAAAGCTTATCTAAAGTATTTCCGATTCTTTTTGTCGGTATCATCTTAGCTTCATTTGGAGCAGTACCCTATGCAAAAGAATTACTTTCTCAGCTACCTGCTGATGCAGTTGGGTTCATCCCATCAGATTTTGTATTAGGGATACTATTTGTCATTGAGTTATCCACATTTTCAATTTTAGGTCTCTTAATTTCAAAGAAAGTAGGCTTAGGAGCACCCATTATAGAAGCTGTAATCCATAAACAAGCAAAGATTAAATGGTCATCCTTTATTCTAACATCAAGTATCATAGGGCTCTTAATAGGATCATTCACATTATTAGCAGACTACATCTTCTACAAGTTAGGATCTCCATTATCATTTTTCACATCAGAGTTACCACCTTGGTATAAAGGATTAATTGGAAGTTTCTTTGGTGGAATAGGAGAAGAGATTATATATCGACTGTTCTTTATGACATTGTTAGTATGGTTAATTAATCTCCTTGTTAAAAACAAAGAAAAAACACCCAAGCCTTGGACAATTTGGGCAGCAATTATTATTGCAGCATTCCTGTTTTCTTTAGCTCACATACCAATAGCTTCAGCTCTAACAGACGTAACCATGCTGGTTGTTGTGAGAGGACTTTTGTTAAATTGTATTGCAGGAATTGGATTTGGATTACTCTATTGGAAAAAAGGTTTACTATTTGCAATGATTGCTCACTTTATGGCTGATATCGCCTTGCATGTTATTGCAGTATTAATATTGGGTTGATTTAGCTCTGTAAAAAAACACTTACACTCACTATATACTTCATCCGGAAGAACCGTCTCTCTGGTTCTCAACTTCAATAATCAGCCATGATAGATTTTCATACACCATATAAAGATTTAATCCTGGTTTGTCCACGTCTTTTTCTGTTACAGATATGACATAAACATCATCGTACTGGCCATGGTGCCCCAAGTACTGAAGATCATAAATCGGTTCTTGGAACTCAAGGAATCTGTCACTAATTTTTTTATCTGTTTCTGATGTGGTTTTTTCCCCTTCAACATACTTCAAACCATAGAGAAAATCTCCTGCCACTTCATCTGCTGATTCATTTCTAATAATTTCTTTCCTGTTGAAGAAATTGTACTTAATGGACTTTGGTTCTTGTGTTATTTCAACATTCTTAATTTGACCCTGATCTTCTGATTCAAAAGATAAGGCTTTCGGTACCATGGATGGTCTGTCTTCTATTTCTTGGGTTGCCAACATGGTTGTTGCATTACCATTTCGAGAATAAGATTTTGAATTGGCACTATAAGTATTGTCAGTTTCACGATCAAGAAGACGAATTTTTATATGATCTATTGACATTTCTTCTTCTACTGACAGGCTATCATTGAGCACTTCCAAATGGATATTGTAGTTATAATTATCATCATTGAATTCATATGGCTTACTATAGAAATAGTCCATCCTTGCAAGCCAATAAAATGTATCATGAGGCAATTTTTCAATTAACCATGTCTGGTCCATCAGCCAAGATGGGCGGCCCTTCCAGTTATTCTTAAAATCCGTTCTAGAGATATATTTCACTATGATTTCATAATCATCAATCATTACCCTCTCATTAACAGGGTAGTAGATAATTTCTATTTTATGTTGAAAGTGATAATAAACCGTCACTGTTGTAACTACTAATAGTAGAATTATTGCTGCCCCTGCTATTAACTTCCTCATGTAACATCAAATCTCCTTTTTCTATTGCATTTATAGGTTTATATTGTATGGTCACCACTGGTCTATCCTTAATCCGGAAGAACCATCCTCTGGTTCTCCTCTAACAAGAAATCTACAATGTTTTTATGAATGATACCGTTTCTTGAGCGGTCAACTTTATCCATAGATAGGACTAATTTTTTATGGTTATCTGCTATGGCTTCAAGTACAGAAAACTCTCTTTCAATCGTGGATGCCTCTGCCAGAAGATAAGCAACCTGTACATACATCTTATTAGAAGCTTTTTCAGCTATAAAATCCACCTCTTGATCTTCAAGCTTACCTATATAAATCGTATAGCCTCTTCGCCTTAATTCAAGATATACAATATTTTCAAGCGCTTGCCCGATATCCTGTTCATTGTTGAAGTATATTGATCGAAATCCTAGATCATTCATAAAATACTTCTCATTCGTTTTAAGGATTTCTTTCCCTTTTATATTATACCTTGGAATACCATGTACTAAAAATGCACTTTTTGCAGCATCAATGTAATTGTAAATGGTCTCTTTAGATAAACGTCGGCCTTCATTCTTTAGATATTTTGTTATTGAAACTGCCGAAAAAATCTGACTTATATTATGCATCATATACATCATAAACCTTTGAAGAAGTTCTACATCTCTAATATTATGCCGTTTAACAATATCTCTTAACAATATTGACTGATACATATCCATCAAATAATTCTTATTTGTATCACGATCCTCAAACTGTAATGTACCCGGCATACCACCTGCTCGTAAATAACTAAGAAATACTTCATCTTTCTTACCTTCTCCTTTTGCTGAAATGAGTTCAGAAAAGGACAATGGCAATACCTCAATAGAATAAAATCTACCCGTCAAATAAGTCGCAAGCTCTCCTGAAAGAAGTTTTGAATTTGAGCCCGTAATGAATACCTCTGCAACACCTTCTGCATTCAGTGAGTTGACGACTTTTTCAAATCCACTCACTTCTTGTACTTCGTCAAGAAATACATAGTATTTTTTATCGGATACCATTTTCTCTCGGATGTATTTATTTAGTATTGTATAATCTTTAATCGGCTCAAATTGCATCCATTCAAAATTGATGCTAATTATCTGCTCCTTAGCTACACCTTGTTTAATGAGTTCTTCCTGAATCTGCTTGAGTAAAGTTGATTTGCCAACACGACGCATACCAAGTAGCACTTTAATAACTTGCTTCCCAAGAACTGATTGGATCTTATCTAAATAGAAAGTTCTTCTTATCTGCAATTGTATCACCTCAAAATAATAGTATCACAGTAAGGTCTTTTATACAAGACTTTACTGTGATAATTCTTTTTTATGTCTTTTATAAAAGACTTCTCCGTGAATAATTAAAAGCCCACTCGTCAAATTCATGGCTAAAAGGTATCCCTTATACAGTATTAACTCTGTAACGTTACCACACCAGAAGAACCGTCCCTCTGGTCAGATAAATACATCCTCTGTATCAATAACTAGTCCCTCGAAAACCACTGAAGTAACTTGTTGAGATCTGCTATAGGCTTTGTTCTGTGCCAACTTTCGGTTCTCAAAACTGTAGACGATCATCTGTTGATTTTCTGTATCAACAATCCAATACTCCGAGACACCACTTCTCATATATAGGTTTGACTTGATCATCATATCTTTAGACTTCGTTGATTTGGACAGCACTTCCACAACTAAGGTGGGAATGCCGTCATAGGAACCTTTTTCATTAATCATCTCAGGGTCACAGATCACCAATATATCTGGTTGTACCACATTAGGGTCATCCTCAAATGACTTTGCTTCATTATATAACCTTACATCAAAAGGGGCTGTTAATGGCCGACAAGGCTTTCCTTTAAACCAATTATAAATCTGGACAAAAATCTCATTGACCGCAACTTGATGTGGAAACAATGGTGAACTCATCATATAGATCTGTCCGTCAATCAACTCATATTGCTTCTCAGACTCTTCTTCACCTGTAAGATCCAGAAACTCCTCATAAGAATAGCGTCTAACCGTTTCATAGTCTGCCGCTTCTTCTCGTAAGTAAAATCGTTCTTCCTCACCGATGCCCTTTAGTACCGCTATAGGCTTTTGATTTTTCTCGATATAGATTGTCGACCCATCACTGGCTAATTTTAAATATTTGCCAAAAGCGTTCTGTAACGTCGTTGTTGATATTTTCAAACAATCACCTCACCTCTAAAATATAATATAATTATATTCTTTTTTAGCTATTACGTCAATTATTTTACTACTATTTTAGCTAATATTCTTTAAAATTGATTATCTATTTTCCTTATTCCTTACTTATTTTCACTATTACGAATCATTGATACTGGTATTTCTTTATCCTCAATCTAGCTAGGGTGTGAACTGTAACGAACGACATATTTATAGTTGTATACATACGGGTGATTATAGATTACTTGCGAAGCGCGAAATATCTTTTTCAAGCTAAAAATACCCACTAGCCAAATTCATGACTAATGGGTCTCTATTATACTGTATTAACTTTCGTTACTCCACTGAGCCGGAAGAACCGTTCCCTTGGTTGCTCTGGTTTCACTCACGAAACATTTTTTTCTTTGGGAACAAAATTTAATTCTAAACTCATATCCATTCCTTCTGCTAGTCTCTTTAACATATTAAGGCTAGGATTTCTTGTTCCATTTTCTATCTTACTGATATCCGCCTGATTGATTCCTGTTGCTTTTGCTAATGCTTCTTGCGTCAAATGTCTACTACTTCTTGCTGTAACAATTGCTTTAATGATATCAAATTCAGGCTGTAAGTTTTCATACTCAACACGAAATTCCTGATCCTTCATTTGTTCTTCAACGAACTTATTCAATGTTTTCATCCTATTTCACCTTGCCTCTCTAAATAATCTTTCCTATATTTTTTCGCAAGTGTAATTTCATTTTTGGGTGTTTTTTGAGTTTTCTTTACAAATCCATTTGTAAGAATTATTTTTCCGTCAACATAGAAAAAATATAAAACCCTTGAAATATTACTTCCGACTTTTCCTCTAACCTCAAATATACCATCCTCAATCGCTGCACTGTACGGCTCTCTTAGCAAATTACCTTTATCTTGTAGAATTTGTAATATACCTACTAATTTTGCCCGCATTTTAGGATCCAATCCTTCTAAAAACAACTCAACAGGGCATTTACCATCCTCTGTTTCATAAAATATAACTTCAAACATAAGCTCTCCTCAGTAGTATTTTCTTCTAATTACATTATATGGTATATATGCCATATTGTCAATCTTTCATAATGGCTTACTAAACACTAAAGCTACTATAGTTAACTATACAAAAACCTCTATTTCGCGTGTAGGTAGTACATGAAAAGTCTTGTTAGTCGCAAGAACTCTCCCTCTGGTTGTTCCCTATCACTATTACAATTCAGTATAATCTTTAAGTCAATACACTGCATTTACAACGTATAAATATATTTATAAAACTTAATGTCAATAACGACTTAGATTCTAAGAGTATTTATTTAACTTCTATTTCACGTATAGTTAATTGAAGACCCGCTAGCCAAATTCATGACTAACGGGTCTCTATTATACTATATTAACTTTTGTTACCCCACTGAACCGGAAGAACCTTCGGTTCTCGGTTTATGTGGTATAATGAGCTGTTATCAAATCATCCAATAAGGCAAAGACATTTAAAATGAAAGGTTGATACTCTTTATGAAGCACCTACAAAGTAAAGTTCCCATCATCAAAGGTCTACTAATTGCAAGTGGGCTGTTTATCGGGGTTATGATAATTGTCTTTAGTATATTAATTACAAGTGCTTATGACTTAGATATTACCAGTCTTGAGAATCCAATGCCAAAACCATTAATTGTTTATGACAAAAATGACGTGGTTATATCAGAACGCTCCACAGTTAAATTTACAGTGGTACCAATTGAAGACATACCAGATACATTCATAGAAGCTATAATAATCGTTGAAGACAAACGATTCTACGAGCATACCGGAATCGATATTCGCGGAATCATGCGATCTTTTTGGAGAAATATCAAAGCGGGCGAGATTGTTGAAGGTGGTAGCACTGTAACGCAACAGTTATCAAAGAACCTATTTCTTACATCTGAAAAGACTTATACACGAAAATTCAAAGAAGTCGTTACCGCTCTAAGAATTGAGAGCAAATACAGTAAAGATGAGATCTTAGAACTCTATCTGAATCAAATCTATTTTGGCGAAGGGGTATGGGGTATCCAAAATGCAGCCCAAATGTACTTTGGAAAAGACATTGAGGAAGTGACGCTAGAAGAAGCGGCACTCCTAGCAGCCTTACCCAAAGCGCCAACGACATATTCACCTTTTAATAACATTGAACTCGCTAAGGAACGTAGAGATTTGATTTTGGGCTTGCTCTACGAATCAGGAACCATCGATGAAGAAGAATATTCCCAGGCAATGGCCACTGACATTATACTCCGTACAAGAGAACTTGTTGAAATAAACGAGGCATACCCAAGTTATGTAGATCATGTCATTGATGAAGCCATCCATACCCTTGGTCTTGACGAAGATCTTGTTTTAATAGGGGGCATCCATATTTACACAACCTTAGACCCAGTGGTTCAAAATGCGATTGAATTGACCTATGCTAATGATACACTTTTTCCTGAAAGTGGTAACGATGAACAGATTCAAAGTGCTGCTATCGTTATAGAACCTTCATCTGGAGCCATTCGTGGGTTAATTGGCCACCGAGGTCAGTACTATTATCGTGGGTACAACCGAGCAACTGAGTTGGTAAGACAACCGGGATCTGCTATTAAACCGCTTGCAGTATATGGACCGGCCCTAGATAATGGTTATAACAAAAAATCTGTTCTTATAGATGAGAAAACTGATTTTAATGGTTATGTGCCTAGTAATTATGACGGAGTCTACCATGGCAAGGTATCCTTGTATCAAGCCCTTATCCATTCATACAATATTCCAGCGGTAGCTTTGTTGAATGAGATTGGAATTGATAAGGGGATTGCTTTCTTAAAAGCCGTAGGTATACCGATTCATAAAGACGATCACAATCTAAGCCTTGCACTTGGTGGTATGACCGAGGGGGTTTCACCCCTTGAAATGGCTCAGGCCTATAGTACTTTCCCCAATGGGGGTGTTATGAACACGGCCTATACCATAAGAAAAATCACTAAGAATAATGGAGATCTGTTGGTTGATGGGATTATAGAATCCGTGACGGTAACGACACCGGAAAGCGCATATGCTATGACGGAGATACTGATGGGTGTCATCGAGGAAGGTACAGGAAAAGCCGCAACGCTTGGTAGACCGGCTGCCGGAAAAACCGGGACAACTCAACTACCCGCTATAGATGCATTTAAAGATCTTATAGGGACAAGAGATGCATGGTTTATCGGCTATACACCCGAACTGGTAACAGCTGTATGGGTAGGTTATGACACCCTTGATCCTAAGTTAATCATGCAATCGGTAGGGGGTAGCCACCCAGCCGGAATTTTCCAATCCATCATGCTTCTATCTTTAGAAAACATGCCAAAAACATCCTTTGAGAAACCAAAAGGTTACAAAGAGGATAAAGAAGACACCAGGTCAGAGAAGAAGAAAAAAATGCCAGATAAGAGCAAAAAGAAAAAGTAGAAATAAATCTACTCATTTTCCATTGCCTCAAGTTCTTCCATTGTTTTAGAAATAACTTTACCTTGTTTAATCTGTTCAATCGATTCATCAATTGCTTTTAGATTATTAACACTATAAAAAGGATCAATGGATACTTCAAAAGGAATTCTATGCTCACGACTCATCTTCTTTGCAAATATAGTAAAAGCTGTTGTAATATTAAGTCCTAGTTCTCTACAAGTTTCTTCCATCTCTTTTTTTAATTCATCATCTATACGTATGCTTATTGTTGTCTGCTTCATCTTATCACTTCCCTTCTATCATTATTATAATTCAGTGTAATCATTTAGTCAATACAATGTATTGACATTGTATTGACTAAATCATAAAGCTTAATATCGATAACGACTTAGATTCTAAGAGTATTTATTAAACTTCTATTTCACATATAGGTAAAAAATGACCGCTAGCCAAATTCATGACTAACGGGTCTCTATTATACTATATTAACTTTTGTTACGCCATCAAACCGGAAGAACTGTCCCTCTGGTTGCAATATAACTGTAGACATTTACAAGGTCCTTCTCTGATTCTTCGGTATAAACAATCTTATAACTCATGCCCATATTCCTTAGTGATTCGCTCAGCTACCTTATCTGCAGATACAACCCTGCCTGCCCTTAAGTCATTAAACCCTTTTTCTATTTCAGTGTCAAACTCTTCCGTTGTCAAATCCCCATACTCAAGAGGTCTATTCTTTGTAATTTTAACATCAAAAGGTAGTCCATTTTGTAAAATAACCTGTCTCAAAAAAATATTAACCGCATTTGACATTGGTATGCCCAGTTTATTTAACACCATTTCTGCTTGTTCTTTTATTTCCGGCTCAACACGAGCAAAAATACTTGTAGTTTTAGCCATACATATCGCCTCCTATTGGTATTTATATTATATCACTTTGTATTGCTATATGCAATACTCCCGCATAGAAACTTGTATAGAAAGAAATATCTTAACCACTGGTTCTTTGTTTATTTCAGTTTTTACAAAATAGCTGGATCTAATTCATGGGAAGTATCAATATACTTATTTGAGTTTACTGCCCTCTGTCTGAGCGCTCTCTTTGTAATTTTATCATAATATCTTCATTATTTTTTATTCGTTTAAACCCATTCACTTGCTCATTAGTACGCTTACTGTTTATTATGTATTCTTCAACAGGAATAGTGACAATAGGTTGGGGAATCCACCTGGAGAGACAACATTTACGATATCATCATAAATTCCAATCTTTATATCCCTTCCGTCGTTTGAATAATCTCTATGGACAATGGCATTGACAAGGCTCTCTCGAATGGCTTCTACCGGAATTTCATATTGATCTTCTCGTTGTAGACCTTTGATTTCACTACTCAGACTTATGTAATTTTTTATAAACTTTTCAGAATTCTCAAGTTGTACAAATATATTTCCATCGTACTCCTTTCAATCCAAGAACACATCCATAGTGGAACCCTTGAATCGACTGCACTTCATTCTAACATGTTCAAACGCACCAAGTAAAATCAATAGTCCATTGGATGGGTATAATATACCATCCTCTTCAATGACAAGTTTAAGATTTGTCATAACCGATCGGTTTAGCACCTTACCCGCATGAATAAATCGCTCTTCTATTGAAGAAAGATTTAAAGTATCAAAATCGAATTCTTTATTGACTTCCTGATCAAAGCTTATATTCATTCGCTGTCTTTCAAGCTCAAGAATGTTCTCATAGCTTGCTTTACGATTCGTTGCTCCGACTCGAATATAAACGCCTTCATTCTTTTCTTTGTTTACCTATGCGAAAAACGAAGTAAAATACTACAACTCTAATATATGAAAATCAGGATATGAAGTAATCTACTTTACCTTCAAGTAATTATCTCTTATCCTGACTAATGGGTATCCACTTATACTATATCAACTTTAGTAACACCATCAAACCGCAAGAACTGTCCCTCTGGTTGCTTGGTTGCTCTGGTTTCACTCAGCCTTTTCAAATACATATTCAGAGCTTTT
>JAGXFY010000097.1:0-10355 GCA_024636985.1 Clostridiales bacterium | reverse complement strand
TGTGTTGGTTGCCCATGATTTGACACCATCACAAACATCCACCCTTGAGACCAAATATGTTAAAGGCATCATAACAGAAGTAGGTGGAAAAACAGCCCATTCAGCAATTATTGCAACATTACTCAAGATTCCTTATGTGGTCATAGAAAAAGGAACTTCTTTGTTAAAAGATGGGGATGAGGTAGTTTTTGATGGTCGAGAAGGCAGCGTTATTGTAGGTCCGGATCAGAATTGTCTAGATGTCTATCATGAGAAAGAAAGGCTACTGATTTTAGAAGAAGAAAAGTATGCCAGTCTGAGAGGCAAGACATGTAAAACCCAAGATCATATAGAAGTAGAACTGATTGCGAATATCAGTCAGATCAAAGATCTTGATTTTATTGTTAAAAGTGATGCTAGGAGTGTTGGTCTCTTTAGAACCGAATTCATTTTCATGGATCAAGACCGTTTGCCAACAGAGGACGAGCAATATGAGATTTACAAAAAAATAACCACAGCTATGTCTCAAGGGTATGTTACCATTCGTACCTTGGATATAGGTGGCGATAAAGAAAGCCCACTATTTGATATACCAAAGGAAGATAATCCGTTTCTTGGTTATCGTGGCATTCGTTTATGTCTTGAAGAAGTTGAGATTTTCAAGACACAGCTTAGAGCTATACTTAGAGCCAGTGTCCATGGCAAAATCAAAATCATGTTTCCAATGATTGCCAGTCTGACGGAGATTAGACAAGCAAAAAGTATTTTGGAGACCTGCAAGCAAGCATTAGATTTTGAAGGAAAAACATATGACAAAGCTATTGAAGTGGGTATCATGATAGAAACCCCCGCCGCTGTTGTCATGGCCGATGTGTTTGCGAAAGAAGTGGATTTTTTCTCTATCGGAACCAACGATTTGATTCAATATACCATGGCAGTGGACCGCTCCAACTTGAAAATTGCGGCCTTATATTCCCAATATGATCCTGCCGTACTAAGAAACATGAAAATTATAGCAGAAGCAGCAAGAAAAGAAAATATTTCAGTCAGCATATGCGGTGAAGCCGCTGCAGATATAAAGCTACTACCTTACTGGTTAGGTATTGGTATTTGTAAGCTGAGTATGTCAGTAGCCCTTATTCCGGAAGTTAAGTGGACCATTTCCCAGATGTCATCCACTCAAGGAATAGAGGTTGTAGAAGCCCTTAGCAAAGCAGGCGATGTGCGAGAAGTCTTAAAAGGCTTAGATTTGACTGCTTTGTAATGTAACACATCATCCTCCCTATACAAAAAAAGAAGGCAGCCACCAAGTCCATAATACTTGGTGGCTGTCTTCTTTTGATAAAAACGTGGGTGTTTGTATATGCTAGGGTGTTTCTAATGGAAGTCTACTTGGTTTAGATTTATCAAAGACATATAAGCCGACAAAAACAAGCATCATTAGGGTTGCAACAATAATCGCGCTCATACCTGCTAGGACACCAAAGCCATCAGCAAGAGCCCCTGTAATAATGGGCATGATGATAGCACCACTGCCCCCAATCATTAAGAGGACACCCATGGACATAGGATAGGTTTTGATGATACCACCGAGGGTTGATACTGTGGTGGGATAGATGCCTGCCATAGAAAAGCCAAGACCCATAATCGCAAAAGTAATGGTGGTAACATTCCTTGTTGAGAGTAATAATATGTAAAATATAACGGTACCTGCACTTAAAACGGTTAATGTTATTTTTTTGGGAATGCGTTCGCCGATAAAAGCGGTGGTCAACCTTCCTGCTAAAATAACGACCCATAATAATGAGGCAAGCATCTGCGCATACTGTATGGACATAATACCTGAATCGATAAAGTACTTAACCATCCACCCATTGATTGTGGCTTCGCAACAGAGGTAGAAGAAAAGAATACCGGCACCAATTTGAAATTTACGATCTTTGATAAAAACATAAGACTTATCCGTTTTTTGTTTGATTCTTACAGAATCGTCCATATCCATTCTAGAAAACAGGATCATAGATATGATGGCTAAGACGATAATGACAATAGCAGATAACTTCCATCCAAAGTCACCGGTAAGTTTGGTTGAGAATATAACAAGGAATGGCGCCAGCAATGCACCAATGGCAAAAATACTATGTAATATATTTAAAGCTGCTGAACTGCTGTTTGAGATTTCATTGACCATGGTATTGTTAAAGTTGGAGATACTGCCTCGACTTAAA
Source organism: Clostridiales bacterium (assembly GCA_024636985.1). Lineage (GTDB taxonomy): Bacteria > Bacillota > Clostridia > Lachnospirales > Vallitaleaceae > Petrocella. The sequence goes on along the minus strand of JAGXFY010000097.1, from coordinate 8,148 downwards.
CCGGTAAAAAGAAAGCCTAAGATTAGAAGTACAGGATTACCGGTTAGAATCATGATTAAGAAGCCCATGACGACAAAGGCGCACATAAAAATGACAGCTTTTTTCCTACCTAAATATAGGGGGAGAACGCCAGCAATAAAGCCGGCAATAAGATTACCGACTTGATGGGCAGATATGAGGCCACCACTTATAGTGTTGTTCAGATTGTAGGCATTACTAATGAGTGGTAACAAAGAGCCAAGAATCATACCATACAAGCCATTAACTGCAAAGACGAAAAAACAGCAGAGTAATATATATTTGTTACGTGCATCCAGTTGTGAATAAAATGACGGTTTAGCCATAAGTGTTTCCTCCGATAGTGATGAATTCTATTTTATAAAATGTTATACATGAATGTGCCAATACTAATTACTTTGTATCTTCATAGTGTTGACATTGTAACCAATTATAACATAAAAGAAAAGTCAAAAATGAATAAGAAAAAAGTAATGTCAAAAAATGCACACTTTGTCAAAAAATGCTTATTGTTTAGTATAGGCAAGGGTTATAGGATGAAGTGATGAATAAAATAGTATGAGATTGTTCCTATGAGGGGTAGGATTGACCATACCATAGATAGAAAGTATAATATGTATAAAGGTGAATGAATATATCTTACTTGAAAGGACGAATACTTATGAAGAGACTTAAAGACTTTTGGCTACACTTATCGATAAAAATAAAGCTGATATTGTACTTTTTTATTGTAATAGCCATTATAAGTCTTTTTAATTTATATTTGAATAATAACAATTACAGGATTGTAGACCAGTTTGATGCCACGATGACCAACTACTACAGTATTAATAGTCTATTGGTTATAACAAGCGAAAGTAAAGGGTTGGTAGCAAGCTATTTAAGAGAGCTTGAACTTGAAGATAAAAATACGTATGCGCAAAAAAAAATGGAACTCATGGCTAAAATCGATGAGCTTGAAGCGTCCTTAACCTCCACGGATGCCTATTTCATCATTGTTGCTATACGCAATGCATCCGAAGCAATGTATGAGAATTGGGATCAGGCGATAGAGGAAAGAGAGCAAAATGTACCTACGTATTTTAATGCCTTCTATGAAGGAGAACGGATTGAAATCTATGTTCTTTCCTATGTTGAAGATCTTTTATACTTGAGCCTAAGAGAAGGTAATGCTTTGTATAACAAACTGGCAAATGAGGCCATGGTTATGCGACAGATTTCAATTTTTCTAATTGCCATAAGTGCGCTATTTACTATGTTTATCGGTTTGTTTTTTGTTAATTCTTTTATAAACCCAATTAAGAATCTTGCAACCAATTCGATGCGTATCGCTTCAGGGGATCTTAACGTCGAACCTATCGCCATTGTTTCAAAAGATGAAGTAGGTATTCTAGCGGATTCCTTTAATACAATGAGCCATAATATTCGTCGATATGTAAATGACTTAAAAGAAAAAGTCGTTATAGAAAAACGTCTTCATGAAGAAGAACTTGAAGTGGTTCATATGGAACAACTGCTTAGAGAATCTCAATTTGAGGCACTACAATCTCAGATTAACCCACACTTCTTATTTAACACTTTAAATACCATATCTAGAACGGCCATGTTTGAAGAAGCGGAAGATACCACGAAACTCATTCAGGCTTTATCCAATCTTTTCCGATATAAATTAAAGAATCAGTCTTCTGTCATACACCTTCAAGAAGAATTATGGATAACAGAAGAATATATTTATTTGCAAAAATTTAGATTCAAGGAGCGTCTGACATATCAAATTATTGCAGATCATGGTACTAAATCCGTGAGTGTACCTATATTTATGCTACAACCCATTATTGAAAATACCATTATTCATGGCATTGAGCCGAAGGTTGAAGGTGGTAAGATACGCATTAAGATTAAAAGTCGAGAAATTGATGGTAAGGAATGGATTACTTTACGTATTACCGATACAGGTATTGGCATGACGCCTAGACGTTTAAAGGAAGTACTTAGTTTTACGGAAATGAAACACCATAGTATCGGTATTAGCAATGTTTACCATCGTTTCATGATCATGTACCAACATAAAGGATCCTTTAAAATGATGAGCAAAAAAGGTGCAGGCACCTGTGTTGAATTCAAATTTGAAAGGAATGATTTGAATGGAAAAATATAAGATTTTAATCGTCGATGATGAGTCTATAGAAAGAGATGCTATAAAATTTATTTTGAGTAAGGCATTAAATGAAGAACTTGAGTTCTTTGAAGCGGCCAATGGTCAGGAAGCCATATCAAGTGCAGCTTTAAATAGTCCTAATATTGTCATGATGGATATTCAGATGCCGGGGCTTAATGGTATTGAAGCCACCAAAGTTCTAAAAAAAATATTAGTAAACAGTAAAATAATCTTTTTAACTGCTTATGATCAGTTTGACTATGCCCATGAAGCCATTAAGCTTGGAGTAGAAGATTTTATTGTTAAACCTGCGACCAATGAACGTCTTATTGAGGTGGTCAATAGAAGTATTGCGTCCATACAACATGAAAAAGAACAGGCTAAAACGAAGGAAATGATGGCATCCAAATTGGAGCAAGTTTCTAAATATCTGGAAAATGAATTTTTATCATCGGTCATCAATGGGGATATAGAAGATGATCAAGGAAAAGAATATCTGGACTTTAACGGTATAAGCTTTAAGTGGGGGATGGGCGTGGTCGTAAGTGCGAAGGCGGATGAGACCATTGTTTCCTCAGGGCTAAGGCTTCAGGTCATGCGCCGACGTTTACTGGATGCTATAGATGCTAAGATTAATAAAATCATAAGCTCAAAGTATTCTGTCATTATAAAAGATCATATATACATACTGATATTAGGCGAAAGTCAAAATGAACTGCTTCAAATTCAGGAAAAAATAAGAAGAATTCTTAATGAGGTTAATAGTTTATTCGCAGCAGAACATCAACTATATTCAGATTTTGGCATTGGTGATATATGCAAAAGATTGGATTGTCTTTGGAAGTCATTTTCTACGGCAAAAGGCAACTGCAATAAGCGTATACCTATGAAAGACGCTAGAAATGAACAGGACCTTCAAGCATTGGTAAAAAGTCTAAAAGATAAAGATGAGGTTGCTTTTGATAAATACATCGACCTGGTATTTGATGATATAGCATCAGGATCAGAGAATCTGGAGATGATTCAGATAAAGCTTTATGAACACTTTGTATTAATAAGGGAGCGGGTTTCAGATAATATTTACGAGTCGGATCTCTATACCTATGATTTGTTTAATCAAACGATGAAAGTCGGTAATTATCACGAGGCAAAGTGCCTCCTTAGAGATTTTTGCAACCAATATATGGAAAAGTTGGATAGGCAAAAGGCAGATAAGACATCTATTATATTGGATAAACTTATTGTGTATATCAATCTCCATTATGCAGAAAACATTACCTTAGATCAGCTCTCGTCCATTTGTGACTTAAGTCCTAGTTATATTAGTAAGGTGTTTAAAAAGCATTTGGACACGAATTTCATTGATTACGTCAGTTCGGTTAGAACCATGGTTGCAAAGAGACTTCTTAAGAACTCTCTATTGTCCATTAAAGAAATCGGCTATGAGATTGGTTATGTGGATTCTAATTATTTTACAAGGGTTTTTAAGAAATATGAGGGGATGACCCCTTCTGAGTATCGTAATAAGTGGTATAACGGCGACATACTAGAAAAGGAAGGTGATGTTATTGAGGAAGAACTATAGAGTTTGGATTGGGATGGTTTGTATGGTCATTCTTCTTTCTGGGTGTAATGGTGAAACAACAACCGTTGTTAAACACCCGGAAGTCACTTATTTTAGATTGGCTGAAATCCATCCATCTGATCATCCAACTACAGAAGCGGATAGAGAATTTGCCCGCCTTGTTGAAGAACGTACGGAAGGTCGCATTATCATTAAAGTATATGATTCTGAACAACTGGGACCGGAGAAGGCGGTTTTGGAGCAGGTACAATTTGGTGCTATAGATTTTACACGACTCAGTATGGGGCAAGTAGCGGAGATTTCACCTCAATTAAACGTACTGCAGCTACCATACATCTATCGTGACAGTGATCATATGTGGCAGGTGCTAAATAGTGATATAGGCGATTTCTTCTTAGATAGTATAGAAGACAAAGGACTAATCGGACTGGCTTGGTATGATGCCGGTGCTCGAAGTTTTTACAATAGTGTCAGAGAGATTAAAACTTTATCGGATTTAGAAGGATTAAAATTTCGGGTGATGGAAAGCCAACTCATGGTTGAAATGGCAAGGGCGCTAGGAGCTTCCGTGATCCCTATGGCTTATGGGGAAGTTTATAGCTCTATACAGACCGGTGTCATTGATGGTGCTGAAAATAATTTTCCCAGCTACGAGACCTCACTCCATTATGAAGTTGCAAAGTATTTTACCATAGATGAACATGTGCGTGTACCTGAAATGTTAATTGCTAGCAAAAAGATTTTGGACCGTATATCAGAAGAAGATTTAGCAATCATCATGGCATGTGCCGAAGAATCTGAAATCTACCAAAGAGATAAGTGGCGGATAGAGGAAAAGGAATCGGAACAAAAGCTTAGAGATTTAGGCATTATCATCACAGAGATTGAAGATCGACAAGCATTTGTTGAAGCCGTTCGTCCTCTATATGATCGATATGCCAATGACTATCTGGAGATGGTTGAAAGGATTCAGAGCATGGAGAGTATGGAGTAGAGTATAAGATTATGCTACTATGACAAGATAGTCATGGTGCAGATGATAACCATTTCTAGTAAGATATAATGACGCAAGATATTGATGATAATAACAAGATTATGAATTGTTGTAAGTTACGATCCCTTGTAAGATGTACATGTAGTCGAAACATAATCCAACAAATTTCAAGGGGGTAACACCAATGATTAAGAAGTTATTAAGTATTATGTTTATCGTAGCCATGATGGCAGCACTTGCAGTCGGATGTGCTAAAACAGAAGAACCTGCTGAAACACCAGTAGAAACTGAGACAGAGACAGAAACAGCTGAAACACCTGAAGAAGAACCTGCACCAGTTGAAGCGGTTGTATTGAAGCTTGCAGAAACCCACCCAGCTGATTATCCTACAACATTAGGTGATTATGAGTTTGCGCGTTTGGTTGAAGAAAAAACAGAAGGCCGTGTTAAGATTGAAGTATTCCCAGCGGCTCAACTTGGTGAAGAAAAAGACGTTATTGAACAAGTACAGATTGGTGCGATTGATTTAACCAGGACAAGTATTGCGCCACTTACTGAATTTGCACCTTCACTTAACGTATTACAATTACCATACATTTATCGTGATGCAGACCATATGTGGAACGTACTTAACAGTGAAATTGGCGAAAATTTCTTAAAGAGTGTTGAATCAGCAAACTTTGTAGGACTTGGTTGGTTTGATCCAGGTCAAAGAAACTTCTACAACTCTCAAAAAGAAATTACTTCATTAGAAGATTTAAAAGGACTTAAGTTTAGAGTTATGCAAAGTGAACTTATGATGGACATGGTAGCAGCACTTGGTGCATCTCCAACGCCACTTCCATATGGTGAAGTTTACAGTGCGATTCAAACAGGTATTATTGACGGAGCAGAAAACAACTGGCCAAGTTATGATACTTCTTCACACTTTGAAGTAGCAAAATATTACACCATTGACGGTCATGTAAGAGTTCCTGAGATTATCATCGCAAGTAGTATTGCAATGCAAAAAATATCAGCAGAAGACCTTGCAATCATGAAAGAAGCTGCCAAAGAAGCTCAAGCATTCCAAATTGAAAAATGGGAAGCAAAAGAAGTAGAGTCAAGAAAAAAAGTTGAAGAAGCAGGTAGTATCATTACTGAGTTAACACCAGAAGCTAAAGCAGAATTTGCAGCAGCAATGGAACCAGTATACCAAAAATATGCAGCTGAATACACAGATCTCATTAAGCAAGTTCAAGAAGTAGAATAGCCATAATTGTTATACTTTAAACCTATAATGGATAGAAGGCCGGATGGAAATCCGGCTTTCTATAATAAAACAGTACAACAGACATGAATCGTGTTGATGAACAGCACTGTATCCTAATATTTTTTTGCACCAAATGAAAGGAGTAATACCCATGAATCAGATAAAAAAAATTGTTGATCAACTTCATAAATTTATGGTTGTCCTAGGACAAATCATGTTGGTACTGATTACAATCCTAACCTGTATTCAAGTTTTTTCCAGATATGTACTTGATTTTAGTTTGAGGTGGTCCGAAGAAGTACCATTGATTATGATGGTGTGGTTTGGCTTTATCGCGTTGGCACTAGGCGTTAAGAAAAAGCTTCATATTAGTATTGAGTTGTTTTTCAGAATGTTTCCGGAACCTGTTCAAAAAGTCGTACTTAAATTTGTTGATTTATGTATCTTAACTTTCGGCGTCATCATGGTGGTCTACGGATGGCAGTTAGCCATGGTTATGATGGCTTCTACGATGCCGGCGACTAAAATGCCCACAGGTTATCTTTACATTATCGTTCCAATATCAGGTGTATTCGTTGTGTTTGACAGTCTTATGGAGTTACTTGGCTTGATTGAAAATGAAGAAGATGTCCAAGAGGATGAAGTTGTTGAATCCTTAAAAAGTTTATCGTTAGGAGGTAAGAACTAATGCCAGTTGCTAGTACAGCGATCGCTATATTGTTAATCTCATTTTTTGTTCTTTTAATACTAAAAGTACCTGTAACCTTTTCATTAGCCCTATCTTCTGTTCTTACAGCTTTGTATTATCAAGTACCACTTATGACCATTGTGTTAAAAATGGTAAAAGGTATTGAGTCCAGTTCCCTCATGGCTATTCCTTTTTTCATAGTAGCAGGTGAAATTATGGGTGCCGGGGGAATATCCAGGCGACTTATTGAGCTGGCCAATGTTATGGTTGGCCGTGTTAGAGGTGGTATGGCACAAGTGAATATCCTAGCGAGTATGTTTTTTGGTGGGATATCCGGTTCAGCCGTTGCCGATGTATCTTCAATAGGTGCCATATTGATTCCTATGATGAAAGACAATGGCTATGATGATGACTACTCCGTTGCTGTAACCGTAACAAGCTCTTGTCAAGGGGTTATCATTCCTCCAAGTCATAATATGATTATATATTCTCTTGCTGCCGGTGGCGGTGTATCCGTTGGTCGTTTGTTCCTTGGTGGTATGGTGCCGGGTGTTATTCTTGGAATAGGCCTTATGATTCTAAGTTATTTCATCGCGGTTAAGAGAGGCTATCCAAAAGGCGATAAGATTTCTTTTAAAGAAAAAGTGAAGATATCTATGAATGCATTTTTTGGTCTGATGACCGCTGTTATTATTATGGGTGGTGTACTATCGGGTGTATTTACAGCTACTGAATCAGCAGCAGTTGCATGCTTATATGCTTTTGTTATTACATTTTTTGTCTACAGAGAAATTCCGTTAAAACGCATGGGTAGTATTTTATACAGTGCCCTAAAAACGCTTGCACTGGTACTAAGTCTAATAGCAGCAGCCAAAGCCTTTGGACATATGTTGGCTTTGCTCCAAGTACCGGCTCTTGCAACCAATGCATTATTGACCATAACTCAAAACAAAACTCTATTATTATTGCTTATACTTGTGCTCATCCTTTTGCTTGGTTGTATTATGGACATGGCACCACTCATATTGATTCTAACGCCAATTCTTTTACCGGTTGTCACCAGTTTGGGTATGGATCCGGTCCAGTTTGGTGTCGTACTAATACTGGCACTGGCTATCGGATTATGTACACCGCCTGTAGGTAGCGCCCTCTTTGTTGGTTGCGCCATCGGTAAAGTATCCATAGAGAAAATGACCAAATCCTTACTGCCATTCTATGCTGTAATGGTAGTTGTATTGCTACTTATAACATTTATACCCGGTATTGTTATGTTCGTACCGAACCTATTTCTATAAACAAACTTAAAAGAATCAAATTAAGATGAAAAGGAGAAAAGATGATTGTAAGAGAACCTTCAAATTCAAAAGATGCAAAGCATTATACAACGGATCGACTGAGAGATGAGTTTCTAGTTCAAGACTTATTTAATCTTGGGAAAATCCAACGTGTATAC
>JAGXFY010000009.1:0-43575 GCA_024636985.1 Clostridiales bacterium | reverse complement strand
GCTGAGGCCTCCATCCCTATCATTATTGCAAAAGAAAAAGGCTTTTTTGAAGAAATCGGTGTCAACGTATCCATAAAAACTTTTACCTCACCGAACGATAGAAATATTGCTGTTCAAGCCAAAGAGATTGACGGAACAATTGGTGATGTTATGACAGCTGCTGTTTTTGTAGATCGTGGCATACCTATGAAAATCACCTCTGACATACGAGAGGATTTCAAAATATTAGCTTCACCTAATTCTTCTATTACTACCCTAAAAGACTTAGACGGTAGAACCGTCTCTCTTGTACCTAACTTCATATTAGAATATATTATGGATACATTTGCAAATGAAAATAATATCACCTATAATATCATCGAAATTCCTTCATTTGCAGGTAGAGCAGAAGCACTCATGTCTGATCAAATTGATGGCGTTGTTTTCACTGAGCCTCAAGCCGGTATGTTGGTTAAAAATGGTGCGCACTTACTTGCTAGTTCTAAGACCGCTGGTATTAAAGGTGGGGCCTTCATCTTCACTGATGCTGTACTCTCGGGTCGACCGGGGGATGTAAAAGCCTTCTATGAAGGTTATAATAAAGCCATAGATTATATGAATGAAGTTGATGTCAGTGCATACAGTGACATACTGGCCAATTATCAATTTCCAGAAGCCATCAATGACTACTTATCCAATCAAGAGGAAGTCTTTCAGCATGCTGGCCAAATAAGCACTGAACAATTTGATGATATTATTGAATGGACCAAAGAAAAAGAACAAATCGGTCAATTGTATTCTTTTGATGCTCTTACAGATTTTTCTTATATAGAATAATGGTTGGTTAAGGTGTCAAAACTAAGTTTCACTAAGTTCACATACAATATATAGATTACGTTGATACATTCATAGCTAATAGGAAGCCGTATATCAGAACGATATTCTGATATACGGCTTCTTTTATTCTCTAGGAAAACCTCTTTGTTCTTGCCAAGGTGTAAGGGATGTTTCTGTATAATCTAAGACTTTAAATAACAGAATGCCTACAAATCCCAACGTCAAAATACCACTAAACATCTCAACGTAATTCATTTTTGTCCAAGCACTTAATATATAATAACCAATGCCATAGGTTGTTGCATAGTTTTCAGCAAAAAATAAGGATGCAAGCGATATACCAATACTCATTCTTAATCCGGTAAATAGATTGGGCAAAATAGCAGGTAGTATTAAATATCTAATTTTCTGTCTCCGATTAACGAGGTAGCTGTCCATGACTTTAAAATATATAAGGTCAATCTGCTTAATGCCATCTCTCATGGATAAGATAATCTGAAATACAATAATCCAAACCATCAATATAATCTTGGACGTATTCCCTAGTCCGTACATCAACATAAAAACAGGTAAAAAAGCGACCTTGGGTATTGGATATATAAAATATAGAAAGGGAGATATAAGCTTGTTTGCCCTCTGACTCATCCCTATCAAAATACCAAGCGGGCATCCAATCAACATCGAAATAATAATGGCTGTTATAACCCTAAGGCTACTTGCTGCAGAATGCTGGGAAAGTACCTCAATATGGCTTAGTGTATAGAAGATTGTTTCAAGAGGTGAGGGTACTGTATGTGTGTTTAATAACAAATGAAAGACTTCCCATATTAGTGAAAAACTAAATAGGCCTACAACACTATTTTTGAATCGAAAGGTATTATTTTTCATCCCAACACCTCCATATTCAAGGCTATTCGAATTTTTATACATGCATCATAAAATCCCAACTGTTCCCTAGGATTTTTTATACCATAGTATGCATTCTCTATGGATGAAATACCGCCCTCATCATTAATCATAAGAATGGTCTGACCTAAGATCATCGCCTCTTCAATATCGTGGGTTACAAATAATAGGGTTCCTTCTTGCTTCTTTTGCTCTTTTAAAATCAATTTCTGTAGTACTTCTTTGGTCATAGCATCCAGGGCCGATGTAGGTTCATCCATAAGAAGTAGATCCGGCTTTTCTACGAGGGTCCTAGCCAGTGCCACCCTTTGCCTCTCACCACCGCTTAATTCTTTGGGATACTTATGCCCATGACCATCAAGGCCAATCTCTTTTATCATATCCTCAACAACCTGATCATAATCCTTCCACCCTTTAATCTTAAGTGGCATAGCGATTGCTTCTCTCACTGTTTGCCACGGAAAAAGTCCAAGCTCTTGGAACAAGAAGGATGTTTCCCTTCGTGGTTGATTGAGGGTCAAACCCTTTATGGTTATAATACCTTTATTCGGTTTAAGAAAACCTGCTATTAAATTCAGTAAAGTACTTTTACCTGAACCTGATTTTCCAATGAGTGCATAAGCAACGTTCTCTTCTAAATCCAAATTTAGTCGATCAAAAACCTGCTGTTTTTCATAACTGACTGTAACCTCTTTGAGTTGCACAAATATACCCATAATTAACTCCTACTCATTCAATCTACTTTGAGACATTGCTCATTGATGCCACTTATATACTTCACCTATCATATTAGAAGTTTTCTCAACTTTTCAATGGACATCGGTCGATGGTAGTAATAGCCTTGAATGGTATCACACCCAATAGACTTTAAGTAATCTGCTTGATCTTTCTCTTCAACACCTTCAACCACCACTTTATAACCTAAGTCGTGCATAAGACCGATTAAATACTCCATCATTGCTCTTGATTTATGATTACCTGGTAACTTAACCACAAAAGAACGATCAATTTTAATGGTATCCACTTGCATTTCGGTCAAATAGGATAAAGAAGAGTACCCTGTTCCAAAATCATCTAATGCCACGCCAACACCCAATGCACGAATGCCTTTCAATATTTCATTTGCATGCTCAGCATCTTTAATAAAAATCGTTTCTGTTAGTTCAATATATAAATGTCGCGCTGTGATTTCATACTTTTCCATAGTATCACTAAGAATTGAGATGATAGAATCATCCCTAAGCTGAAGAGGCGATAAATTAACATGAATAACAAAATCTGTGTTGTCTCTAAGTAAATCTTTATAGTCTTCACACGCTTTTGATAAAATCTGTTCTCCAATAATATTAATCAACTCTGTTTCCTCTGCAATAGGAATGAAAGTATTTGGGTAGATTATAGATCCATCTTTTTTTATCCATCTTGCTAAGACTTCTGTTCCAACAATTTCACCTGAATGGGGTTGGATGATTGGTTGATAGTAAGGGATAAACTCTCCTGATTCAATACCTAATCGCATATCTCTTTCTATGTTAATTCTTGTGATAAAAACTTCTTTTTCCTTCGTTGAATAAAACTCAATGCGCCCTCTACCCTTACTTTTTCCAAGGTTAAGCGCAAGGTCTGAATTCTTAAGTAATTCCATCGGCTGTGTTGTTTCAGATTCGGGAAAAGCAACACCGATACACACACTTATGTTAACCTTTTGACCTTGTATCTCAAAATTATTATTAAAAACCGACTGAATTCTTTCTAACGGCAAATATATTCGGTTTTTATGAATCAGTTTATCCATAATTACAACAAACTCATCCCCACCAAGTCTTGTCAACGTCACCTCACTCTTAAAGACTGAGGTGACTTCATTTGTAACTTGACGTAATAGTTCATCACCTGCTTCATGTCCATATTCGTCATTGATTTCTTTGAAATTATCTATGTTAAAAGCAATAAGGGCTACTTGTTTATACCTTTCATCTAAAAAGCGGGCCAATCGGTCAATAAACAACTCCCGTTTCGGCAAATGTGTCACTGTATCATAATACTTATGGAAATTAATCTCTTCTTCATAGGCATAATTGGCCGTCATATCTCTTATAACCGCTGCAAATTCTCCCTTATCTAATAAAAAAAGGGAGACTTCACAATTAATCTTCCTACCACTTGCACTTATATGAATCCAGTCAAATCGAGTAATCTTACCCTCAGATGCACTACTAAATAATTCGATTCCATAATCATAAGATTCTCGCCCATTGTCTTGAACCAATTCCGAAATATCCATTGGGCTACGCCCAATAATATCTTCTCTGGATCTCTCAAAAATCTCTTCTGCCCGTCTGTTACATTCAAAAATAATTTCATTGCTGATGAGTAAAATGGCATCGGAAGAGTTATTAAATAAATTGATGTATTTACTATACGTTATGTCATCTAATTCTTTAAGATAATTAAAATTTAAAAAAACCAAAGAAATAGTTATGATTGCTTCAAATGCTGCTGCAACCATGTACCCTAAGATAAGAAATTCTTCATCGTATTGTACGATAATGAAATTCATGATATGCAAACCAAAAAGTATGAACGTTACACCAACAATTTTAGATGGGAGAAGATGACGCAGTACTTTTTTCATCCAGAAGAAACCAACAAAAATAGATGTTATGCCAAATAGAACATAGCCAATGCCTTCAAGTTGATCACCCATCTCGAAATTAATCAGAGTCATTGGTGTTAATATTAAAATTCCAATCATCCCATAGAGCTTAACTAAGTGTAATAATTTATTTGAACCGGTCGAAAAACTTGCATATATGTACACACTGATTAAAGCTAAAAGAGCATACTTAAATAGACTATTAAATACCACTTGTTCCTCAAAGAGGTTAAGCATTGTTAGTACAATAAGTATAAAATAGCCTACGAAAGCAATTCTTAAATTGTAGATATACTTAATTCCACCGAAGCGGTGCAGCATTGTCAAAACCAAGATTAGCACTAACACAGTGGCGATTTCTAGAAGTTGAACAAAAAGTAACATTTCCATAGTTGCTCCTAACCTTGTAACGCGTCTTTATATCTTCTCTATATATTATAGCATCATATCCACTAGGTTCCCAGTTGCTTGATGCGTCATTACATTTTTATAAGGGTTGGTTTTGCGGTGGTTGTAGTTTTGGCAAAATCTCCCGAGACATAACTTATCCCACATTCCGGACAGATACTATGTCTACAAGTGTTGACAGTCGCTGCTCTGATGGCACTAATTTATTGATAAATCGTTGCAATCGACTTACTTTTGATGTAAGAGCGAATTATTGGAGCGACTTTTTTCCACCATCAAGTAAAGGTCCACCCATTATCTTATCATTTTCAAAAGACTTCTGAACAATATGCATTTGATTGGCTACTTGAGCCGGGTATATTCTATCCATAAGATCACCTTTTTTTATTATACACGCGGTACTAAGGTTTGAAAAGTGGTCGATTCTCTATCTTAGCGTAAAACAAAAAAAGAACCTCAAAAGAGATTCTTCTTTCTAGGCTAATAAATAGCCATCTGAGTTATACTTCGAAAAAATTTATTATTTTTTGAACAACTTCATCTTCATCTTCACCTGAAATCTCCATTGTTAAAGTATCATTATATCTTGCACCTAATGTTAAAATGCCTAAAATACTTTTTGGATTCACTTCAGTTGTTCCTTTAATAATTTTAATATCAGATTTTGCACTTTGACAAACCTTAACTAATTGTGATGCTGGTCTTGCATGCAATCCTTCCTCAAATGGTACTATTATAGTAAATGATTTCATAATTAATCCTACACTTCCTTCATATCATTTGTTTTTAATTGACTAACTTTTGTTTCTATTATACATCATCTCTCATATTCAATGCCTTCACGATCTATCTATAAAAATAACTTTGCAATATTACCAATAATTATTCCAATAATCCCGAAGTCAGAGTCACCAAACGTAGTATTTGCATATCCTAATGCTCCTAGAACAGGTAATAATAATACCGGTAGAAAAGAAATAATTAAACCATTAGCAAATGCACCCATAACAGCGCCTCTTCTACCACCCGTTGAGTTTCCAAAGACACCTGCAGCTGCACCTGTAAAGAAATGCGGTATAACCCCTGGAATGATAACAGTTGCACCTACAAATGATAATACAAACATGCCTACAATACCTGCTACAAAACTTGAGATGAAGCCAACAAGAACTGCTACAGGTGCGAAAGGAAATACGACCGGACAATCAAGAGCAGGTTTTGCGTTTGGAACGATCTTATCTGCAATACCTTTAAATGCCGGAACGATTTCACTAATAATCATTCTAACACCAGCAAGAACGATATAAACACCACCAGAGAATACCAAACTCTGCATGATCGCAAACATGATAAAGTTTTGGCCTCCGCTTACTTGACTTTCAACGAATGTAGGTCCGGCAAATAAAACTGAAACCAAGAAGAGCACTAACATGGTTAAACCAGTTGCAATTGTCGTATCTCTAAGAAACATTAAACCTTTAGGAAACTTCATATGTTCAGTTGAGTGTTCTTTGTTTCCAACTACTTTTCCAACCAAGGCTGCCGCTACATATCCCGTGGTGCCAAAATGACCTAGTGCAACGTCATCAGAACCTGTTATCGCTTTCATATATGGCTGAGCCATTGCAGGGAACAATACCATGACAAATCCCAGTATAACTGATCCGATAGTAATAAGTGTGACACCTTTAAAGCCGGCACCTACAAGGATTGCTGATAACATAGCAGCCATAAACAATGTATGGTGACCTGTTAAAAATATGTACTTAAATTTTGTGAATCTTGCTAATAAAATATTTACTAACATACCAAATACCATAATCATTGCTGTTTCAGTACCTAATACCTCTTGGGCTATTGAGACTACTGCTTCATTATTAGGTATTACACCTGTAATATTAAATGCTTCCGTAAATATTACACTGAAATGATTAAGTGCTCCAACTAATGTTCCTGCACCCGCCCCGAGAATCAAGAAGCCAATTGTTGCTTTAAGCGAACCTGAAACAACATCTGCAGCAGACTTTTTTTGTGCCAATAAACCAATCAGTGCAAAAAGACCAATCAAAACAGCAGGTTGACTAAGTACCTCGCTCATTAAAAATTGTAATATATTCATATTATACCTCCTCTTATACCATCATATTTTATTATTTAGCATAGTTTCCTATTAATTTTCAAATTTTTCTAATGCTTTAACAACTTTTTCCCTCATGTCTTCTAAATCAAGAATATTATTTAGTTCTACCAACTCTTTAGCATAACCACTCAATTGACTCGTTATGTCTTTTGTTCCAACGATGATATCAGCATGGTAACCTTTTGCTGATGTTAAGTCACTGTGATCTACCTCTACCTCTGCACCAATTTCTTTTATAACTTTTTTGATATTCATCTCCATTAAAAAACTACTTCCTAAGCCATTACCACATACTACAAGAATCTTTAGCATTTCTTTTCCTCCTTCAATCATTTTTTTATGAGTGTTTGTTGATTACTTCTACAATCTTGTCTACATCTTTTGTAGTAAAGAGAATATCCATGTCGCTACTTTCAGTCATCACACCCATAAGCTGTCGTAATGACTCAAGGTGACTTTTATTATCAGTTGTTGCTAGTGTAAATACCAATTTAACAGGATCATTTTCCTCATGACCAAACTCAACAGGATTTTTCAACTGTATCAAACTCATTGATGTTTTATTTACACCATTTTCGGGTCTCGCATGGGACAACGCTATTCCTGGTGCAATGACAATATATGGACCAATTTCTCTTTTAGTCTTTTTGACTGCCTCAATATACGACAGCTCAATTAACTTTTCCTTAAGTAAAATTTCTCCACCAAGATCAATAGCATTTTCCCAGTCTTTTGCTTCAACACTAACTTGAATATGATTTTTTGATAACATTTCATTTAGTAACATATTTACCACCTTTTTAACTATTAAACTCATTTATGCTCGAGCAACTTTATAAATTAATTATAACCTGCATATTAGTATTATTCTATCAATAAACCATCCAAAATACTTCCGAATCAATTCTGCACTTTTGTACTAATTCTCCCTATGGATTTCAGACTCTTATTTTTTTTATATCTAAAACCCTTTTTATACTTATTTCCCAAGCTATGTAGAAGACTTTTTTCGACTAATTTATATAAATAAGAAACAAAAAAAAATACTCAAATTAACAATTATTGACATAAGTATGCATACACGAGTATCTCAAATAATTTTCAATAATTATCAACTTTCTGCAATTTTGAACAATCTTTTGATATTCAGTTGATAATATACTCTGTATATGATTAAATTATAGAAGAGGTTCATATTAATGGAGGTATCAACATGGCTCTTAATAAACGTTGCATAGGTATCCTGATTCAATTGGCTTCATCCGATCTGCCAATGGCTATAATAGATCTTAAAAAAAGCTATAAGGTCTCGGAACGAACTATACGTTATGATTTAAAAGAAATCGAAGATTGGTTAAAACATAAAAACTTAGGATCCATCAAAACCATATATGCTAAAGGTATAACCTTAAGCTGTGATCAACAGCAAAAGGCCAAGCTTTTAAATCAACTTCAAATAAATGAACCATCTTATGACTACTATTCAAGTGAAGAGCGTCAGAAGATTATTATTATTGAACTGCTAAATTCTGATGAGCCTATAAAGACAGAATACCTACAAATGAGATTAATAGTTAGTCGGGGGACCATTCTCAAAGAGTTAAAAATTGTGGAACAATGGCTTAATAAGTACAAACTTGTTCTTTTGAAGAAACCCAATTATGGTATAAAAATTCAAGGCACAGAAACCTCCAAAAGAAATGCCTTAATTGGGATGGCCAAAGATTTCATGTCTACGGAACAGATTCTTGGAATAATCCGAACTATTGATCTCAACAAAAAATTTCCCGTAAATAATCAGAAGTACTTATACAATGATATACTTATGTCTAATATAAATCTTGAATTGCTAGAAAAATCATTGTTTAAATTACAAGATTTGCTAGGTGTTAAATTGGGTGACAATTCATTTGCAAGTCTTTTCACACATCTGGCTATTGCTTTACAACGTATCCAAATTGGTAAAAATATTTTTTTTCCACCTGAGGATTTGGTTTTAATGGAAAAAACAAAAGAATATAAAATTTGTGAAGTCTTTGCTGAAATATTAAATGAAAATTTTCATGTTAGCATCCCTAAGCCTGAAATCGGTTATATCACACTACATATACTCGCTGCACAACTTCATAAAAAGTCTGAAGAAGAAAACACACCACTAAATGCTACTTTATCTCCAATTAAAAATCATTTAAATGCTACCGAATTACTTCTCAATGATGATAACATCAATTTTATGGAAATGGCCGAAGATATAACCACTTACGTTAAAACTCAACTTAATATTGAGTTTCAAAATGAAAATCAAATGATGCTTGATTTATGTATTCATCTTAAACCTGCTGTCCACCGTTGCAATTATAAGATGTTTCTAGCCAATCCTATCTTAGATGATATCAAACAAAACTATTATCGTTTATTTTTGATAGTAAAGGAGGCATTACTTCTTCTTAATTTTAAATACCCAATAGAAATGAATGATCACGAGATCTCATACATAACATTGCATTTTGCTGCTGAAATCGAAAAAGGAAACGTGCTGTTTGCCAAAAGACTCAATGTACTCTTGGTCTGTGCCAGTGGTATAGGCACAGCAAAAATGTTGCATAATCGAATTATAACTAACTTTAATAATTTTAATATAATCGACTCAATCTCCTACTTGGATTTTTTCAATCAAATAAGCAGACCTATTGATTTGGTAATTAGTACAATACCACTCAAGCAAAATAATTATGATTGCATCGTAGTGAATCCATTGCTTATGAAAGAAGATATTCAAAAAATTGAATCTTTTATATTCAACCACCATCATCAGTCTCCTCAACCTAAAAGTAAAGAACTTCAATTGTCAAAAACTCAACCTATCCAAGTAAATCTTGACCAATTACTTGTTCCTGAACATATACAGTTAAATGTTGAAGCACCAAGTTGGGAGGATGCTTTAAAATCTGGTGCAAATATTTTACTTAAAAGAGGTTTTATAACATCTGAATACACTGATATTCTAATTGAAAATATTCACAAACTTGGTCCTTATATTGTTATTGCACCCGGTATAGCTTTTTCTCATGCTTCTTATAAAGTAGGTGTCAAACGATTGGGTATGAGTCTAATACGTTTGAACCAATCCGTTGAATTTGGCCACGATAAAAACGACCCTGTTAAAATCATATTCACGCTTGCACCGTCTGACAAAATAAGTCATTATGGCGCATTGACAAGTTTAATGCAATTATTGTTAAACCCAAGAGACCTAAATATATTGTTTAATTCTCAAAATGTTGATGATATCCTTAAAATAATCTCCAAAACATAATGTTTCAAAATGCCAATATCTGTATGACTTGCAAGTGGCCAGCTTTGCTGGACACGCTCCTTGAGAACAAAAAAAAGAACCTCAAAAGAGATTCTTCTTACTAAGCTAGTAACGAGATTCGAACTCGTGACCTCATCCTTACCATGGATGCGCTCTACCTACTGAGCTATACCAGCATATATATGGTTATAATCTGTCCTGCCCTTTAGGCCACTTTATCTATTATAACCATATCTTATAACTTGTCAACAATAAATGCTTACTTTTTTTCTTTCATAATGATTTCCAGCTTTTTCTTAATACGCTGTAGGGCATTGTCAATAGATTTTACCGGTTTTTCCAGTATCTCTGCTATTTCAACATACCCGATGCCTTCAACATAATATTCTAAAACATCCTTCTCGAAATCACTTAATTTGTCTGCTAACTCATCTTCAATAATATGTATGTTTTCTTTGTCAATAATCAGTTCTTCCGGATCAACAATCTGCTTCGAGGGCATAAGATCCATGAGAACGATTTTGTCATTGTCTTCTTCAAATATCGGTTTATTCAAAGAAACATAGGAGTTTAAAGGCATATGCTTCTGTCGTGTAGCTGCTTTAACAGCTGTGATGATTTGCCTTGTAATACAAAGATCAGCAAAAGAAAAAAAGGACGATGCCGTATCATTTCTATAATCTCTAACAGCTTTAAAAAGTCCGATCATACCTTCTTGTATCAAATCATCTCGACCTGCACCCATTAGAAAATAGGATTTTGATTTTTTTTCCACCAGCTTTTTGTATTTGTTCATAAGATAGTCTAATGCATAATCATGACCTTCTCTAACAAGAACAACGATTTCTTCATCTGTATAAATGGTTAGTTCTTCAAATTCTATGACACGTTCTATTTAAGACAACCCCTATCTTTGACGACGAAATTTTTCCATCCATGCTAATGTTTCTTTATTCAAATGACCCTCCAAGCGGTTTGTTGTTCTTGAAGGTTTTTCCAAGTAATCTGCTTTATACTCTTTCCTAGTGGCTTTAATGTCACTTAAAAGCTCTCTTGCAGACATTCTTGCTGCCCCTTTTGCTAATATAATCGTTTGTTCTAGGGCATCGGAAGTAGCAACTCGGATCTGATAATCTCTGGCATACTCAGTAGCAACTTTTTCAATATAATGGTCCGCTGTTTCATGCTCTTTTGTATAAATGACATGAATGTTATGATATGCATCAATACTTCTGACCGGATTTTTCGCCTTGTAGGCATCAAAAACTACTATGATTTCATTCTTTTTATAGCCTTGGTAATCACTTAGAATTTCTAGCAGACGTGTTCTTGCATGATCAAGTTGATCCTCCATCGCCATTGTCTTTAGCTCAGGCCATGCATGGATAATATTATATCCATCGACGAGAAGTACTTCTTTTGCCACGTTAGAACCGCCTCTCTATTTACAAGTTTCCCCATAATTTTAGGATATTAGTATATCAGATTTCACTGTTATTGTTAAGACCTATTTTCCTATAGATTTCTCTGTCTTAGTGCCTCATACATTAAAACACCAGCTGCAACACTTGCATTTAGTGAATCAACATTACCTTTCATGGGAATACTCGCAATAAAGTCACATTTTTCTTTAACCAATCGGCTAAGTCCTTTGCCTTCGCTACCGATTACAAGCGCCATAGGGCCTTTGAAATCCACATCATACATACTTGTGCCTTTCATATCTGATCCGGCTACCCATATACCTTTGCTCTTAAGATCTTCAATGGTTCTAACAAGATTAACTACTTTGCAGACTGGTGTGTACTCAATAGCTCCTGCTGATGTTTTTGCCACTGTCGCCGTTAGTGAAACTGCTCTGTTTTTGGGTATGATGATACCATGAGCACCTGTTATGTTGGCCGTACGAATAATTGCCCCTAGGTTATGTGGATCTTCGATGCCATCTAAGATTATGAAAAATGGAGCTTCGTCTCTTTTCTTAGCTTTTTCAAAAAGGACTTCCAACTCAACATAATCATGGGCAGCCATAAAAGCCAACACGCCCTGATGCTTACCTTGGTTACTTAATTGATCGAGCTTTTCTCTTGCAACATATTGAACAAGAATATTCATATCTTTAGCTAATCCCAATATTTTTTGTGCACTACCTTCTTGATGTCCGGATTCAATCATCAGAAGTTTATCAACACTTCTACCTGATTTCATGCCTTCTATAACTGCATTTCTTCCAAATACGATTAACTCGTTGATTTCTTCTGTCTCATGATTATCCTGGTTTCTTCTTTTATTATTCTGATTATTTTGATTCATCTAATCCTTCTTTCTGAGCGGCTGTCGTATAGCCTAATCACTATGGGAAACTTCATTTTCTCCGGTACTTGGAACTGTATTCGATTGGGTTAACTGGGTGGCTTTTAACCCTGTGGCAATAAGTGCTACAAGGCGTTCAAGCTGTTTGGTAACATATAAATAACCTATAAGTGTTTCAAAACCCGTTGCATGTTTGTATGTAATCAAGTCTGTGTTTTTCGGTTTAGAACCGGATTTAGCATTTCTGCCTCTTTTCATGACACTTAACTCTTCTTCTGTCAATGTATCTTTAATGGTATGATAAATCATAGCTTGTGTTTTGGCATTAACATAGAGACTAGATTCTTTGTGCATTTTACCGACTGCTTTACTACCTTTACTGATGATATAAGTTCGAATAATCAAGTCATAAATGGAGTCACCAATATATGCTAAAGCCAGTGGTGAATATGTATGGACTTTCATTTCATCCAAGGATAACTCTTTTTCTAAAAATGTCAGAAAATCATTCAATACATCCACCTTATACCCTTCTGAATTTTATACCTTCTCTTGTATCTTCAAGTAAAATACCCTTTTTCATGAGATCATCTCTGATCTTGTCTGATAAAGTAAAATCTTTGTTTTTTCTTGCTTCTTGGCGCTTTTGAATTAATGCTTCAATATCAGCATCTAGTATATCATCTTCTGTATCTAAGTCAATACCAATAACATCACATAATGCTCTTAATGCATCCAAGACTTTCTGAATAAAAGTTTTTGAGGAAGATATGGTGGCTTGGGTATTGGCAAAACGAATCAGCTCAAAAATAGCAGATACGGCATCGGCTGTGTTAAAATCATCATCCATAGCTTTCTCAAACTTATCTTTAAAGCTTTCTAAAAGTTGTATATCGGCCTTTTCTTCCTCTGTCACATTTTCTAGTTCACAATGTTCATAAAGATACACAAGGTTCTTCGCACCTGTTTGAATACGTTGCAAACTATTAGCGGCAGCTTCCATCAAATCACGACTGAAGTTGATTGGACTTCTGTAATGAGCACTCAACATAAAGAATCGTATCACCTCATAGGGAAATTCTTCAGTAATCTCCCTTACTGTAAAGAAATTACCTAATGATTTGGACATCTTTTTATTATCTACATTAATAAAGCCATTATGAAGCCAGTATTTGGCAAAAGGTTTACCATTGGCTGCTTCACTTTGAGCAATCTCATTTTCATGATGGGGGAATATTAGATCCGTACCGCCACAGTGAATGTCGATGGTGTCCCCAAGATAACGTTTCGCCATGACCGAGCATTCTAAATGCCAACCCGGTCTTCCATCGCCCCATGGTGATGGCCATGACGGTTCACCTTCTTTTTTGGGTTTCCACAAAACAAAATCCATTGGATTGATTTTGGCTTCATCTACAGCGACCCGAGATCCCGCCTCTAAGTCATCCGGATTCTTCTTTGATAATTTACCATAATCTTTGAAATTTCTGGTCGCAAAAAAAACAGTACCATCTACTTCATAAGCAAACTTCTTATCCAAGAGTACCTGAATCATATCCACCATATGCGGTACTTCTTCTGTAGCTTTTGGTGTATGGGTTGCTTTATGGATTCCAAGACCTTTTGCATCTTGTTCTACTTCTTGAATATATTTTTCTGCTATCGCTTCCGAAGTTACGCCTTCTTCTTTGGCCTTATTAATAATCTTATCGTCCACATCTGTGTAATTCTGAACATAAGTTACATCAAAACCTTTGTATTCAAAATAGCGTCTGACAACGTCAAAAACGATAAATGGTCTGGCATTACCAATGTGTATATGGTTATACACCGTTGGTCCGCAAACATACATCTTGACCTTCCCCGGTTCGACCGGCACAAATGTTTCTTTTTTTCGAGTAAGTGTATTGTATAATTTCATTTATATATCACCTCATAATTCATCTTGCATATATTCTGGACAGTTTCTACATCTTTCTTCTTCTAAGGTATTTAAAGCATCTAACGATAGGCCGCCTTTGCCTTTTTCCAAGTTTTCTATTCTAATCTGAAGTCTACATAACTCATGACGTATAGGATCAGGAAAGTGTATTTGATCCAGTGTGTCTTGAGGATGGGTTATTTTTTTATCGTTTCTCTTTACAACCCTACCCGGTATGCCGACAACTGTCGAATTGGCTGGTACTTCACTTAAAACAACTGAACCTGCGCCTATTTTTGAATCCTCACCGACAGTAAAAGATCCCAATACTTTTGCACCTGCACTGATCATGACGTTATCTCCAATTGTTGGATGACGCTTTCCATGTTCTTTGCCTGTACCACCAAGTGTCACCCCTTGATAAAGGGTTACATTGTTTCCTATAATCGCTGTTTCACCGATAACCACCCCATGTCCATGATCAATGAACAGTCCAGCGCCAATAACGGCACCCGGATGAATCTCGATACCTGTTTTTCGGGTTGCCCGTTGTGATACCCATCTGGCTAAAAAATAGTGTTTTCTAAGAAATAGCCAATGAGATAACCGGTATCTGAGAATGGCATGGAAACTCGGGTATAAAAATACCTCCGACGTTTTTTTGATGGCAGGGTCTCTTTCCTTAATCACTTCAATCTCTTCTTTTATATATTTCATTATATTCATTTAATTACCTCCTGATATTCAAAAGAGTGACTTGTCATACTATTTAGATACCATACAAAGAAGTCCTTCTTTGCGTATGCATAACATATAAATTAAAAAACGCCTCTTAATATAATAAGAGACGGTTTATCCGCGGTTCCACTCTTGTTGAAGCTTTGCTTCCACTTGATATCGATATAACGGTCGATGCCCGTATCAAGCTAATATTATTTCACTTGAAAAGCTCACGAATGCACTTCATCTATCAATAAAACAAATGGACTCTCAGCTTTATTCCATTCTCTCTGTGGTTCTTGATATGATTACTCTTTCGATCATAGCTTTTATCTATTGCTGATTATTTATCTCAAAAATATCATAACCCAAATATACTATATAATACTTTACAAATTTCGTCAACAAGAAAAGAAGCTTCGCTTCGTTATGAGCTCTGCTCATATTTCTGAACGGTTCGACAGGAAAGGTCTTTAACGTATTCTGCCACGCTTCAAGGCTGAATACTAAAGTATGTCTTTCCTAGAGAACAACAAAGAGGCTACGCCTCGCTTTGCAAAGCAAATTATTCACGGTTTATTACCAAACATAAATTTCATAATAACGTTTTTCCAAATATTCCTTAATCTCATTACCGGAGCTTAAAGATAATAAATGATCGATTTCTTTATCCCATATAGCTTTATTGGTCTTACTTGCTAACCATCTGGCTTTTGGAACCATGCTTGGGTTGACACATACCTGATCAACACCGATTGCAATCATAAAGGGGAGGAGTATTTCATTATTTGCCATATCACCTACAATACTAATCCAAGTCCCTTCTCTATGTGCAGCGATAACCACTTGTCGAATTGTCCGAAGCAGCCCTGGGTGGTACATGTCAAAAAGTTCAAATAGGTTTTCATTTGCCCGATCAACCGCCGTCATCAATTGTATGAGTTCTGATGATCCTATGACTAGAAAGTCCACTTCTCTTGCAAAAATATCAATCATCATTGCTGCAGCAGGTATCTCAACCATCATGCCGATATCTATGTTGTTGTCATATAATTCATGTCGTGCGTCCAACTCAACTTTAGCTTCTTCAATGGCCATCTTTGCATCTAGAAGTTCTTCAATCTTTGTAACCATTGGTAATAAAATTTTTATTTTTCCATATGCACTGGCTCGAAGTAAAGCCTTAATCTGCGTCACAAACAAGGTTCGCTCTGTGAGTGTAACCCGTATGGATCTATAGCCCAACAAAGGGTTTCTTTCCTCATGAAAGTATATAAAAGGCATATCGTGGTTGGACGAACAATCCATTGTTCTAAAGATAATATCAGCATTTTCAGCCAACATAACTGCTTCACGGTAGGCTTCAAGTTGAACCATCTCCTCCGGCATAGAAGGTTGTCCCAAAAAAACAAATTCTGTCTTAAATAAACCTACACTTTCGGCACCTTTTTCTTTAGCGACTAATAGAGCATTATTGTTCTCAACCTCAGCTGCAATCTCAAACTGGTGACCGTCTTCTGTTTTAGTTTTTTGCTTTGCAAAACTTAAAAAGATGTCTTCCAGCTCTTTTTCATTATTCACCTTCTTAAAATAGAAGTCAATCATTTCCTTATCTGGATTAATGAATACTTCACCTTTTTGCCCGTCTACAATGACTTCATCGCCATCTTTTACAAGGGATAAAATACCTTTTGCGCCTAGTACAGCCGGAATTTTAAAGTTATTGGACACAAGGGCACTGTAGGATGTTTTGCCACCCAGTTCGCATACAATTGCAAGTACACTATTCTTATCCAAGTGAACGATATCGTTACCATCTAACTCACTTGCAAATATGATAACCGGTTCTGTCAAATCGCCAAGACCTTTATTTTCTATGCCAATGAGTTCTTTAATAATCTCTTCTGCAATATATTTTATTGATTCTGATTTTTTTTTCAGAAAATCATCCGCAACCTTGTCGAACATGGCTGCATATTTTTTTTTGACTTCGTTGAGAATATAATCTGCATTGATCTTTTGTTCTTGAATTTCTTTGCGCACTTGCCCTAGCAATATGGACCCATCATAAACACTTAGATGTCTTTTATAGACCTCTGCTTCTTCTTGTCCCAAAATATTGAGGGTCTTATTATAACGTCTTTCAAGTTCAATTCGACACTTGTCGACTGCAGTATTGAATCGTTCAAGCTCAAGTTGAGGGTTTTCTATTTTTCTATATACAACCTTCATCTCTACTTCACGCTTAACAAAGGCTTTTCCTATGGTGACTCCTTCTGCAACGCCAATACCTCTAATCATAGTATTGCCTCCAAACTCAATTCTAGTACCACACATTTTTGATGCATACTTTGTCAAGATTTATAGAATGTTTTCATCCAGCTTTTATTAATCAAGTTGCTTTAGTTATTGGTTAAAGCCTTCAGAAAGTATGTCGCATCGTTTTTAAAGTTGGCATTTGGATACGTATCTAGCATTTTTTGATACGTACTAATGGCTAAATCATTCTGATCTAATCTTTGATAGGATCTTGCCAAATAGTACAACGCTTCATCTGAAAAATAATCATCTTTCTCATATTTGGATGCCAGTTCGAGATTCGTAATCGCCTCTTCATATCTACCATTCCTATAGTCTCTGTAACCTTGGTTATAGGCATCTAGAGCTACTTGGGGGAATATATTCTGAACAGTTTTTTCATAAGTAGCCAATGCACTTTCACTTAGTGCATCCGGTTCAACTTCTTCCAACAACCTGGCTGCTTCTGTTGCTTTGTCATCTTCATATAGGCTTATAACCCCTAGTAATTTTTCGCTTTGCGTTAATTGACGCTGATTTTGTTCCAATTCTGATGTCAGAACATTCATCTGCGTATCTGCCTGCTGAATGCTTTCTTCCATACTTTCAACTTGACCTTCTAAAACACTCTGATTGGCTTCAAGAGCATTTACTTGATTCACCGCTTCTATATTCTTGTTTTTCTGACTACTCAACAAACTGGGTACGATTAGAAAGGCCATAACCGCCAAACCAATGCCAACACCCACTAAAACTGCTGCAAATTGGAACATACTGTTGTTCATAGATACTTTAGCACTATGACCAAGGGAAGGTAATCCAAAATAACCCGGTTCTTTTTCTTTTACTTCTTCAAATGCCTCATCCGTATGTCCCTCTGATTGAATCCATGTCATATATTTTCTTGCTGTACCATGATTATGATCAATAGACAGTACCTTCTGAAGTTTACGTTTGGCTTTGTCCATTTGGTTTTCATGTATATAGCATAAAGCCAATAAACAATAGGCTTTCGTAAAATTCGGATTCAGTCCAATGACGGCACGTAATTGTATAATAGCCAAGTCAATACTATTTTGGTTAACAAACACCAAGGCTTGATTATACTTTTTTATTGCATTGTTTAATTTATCTAAATGAACTTGGTTGTTTTGAATCCGGTCCATGTAACCTGTCGCTTCATTATCTAGTGGTTCAATACTCTTGCTGATTACCCATTGTTTAAATGCCATAACCGGTTCACCTATTTCTAAATAAACCAGGCCTAATAAATTTCTAGCTTGAATGTTCTTTTTATCTAGTTTTATACTCTTATTAAGTAAGTCAATAGCGCCACTTAAATCTCGAATTTCAACTTTTTTTAATCCTAGGTTATATATTTTTTTTGATTCAATACCAATTTTTTTATAAATTTCAATCGCCACATGACAATGATTGCAAAATTCTTGGGTATCAAGTAGCTCTCCACATTTCGGACATATTTTCGCCATTGTTTACCCCCTCTTATTTTTTATTTTTTAACTCTTGTATCAACGCACTTAGAATATCGGACATGTCTTTTGAATCATAGGCATTAATAACTTCCTCGGCCTCTTCAATCTCTAGACATGGTTGGTATTTTTTAATCTCTTCATCAAAATTAATCATCTTTTAGCCCTCCTCAATTATTTTTATGATGTCACCTACAAGATATAAAGAACCTACACAACATAAAAGTTGGTCATCCTTCATATCCTTTCTTCTTTTTACAATTAAGTCTTTTAATTGATCTAAAAGGTACACGTTCTCGAATCCGTTTTGCCTAAAGAGAAGCCTAAGCCGCTCTTCTTTTTGGGCTTTTATATATTTTTCTCTTGGAATAAATACAGATCGGAGTCTTTTTATGTTACATAGTACTTCTATCATTTCAATGTCCTGCTTGTCGTCCATACATACAAATACCAAATCAATCGCTTTATGTTTTTCATGCCTATCAATATGATTTACAAATGCTTCGATGCCTTCTTTATTATGGGCACCATCTAATAAGATACCCGGTGTGATATAGGTCATGCGCCCTAACCATTTGAAATTGTTAATACCCTCTATTACATCTGATTTGGTAAACTTAAACTGTTGTTGTAGCATATGCATACTGGTAATTGCAATTTTTGCATTATCAATCTGGTAGTCTCCAGCCGTATTCATGTGTATCGTTTCATATTCATAATACTTGTTCCTCAAGGAAAAATCAATGCTTTCTTGGTTTCGCACTATGATTTCGGCGTCAAAGGGAAGAACTTCAACATATGGCGCATTTATTTCTGCTGCTGCTGACCTAACGGTATCATTGACCTCTTCGATAGTATTATACAGTACAACCGGTATATTCGATCTCATTATGCCGGATTTTTCATAAGCAATCGCCTGTAAGGTTTCACCGAGTATTTGAGTATGATCTAAACTGATGTTGGTTATGATGGTTAAGATTTTGTTATTGAGAACATTGGTTGTATCTAAACGTCCACCAATCCCTGTTTCTAATATTATTATATCCGGTTTTTCTTTATCGAAATACATGAGGGCCATGGCGAATATGATTTCAAAAAAAGAAGCTTTTTCATACCCTTCAAGTGCCAACGCTTCCATATACTTATATAGACGTCTATAAATCTTTGTGAATGCATCTTTTGATATCATTTGATTATTAATGCGTATACGTTCTCTTATATCCACCAAATGTGGGGATGTAAATGTACCGACTTTGTATCCTGCTGATTGTAGAATGGAGGCCATCATCATCACAACTGATCCCTTACCATTGGTGCCGGCTATATGAACAACTGGTATGTTTTCCATATACCCGATTTTACGTATCAAAGCCTTGATGACAAAAAATCCAGGCAGTTTCCTGAATCTTGGTGTCTCTACTATTTCTTTTACAATGTCTTCAAATGTCATACTATGCTCCTATCTATCTCTACCACTTCCTAAACTTATTTCTGATTATATCATATGTATGATCTTTTCTATGCTACGAATGACCCATTGTTTACACTTTATTCATTTTTCTGACCGCGATTTGACACCTTTTTTACACACTAAACCCATATTATCCCTATATAATCATAGTATAGAAAATTATTTAAGGAGTGATTATATGGAAAACAATATATCCAATCAAACAGATTTTAATGACAATCAAACAGGCATTAAACCTTCAAATCATCAAAAATACTCAAGAAAATGGTATGTAAAACTTACCGCTTATGTGCTCATACTCACTTTTGTAAGTGGTTTGACTTTTGGTGCGGGTTACTTGTCCGCACTGATTTATGGCGATCGTCTGACAAATGGAATTATTAGCACTTCCACACAAAATGCGGATGATCAACCAGCAACTGCTCAAGTACAGCCTATCCTCTCCGACTATACGGCTTCATCGGATATCTCGGCAATCGCCAGCGCTGTGAGCCCAGCTATTGTTACCATTTCTAGCTATTCCGAGCAAACGCCAGGTGGTATATTTGGCAATTCAAATGGTTTTTATGGTGGTACAGGTTCCGGTATCACATTCAAAATGGAGGATGGTGAATTATTAATTGTCACCAATTATCACGTTATAGAAGGTTCCAACCAGATTGAAATAATATTTCATGATGGAACAACCGTTGCCGCTACAGTTTTAGGTTACGACTCCACCCATGACTTGGCTGTTCTTTCTGTTGATACAAAGATGCTAAAAGGTAAGCTGGATCAAATTGTTTTGGCATCTTTTGGAGATTCAGAGGAGATTCAGATCGGCGAGTTGGCTGTGGCTATTGGTAATCCCTTGGGCCCAGAATATGCTTCTACAGTAACTGCCGGCATCATCAGTGCGCTTAACCGAGAAATCTATATTAATAAAAACACCTCCTATGTGAATCTTATACAAACGGATGCTGCTATTAACCCTGGCAACAGCGGAGGGGCCTTGCTCAATGGCAAAGGTGAAGTCATCGGTATAAACAGTGCTAAGTATGTCGACACCGGTGTTGAAGGTATTGGATTTGCCATTCCCATTAATCAAGCGAAAGAGACCATGGATACGATTCTGGAACGTCGTTCCGGCGGAGACATCGCTTATCAATTGGCCGATGACCGAGCTTTCCTAGGTGTTCAAGTGATGGATATTACCACCGAGGTCTATAACAGCACAGGTATGCGTTTTGGTGTTTATATTACCGATGTCA
Organism: Clostridiales bacterium; assembly: GCA_024636985.1. Classification (GTDB taxonomy): domain Bacteria; phylum Bacillota; class Clostridia; order Lachnospirales; family Vallitaleaceae; genus Petrocella. The sequence continues at coordinate 21,870 of JAGXFY010000009.1, read as the reverse complement.
TTCCATTTAGTGGCGCTGAAGAAGCCGGTATCCAATCTGGGGATATTATCTATAGCCTCAATGGTAAAAAAGTTCAAAATGTACAAATCCTATTTGATATTTTGGAAATGGCACAGGTTGATGACACTATGGAAGTTGGTATTATACGTAACGATGAAATCTTAACTTTGAAAGCACCATTATATAGCTACAAGAACATCATGGATCAACAGTAAAATACGATTCATACAAGAAAAGAAGCTACGCTTCGTTATGAGCTCTGCTCATATTTCTAAACGGTTCGAAAGGAAACTTCCTTGATAGTTTACATAGCATAGCGTTTCCTAGAGAACAAGAAAAAAGGTTGATTATATTCATCAACCTTTTTTCTTGCCGTTCTTTTTTTTATTTTTCTTGTTTTTCTTGTTTTTCTTGTTTTTCTTCTTAAGTTTTTTCTTATCTTCTTTTTTGTTTTTATCTTTTTGATCAGCTTGAATCAAATCTTTTATCTCTTTCGTCTCTTTCTTCTTAATTTTCTTAATCTTTGAGACGTCCTTCTCTATTGATGTTAAACGTAGAGGACAGTTTTTGCAGTACTTGTTGTTCTTTTTCCATTTATCACAGCATTTACTCGCCATTTAATCGCCCTTTCTGATGACTGGCCATTCAATGCAATTATATAAACATATAGCTCATCTTCCTCTATAGTATAGCATATTAGGCTTCTTTAGGCTATCGATTCAACCTATTGATACTACTTATAATTGCCTTAATAGAAGCTTTACTTGTATTTCTATCTATGCCTAGGCCAAAAGCCGAGATGCCTTTATGATTCTTTAATTGAATATAAGCGATTGCTTCTGCATTCTCACCTATACCAATTGCATGTTCATCATAAGATATAAGTTCATAATCCATGTTGCCTTCTTTTTGTAATCCATGAATGAAAGCTGATATAGGACCGTTGCCCTGGCCTTGTAATGTCTTTTCTACACCATCTAAAATGACTTTCGCCTCAATCATAACCACTTGATCATTTTCTTCTTGATAGGTACTTTTAAAAGATTCTAATTGGAAGGTGCCTTCGACATTAATAAATTCATCAAAAAGTATGTTTTTGATTTCTAAGGCTGTTAATTCCTTGCCTGTTTGATCTGTCATCTTCTGCACCGGAAGGCTAATTTCAGGATGCATACCTTTTGGTAATTTATAGCCAAAAGCTTCTTCAAGGATATACGCGACACCACCTTTTCCGGATTGACTGTTGATACGGATAATTGGTTCATACTGACGTCCGATATCTGCAGGATCAATGGGTAGATAAGGCACATTCCAGAAAGTACTATCTTTTTCGTTGGCTTTTAGACCCTTTCTTATTGCATCCTGATGAGATCCTGAAAATGCTGTATAAACCAACTCGCCAGCATATGGATGTCTTTGATGAACGCTCATGCCTGTACATCGTTCATAAACTTCTATCACTTTATTAACTTCATCGATTTTTACACCAGGATCGACACCTTGGGTAAAGAGGTTCAAGGCAAGTGTTAGTATATCTACATTGCCTGTTCTTTCTCCATTACCAAATAAGGTGCCTTCCACACGATCCGCACCTGCCAACAAGCCAAGTTCTGTTGCCGCTACACCTGTACCTCTATCGTTATGGGTATGCAAACTTATGAGTACACTGTCACGACGATTGATGTGTCGGCTAAACCATTCAACTTGATCGGCATAGACATTGGGCGTACTCATTTCTACTGTTGCCGGTAGATTTAGAATCATTTTATGTTCCGGCGTAGGTTGCCAGACGTCTATAACCGCATTTGAAACTTCTAGAGCATATTCCATCTCTGTCCCCGTAAAGCTTTCCGGAGAATACTCAAAAGTAAACTCTGTTTCCGGATATTTGGCTGCATAGATTTGTAACCATTTCGCACCTTGTATGGCCATTGCCTTGATTTCTTCTTGACTTTTACCAAAAACCACATCTCTTTGTTGGGTGGAGGTTGAATTGTAAACATGCACGATTGCTTTTTTAGCACCTTTAAGGGCTTCAAATGTTTTTGCTATCAAGTGTTCTCTCGCCTGGACCAATACCTGAACCTTAATATCATCTGTTATGTAACCTTCTTCAATGAGCGTTCTAAGAAAGTTATATTCCGTATCAGAAGCCGAAGGAAATCCTATTTCAATTTCCTTGTAGCCCATTGATTTTATTAGATTAAAAAATTCCAATTTGGCCTCAATACCCATAGGTACAGGTAATGCTTGGTTACCATCTCTTAGGTCAACACTACACCAGACGGGTGCTTGATCCATTGTTTTTGATGGCCATGTACGGTCATGTAACTCCATTGTTGGGTATTTTTTATACTTCATATAACTTTTCTTCATACTAATTCCCTCCTATTTTTAATAAACAATCATATAAAAAAACCTCTCGTCTCTTTTGTAAAGAGACGAAAGGTGACTTCCGCGTTACCACTCTGATTCATTCCTTAAGAATGCGCTCATTAAGATACCAACATATCTTTATCGATATAACGGTCGAACCCGACAATGCCTACTGTTACTTCAACATGTGACTCCAAGGCTAGTTCAATATCCCTTCACTGTTGTTTTGCACCTACCAACAACTCTCTGATGCTTCAGAATATCTACTGCTCCTCTTCACGGTCTTTACAGAATATAATTTTTACCATCATAACGCATTTTAATAACTCTGTCAAGTTATTGCTTTAAACTTTCAAGGCGCTCTTTGGTCTGTGTCAGCATTTGCTCATACTTAGATTGCTTTTCTCGCTCCTCAGCAATGACTTTTTCAGGTGCCTTAGCTACAAAACCTTGATTGTTCAATTTACCTGATACTCTTGCTAATTCTTTTTCAAGCTTTATCACTTCATTCTCAAGACGTTCAATCTCTTTCTCAATATCAACAAGCTCACTAAAGGGCATATAGATGGTGGCATTGGGTATGATGACAGATACAGCATCCTCATCTATATCTATTTTATGATGTTGTATCAGGACTTCACTGGCATAACCTAAGGTTGCAAAAAAGACACGCCCATCCTCAAAAGTCTGAACAACTGCCGGATCTTCAGAAACCACAAATACTTTGGCTTTCTTTGATGGCGGAACATTCATGTTCGCTCTTAAGTTCCGAATTCCTCTAACAGCCTCTTTGATCATGCTGATATCTGTTTCTTCTTTTTCAAAATGCCATTTTGTCTTAAATACCGGCCAATTGGATATCATAATTGATGGCTCTTCATCTTGAAGTGTTAAAAATATCTCTTCTGTTATAAAGGGCATAAACGGATGTAGTAATTTCAAACAATCAATTAATACCGTCTTCAATGTCCATAAAGCACTGTTTTTAGTATTATCGTCATCATTATAGAGTCTTGGCTTCACCATTTCTATGTACCAATCGCAAAACTCTTCCCATACAAAGTCATAAAGCTTTGAAACGGCAATTCCCAAATCATATTTATCTAAAGTATCTGTTACATCTTTGGTTAATGTGTTGACTTTGGATAAGATCCATCGGTCTGCAGGTGTTAACGCTTCAACAGAAGGTTCTTCCACTTTCTTGTCATCCAGATTCATCATGATAAATCTAGATGCATTCCATAACTTATTACCAAAATTCCTATTGGCTTCAACACGTTCTTGATAATAGCGCATATCATTACCGGGTGCATTTCCTGAAATGAGCGTTAGTCTCAGAGCATCTGCACCATAGGACTCTATGACTTCCAGTGGATCAATACCATTTCCAAGGCTTTTACTCATCTTACGGCCTTCTGAGTCTCTCACTAAACCATGCATGACCACCGTATCAAAAGGTAACTTACCCGTAAACTCAAGACCAGAGAACACCATTCTAATAACCCAAAAGAAAATAATATCATATCCGGTTACAAGTACATTGGTTGGATAAAAATACTCGAGCTCCGGCGTTTTTTCAGGCCAGCCTAAGGTAGAAAATGGCCAGAGCGCTGAACTGAACCAAGTATCCAGACTGTCTTCATCCTGTCGAATATGATTGGATTGACAATGGCTACAAACCGTTGGATGCTTTTTACTAATGGTTGTCGCACCACAGTCATCACAATAATAAGCAGGTATGCGATGCCCCCACCACAATTGTCTGGATATACACCAGTCATGTATATTCTCAAGCCAATTCATATAAACTTTGCCATACCGTTCAGGTACAAACTTTAAGTCACCACTTTTATATGCTTCTATAGCCGGTTTTGAAAGTTCCTCCATTTTAAGAAACCATTGTGACTTAATAAGTGGTTCAACCACCGTATTACAACGGTCATGAAGACCGACATTGTGGGTATGATCCTCTACTTTTACCAAATAGTCATTTTCATCTAAGTCTTTAACCAGCGCTTTTCGTGCATCATATCGGTCCATGCCTGCGTATTTACCACCCTGTTCATTGATGGTACCGTCATCATGCATGACATTAATCTTCTCTAAATTATGACGTTCTCCAACTTCAAAGTCATTAGGGTCATGGGCCGGTGTTATCTTTACACAACCGGTTCCAAAGTCTTTATCCACATATGTATCTGCGATAATCGGAATCTCACGATTCACGATTGGCAGCATTACATTTTTACCAATAAGATGGGCATAACGCTCATCATCCGGATGAACTGCAACCGCTGTGTCTCCAAGTAACGTTTCGGGTCTTGTTGTTGCAATTTCTACGAATCCATCTTCACCCACAATCGGATACTTAATATGCCAAAAATGTCCCTGCATTTCTTCATGCTCAACTTCAGCTTCGGATATGGTCGTTTGACAAACCGGACACCAGTTAATCATTTTAGCACCTTTGTAGATATAACCTTTTTCGTAATATTGAACAAATACATCGAGTACGGCATCTGAGCAACCTTCATCCAGTGTGAATCTTTCTCGATCCCAATCACAAGAAGTTCCAAGCTTTTTAAGCTGAGAAACGATGATACCACCGTATTCTTCTTTCCATTTCCATGCATGCTCCATAAAACCTTCACGTCCAAGGGTATCTTTATCAATACCTTGTTCTGCGAGTGCTTTAACAATCTTCACTTCAGTAGCAATAGCTGCGTGGTCCGTACCCGGTTGCCACAACGTTTCATAACCCTGCATACGCTTCCAACGAATAATGATATCCTGTATTGTGTTATCTAGAGCGTGCCCCATATGCAGCTGACCTGTTATATTCGGTGGTGGTATTACAATGGTAAAGGGTTCTTTTTGAGGATTGACTTCTGCATGAAAATACTTTTTATCCAGCCAGTCCTGATAGATTCTTTCTTCTACTTGCTTGGGATCATAGATTTTTTCCAGTTCTTTTGCCATTTTTATTCCTCCAATAGTCTATGCCTATATAGTGACATTCATTCCCTAAATAAATGATAGGATTAGAATCATGACGCCTAATAATAACATGAGGCCCCCAACGATTTTTAATACGAGCATGCCACTTCCAATAAGCATTAGATATGATTTATTGTCTTTCGGTTGGTCTTCATAATTTTTTACTGTTTTGACACCACTTCTATATATTGATCTTGAACTTACTAATAAAATAAGTCCAACAAAAGCCAACATAATTCCAAATATCTCCATTGTCCACCCCTTCAAAATGCTAATCCTGCTAATAAAAAAGGTCCTATCGTTCACAATAAAGGACGATCAGACCGTGGTACCACCTTAATTCCTAGCCTAGCTAGGCACTTATGAGTCGATAACGGGACCAGACGTTTGTACTTACTTACTTTCAGCACAACTGCTCAAAAGCTACATTCTGTTGGGATTATCCAAGAGTCTTTCAGCCTAGGACTCTCATCTCTAAAGGATATCTTTCAACATACTCCTCTTTTTCATAGCATGTATGATTTTCGATTGAAATAATCGTATAATAGGTTCTAAGGTTTGTCAAGTCAAACTTACTTTTCTTTACCTTTCTCATGGCTCACGTGGCTCTTGTAGTTGGTTAGTACAAGGTTCATCATGCCACTTTCTCGTTCTGCTTTTTGAAGGTTAAGATATAATTCTTCCTTTTTTATGATATATTTTTCTAATAACATTTTCCTACCTTTTTCGGTGGCAAAATAATCCATATGATCCAGAATAAAGTCCACTTCATTAATGCCGTTTTTTTCTAATAAATCTTCAATATCAGACATCATAGCGGCTATACTATTGCTGATATTCTTATACTGCCTTTCTGCATGCATACGGTTTTTATAGTTTTCCCATCTTAGTTCTAACATTTCACTGCTGTCAATTCTATATTTTTTACATTGATAATCAATAACACTTTGATTGTTGATGTATTTGATTTTTGTCTTGTTGGTGAGTTCAATGGTACGCTTCATCATTTTTTGGTTCTTGCTTATTTCATATACCAGATAACGTCTAAAGATATAAACCCAAACCGTCGCAACAATAATGGCGACCATACTGATCATCGCTTCCAGTAAGATCGGTTTTTTATTGACAAAGAAAAATATCGTTAAAATAAATGCTGCTAATGCAGTTAGAATCGCAACTGTAATAAATGCATTCTTCACAAATTTATAAGCATTTTTTAACCGACTGTTTTGATAAAGAAGTTCACTTTTTTCAGATTCTAGGTAGGCCAAGTCTTGCTTTACCATACTTTGGTTTTTTTCATGGCCTTTCATCATATCGATGATTTTGTCCATTTGATCCTCATATTGCTCTAGATAATCAACCGTTCGTAAGCCTTGTCCACTTATCTTATCCTTGAATTCACCTTTCTTTACTAAAGTTTCTGAGTATACTTTGCAAAGTTTTTCCAGTTCTGCCTTACCCCTGCCGGACATAAGCTCAATACGCTGCATGGCTGTGATTTCATTGATAATTGCTTTATACTTTTCCTTAAGCTTTTCAATATCATCCATGGTTTTTATATAGCGTTGTTGAAGGCTTTTTGCTATTTCAGGATCTTCATATAACTGGTCAAGATCTATATCAATACCACCAACAACACTTTCTTCAATATGTTTTTTTTTGTCCAAATAGAGTCTGATCTTGTCAAACAGCTTTAAAAATGGTGTGTATAAGGCTTTTAGTTTATCCATGCTCTCTCCTTTAGTCGATTGTGTTAAAACGCACTTCTTTCTTCCACTGATTAATCATCTCATCAATTTTGTTTTCAAAGCCTTCGTAATTACCCGCTTCTTTAATAATTATTCCTTGAGCGTATAATACGTCTTCACAAAACCGCTCTTCGTCATGGATTGTATTAATAACACCTATGGCTTTAATAATCTGTCGACAATTCTTATAGTAATTGGAGAGTTCAAGAACGTAAGCTCTTTTATAGTCTGATAACCTTATGACTTCATCCATAAGCATAATATACTCTGACCAGTTTTCTAATTTTTTCTCAAGTTGAGCTTTGAGATAACGCTCCAGCAATGCTTCATTACACTGTTCCTTAATCCTCCAAATGACCCGGTCTATATCGCCAAGTTCTAAATCTATCCGCACCATATCTACAAGAATATCAGAAGATTGTGTCAACTCATATGAACGTTCATATGCTGATAGCGCTTCAATATACTGATTCAGTTTCTCATAAATTTGACCATAATAATACCAGATCTTCGGATGGTCAAAGATATTTACAATCTCATCTAAGACCTTCAGTCCTTCATCATATTGCTCTAATAGGATATGGTATCTAACTTTATTAAGATATATGGAGACATGTTTATCTGATTGAAGGGCTTTTTCCAAAGATTTTTTTGCCATCTCAAACTCTTCGAAGATCATATAAACAACTGCTATGTTGTTCTCTACACTAGCATCAAAGTGTATACTTTGAGCTGACTTATACCAATTAAGCGCCTTTTTATAGTGCCCCATTCTATAAAACTGATCTGCTTTTTGTTTATACTGCAGATGCTTTGGTCTATTTAGGTGCTCCATCAATCGTTTTATAAAATCATAGTGATCAAGTTCCTTTGTATAAGGACAAAGATGAAGCATCTCTACCATGATTTCCATGATAGTATCATAGTTATCATATAATTTCTCTATTTCTATAACAAGATCTGTTAAGCCTAGATCCTTTTTTAACCAACGCATAAAGCTTCTCTCTTCTATGATGTCGGTAAATGCTTCTACATGATGATACATCCAGTAACAAAACCCTTCAAAACTATAGACGCTTTTTGAAATCGTATGAATGACGAAACCATGTTCCATTCCAATGGGACTTATACTTTTATACATCTATTATCAAACCCTTTGTTTTACTCATATCGCATCAAGTTGTTTTAACCAAATCCGCTATGGCGTATGCTATTGCATCCAGTATATCCATAAAATCATCTTGCATTGAGTAGTAACGACCGCCTGTGCGTGTCAGAGGTTCATAGGCTTCAAGACTCTTATAATCTTTTTTTGCTACAACGTATGTGGTTATTTTTTGGGCAATCAATGCATTCACCACTTCTTCTACCGATTTACCACTTATTGTCGGTATGTGGGGTGGTGCATCTGTAATTAAAATGAAGATGTTTTTGAAGCCTTCACCATTTTTTAATTTTTTCAACAAGTCTATCCCTGTTTCTAGAGCATCCATAGAAGACTCCGGTATGTCACCACCGCATGTCCTGGGTATTTTTGTTACTTTCTTTTGGAATTTGTGTATATCTTTTGTCCATTTGTAGACTTTTGGCTTTTCTTTTTCAAGTAGATCTCCAAAACCAATAAGACCCAGATTATAGTCAATTTTTCTGGCTTCAAGAATGTTAGAAAAGGCGATGGCTTTTTCCTTCACCCCGTCAATATAGGTATCCATACTACCCGTCGTATCCATTAGAAAAACAATATTAAGACCTTCACCTTCTACTGCAGAATGCTTCTCCACGTCCGGTAACCTAGGCATGGTTTTTTTTCGATCAAAAACACCGGATATTTCTTTTTCGGTGCTTTTATCTCTTACTGTCACTTCAAAAAGATTATCACTATTAATGGCGTACTTCACTGAAATCCGCGCATCATCGCTAATGCCTTCTAGCATAAGAGATCCTGTGTATTTCTTTTCTTCTTCATGTCCTTCTTCCCATTGAAATACATCCACTCTAACGGTACTAGCACCAGAGGTGGCACTATAGCCATCATCCGTCACTTCAATAGGAATGGTGCTACCCATTGGAATTATCGGTATTAATGATTTTTCTTTGGTCATTATATTGGTGATGGCCTCTGTACCAAAATTTTGCCTTGTAATTTGTCCAACCTTCACTTGGCTATTGGGCAAATGAATCAGATAATTATACAAGGCCGCACCCATAGCGACACTTTTTGCCGGATCTGTTGCACGATAAGGCTCTTTTATAAAACCTGCCACCATTCTTTTTACCATTGGCACAAGGGTAGAGCCACCGACTAGTATGACTTTTGAAATATCATCGGGTGTTTGATCCGCTCTTTTCAAAGCTTCATTGATGATATCTTTACTTTTATCAATCATTGGTCGAATTAACGCCTCAAATTCATCCTTTGTCACCTCCAGTGATAGGTTCAAAGGCAATCCCTCATGTACCATAAGCGGATAAATCTTTACACTGGCTTTATTGGTGCTGGATAATTTTTTCTTTAGTAATTCTGCTTCTTGCTTAAGCTTATGGCGTACCCTTGCTGATTCTCTAGCTTCTATATCTTGAATCCGAATCCCTGTCATAACTCTAAATTGTTCAACCATATAATCAACCAGGATCTGATCAAAATCATCGCCACCTAAATGCATATCTCCTACATCCGCCAATTCTTGAAAGGTTTCATGGCCATCTAGATCTTTTATCACTTTAAGTACACAAGCATCAAAGGTCCCTCCGCCTAAGTCATATACCAGCAAGGTTTGTGCATAGCCTTGTTTATAACCATATTCAATAGCCGACGCTAGGGGTTCCGACAACAAGTGTACCTGTTTGAATCCAGCCAGTTCTCCGGCTTTTTTTGTTGCATAAATTTGTCTATCATTGAAATAGGCCGGATGGGTAATAACCACCTCATCATAGATTTCTTCGCTTTGCTGTTGGGCTGCTTTTTTTAAATGTTCTAAAAGGATGGCACTAATATCTTCAGGTAGATAGGTTTTTTCTCCGATTTTTGTTGCGTATGACTCACCCATCTGACGTTTAATGGACAAAATCGTTTCTTCCGGATATATAATGGCACTGTTTTTTGCCTCACTACCAACAATGATTTCATCTTCTAAAATACATACTGCTGAGGCAAGCACCTCTTCCATACCTTCTATCTTAACAATATTTAACACATCATTTTTGTCATCATAAATAACGGCAACTGAATTTGTCGTACCAAGGTCAATACCTAGAAATCCCATATCACTGCTCCTTTTAGTTTGCTTGTATGATCTGCATCTCGTTGCGGCTTGGAGAAAACTTTCGGTTAAAGTCACTTGCTTCATACTCACCGCTGTAGCCCATGTCTTTTACATGACCTTTCACCGTGCCACTCATTTCATCAATGGACAATGTTACTTCAAGTCTGGTTTTGCCCTTTGGTCGTTTTGGTAATCCAAGGATTCTGACGTCACCTATGAGTTTGCAACTTTCTAGTCGATCCTCTTTCTTAATTCTTTCGAGAATCTTCAGATCAATGCTGGTCATATCATCATCATTGGTGCCGGACAAGGTGAATCTCATGGTTTTTTTTGCAAGTGCATAAGGGGTACCTCTTTTTATCATTGAATAGAAATCTTTTTTATCTTTATAATCTATTTCAAATCCAATATCGTGGGGTACGGGTATTTCAAAATGAACTTGTCGATCGGAGGTATGCAGATCTCTATGTTTTAGAAGACCCAGCTTCATGGCAGCGTAATAGGTCGCCCCCATGGATATATCAAGTGCCGGTTGTTCCGATACATATATCTTATCTGTATCACCAAATATTTCGCCCAGCATTCTTTTTACCCATGGCATTTGTGATGATCCACCTTCTAGCAAAACTCTGTTTATTTCATCCGGTTTTATGGGACCATTATACCCTTCTTTCAACGTCTGAAGCACCAAGGCTTTTGTCTTTTGTATAAAAGGACTAATAATGTCTTCAAATGCGTCTCTTGTCAAATTCTGTACAAAAGGTGGTACACAAAATGTATATGGAACTCTATAGTTCATAACGCCTGAGAGACGTTCTTTTGTCTCTCTTGCTCTTTGAGAAAGTTCAGCTACACTTTCAACTGTCATTGTCTCTCTTGTCAGCCCTGTCTTTTCTTCCATCCACTTAAGCATCTGTAGATAGAGCAGCTCGTCAATATGGTCACCACCATGATAGGCTTCACCGCCTTCACTGATCACTTTAAGATGAATAGCTTCATCATTTTTTTCAGCTACACTAAAGACGGTTATATCCAACGTGCCACCACCAAAATCAAACACCATCACATTTTCATTTTTACTTAGATCATGCCTAAAATTATATGCCAATGTACCAGCTTTTGGTTCTTCCATTAAGCCGATGAGCCCATCACTAAGCCCCGCCAATTGACATGCTCTAATGGTTGCTTTTTTTGCCGCATCATCAAAATCATAGGGCACCGAAACCACAATCCCTACCAATACCATTTTGGGGTTAAGTCCTCTGACATGGTCAATTAATGCCTTTAGAATCATAGCTGCGATTTCTTCCGGTAAATAGTCTCGATTGTTCAGCTTTATTTTATCTTTTGAACCCATCTTCCTTTTTATGGACATAATGGTGGATTCAGGATAAATTCTAAAGGTTTGAAGAGCTTCTTCACCAATAACCCATTCGCCTTCATGGTCTTCTTCCTGACGATATTGAACCACAGAAGGCATCGGTATTTTTCCGAATCCATTGCTAACATCTATGGGTTCCGGCTTACCCGTTCTACTATTCCAGTAACTGGCAACAGAGTTCGTTGTACCAAGATCAATACCAATGATATACCAATCTTCTTCCAGTTCTTGGTTGATTCTAATCTGTTCTTTATAATGTTCCCAATTCATATCATACCTCGTCTATAATTCATCATAATGCATGGTCGGTATCACGTGCATTTCTTGATCAAATTCTATTTTCAAAGTGACTCGAAATATTGCCGTACTATTTTGGGGTTGTAGCTTTATAGATGTGACCTGGTCAATTCTATCATGTGCATCTTTTGAGCATATCTTTAGACATAAATCTTGGTCTCTCACCATGATCAGACCTATAGACGCAAAATCCGAGGCATAATAGCTCCCCGACTGGGCCATCCTTAAGAAATGTTCTTCATGATCTTCTTGTATCATGACACCATAATCTTTGTTTAAACGCCCTATATGGTGTATTTTCTGTTCTTTTAAAGGCTTTAAGGACCATATTGCAGCTCCTTTTGCTGCCGCATCTAAATCTTCCACTAAGAAACTAAATTTTTTCTCTTGCAGATGATGCTTAGGCCATAGGGTTCTAAATCCATTTCCCATGACCACAACCTCATAATCCTCATTATGTATTTTAAGTTTTTTTAGCTTTTTTTCAAACGCTGATTCTATAGGTTCAAAAACCTTCACTATGTCAGATGCAAGCATCTTGATTTGAAATGGTGGATGGGTGAATTTGTAGGTTATTTTCACATCAGTCTTGCTTTGATAAGCCTTTAGAATGTACGCATAATATAATTTGCACATATCCTGAATCTGTCTGTATTCTTCTTCATCCAAATCCTTTTTTTTCTTATGTTTTAAATAGGCTGTCGTTAATAATTTTTCAATATTTTCTAATATAACATAACCGGATAATGCTTTTGATTCAAAGATGAGACTGAGGGTAATATTCTTATCTAGATGTAGATCATAGATTCTAAACGCTTCATGGCCAAAATCCATGTAATAGCATTGTTTTCGTTCAATCAGATTATAACTATTTAAGAAAGCAATCATAGCTTCTGAATTAGAAATCACATAAATCTGAAACTCACGCATTCCTTTCTTTGTTTCTTTAAAAAAGGATATCAGCGCTTCTTTTAATAATTGAGACGCCTTATCATCAACTCTATCCGGCAGGGTAATGGTTAAGCCTTTAATAATGCTATTTGGGTTAACGTTACTCAAATGCTTAAGAAGTTCATTTATATATAGTGTAATTAAGGTTTCAGATTCATAAATAACGCCTTCAACATCATAGCTTATTCTCTCTTGAAATGCGCTTAACAAATCTTCCATAAAGATCGTATCTTGACTTGTTTTCATCATAGCAGCCTCTTCACCAATGAGCCACATGTGCTCTTTGTACAAATAGATCATCTGAGCAGGTACATAGATTTGTCCATAACCACTGGTTCTATCCATCATGACCGGTTTTTTTGACCGATGATCTAATACACTCATACTTACGGTGTGGTGCCCAAAATCAATCCCTACATAATAATGGTTTTCTTGAATTCTACTAAGCTTCATTAATAGCCTCCTTGTTATTTGGCTGCAATGACCATGGCTCTAAGCAGAATATTGGATTCTAATTGATACCCAACACTTTGGCATTTGATGATGCTTCCTTTTGTAAATCCTTCCAAAGTCTCGGCCAAAATAGCCTCATGTAACTTCCCCTCAAATGGATCATGCTCATTAGGTTCAATAACTGTAATGTGTATTCTCTCCAGTGCATTAATGAAGGCTTTTTGAGCCTCTATCAATAAAACAGACAATGCTTTTACTTGATTACCTTCCAAATCCATAAGTTTTTTTAAAGAATGACGGATCATTTCCTCATACGTTCTTAGCTCAAATAACAGATCATTCTTGAGATAAGTCATATTTTGATGATGAACGGTTGTTTCAATACTTGCCATTTCCTTTAGATAATGGGTCTGAATCTCTAATAAACTTTCTGTCACACCGTCTATAGCATCTTCTAATAAACCTTCAGCCTTTTCTGCAATCAACTGTCGCATGTCAAGAAGCTTTTTATCTTCTATGATACTGACGTCTTTCTTGATCAATTGATATTCTGTATCTTTTTCCTTTAATGTATCGTATTTCATGTATATTGTATCACAAATAGCATCACCAATCTTTTGTCCTTCTGATGTTTTATACTTCATATTGAGATTCTGAAGACCTGCGACTAACTTCTCAAAGAGTTCTAGTATGTGACAACTTAGAATCTGATAGTTTGTTGATTCTTTTTTTATTTTCATTAACAAACTTCGATGGGTTTTATATAATTCATCGTACATCAAATGAATGAAAGCTTCATGGCTATTCTGGTGATTCTCATCCACATATTTTAGCATCGTATTGACATTGTCTTTATAGATAGACATGTTCTTTTCCATCGCCTGAAGAATGGTCTCTGGTGATAACAGACCCATCTCACCAACCTCAATCTGCACAACCTTACTCAACTGTTCTTCTTTCATTACTATCTGGTCATAACCTTCAAGTATAATACTCATAAGTAGCTCAAAAAAATCTATTTCTTGCTGCGTTAGATTTTTTTTACTAAAGTCTTCCGCCTTGACCATCATAAGAGATTCCATTATCTTTTTTTGCTCTAATAAAAGCTTCATATACTTCTTTTTCTCTTCACTATGCCATAAATCATTAAGAATATTTTTAATGATTTCGTTTACCGGTTCCTCCATATCTTCAAAAAACGATGATACAAAGTTCTGGATGTATTCCAAGAGTTCTGCTTTGGTTATGTGATTATCAACCGCACATTTTTCATGAAGGAGGTTCATTTTCTTACGGTAAGCTTCTTTGATTTTAAGAATACCACCACTGATGATTACCATGCGTTCATAAGCAATAGGGTTATCCTTACCATTTTCAATGCTATATATAGCATTTTCTGCCATTTCTTTGATCCCAATAACAATATCTGTCATTTGCTTATTTTCTAGTTGAATCTCATGTTCGCCTATAAAACGAATACATTTCTCATACATACTTTTAATATCTTTCATCAAGTAGTATAAGCTTTCAAAGCTTTTTGTTTCATCTTTATTTTTAAGATTTTGATTGATCACTAAAAGCATCCTTGATGAGATATTCTCAATCTGACTCCTAATAAGATTACAAGTCAAATCTCCAATTGCATGCATTTTCACCCTATATTCAAGTACGATTTTTTCTATCTCATTTTCTTTTATAATACGATTCATGTTTGCCTCCGATGATTAATATAATTGATCGACAGCCAATATGGTTTCTACACCTGTTGTACTTGTACTTGTCGCTACAACCGTCAACAAATGATTTCTATTGACTTTAAAAACAACTTTTACTTTTTCTTCACCTTTTGGCGCTTTTGGTATTCCTTTTAGTGTGGTGGCACCCAGTCTTTTCATGCCTTTTTCTGTTACGAATTTTAGTCGTTTTCCACTATCAACTGAGGTATCTTCATAAACAACTATGGCCATACCGGTAATATCGTCGTGATTTGTATATAGCAACTCATCGCCTTCAATCTCAAGACCTTCCTCTGGAATGGGCATATTGGCTTCAATAATTTCCATAAAGCGACGTCCGGCAATTTCTAATCCCAAGGGATGAACCGTCTTTTCAAACACTTTGGGTCCTTTGATGGATGGCAACATAATCCTATTACAATAGTAAGCAGCACCTTGTGAAATACTAAGAGCAGGACTTATCATTGCTTTATAAGGCTCTTTCTCGAATTTGTTTCTAATCTGATCTATGACCTCAACGATAGCTGAACTACCTCCAACAAGGAATACCTCATCTACTTCCCTAGGCATAAGTCCGGCCGCTTCTAGACACCCATCTACACATGCCATTGTTCTAGCAACCAAATCTTTAACAGAAAACCCTTCCATTTGTTTAAAGTCTTCTAAGCTTTCATCTAACATATGCTTTCTTTTATGGACATAATAGGCCTCGCGACTGATTTCAAGACTTATATTTATCATCTCCGGTTCTTGTAATAAGGGTGCTAATACTATTTTTGTGGATGTTGTTTTAGATAGCTGTTCTTTTGCATGATTGGCAACTTGTTTCATACGGACCAAAGCCATTTTCTTTTGTTGATTGGATACGCCGTCATCTTTTGATAGGTCAAATAAATCAATACTATGTCCGGTTGTCTCAAGAAAAGCATCATAAACCATATCCATCATCAAACGATCTAAATCATCCCCACCTAAATGGTTGTCTCCGTGGGTACTCGTAATCGATATCTCTGGTTCTTCATCTTGTATGGCCTTCAAATTCAGCAGACATGCATCAAAGGTTCCGCCTCCAAAATCATAAACTAAGACATGACTGTTCTTTGTAGCTATTTGCGCATAACTAATAGCAGCAGCGGCAGGTTCAAGTCTTAAGAAAATACTTTCTTCCATGAAGCCCGCAATCATCGCTGCGTAGCGCATCTTGTTTTTTTGCTTGTCTGTAGAATTGGCCGGCACCGTAATGACACAACCACTAAATTCTCCACTGACGTGCTTTTCTTCATGAATATAGTCATTTGCTTTAATCTTAATGAAACTCAATATCTGAGCGACAATATCCTCCGGCTTGAAATCATAAGTCGTCTCTTCAATAACCACTTGGATCGGTTGGTCTTTTCCCAATAGTCTTTTTACAGATAAAATCGTACTTTCCGGATATATAATGGCTGATTCTTTTGCTTGGATACCAAATATGCTGTTGAGTTTTCCGGGTACTTCCATATCCATTTCAAATTGTACCGCAGTTGGAAATATGAGCTGACCATCGATGGGTATTGTATAAACACTGCCTGCATCATAATCGTAGACACTTACCACAGTGTTGGTTGTTCCAAAGTCAATACCTAAGAATAATCCTTTTTCAAATTCTAATTTTAACGTCCCCATTTTATCCCTCACAATATTTCCATCGTATCTCTGATGGTTTTTCTAAGCTCTATATGGTGCCTCATGATTTTATCCAGACTTTCATCATCTTTCATCATTTGACTCATCTTTATTGTATTGATTACATCAAAGCCATTCCATTCGTTTTGTGGTTCAAGGAATTTTAATTGGACAAACTGATGACTCTCCGTTATATCACTTTTCCCGTCTTCAGACGACTCCACAAAGTAATAATCCACATGGTCCATATAAAAAGTAACGATATAACCTATAAAAAGACCAAAGGCCACATGCTTCATTTTAAGCATGTGGTATGTCTCTTGTCCATCCGCTCTATAGTTCATAAACACATCCATCTTGGATCTACAATTATATGAAAAAAAAGTACCTTTTCTAAACCGACTTGTTTCCAAGTATGGGATAGCTAAGTTGGCAAACCACGGAAATATTATACCATTCTTTACAGCATTTTTGACAAGATTATTGGAAATTACCTCGTTTTTTTTACCATAGTGATCATAGAGCTTGAGTAAGGCTAATCCTATCGGAAAGGAATGTCTACATTTGTAGATATCTTCTTCATACACTTCAATGAGCCTATGGGTGCCATATGTTTCTTCTATCAAAATACGTGCAGCATAATATCGGTCCATAGCTTCGTACACGACTTGATCATAAAACTTCTCTCGATACATCAAATAAGCTTCATAAATACGTTCATGCTCAAGTCTCGTTATAACACCTTTATAAAGAACACGTTCCATATAGTTTTTTGATGGAACCCCCATGGTTAACATTTGGCTTAGCAAATCCAGCATAGGCCCAAGGGAATCTTCAAATGTTTCTGCCATGGTCTCAAGTATTATAGGATGATGGATGTTCAACTTGTTCATTCTATAGGCTAAACCATGGGCATAATCACTTTTTTTCTCGCGAAGTCGCTTTAATAACCCAATTAATATTTGTCCATCGTCTCGATGAAGGAGCCGGTTATGCTCTAGCATCATAAGCTCTTTAAAACGCTCTTGGTTAAGTAATACATTTACGTATATTTTATAGTGTACATCTGAAATCAATGTAAATATTGTCTTTAAACCCAGTTGCTGTTCAAGCCATTTAAAATCCAAGCCATCAATTCCGCGTTCCAGAAAGTCTTTAATGATTGTTTTATCCAAGAGCACCAATTGCTTCAGACCTTTGTTTACAATTAATGCTTTTAGCTCCACCCATTGTTGTTTTTCTAAAAGGTATTCTATTTCTTTTAATACAAGCACACGCTCGTCTTCATTCATATCATCATGAATACATGTAGGTAAAAAATCATAATACAGTCGCCTATACATACCATAATAGCTTTCATTTGGACGTGATTTTTCACCATATTGTTTTAGACAATATGCCATTTCATCATGCGTTAGATTCTGATAGACGGACATCAAAGTCAAATTCTCCACTTCAATATTTAGACGATTAGAATAAGCCGATTTAACATAATAGGTCATTAAATCCTTAATGAAAATATTAGCTTTTAATACTGCAGCATAGATTGCATAGGCTTCTGAATCCATTCTTTTTTCACGAATCAGGATTGTACACAGCAATTTTTTCAGATTTATAGAAAACCGCATTGTGTATAATTTATAGCACAAATTGCTGTCTAATATTTCCGTCTGAAGAACTTGATAATATCTGTTCTCAATTAGATCAATCCATTTATCCGACAACATGTTTTTATTGAGCGCCCATCTGAGCAGGGATCTATAGAACTTTGATGGTCCTAGTGGAATCATCGGTTTTCGATTAAGAAGTACCGTTGCTTCTGCGTAAAGAAAAGGGCTTCTTATACCCTCAAGATATAGCTTATCAAAGTCATGAAAAGTAAGTTGTGTAGGACTTAATAGATGCATACGAAACATTTGCTTCATTGGTGTCATGGGCCAATGCTTTATGATTTCAGTCACATCATCGCCTTTTATCCAACTATAGAGGGTAGAGATTAACTCACTATGGTTTTTAGGGTCAATGTCCTGATAGTATTGCCTATATTTTGATAGTTCTAGGAGCTGATTGTTGACTTCATCCACATCATCTAATTCCATAAATAACATGATATAAAAAAGCCTAAGATTAATATCCGTTAAATGATAGGCTATAGCACGTTTAAGGACCACAATCGTTTTATTTAGAAGATGTCGTTCCTGTTTCAAAAGATAAGAGGTGTATAGCTTATGAATCTCAATTAAAGATTGCCTGAATTCTGCATCAGATGTTATTTTTGCTTCAACATAAAGATCCATAAACTTAGTAAAGGTTAAGGTGCACTCAACCTCTTCATAGCCTTGTTCTGTATGTATTTCCAGTACTATACTTTTATCAATAACCGGCAAATATCTATTGTAATACCCATACCTTAGTTTGGAAAATACGGAAGTTTTTAATTTGACATCCATATAACCCATTTCTTCAACTGTAATAAAAGGATTTTCAACAACTAAATCTTTATCCCTCGAACTATTTTTAACGGTTATGGGGTAAATTTCATGATTATAAATAAGAATTCTAGCTTTTTCCTGACAGTTATAAGACTTCTTACTCATGACAATCTGATAAGCTTTTTTTTGAGAGCGTGAATGTGCTATAGATATTTTTTTAACCGGTTCTATGCTTTGATCCGGGTATGTTGGTACTTGGTTGATTTGTCCTTTAATTATGATTTTCTTTTCTCCACCTTGATACGTGAATAAGATAAATCCTTCAATTGCTTCGCCAATCTCATAGTCATTGGCATCCACTTCATAGGCTAAATCCGTTTTATTCCCTTCAACCCTTTGGTTTTCAATACGTACGCCTTTTCCATCTGCCTTTACATGAGCAAAAAAATAACCTTCGCCTATGTTTTCCATAAAAATCTTGCCACAATATTTTTTACCTTCTTGAACAATTATATTTATTTGATCAATAGAGAAAACCGGACTTGGTAACAGCAATTCATAGTCTGCCTCAATGTATTCTTCAAAATCACAATCCATTATAAAAATCTCCTTGGTTTTGCTCTTACAATATATCCATGATGGGTGTTTTAAGGTATACTTATTATATCATTCCTCAAGGTTCCAAACAACGCATAGAGACGAATAGATTCTCTTGCAAACTTTTTATAACTGTGTATAATTAATCTCATCATCTCATGAGCAAATATAAGGAGGTTATCTCCATGGCTAATATTTTACAACATTTTCATGGTAGCGATTTAGAAAAAATTGCTGCTCACTATCATTTAGTACCCTCTAACATTATTAATTTCAGTGGTAATGTGAACCCTCTTGGACTCTCAAACACCATACAGGAAGAGCTGGCTAGACAAATTCACCTAATTGCCGCCTACCCTGACCGAGACTACTTAAACCTCAGAAAAACTTTAGGGAAATATATTGGTGCTCCTTATGAAGATATTCTCGTTGGCAATGGCTCTACTGAACTCATTTCTTTATTTATTAAAGTACTCCATCCTCAGAATGCTCTAATTATTGGTCCAACTTATTCTGAGTATGAAAGAGAGATATTTATCAATGATGGAAAATCCAGATACTTTCCTCTACTTGAAGAAGATGACTTTAAAATTAATATTGAAAATCTAAAGCTACATTTATCCGAACAAACAGATTTATTGGTTATCTGTAACCCAAATAATCCCACATCGACGTCCATCATGAAAAGAGAAATGAGAGAAATTCTGGATTTCTGTCTGGAACAAGATGTTGATGTTGTTATTGATGAAACCTATGTGGAATTTGCTGAGGATGTTCATGATGTCTCGGCCGTATCGTTGACACCTTTTTATCAAAACCTTTTTATTATTCGAGGTGTATCTAAGTTCTATGCTGCTCCGGGATTAAGACTTGGTTACGGTATCAGTGGTAACAAAGCCCTTATTCATAAAATTAATGATTTAAAAAATCCTTGGACCATCAACTCCTTAGCTGCCTATGCGGGAGAACTTATGGTTCAAGACCTTGCTTATATCGATAAAAGTAGACATCTCATCTCAACAGAACGTCAACGTATCCTAAGTATTTTAGGTAATTGGACAACGGTCAAAGTTTATCCAGCAACGGCTAACTTTATACTAGTAAAGCTCTTAACACCCCACAACAGTTTCGATGTTTTTGAAAAGCTCATCAAAAAGAATATCATGATACGCGATGCTTCGAGTTTTCCATTCTTATCCAATAAATTCTTAAGGTTTTGCATCTTATGTAAAGAAGATAATGATCTTCTACTGGATGAACTCTACCGTATTCTTCAAGATGACGCTACAATAAAAGGTTAAAGGGTCAAATCAAGTGCTCAAATAAAAACGGACACTCTTCTCATAAAGAGTGTCCATTTTTATTCATATATTTTAATAACCTGTTTCTTTGGTTGTTTCATGTTTGACAATTGCGATACCGGCGGATGCACCTATACGTTCTGCACCGGCTTCAATCATCTTAATGGCTTGCTCATAATCTCGAATACCACCGGATGCTTTCACTTTACCTGCATTACCAATGGTCTGTTTCATCAATGTAACATCTTCAACCGTTGCACCACCTGTACTAAAACCGGTACTTGTCTTAACAAAATCTGCACCTGCAGCCATCGATAATTCACAAGCTTTTACAATTTCATCTGATGACAATAGACAGGTTTCAAAAATCACCTTAACGAGGGCGCCTTCTGCTGCTGTTACGACTGCTTTAATGTCTCTTTCAACCAGCTCATAATCTTGATCCTTTAAGGCACCAATATTAATCACCATGTCAATCTCATCTGATCCATTTTCAACGGCTTTCTTCGTTTCATATGCTTTCACCTCCGGTAATACAGCTCCGAGGGGAAATCCTACTACTGTACAGGTTTTAACATCGCTGTCTTTTAATGCTTCACTGACAAATTTTGTATGGGCTACATTCACACAAACAGATGCAAAGCCATATTCTTTTGCTTCATTACATATT
>JAGXFY010000096.1:0-17347 GCA_024636985.1 Clostridiales bacterium | reverse complement strand
GACTTATCCATACCATATAACTTATATCTTGGGTAGACACGACTGATCTCATCCAGCAATTGACCGGTACCACAACCTAGGTCTAAAACTGTCGCTTCCTGAAAATTAAAACCACCAATGAGTACCATCACTTTTCTTCTTGTCGGCTCTAGAGAGTATTTCTGCACCCAGAGACGGTCATACTTTGTTGCCAGTTTGTTCCAAATCATTCTATCACCTCAAGTTGTCCTTATCTTTTTGATTTATCATATTTCTTCTTATTTATTTTTATCTCTTCTTACTAGACATTTATTTTTCTTTGTCTTCCATATACTTCCATAACTTCTTATTAACATTGAGTTTCTTCTGGTTGAATCTTCGATTAATAATCCACTTATAATTAAACCCGTTTTTGAACTGTACAATGTCTAAGCCTCTTGAATGAATGGCGTTTTCCGGACAACTGTAGACACATTTCATACACCAAATACAACGCCAACCGGCTCTAAAACTACCTGTTTCAAAGTTGATGTTGCCTACCGGACATCTTTTTTCACACAAACGGCACTTTATACATTTCTTATTGGCCCATAAGGATCTACCAAATAACCTTGCCCCTACCTGTTCCTCAAAAAAATGGATCACCGTCACCAAAACTTCTCTAAAGAAATCTCTATGATGTCTTCTTCTGGTTTCTTCTGTGATTTCCTTTACAATATGGGGAATCTTCTTATCTCTTGTCACTTCATACAGACGCTTAACAACATCTTCTTCCATATCCAGTAACCAGTTCGAAGACACAATCAAAATGCGATCATAAAATACATCGTACCACTTTTTACGAAGTTGATGCATCAAGCTGATAGAAGCGCTTTTATTGATCCAACCGTTGCTGCATCCTGTCCGTATGATGAATACCTTTGCGTTATTTCGTGGCAAAGCATCCACATAGGCCTTGGCTATTCTTGGTGACCCAAAGCCATAGATGGGAAGAACAAAGCCCAGCATGTCAAATCGTTTAGGATCCACTTCAACTGTATTATTCAAAGCCTTTTCAAGCTTATACATTTTAACATTGTAGCCTTTTTTTAGTAAGGCTTCTTTCAATTCCTTGGCAACATAATAGCTGCTTTGGGTTCCGGTAAAATAAAACATACCAATGTTCTTCATTCATATGCCCCAATTCTGTTTATTTTCGGACACTGCTCTCTATCTCTCTAGATATCCGCTTTCATTATACATGAAGCCTCTTATGAATAAAAGTACTTCTCTGTATTGTCCTATATTGGTTAAAATATCAAAACAAAGTTTCTCTATTTTGTATGTAAAAGTTCAACTATATAGTTTTGACGCTTTAACCCTGTCTTTATTTATAATCTTTTGACAATGCCACATATTCAACCGCATGGGATTTTAGCCCTAAAATCTCTTCTTCCGTGAGTTCTCGAATAACTTTAGCCGGAGAGCCCATGATTAGTGTCCCATCCGGAAATACTTTACCCATGGTCACAAGACTGTTCGCACCTAATATACAGTTCTTGCCGATAACGGCATTGTCCAGTACGGTACTGCCCATACCGATTAAAGTCTCATCGCCTATAACGCAACCGTGGATGACACAGTTATGTCCGATGGTTACATGACGACCAATATGGGTTCTGGCGTCTTCAGCCACATGAACTGTGGAATTGTCCTGAATATTGGCACCTTCATCTACAAAAATACTGTTAACATCGCCACGTAAAACGGCACCAAACCATATGTTCACATCTTCTTTTAATACAACTTGCCCTATAACCATTGCACCGGGTGCAACATAGGCTGTATCGTCAATACTTGGTTCAAAGTCTTTATATTTCATTTTCTTCACCTATTATTTCCATATTTTTATTATAATCATATTATTTCTTAAGTGTCCCAAAGCCTCCATAGACCGGCTTGATTTCATTTACGGTTATAACCACGTTTTCTTGGTACTGGTGAATCAGGCGAATCAGTTTAGAAGCCATTTTTCTTTTGACATGCATAATCAAAACGGTTCTCTTACTGTTCATACCTTCGCCTGAGATCGAGGTGACCGCATAACCATGTTCCCTGATTCTACTAATCAATTCGTTTCCATCTGTTTCCTTAACGATAACTTCAACCCTTGTGGTACCAATGGCCAGCTTTTCTTCAAAAACTGAGCCTAGGAAATTCCCCAGTGCAAAGCCGAGTGCATAGACAAAAACTTTAATCGGATCACTGGATATATCTTTTAATACAGTTGATACCAATACAACCCAGATACAAACCTCAAAAAAACCAATAAAAGCGCCTTTTAGTCGCTCGCCACGGGTTATCAACACAATCCTCGTGGTGGCTAAGGTAACCTCCACAATCTTAACCAATAAAATGGTGATATACAACAATACTTGAATCCACATACATATGCTCCTTTTTCTTTGTCATGATTCGTTATAATTTTCACCCAAGTTGTCATTTTTTCCTCGTAAATAAGTGTCCTTCATAACTTATATTATAACAAAGGTGTCAAAATCTATGATACCTTACTCTGGCCTATATGAAAAGAGTCAATTTAGCAACGTTATCCTCACCTATCTTAGTCCTTGATTAAATCATTATACTCTTTTATGATTTTGCTGTACTCAAATTTACCATAGGCATTGCTCATGAGCTTCTCAAATAAATTTTCTGAATAGGCTTTTAAGGTATTTCTATTTTCCCCAGATGCTTTCGCTTTTATGAATTTCAAAGACTTAAATCCTTCTACCACAACTGAAGCATCCGATTGCCCATAGAACATGATTTGATTATAGGCATCATATAACAGCACTTCCAAATCAAAAGCTTCATAAATGATAAAGCCGGATTCATCATCTTCTTTTAAGATAACATATCCTTTTTTGATATCTGCCAAATCCCGTAGCAATACACCAATGATTCTTAGGCAATGAATCGCTGTATTAGGGTCATTGATTCCTGGCGAAAGCGCCTTCACGGCAATCTCTACAATTTTTTGAATCGTAAAACTAAAGTCTTGAGCTTGTGTTTTTTTGTTTCCTATGATAACACATTTCTGAACTTGATCCACAACATTTTCGTCAAAAGCTTCTTGTCCTTTATCATAGATGGTTAGAATCCTAGTCTCAGTAGATACAAATTGACCAACGACCTTTTTAAAACAAAAGATACCTTTATGATTTTCTGCAAGCTTCTGTAATCTTGGGTAGTCGATTTCTTGAATATAACCATCTGATGGACTAAACACTTTAAGTGCGTTTTTATCCTTAGCGATTTCAAGCATGCCATCTTCCGATATAATCTTGGATTCCTTTATAAAATCTCGATATTCTTTGATCTTATCTAATGCTTCTAAATGAAGTCTTAATATTAAGTCACTGGCTTGAATATGGGTGGAAACACTATGTATGAACAATATAAAATATATAAGCCCTACAATAACGTAGACTACCCCAACACTTGCAGCAAGTATGAGGTTACCATCTACGCTTACATCAATAAAAAGTATTGAAGTAACGGCATAAATAAAACCACTTACAAAAATACCAAATGATTTCATGGTTGTTTCATTGTTAAGAAAATTCTCCACAACACGGGGTGTGAACTGAGAAGAATACATTGTTAATACCACCATTGTTGTTGAGAAAGTAAATGTAGCTATTGTAATAAAAGCACCCGCCACTATGCCTAGGACCGTTTGTGCCAATGCAGGTGTTGTATAAAATATGCCGCTTACAAAGTAAGACAGTTCATCCGTATATGTCTTATCAATGAAGGTTATAACTATTGATAGTATTAACGCTACCAGACTGTATATGACCGGATAAAGCCAAACACTTGAGCGAAACTTATTTATTAAATTTTTCATATTAACCATCCTATTCTCATCCATACAACTCTTTTCTGCTGTTCTCACTATTATTCTACTACATTGGTAGTACTAATAATATACCCTTGCAGATGTTTCTCTCGTTAATAATGGATTTCTCATATTTATATGCTTTTTTCTACATCTATTTTATAATATAGTATGACAATTGCTACTTATTTATCGCACTATAATTTATTATTGACAATAGTGTGTGTCATACAGTATAATGATATTAACAGTAAGAAAGTTGGTGATTATGTGAGTCAAAAAGACGTTATCGTTACAAATCTGGTTGGGGAACTTAAAAGAGGCACCTTGGTATTAAGTGTCCTTCTAAACACAAAAGAATCTACTTACGGTTATTCTTTGGTACAGGCATTGCAAAATCTTGGCATTGACATCGAACAGAATACACTCTACCCACTTCTTAGAAGACTTGAAAAACAGGCACTACTTAGCAGCAGTTGGGATACGACGGAATCACGACCACGAAAGTATTATCAAATCAGCCCACTGGGACTTGAAGTTTTAAGCGACTTAACCGCTCATTGGCAAGAAACAAATAAAGTTATTAACGCAATGTTAGAGGAGGTCTAACTATGAAACTTATTGAACAATACATCTACGCAATCGGCAAGCACTTGCCTTATAATAGTCGTAAAGAGATTAAAAAAGAGCTTTATGCTTCCCTACTTGATGAGATTGAGGCAACTTACGGGGAAAACCCCACTCAAAAAGAGTTAGAAGCTGCCATCACCGCCTATGGTACACCCCGTCAAGTGGCCAATCGATATAAAGAAAATAACCTTGTCATAGGAAGTGGTTACACAGACTTGTTTTTCTTTATCAGTAAACTCATTATCTTTGCCCTAAGTATTGCCTTTACTATCATTTTTGTCATTGGTTTATTTGAAGGTGACTTAACACCTAATAAAATTATCGTAGATATTGCTAGGACCATCGCACGTATCATAGGTGCAAGTTTAAGCGCTATAGCCTGGGTAGGTATTGGTTTTATGATACTGACGCGTTTGAATGACGATCATCATATCGATCTAGAGGATGACTGGACCCCAAAAGATTTGGCTGATATCCATATTGGTCCTGAAGGGGAATCTAAGATTGAAAGCGGTCTCTCCATTTTCTTCATCCTTGTATTTATTGTGATTATCAATACGATGCCCTTCTTACCCTCTATTGCTGAAAATGCTTTTCGTCCATCCGGTTTGCTAGGACATAATCTCAACATTGAATTGTTTAAGATTTACTTAATACCACTGAGTGCATTATGGTTTGGTGAAATCATCTATCATATTCTTAACCTTATGTATGGCACCCAAACCCAAAAAATGGTTTTATTTGATTTGTTGATTGAGATTCTTAGTGCTACTTTGCTCTTTCGAATGGTTTTCAATCCAGCACTCTATCTTAATTACACATCACTTGTTGGATTTAGAGCCGTCATCTTATTGGTTGCCATTATTGGTGTGATCGAGAGCATTGGAAAAGCCATCAAGTTTATCAAGCTCTATATCGTTCAATCCTAAATAGCATAAAAAGGTTCACAATAAAACAGCTATATTTGAATGCATTTCGATTCAAATATAGCTGCTTTATTGTCTTGTCTATAGAATGGTGCTTATACGTTTGCTTTTGCTGTTTCTACAAGTTTTGCAAATGCCGGAGCATCATTTACAGCCATTTCGGCTAACATTTTTCTATTCACTTCTATACCTGCAACTTTTAAACCGTGCATAAGTTGAGAATAGCTCATGTCATTCATACGAGCTGCTGCGTTGATTCTTGCAATCCATAGTTTTCTAAAATCTCTTTTTCTAAGCTTTCTGCCGATGTATGCGTACATACCTGACTTCATAACTGCTTGCTTAGCTGTTTTAAATTGCTTGGATTTTGCACCTCTATAACCTTTAGCTAATTTTAATACTCTTTTATGTCTTTTATGTGTATGCATTGCGCCTTTAATTCTTGCCATGTTTTAAACCTCCTAACGATCTATTATAAGTATGGTAATAATTTCTTGATTACTTTTGCGTTTGATGCGGACATGATGGTTGCTTTTCTTAGATTTCTTTTTCTCTTAGGACTTTTTTTCGTTAAAATATGGCTTGTATAAGCTTTATGTCTCACGATTTTTCCTGTACCGGTCTTTTTAAATCTTTTTGCTGCACCACGGTGTGTTTTCATTTTTGGCATTGTTTAATCCTCCTTATAAATTACTTGACATCTTTTTTGGGGGTCATGAACATAACCATGCTACGACCTTCCATTTTAGGATATTTTTCGATATCCGCTATTTCCGCCAAGTCTTTTGCAAATTGTAATAAGATATCTCTACCAATAGCTGTATGTGCTAATTCTCTACCTCTAAATCGAACGGCAACCTTTAACTTGTCACCTTTTGATAAAAACTTAATCGCATTTTTCTGCTTTGTATTAATATCATGTTGCTCAATATTCGGAGATAGTCGCACCTCCTTAAGAGTTACAATGTTTTGTTTCTTACGTGCCTCTTTGTCTTTTTTCGTTTGCTCATATTTGAATTTTCCGTAATCTGTAATCTTGCAAACGGGCGGTTTCGCCTTTGGCGCGATTTTTACCAAGTCAAGGTTCTTTTCCTTGGCTATATTCAACGCTTCTCTTGATGTCATGACGCCTAATTGACCGCCATCTTCATCAATAACACGTACTTCTCTGTCTCGGATTTGCTCATTAATCATTTGTTCGCTAATAGTCGGACACCTCCATATGGTATACTGTTGTTTGAGTCTGCTTTTTACAAGAATAAACATAAAAAAAAGCTAGACCTAGATCTACCCACATATATAAGCTACTTGGCACTGCCAAGTTAATAACTCATATGAACCAAAGGAACACGAAGTTCTAAGGTGAGAGTGGATACTCTTCTTCTTTTATCTGTGTAATCATAACATGTCACGGGTGACCTGTCAATATTTTTTAGATTTTTTATCATGTTGCGTATAAGATATAGACCCCTAGTGTATGCACTAGGGGTCTATAGTATCTTATTTATGACAGACTAGTTATCTTGCATCAAGCCAATCAATAATATCACTCATGACGATTGCCTTTTCATTTCTTGCATTGAGTGATTCGTGAAATAGTCCTTGATATATTTCTAGAGTTTTATCTCCAGAGCTAATATTATTATACAAGTTTTCTGAATATGCTTTGGAAACAATCCGATCATCGCCACCATGGAATATAAATACTGGGTATGTATAATTACCATCTGTTATTAGATCTTCCAGATATTTTGATCCTGCTCCAAAAGTTTCCCATTGGAGTTTTCTTGTGTAGGATGTTAGACGTAATGGATCAACATAATAATATGCTTGTATTGCTGGATATCTACTTACAGTACTCGTTAAGCTATTTGGTACAAGGGCTCCAGCCCCTCCTACTGCTGCATAAAATGCTTCATCATCTAGACCAAAAGCCATATAATATGGTCCTGTCGCTCCGCCAGATATGATTTGTCCGGCAAGCTTATTCGTATAAGTTACGCCATATGCTGCCGTAAGCAATCCACCCATACTGTGCCCTAACATATATACTGGCGTGCCTGGATTATCTGCCTTTGCCATTTCTACTATTATGTCAATGTCTTCATAATATTCTGCAAATGCTTCAACATTCCCTGAGTCTCCATTCGCGATACCTGTTTCTCCATGTCCTTTATTATCCAGCCTATATACGCCATAGCCTGCAGCGTTTAAGGCTTCTGTTGTTTCATTATATCTGCCAAGATGTTCTGCTAAGCCATGTACAATTACTACGACTGCCTTCATAGGTCCATCCACTTCAATGTTTTTTGCATAATATATTTCTTTAGCTCCAGTAGCGTCGATTATTAAATCGTCTTCTACTACGCTAAAAGTTAATACATTACTATCAAATGCATAAGGACCTGATATCGCTCCTGCTTCTGCTTGAATACTGAAAGAGCGTGCATTGGTTGCATCTCCTGTGAAGGAAAGTGTAACTTGGGTATCTGTATTTCTAGTAATAGACTCAAGTGTTAATCCTGTTGTTCCCGTCGATACCGTCCAGTTGGCTGAGTTCGTCACAGTTGCTTCATCTGCAAACGTATGACCTAAGTTTATTATCTGTGCAGGATAATCTTCTCCTGAGGTTAAATCAATGACAATGCTTGCCCCGCTAACACCTTTTGTTATGGTTGTTGAGTTTTGCGTTGTAATAATGGGTTCTTTTCTTGCTATTTGAATATCCTTACCTATAATACTGGTTCCTTGCGTAATCTCAAATGCAGCTGTTGTAAAATCATAATATCCTTCTAGGGATGCTGTTACTGTATATCCTGTTCCTACAGTCATTCCTGAGACATCATAAGTTCCATCTGCTAATGGGTGAATTGGTGTACGAACGATAACATTGTCTTTTTTAAGCTGAAGTATACTCTCTGTCAAATCCGGCATGCCTGCCGAGACTGTTAATGTTCCAGTTACAGATTGATTTCTTGCATCAAGCCAATCAATAATATCACTCATGACGATTGCCTTTTCATTTCTTGCATTGAGCGATTCATGGAATAAACCGTCATAGATTATTATTTCTTTATCTGCTGAATCAATGTTGTTGTATAGACTTTCAGAAAAAGCTTTAGAAACAATTCGGTCATCGCCACCATGGATAATCAATGCTGGATAGGTATACTGACCGTCATCAATTTGATCCGATAAATACATAGATCCACCTGCAAAGGTCTGCCAGTAAAGTTGTGCGGAAAACTCTGTTAATCTTAACGGGTCTACAAAATAATAGTTTTGTACTGCTGGGTATCGACTTACAGTACTTGTTAAGCTATTTGGTAGCATGTACAATGCATTCCCACCAAATTGACTGTAAAAAGCGTCTTCAGCACCGAAGTTCAAATAATAAGGGCCTGTTGCTGCTCCTGATAAGATTTGTCCATCCAGTTTGTCCGGATAGGTCACACCATACATTGCTGCAATTAAACCACCCATACTATGTCCTAACATATAAATAGGCTTGCCTGGGTTTTCAGATATTGCCATATCAACAATCAAATCTAGGTCTTCATAATATTCACTATAAGCGCCCACAATACCCGAATCTCCGTTTTCAATACCTGTTCTTCCATGACCTTTATGATCCACTCTGTAGGTACCATAGCCTGCTGCATTAAGCGCTTCTACAACTTCATTGTACCTGCCAAGATGTTCTGCAAGTCCATGTGATAATACGACGACACCTTTCAAGTCTGTCACATCGGTGTTGACCGCATAATAAACTTGCTTTGTACTTGTTGCATCATTTATAAAGCCGTCATCAACAACACTAAAATGTAAAACATTGCTATCAAAGGCATAATCGCCAGTAATTGCTGTGTCTAATACCTGTATGGTAAATGCTCTTGTTTCAGATGCGACACCTGTGAAACTGATTTCTACTTGCGTATCATTGATTCTGGTTATAGCACCAAGGGTTAAACCTGTCGTACCTGTGTCAATGGACCAATTATTTATATCCTCTACCGTTAAAGCTTCTGCAAAGGTATGCCCTAGATTCTCGACTTGCATATCATAAACTTTGCCGGAGGTTAGATCAATTGTCAATGTTAATCCTGCTGTATTTCTTGCTATCGTCGTATATTCTCCAGGGGTAGCCGTTGTAATAATGGGTTCTTTTCTTGCTACTTGAAGATCTTTCCCTGTGACGTTGGTACCTTGTGTCACTGTAAATGCAGCCGTTGTAAAGTCATAGTAGCCCTCTAAACTTACGGCGATTGTGTAATTAGCACCTGCTGAAACGCCACTCATACTATATGTACCATTAGCTGCCGGATGAATCATAGATCCAACATTGACACCTGATTGCTTTAATTGAATCGAAGCAACTGACAAATCCGGTGTTCCTGCTGAGGCTGTTAGTACACCCGTTATCGTTTGTGTAGTAGGTGTACTGCTTCCACCGCCGCCACCACTACTTCCACCCGTATTATTTGAAGTGTTTTCAACAACAGGAGATTGAATCCCTTCTGTTACATTCATCTCTATGGGTGCCTTTTCGAAAATGACACCCTCTGCCTTTACATCAACAACCGAAATCCTACCATCACCACTTACTTTTAATGGTGACTCAATCGATAACTTTGTAACTGTTGTATTTGCACCAATCAGAATTGTACTGTCTTTAATATCTTTTGATACGGTCATAGATAATATCTCAGTATTGCCTTGTGTTTGAAACGCAACTTGATTCGCTTGCAACAGAACACTATCAAACTTTCCTTCAAGTATAATTGTCTCTCCTGCAGCTTGCTCTGCGATTACAATATCTGCACCTTCTACATCTATGGCTACGATTCGAACTTTACCACCGGCTGTTTCTTGAATGATGATCCTATTATACTGACCACCATTAATATGGATGCTGTTTTCGCCTCCACCTCTAATATAGGTTTCTCCATTGACGATAATATTGTTCAAAGTAACATCGCCTTGTCCTACCGCTTCATCTATGATTAAGCTTCCTGTAATTATTAGGTTCTGAAGTATAACCCCATCCGCTTTAACAACGACATTACCTTCAATAGTCTCAGCACCTGTTACCGGACCATATGTCCCTGCTTTATTATAAATTATGGTACTCATGGCATGATTAAGTGCAACAATAGCCTCTGCTCGCTTTATTTGAGCCGTAGGTTTAAAGCTACCATCCGGATAACCACCCATTAATCCTGCTTCTACAAGCGCACCTATATAGCCACTGCTCCATGATGCCATTTCACTGGAGTCCGTAAAATTCATACCAGCATCTGCGTTTGGTGTCAACGCTTTAACTTTTGCAATGACGATGGCTGCTTCTTGTCTTGAAATAAGATTATTCGGTTGCATTGTACCATCAGGATAGCCCCCAAGATACCCTGCCGCAACTGCTTTTTGAATAACGTTATAATACCAAACGCCTTCTGTAACATCACTAAACTGAATCTCTACTTCTGCAGTATAACCGAATGCCTTATTAACAAGGTTCATAAATTCAGCTCTTGTAATACTGTTATCCGGTTTAAAGGAGCCATCCCCATAGCCCCCGGCTAAACCCTTATTCATCCATTCTTTGATCGTGTTTCCTGCCCAATGGTTCTCGATGTCTGACTTGGCTGAAACACTGATTGTAAATGCCGGTATACTGATTGCTAATGATAGTATGATTGCAACGAGTTTTTTTGCACCTTTTTTAAATCCTTTCATCATTTACGCCTCCTAATATAATATATTAAATGCATGGAAAAGCTGTGTTCCTAAATGCCTCCTCCCTTCTGTTAATCGGCTTTCTAATTTATTATGGTACACGAATGCTTGTTAACAATTCATCAACCAATTGTTAACAAAAATGGGCTGTCTCGGATTTTGAGACAGCCCATAAAAGTATATAAGTAGTATATGAAATATTTTATTTTTCCTTAATGCGCCATAATTCTTCTTCCGTTTTTTTCATCATAACCTGATTACCCATTTTATGATACAACTCTGCCTTTTTCTGGTAATAGCTTTCATTGTAGTTTTGGTGTTGGATCAGAATATTCATAAAATTAACGGCTTCTTTATAATCCTTCTTTTCCTCAAGTAATGATACTGCTTTTAATATTACATTTTGAAACGTATTATAATACTTTTCCTTTTCCAGATTAAATTCATAGATATCAATATCTTCACAAAAAGCACCTTTATAGATATTATTTAGCGCTTTTGCAGACAAAATTGGATCTTCATCTGTATTATTCAAATCTTCAATATGTTGGTTAAAATGCATTAAATCCGTCGTAATAATCTTGTCATTAATAAAGTAACGGCTATTGGCTTGCCATATGATATCTTCAAACCCAACATCTTGCATTGCTTTTCTAATATAGGTAAGGGAGGTCCTTATATTACCATTGGCTTTGTCTAAATCATAATGCTCAAAAAAAGTGTCCATAAGCTTGTCCTTGGTGACGCCTGTTTTATTATGATAAAGTAAATAATAAAAGATATGCTTTGCTTTTACCGTTCGCCAACGAACAAGCTTTCCGCCTGCCTTTACAATATTATCACCAAAAAAGCGAACATACAGTTTTTCTGAATCGTTCGTTTCTTGCTCCATTAGCCCTTGACCTACCCTATTTTTAATTTCTTCTACAAATGTTGTGTGTATGTGGTTTTGCAAACAAAAATGATACAAAGGCTTGTAATATTCATAAAAAGTCATAAAGTCCTGAATGTAATAGCCACTTTCAGATAAGTCCATCGTTGTTTGTGCGTACTTAAGGACATTTCTTTCATCACCCTTAGCCAAATACGCAGTTGCAATAACAGCACTCAAGGTTGCCACATAGAGTTTTGTACCAAAAGCTTCTGAAGGTACCATTGCCCGTTTAGCATATTCAATCGCCAAGTCATAATCCTTTAGAATTAAATACATTTGAGATAACATCATATCCACCATCATAAAACCTAAATGGTTATTTTTAGGTATACGAGGATAATAATTTCTTACCATTTCTAAAGCTTCATCCTTACGTCCCAAAAAAGCCAACATCGTTGCATAGGTAAATGTACTTAAATGGTACAAATTATTATTTTTGTCTACGAAACACTTCATTGTTTCTTTGAAATATTTTTCAGCATGTCCATATTCACCATGATGAAATTCCAGTTCTGCCAAAATACCATAAAGCTCCGGCAAGTTGGCACTTAACCCAAATCGCTTGGCATTGTCGATTTCTTTTAATACATAGGTTTTACCTTCTTCTAGATGTCCCCAAACCATATAGATGCGTATGGTATAAATTATTGAGTTGAGCGGAGATATTCTATCACGATACTTCGCTTGAATGGACATGGCCGTACGATATTCTCCAATTAAATAAGCCGCATATTCCAAAAGCGCAAATGCCTGTACCTCAGAAGTTTTTATATGGTTTTCATTTATTGATAATATTTCATTTTTTAATACAATAAACTCTTCATCTACCCTGCTTAAAAAGGCACTGATATATAATTTTTCACTTAAAACATCCACCTTTTCATCCAATGGTCGATTATGAATTTTTTTGTAAATCTCATTAGCAAGGGCATAGGCTTCATCAGCCTTGTATTCCATACGCAACACCTTTACCCATATAATATCCGCTTTTAATAAGCCTTCTTCGTTCTTTTGATCCCAGAAAAGCGTGCGTGCATTTT
Source organism: Clostridiales bacterium (assembly GCA_024636985.1). GTDB lineage: Bacteria > Bacillota > Clostridia > Lachnospirales > Vallitaleaceae > Petrocella. Next base: position 4,222 of record JAGXFY010000096.1, on the reverse strand, counting down.
CAATAAATAGTCTTCCGCTTTCTACCTCCAGATTCTTAAGGGCTATTAATGCTTTAATGAGTGAAAAGCTCCCATATTGATAGGCCGTTTTTGTGGATATTTTCTTTTCCCAGTGATAGATTTTTGAGTAATAGGCAATAGAAACATATGTGTACTGGCCTTTTTTCAAGAGAGCATCTGCCTCATCATAGTCTCTTGATAAGAGTAAATAATCAATGGCTTCTAAATTATTATTTCTATATATATAGTATGCACTTATTTTCTCATAAACCTCTTTTTTATTCGATACTTTTTCTTGTAAATAATCTCTGAATAAGTCGTGATATTTAAATACACCCGAATGAATTTTGCTGATAAAAAGACCTTTCCTAGACATCATTTTAAGCGTTTCATAGGCATTGGTTCTATTGGCAATATAGTTGCATGCCTCAACATCTAATATCTCTAAGAGACAGGTTGAGCGTAAAAATTCTTGATCCTCAAACATTTCGAAAATATTATCAAAGCATTTTTTATAGAGTTCTTGAATCTCATAGCCACTTACAAGATTTTCACTTATTGCATGTTGTAGGAGATTGAGTCCAAAGGGCCACCCATTATTCTTTCGGATGAGTTCTCGATCATATATTTCTTGATGATTCGGTTTGATTTTATCAATAAAGGTACTTTCTTCTGCTTGAGAAAACTTCAATTGTTCAATACTAATTTCTGCAAAGCGATGACTGGTCAATAAAAAATCCAAATCAAGAGCAGGTTGGGTCCTTGATGCAATAATGACGCGTATATTTGATGGTAAGTATCTAATAAATACTGCTATGCATTCATGAATAAGGTCTTCAGTAAGATAGTGAAAATCATCAAAAATAATGCATAGAGGATCCTGAGACTTTTGTGATAAGTAATTTAACAAATCAGCAACCAGCCCTTTGATGTCACCTTGATCTAACCTTTCATTTAAAAAGGGTACAATATCCTCTTGATGCTTGCCAAGACATCTTGCTATACCTTCTGATAAATAGGTCATAAATGTTAGAATCTCATTATCAAACATATCCAAATGATACCACATTACTTTTTCATCGGTCATATGGTTGAACTGAGATAGTAATGTTGTTTTTCCATAACCTGCGGGTGCTGTGACAAATATCACATTCTTATTTTTATCTCTTGTCATTTCTTCAAGTAATTCTGAACGTAATATAAATGCTTTTTCCATTGCTGTTGGGCTAAATTTTGCATTAATGATGTTCATATCACTATCTCCTTTGTCAAGGTGTTTACCGAGAAATCTAGAAAACCCTTTATCATTCTTAATTATAGTACCACAATAATCTCTTTGCTTTCAATATATCCACTTAATCTTTATTGCTTATCAAGCGTATCAAACAAAAAAATCCAACAAAAAAGGGCTCAATATGAACCCTTCTGTTTCTCAAATGTTCGTAATGGTACCATTCACATTAAGAAATTGATTTATTTAACTACACCAACATATTGACTGTCAGTCACTAAGATATGATCGATGAGCCAATCTAAAAGAAAAGTCACAAGATCTTCAAGCACGGATATCTGATCAAAGTCAATATCCTTACTTAAAAATTCCTGCACTTTGGCAACAAAGGCTGCATGTTCCATCTTGTGTGCATTGATTTTATCATAGCCATATTTTTCCATCATGGCCTCTTCATCTGCAAAATGAGTAATTGTATAGTCTTTCAGATTCCCAAGTACATAGGTGATATCATCATAACAATCCACACCATCTTCAGCATCATGGATAAGACCTTTGACTTCTTCAACCAGATCCACCAATTGCTTATGTTGTTCGTCGATTACAGGTATTCCAAGTGAAAATTTTTCTTGCCATAACATGTCTACTACCTCCGTCAGTCTATTAAGTTTTTTCCTTAATAAGATTGTATCACCAAGCCGGCTTTTGTCAAGGTTGTCTTATGAATGGTCTAAAATTCAACTCAATGGCATTACGCTTCAAGCCTTTATTATGTCCAATAACCTTTCCTTATTATGATTTTTTTTATTGGTTATGCCAGTTTTTTACTTTTAGGGCATAATAAACTTGCTTTTTGACCGATAGGCGGTTAAACTATATGATTGGATACTAAGAATAAATTACGACGTATAAAGTTATTTAGAAAGTAGGATTTTATGAGTAAAGAAAAAATCATTAACATTGCCGTTATTGCCCATGTCGATGCAGGCAAATCCACGTTGGTTGACACTTTTTTAAACCAAAATGGTGTATTTAGAGCAAATGAAGAGGTCATTGATTGTGTCATGGACAGCAACGACATTGAAAGAGAACGTGGTATAACGATCTACTCTAAAAACTGTTCAATTCGTTATAAAGATTATAAAATAAATATTGTAGATACACCCGGTCATGCGGATTTTTCTTCTGAAGTTGAACGTATTATGAAGACCGTGGACACGGTTATCTTACTGGTTGACTCCAGTGAAGGCCCAATGCCACAAACTCGATTCGTACTTCAAAAGTCTTTAGAAATGAACCTACGACCCATCCTGTTTATTAATAAAATCGACAAAAAAGATGAACGCGCTGAAGAAGTTGTGGATATGACCTTCGATCTTTTCGTAGATCTTGACGCAACCGATGAGCAACTCGACTTCCCTGTTCTCTATGGAGCTGCAAGGGATGGCTATGCCATTAATGAGATGGGTGAAGAAAGTAGCGATATGACGCCTCTTTTTGAAACCATCATCAATCATGTCACTGCTTATCCTGATTATGATGATGAACCACTCCAGATGCAAATATCTGCTCTTGGCTATGATGATTATATCGGTAGACTTGGTATCGGACGTGTTACAAAAGGTACAATCAAAGCCGGCCAACAAGTAGCAATCACAAAAAGAGATGGTAGTGTTGCTACCGGTAAGGTTCTGAAGCTTTTTTGTTATGAAGGCCTAAAACAAACAGCTAAAGACGAACTGTTTAGTGGTGATATCGCTGTTGTTGCCGGTATTGCAGATCTATCCATCGGTGAGACCCTTTGTGATATCTATAATGTTCAAGGTATGGAAATGATTCATATAGAAGAACCGACGCTATCTATGAATTTCTTGGTTAACAGCTCTCCTTTTGCCGGTCGTGTTGGTAAATTCGTAACGACAAGACATATTAGAGACCGTCTGGAAAAAGAACTTCAAGTCAACGTGGGTCTAAAAGTAGAAGACCTTGGTGGCCTTGAAGGCTATAAAGTCTCAGGACGTGGTGAGTTACACTTATCTATACTCATTGAAAATATGAGACGTGAAGGTTATGAGCTGAGTGTTTCAAAGCCTGAAGTTATCATGCACAAGGAAGATGGAAAGACCGTAGAGCCTATAGAACGTGTCTTAATTACTTTACCGGATTCTTATGTAGGTATGGCCATTTCTTCTCTAAACAATAGAAAAGGTACTATGGAGAACATGATCTCTGAAAATGGTTTTACCAAAATCGAATATATAGCACCTACACGAGGTCTGCTTGGTTTCCGTTCTGAAATGATTACAGATTCAAGAGGTGAAGCTACGATTGTTCGTTCCTTTGAAGGATTTGAACGTTATAAAGGTGAGATTCCAAGTAGAAATAATGGTGTTCTTGTCTCTGGTGAGCAAGGTATCGCTACCCCTTATTCTCTTAATAACTTATCCGATCGTGCTACTATGACCATTCATACCGGAACAGAAGTCTACGAAGGTATGATTATTGGTATCAATTCACGTAAAGACGATATGTCTGTTAACCCAACAAAAAATAAGAAGTTAACGAATACAAGATCATCCGGTAACGACGATGCTGTCAAGCTGGCACCACCAAAGATCTTTTCTCTAGAAGAAGCTCTTGAATTCATTGCTGATGACGAATTGGTTGAAATCACACCGGACAGCATTCGTCTTCGCAAGAAAATACTAAGAGAAACAGAACGCCTACGTGCCAATAAGAACAGTACCAAAACATCATAAAAATAATTAAAGCATTAGAACTATATAGTTTATACAAAAATGCGAAGGTCAAATTGACCTTCGCATTATATTTACTCAATATTCAATTTCATTTCATGCAATTCTCTCGTTTATCCTGTTAGATTTACAAAATAATGATGTTACATGTTACATACTACTCATACTATTGCAAATTACAATTACAAAATCAGAATTATAAAACTACAGTTACATACTTCTATACTTCTATACT
>JAGXFY010000095.1:0-11050 GCA_024636985.1 Clostridiales bacterium | reverse complement strand
GTTGCAAAAACCTTATTCCTTGTCATGTAGATACCCATACTAAGTCCAATTATGGTGATATAGAATATCGCAATAAGAGATAAGGATATGTGTTGAAGCAATAACTCAAGAAAGAAGTCCCAACGTTCCACATATAACTTAATAACATTTATTATAACTGTCACTTTATCACTCTTTCCTCAAAAAACGTTTATTGTAAATGCAAACTCTCTCTCTATATAATACCATAATCAAGCATGGTTTTATGTAAGATTTCTTACATAATATACTTGGCGCTTTTTACCTGTCTTAAAATCGATGCATAAAAAAAGAATCAACTCAAAAGAGTTGACGCCTTCTAATAATTAGCATGATTTGTTTAATGGGTTTTTAGCTGCCAAAAAGCTTTCCTATTCCGCCAAATATGTTGGCGAAAAAATCACTAACGCCTGCAAAGAAATCTTCTAGGCCGTTTAAAAAGGATGTAATACCTTTTCCGGCTTCTTTGGCATTCTCCATAGTCTCTGCTAATTGGGACAATTTGTCGCCCCACTCGGAAATATCCAACTTTTCCAGTGTTCTGCTGAGATTAATGATCTGTAGGATATTTTCTTCGGTCAACTCAATATTTTGTGCATCTGCCAAACTAAGGATAACCGCTCTTAGTTCTTCGTCTGTCATGTCCTTTGTCTCATCCAGTATTTTCTTCAACTCATTCATAAGCATGGTCGCATCATCACTACCCATTGTTTCTGCAAGCTCGCTTGTGATCACCAACTCTTCTGCTGCAACTTCTTTTGCCGTTTCATCCAGAGAAATGCCTGTGATATCCTCATAGGCTTTGTATATACCGGTCAGCGCCGCAGTACCCGATACCATAAATGGTGCAGATACCATCACACTTGCGTTTTCTACACCTGCGGTCATAAGTGCATTCCTATAAATATCTTCTGTACACCAATTAATGTTATTTGTTGTAACATTAATCCCTGAATCTTCTTCGAGGGTTTTGATATAAATACTCGATATGGAAGCCGAACCAATTTTTTCATCCGGTACAAGTCCAGAAAGGTATGCTCTTTCTTCCTCAATGGTGACAATTATTTCTGTTACTTTCCCGCGCTCAAGATTAAAATCTGTATACATCTGAGTGATCTGTGCTTCTGTCAGATTCGCACCTAAGGTAACACGTTCTTCCCCTGGCTCAACCGCCAATGCAGGTACTTCAAGTAATACCATGAATAATGCAGTTAATACTATAATGCCATATATCTTTCTTAACATATTTTACCTATTTTCCTTATCACTTTTTCATCCGTTTTATATCAGTCATTATTCCATGTATATTTTTCTTTCCTAATTAATTAATACCATATACAAAGAACATCAACAGTAACAAGGGTATTTTACCACTTGGAACTCTGTCTTACAATCACTTATATCTTACATTTGTGTGACCAATCCGTTAACATTCAATAATAAGGGATTTTATTTCTTTAAACGGCTCATTTAGATCACAAATACATACGTAAGAATCATTTCCTACCAACATGAAAATGCACCTACTTTTCTAACAGATGTAATAAAACTACATACTTTCCTTGAGAACAAGTAAGGTGCATATATCCATGAATCCTTTTTTTTAACGAAAATCCGATTGGATAAGCGTTTCTATCATATTCATTGCTTCTACTTCGTCCTCACCATTTGCCGTAAAAACGATGTTTTCGCCTTTAGCCGCTCCTAACGTCAATAAAGATAGAATGCTCTTTGGTTGATATTTTTTATTCATTTCCCCTTCTTTATACATGAATAATTCACTTTCAAACTTAATGGCTGCTTTTGCTAATATACTTGCCGGCCTAGCATGTAAACCTTCTTCCGAAAGAATCGTCAATGTTTTTGTGATCATTTAATTACCTCCTATTTTATCCTATAGAAACTGAAATTTTATAAAAGTCCAACAAATACTTTTCCGCTTCTTTTGACCATATTTCATTATTATTTTTCAGAATCGTCTTTAGCCCTTTAAAAACTTCACCTTCGACATGACCATTTACAATATCTTCAATTGAAGTTAATTCCATTTCGATATGAGGATAAATCATTATTTTTCCACTTATAAATGTATCTAAGTTAATAATCGTCTTAGGTACTGCATTTATACCTCCAATATGGGTTAACATGTAGGAGGGATTTATCTTGTTTGAAGCTGATAGCGTTAGAGATTCCTTCATATCATCTTTTGAGCCACCGGATGTCCCTACAATATGAGTACTTGTATAGTGGACATCATAAAAGTTAAACGGTACTTTAAACTTTTTATCTGTAGGTCCAGCAAAGAAATTCAAGCAGCCATCTTGACCAAGCAGGTCATCTGCTTGTTCAATTAATTTACTTATTGCTGAAAAAACAAAAACATCATCAAAACCTTGATTGTTGGATAATTTTATCATTTGATCAAAAGCGTCTTCTTGACTTGCATTTAAATAGACTAAGGTGATTCCAAGCGCCATTGCGGATTCAGGTGTGATCAACCTCTTCGCTCTATCCAATCTACCTTGATCAATATCTGTAACGACAACCAGCTCCGGTTTGTTCTTCGAACAAAGTGCGTAGCTTATTGCACCCAATCCCATAGGTCCAGCACTACCGAGCAACGCCAATTTTCCACCATCTTTGATGCCCATATCGTGCTTATATATATACGGTTTAGTATGATAAGATGCATTATATGCACCAATAATACAAGACATAGGCTCTGCCAAAGATCCATTAGCAAAGTAATCATCTTCTAAACTCAAAACACAATCCCGCTCTATGGCTTCAATTGGTATAATACAATATGTAGCGTTTCCACCAAAATATTCATAACTATAACCGGCAGAGTACCCAGTATCTAACCCCATGGCTGGTTGCAAAACAAATCTCTGATTGGGTTTGAATTGATTTACAAGATTCGTACCGACTTCAACGATGATCCCCGCAAATTCATGACCTGTAATAATCGGTTTTTCTGCTATATTAGGCGGTACCCTGAAATGATCTTCACCTAACTTAGCCGCCTTAAATGTTGATAAACAAATACTGTTTGAAATATTCTTAACCAGTAATTCGTTAGGGCCAATTTGAGGCAACTCAAAATCCCGTATTTCAATACTTTTTTTACCTTTTAGAACTGCTGCTTTTGTTCTCATATAAACTCCTTATCGTATTTCCTGTATTCTCAATATGCCCATCAAAGCATCAGTAAAACCTGATGAACAATCCGTTTAAGCGCTACTTTACTAAACCAATTCATCGAAAAACATTAATAAATTTTCATCTTCCAGGAAATTATTTATTGCAATAATACGTTTATCTGCAAATTTTATTCTAACACGCTCCACCAAATTACTATGTGTTACAATGACATCCGCATCTTCAGGCACATTTTCAATCGCATAATGCTTGACTTCAATATCCAGACCTTGCTTTTTCAGCTTTTTCGAAAATGCATTTGCACCGAGGGCACTACTGCCAAGACCGGCATCACATGCAAAAGCAATAAGTTTAATATCTTTTGCCAGAACAGGTTTAGCCGTATTTTTTCTGTCATTTAGTAACTGCTTACCTTCTTCTTTCATATCTTTAGATTTCTTAATTGAGTCTGTCAATTCTTCGTCTTCTGATGTATTATTCTCAAATTTCAGAATTACCGATGCAACCAAAAAGGCAACTGCTGTAGCAACTAAAACGCCTGCAATAACACCCACGAAATTTCCTTTTGGTGTTAGTGCCAAATAAGCAAAGATTGAACCCGGACTAGGTCCTGCAACCAAACCAACATCAAACAGATTAAATGTCACAATACCGGACATGCCTCCTGCAATCATGGCAAAAATCATCATTGGTTTCATTAATACATAAGGAAAATATAATTCATGAATACCACCGAAAAAGTGTATAATAATCGCACCTGGTGCAGATTTTTTAGTCAAACCTTTTCCAAATACTGTAAAAGCGAGAAGCATACCAAGACCTGGTCCTGGATTAGATGCAACCATAAAGTAAATTGATTTTCCTGTTGCAAGCGCATCTTGCATTCCCAATGGATAATAGATCCCTTGGTCAATAACATTGTTTAAGAAGAGTACTTTTGCAGGTTCATTGATTATGGATAACAATGGTAAATAGCCTGTAGCAACCAAAGCCTCAATCATGGTTGTTACTAGTCCATTTGCACTTTCAATTACGGGTCCAATAAATTGATAGGATAATAAAGTTAAACCAAGTCCCATAAATCCTAATGAAAAATTATTAATAATCATTTCAAAACCTGTAGGCATTTTACCTTCAATTAAGTCATCAAATTTCTTAACAATATAGCCACCTACGGGTCCAATAATCATAGCCCCCAAAAACATGGGAATGTCTGAACCGACGATCAAACCAATGGTTCCTATCGAACCAAGCACAGCACCCCTTTGACCACCTACCAGTTTACCTCCCGTGTAACCTAATAGTATTGGTAATAGGTACACGATTATTGGACCAACAAGTTCGCTAAAATGAGCATTTGGTGTCCAGCCTGTTGGAATAAAAAGCGCTGTCAAAAATCCCCATGCGATAAATGCACCGATATTTGGAATAACTATGCTTGTTAAAAAACCTCCCATTGCTTGAATTCTTGCTCTCTTCGAATGTCCCATAATAACCTCCATAAATTATTTTTGTAGTTTCATTTTTTCGCCATTTTTTACCATTGATAGATTAATATCTGCTTTAATACGATTCTTTAAAACACGCTGGATATTTTTCTTGTCACTCCTTTCATAAAAATCCAATGCTGCATCATAACTTAAGCCACCTTGTAACTTTCGGTTCACTAATCTTTCTTTCAACATTGTTTTATTTGCTTCAATAAAAATACTTAAATCACAATACTTGACCAGTTGGTTCCATCTTTCTTCATCGAGCAGTAACCAATTACCTTCAATTAAGACGATGTCTTTCGTTATTTCTACAACTTCTTCTATAACATCGTGACTTTTTCGATCATATATCGGCCATTTATCATTGGATGATTTCAATTTCTTAAGATACATCAGGAATTTATCATAATCAAAAGTCTCAGGCATGCCTTTAATATCATTTAAGTAAATGTCGTCACCTAAGTAATTGATTTTGTGTTCTTTAAGATAATTACTTTTATGATGGAATCCATCAAGTGATAGATGTTGAATTTCACAAAATTCACTTTTTTCTTGGGATAGCTTTTCCAGAAAAACCGCTAAGGTAGTTTTTCCTACTGCTGGTGGCGCGGCCAGAAAAACAACAATTCTTTCATTTTTAGAATCGTGGAGAGCTGTCATTTTTTCCAGAAGCGGTATCAGTATCGTTGACACTTCAGCATCACTATATTCAGCTTCAAATTCAAAACCATTTATATTTAATATTTTTTTCATATTTTTGCCTTTGCCAATATGTCATGGATCTGACTCGGATGCGTCGCATTAAAGATTTCATTCAGTGTTTCTCTGCTTTCTAAAAAGGTAGAAAGCTCTGCAATCAATTCAAGATGGCTTTTATTATCATTTGCTGCTAAAACCATGATCAAATTAACCTCTTTATCCTCAGGATACATAACCGGATTATTTAGTTTTAAAAGTGACATCGATGTTTTAAAAGCCCCAGTTTCAGGTCTCGAATGAGGTATCGCTATCCTAGGTAATATGATAATATATGAGCCATTTACAACAACATTATCAATCATTGCATCAATGTAATTGCTATTGATGTATCCTTTTTCAAGTAATTTTCCAGCCGCAAGTCTTATTGATTCTTTCCAATCTGTTATTTGCTCAACTACTTGTACACGATCTTCTAAATATTTTTCAAACACGTTTTTCCCACCATTTCATAGATTATTTGTTCATGCTCTTATTGTAAACGCAAATTCCTAATTAGTAACCTTCTTACTTCTTTCATTTTATTTTGAAATATTTGACAAGTCGACAGTAAACCGCCCTTCTGCTATAATCTTATTATGCACATTTTACATAAATTTATGAAATGACTGCATTTAATTTGAATATTAAACAAAAAATAACTATATGGGATGTGATTCTTTGTTAACCGAAAGAAATATAAAAATTATGAAGTATATCATCAATTCAAGCGAATCTATTTCCATTAAGTACCTTGCTGAACTCTTTAATTTAAGCGAGCGAAGTATTCGATATGATATCGAAAACATCAATTACATCCTAAAAGACAATGATCTTCCTGTCATCAATAGAAATTCTGGTGGTGTTCTTACCTTAGATCATAAGAATTTAGTTCAAAAATATATTGAATCATTAACCGTATTTCAATATTCTTTAGAAGTAAGAAGCAAACTTCTATTATATATGCTTGCTCTAACTGGTAAAATTAATATTGCAAACATAAGTCGTGAGTTAGATTTAAGCCGTTCCTCTGTTAAAGCTGACATAGAAAAAATCAAGCCAATGCTTGACTCCTATAGACTTGAACTTCAAATAAGCCATAAACTTGGCCTTGTATTAACTGGGGATGAAATTGATATAAGGACACTACAATTGCGTATCCTCCTTGATTTCTTAACAATCTCTGAATTAGAACATCTGGTTGTCAATGATACCATTAATAATTTTTTAGGTTCCATTGACACTTCTGTTATTGATGATTTTATTTATACTATAGAAAAAGATACCAGTAATATTATTACAGACGATGCTTTTCAGTTACTAAAATTCTATATTTTAATAGCCGTCATTCGCGTTCAGAAGAAACTTACGCTAAAAAAACTAATCCACCCCAATAATCTTATGAATACAGATGAGTACAGGAGCATAAGCCAACAAAGACATATATTGGAAAATTATTATTCCATCAAATTAAATAAGCAGGAAATCCTTCAAATTGCATCGATTTATATTGGTAGTCCCACCTTCAATTTTCCAGAGGCCTACTATGAAAACTGGTTCGTAACCGAAGTTTTAGTCCATAAATTAATCAAAAAATTCAGCTTATTATATGGACTTGATTTAACAAAAGACAAAGCCTTAATCAAAGAGCTCATCACCTTTATGAAACCTACCCTTTATGTCATTAACAGTGATTACCACTTACACGAAGTCGCTACCAGTGATGAGCCAATCCTATACCCGACCATACATAGCATCTTACTTAAGCTTTTAAATGATTTTACTTTTTCCAAATTAAAAAAAATGAGTAAAAATCGTGTTGCACAATTGGTCAATTATTTTAAGGCTTCTACAGAAAGGAATAAAAATAATCTTAGATTGAATAAAAATATATTACTCGTATGCGAACTAGGTTATGATAACTCAGTCTTACTTGCTCAAGAATTAAATCAACAGTATGACATTAATATTATCGATACCATCCCTTTTCATTATGCAAAGAATTATGATGGTTTAGAAGATATTGATCTTATTATTACGACTTATAACCATGATTTTCCAACCATTAAGAAACCCATTATAAAGGTAAATTCCAAACTTGCAGAGGCTGACCTAATGAAGCTTGATGCATATCCACTACCAAAGTCATTAAACAAAATTCGATTGTCGAAACTTATAAACCTAATTCAATCCAATTCAAGATTAAATAAAATTATACATGTATCTGATTTACTTAAAAGTACAATGGGAAATAACTTAATTGATGATTTGGATGATCATCAAAAAGGGATTGATAAGATGCTAAATCAATCCAATGTTAAGGTGAATTTAGATGTTAAAGATTGGGAAGAGGCCATCAAAATTGCAGGTCAGATACTAATGGATTCTGGTTCAGTCACTTCTAATTATGTCGATTCACTTATAGACGTATTTAGTAGCTATGGTGATTATATGGTCATAAAGGAAGGTATTGCAATACCACATGCGAAGAATAAAGACAATATTTTGAAAACAGGTTTTGCTTTGTTAATCCTGAACAAACCCGTTATGACACCTTTCAATAAAGAATTGAGAATTATTTTAGCATTTTCTTCCTTCGATGACACCGAACACTTGGAAGCGTTATGTGAGTTTGCCAATCTTATATCATATACTGACTTCATTGAATCTGCCATTGATTTTAGAACTCCAATGGAATTATTACTTTATATTGATTCAAATAAACACCTCTTATAATTATTTCACGATGTTATTTTCACCTCATTACACAAGATCAATTAAATATGTAATAAAAAAGATGATTTCTATGATGATATCATCTTTTTTATTACTCTATTGAAGAACCTAGATTAACTTTGGGTTAACAGTGTAAGGAGTAGGTTAACACTTCATCCCTTGCATTGACATGCAAAGATAGGGTTGATATAGTGACTTTGTAAGGCGAAAGTACTAGAAATCAATATGCAACTTTTGTTGTGAAGATGCATTTTTGACATAGGAAGATACTGCGATGCAGTGACTAATGGAGGTAGAAATGGGTCAACAGAAAGTAAAAAAAGTTTTTCTGCAGGATGTAAAAGTAGGGAAAAAAATCGGTGTAGGTTATGCCATCTTGACAACTGTTATATTGGTTGTAGCCCTTGGATCCATGATTAATATTAATAGAATCAGTCATCAAAGTCATTTACTAGAAACCGTTGCCTATGCACAGGAAAGTGTTCTTAGTGCACAGATTGAACAAGCAAATTATGAAAATGACGGACTAGAGGAAACCGCTGACAAGGTCAGAAACTTCCTGGATTTATCTCTTGAGATCGCAAGAACGCCTGCTTTGACATCAGAGTACGCAAATAGTATGGCTGCTTATGAGGACCAGATTGGTAACTTCAGAAGCGAATTTGAAGGGTATGTTGAACTGGAAAAAGCAAAGAACAATCAGGAAATGATACGGATTGCAATAGAAAACGAAGTTGTATCGGACATCAAACGCGCCATGGATGTTGCCCAAGTGAACGTCCTATACGGCAATGATCAAAATGCTGTCGTTGAATCTTTCAAGAATTACAACAGACTCCAAACTGCTCTAGATAGCTTCACGGAAGTTCAGCTGTCAGCAACCAAGTTTTCAAAAACGGAATCTGAAACTTATGCGGAGGTACTTAGAAATAATTTTGGTAAGACAAGGTATTTTCTTGAGGCATCATTAAAAGAATCCACATCAAAAGGTGTAACTGAGAGTCTTGAAGATGCAATGAAAAGTCTGGATAAATATGAGAAGGCTTTTGATAACTTCGACCAGTTGTTATTGGAACAACGTCAGCAGTTCTTGAACATGAGTGCGGCATCAAAGGCTTCCATCGATCAAGTAAAAGTCATTGAAGAAACCGTAGAAAAAAGAATCATCCAAGTAGAACGTCACTCTGACATAATCGCGGTGATTTCATTGATTCTTGGTGTGTTTCTGAGTATCGTCATAGCGCTTAAGCTGACTGTGGGCATTACAAGACCACTGAAAATAATTTTAGATCAAATGGAAGTCATTTCCGAATATGACCTATCCCAATCTATGGATGCCTCCATCTTATCTAGGCAGGATGAGATGGGCGCATTGGCAAGGCGAAGTGAAGGTACCAGACTTGAACTCATGAAGATTATCAAAGAGATATCAAAAGCATCTGTTGGTGTATCTTTAGCTTCAGATGAACTATCCCAGAGTGGTGAACATGCTGCAGCAACAGGCCAGGAGATTGCTGCGACCATTGAAGATATTGCAAATGGCGCTTCCGAACAAGCCAGCGCCATTTCAGAGGGTGTCCATGAAATCAACCGACTTGCTAAGCTCATAGAAGAGGACCAACGTCAAGTGGATTACCTCAACGAAGCCGCTGGTCATGTTGAACAGCTCAAAGAAGATGGTATGGATATCGTTCGAAGTCTTGTAACTGAAACCCAGATCAGTAACGATGCGACTGCCTCTGCACAAGACATTGTCAGGGCAACCAGTGACAGTTCCATAAAGATTCAAAAAGCCAGTTCCATGATCCGAGATATTGCCGATCAAACAAATCTCCTAGCCTTAAACGCTGCCATTGAAGCTGCAAGAGCAGGTGCAGCTGGTAAAGGATTTGCTGTTGTCGCCGATGAAATCAGAAAGCTGGCTGAGCAATCTACAAGATTCACCAAAGAAATCGGAATGGATATCAAAGAACTTATAGATAAAGCTTCAAAAGCTGTCGAAACCATGGAGATGGCAAGGGAAGCTGTACGCAAACAGGAAGAGGATGTTAACCGAACCAATGCAAAATTTAATGGTATCGCCGAAGCTATCGGCATCATGAGGGACAATATTGCGCTCATCAATGACTCCGGTGTCGAAATGTCCGGTCAGATGGTAGCCATCAACAACCTTATACTGTCATTATCCGCTATCTCAGAACAAAATGCAGCCGGTGCCCAGCAGTCTTCCGCATCCATCGTGGAACAGACCAAGCTTCTTGACGCCATGTCAGCGTCGAGTTCGGATCTAGCAAAACTAGCGAACAAGATGGAGGCAAATGTCTCAGTCTTTAGGACCGAATCCGACGAAGCCATGCACCTTGAAGAAAGCCTTCTTGAAGATGCCGTTGTTGAAACCCATGACTCTGTCATGAACCATGTTCTTCATATCCAACAAGACATAGAAGCATCTAAGGAAGCAATCTATGAAGAAGAAGTGTATCCTTATTCCCACTGACTACTTCCGTTCCCACAATTAATGCCATGGTATCTTATGCTCCCTCCTATTGAATCTTTCTCTATCGATTATATCCAAATCGATTGCCTGTTAGTTCCAGCCAAACTTTATCACATTGTTCCATTATTTCATCACTTAGTGGTTCTGTTTTGAGCGCTTTTATGTTTTGTTCTAATTGAGATAACTTACTAACACCACTAATTATACTAGTAACTTGCCTATGATTAGCGCACCAGTTCATTGCCAGTTCTAGTAGGCTAAGATTATATGATTTACCAATTTCAATGAGGCGATCAATCGCTTTGAAGCTTGCCTCGGACCAGTAACGTTTGTAGTAGACTTCATTGTTTGAAAATCTTGTATTATCCGCTGGCTGACCCGGCTTGTGTTTACCCGCTAATAGTCCTGC
>JAGXFY010000094.1:0-24746 GCA_024636985.1 Clostridiales bacterium | reverse complement strand
TAGACTGATATTTAGGCTTTTTGTATCCGGATCTGTGAAAGTCATCATCTCACCGGCTGTTGTTGATGCTGTCACGCCAGTTAAGGCTTCACCTGTTAGGAAGGAACCCTTCGCCATGGTTGTTACCTCAATGCTATGACTGCCTCTTACAGCACCAGAAGATGTGTTAAGAGAAACTAGATTTTCATTGGAACTTGTAAGCTTTTTCTTATTATAGGTTCCTGCTGACTTGAAAGAAAAGAGATCTTCTTTGTAGAAACTAAAAAGCTTTGCATTCATCGATGACCAAGTTTCTTTTTTCCATTGTGCTAGTACTTTATCTTTTTCAACAGTCTCAACTCTTGTTCTTTCAACTTTCATAAGATCTCGTATTATGCTCTGGGTATCAAGGCCTGAAGCCAGTCCTGTAAATTGTATTGCCATAGAAGTACCTCCTATCTATGTTCGTCCACAAGTATGCCTGAGATCTCCCACAAATGGGCGACCATATCTAAGACTTTTTCAGACGGTATTTCTCGAATAACTGTATCATTCTCAGTGTTGATGACCTTCACCATAATCTGTTTGGTCGAATCATGTATTGAAAATTCAAGTCGTCTGTCATAGGTTCTAATGTGTTTGTTGGCTTTTTCTATAGCCTTAATCACTTGCTGTTCTTGCTCTATTGTATTTTCTACTGCTGCCACTTCTGCATCTACATGGATACGTTCTTGTTGCTTAACCACAGATTCATTCTGACTTTCTGATTTCTTCACGGGTTGCATTGGAGCCGGAGATTCCGTTCTGCCTACTCGTTCTACACTTTGGGGTGTTGGCATTGTGTTTGCACTGCCAACCGAATCAATTCTCATAGTAATACCTCCTTGTATTGTTATATCCTACATTATATATCGGCTTCTCAATTAGAAAGTTAATAGGCGATTCGTAATATATGGCATTAAGTTCGGATTAAGTTATGTTCAGATCTGCGCTCAGCAATCTCACTTCAGCCTCGAGTTCACATAATTTACTTTGATAAGCGCTTATTTCCTTTTGATCCAGTTTTCTATCTGCGGCATCCTTAGCAATAACACGCATACTTAGTAGACGTGCTTCTGTTTCTTCAAGTAGCACGATTTTTCGTTTCACTTTTTCAAGTTCCGCTTCAAGTAATGCTCTTTCATTCTGCATTCACAACTTCCTTTCACTTGCCCGTACCAAGTCGTCTGAACTGACCGCAAGAACTGTCCCCTCGGACATCTCCACGGACATTTTCCACCTAAGACTTTAGCCTCATTTCTTACTTTTTCTAATGCTTTTCATTGAAATATGATACAATGAAATAGAACGTATGTTCTATTGATTTCTCAGGTGGGGAGAGTGACTTCTATGACTACAATAAATGCTGAACTATTGAAAATAATCAAAGAGAAATATCCAAATATGAATACTGAAAAACTAGCTCAGGAGCTTAATATATCGATTTATCAGCTTCGACGCATCGTTTCAAAAAACAAAATTGCAAAAAGCCATGTATTTAAACAACAACTTATTCGTGAGTTACAACAAAAAAGAGCTTTGGCATACGAAGACAACATTATAGAGTACAAACCATCACAATTTCAAGAAAATATTATTGTTGGTAGTTTGCTTGGCGATGGTAGCTTAGCATGCTATGGACGTAGCAAAGAATCTTTTTATCGTGAGCACGGATGTAGGAAACAAGCTGACTATCGTGCATGGAAAGCAGAAATGCTGGCCTCACTTGATTTCAAGTATTACGATCAGTATGAAGCGCCAAGTATTAAATCTCCCAGTAACCTTTTATATAGTTATTATCATAAACTTTTTTATAGAAATGGGCGCAAACGGATAACACCTCAAATTCTTACCAAACTCAATCATCCCATTGGACTGCTCTGTCTATACCTAGATGATGGTACACTTGTTATTGATCGATATATTAGAAAAAACAGAATTCATCTTTTTCCAAGAATTACAATCTATTCTCAATCTTTTTCAGAAAATGAAAACATATTATTACAGAAACATATTCTTGATACTTTTGGCGTTCAATTCATCTTGAAGAAACGTAAAGATGGTGAAGGCTATGTTTTACAGTGTAACTATAGAGACCATATTATTTTGTTCCTTCAAATTATTCAACATCAACATCCATTACTGGATTGTATGGCATACAAAATGAATCTAAAATCCGCTTTAATAACAAAAAAAGCAAATTACGAAAAGCATTATCCCAATCATGAAATCATAATTGACCGCTATGAGAAATGATAAAAGAGTCAGAGGAAAAATCCCCTGACCCCTTAATGCTTAAACTATTTTAATTATCTTAATAATTGAAGTACACCTTGAGGTGCTTGGTTTGCTTGCGGACCATCCACTAACTTTCGTTAACGGCCAGACTATATCTTCAACCAAGTCATTTCGTCTTTACTAAATGACCATTAGGTTGTTGGGCACTTCGGACCACCTCTGATCCTACGGATTTCATCATCATAGCTTTCGCCTTAGATGGTATATCCTAGTCGTTGAACCTTCTCCAATCTTTCGATACAGGAGCTTGGCTGCTGATTATCCAATATCTATATTTTTCAAACTTTCACGCATACCGTTTCCAGTTACGTTGTAGTATATAGATCTTAAGGAAGTTCCAGCAATTCACCCAATGTGCATATAAGACTCTCATCTTATAGGACCCTTAAATAATTACCTAAGAAGTTGTAAAACCCCTTGAGGTGCATTATTTGCTTGAGCCAACATAGCTTGTGCAGCTTGAGTAAGGATGTTATTCTTAGTGAATTCCATCATTTCTTTCGCCATGTCTACGTCTCTGATACGTGATTCAGAAGCTTGTAAGTTCTCAGAAGATGTATCTAAGTTCTTGATAGAATGCTCTAATCTGTTTTGGAAAGCACCAAGTTTAGATCTCTCACTTGATACTTGTGTAATTGCATCGTTGATTGTTGTAATTGCTATTTCTGCTGAAGCAGCAGTTGCAACTGAAACATCTTTAATTTTGTTTGTTGTATTACCTAATGTACTTGTTGATATTTCACTAACGTCAACTGACATAGTTTGATCTGTATTGGCACCAATATGTAAACTTGCACCTGCTGAAGTTACCGTAATTGTTGCTGTTGAAGTAGCAGCACCAACAGCTGTAAATTCTGCTCCTTGAAAAGTAACATCTTGACCAACACCAGTTACCTGATTTGTTTCTGAGCCATTAGTTATACTAATAACAGCATCCGCTCCATCTACTAAAGCAGCTGCTCCAACTCCTGTATCCGCTACATCTGCTCCACCAATAGAAATAGATTTTCCTGAACCAAATTCTGTAGCCGTAAATACAAGTGGATTAGCATCACTACCTGAAACGGTAAATCCAGTATCATCACTTATATCATTAATTGCAGAAACTAATCCAGCTACAGTTGTAACCCCTGTAGTATCTACAGCAAAGCCATTGATTGTGATATCTTCACCACCAGCTAATGCGGCATCAGTTGCATTTCCTGCCCCTGTTAATACAGCTTTAGATGCTGCAGTATCAATAACTACATCATGATCTCCAACTTTCAAACCACTTGCTGATACTAAAACTACATTTCCAGGTGTATCTGATGTACCAACAGCACCTAAACTACCATTTAATAATTTTTGAGTATTAAACTCAGTAGTGTCTGATATTCTATCAATCTCTGAATTTAGCTGTGACATTTCTTTTTGAATTTCGTTTCTATCAGCACTTACTAAAGTATCATTTGAAGCTTGTACTGATAATTCTCTCATTCTTTGAAGAATGTTCTGAGTTTCATTCAATGCACCCTCAGCTGTTTGAATTAAAGAAATACCGTCTTGTGCATTTCTAGAAGCTTGATTAAGACCACGAATCTGTCCTCTCATTTTCTCAGAAATCGAAAGACCAGCAGCGTCATCGCCAGCACGATTAATTCTAAAACCTGAAGATAGCTTCTCCATTGATTTTGCGCCAGCTGTTTGTCCCATACCTAATTGTCTGTGTGTATTCATTGCCATTAGATTGTTATTAATTCTCATAATTTATTCCTCCTTGAATTTCATGAGTTTCGGTTATTGTATTAAGATTTTACAATAACCAAGTTAGTGTCGAATATGCCAGCTTCCCTGCTGGCACTCGTTGGCCAACGAGCTTTGCTAGAAATATGAGCTGTGCTCATAACGAAGCGTAGCTTCTTTTCTTTGTTACAGATACTATATCGTCCGCTTTTTCAAAGACCTTAATAGTAAATTTAAAAAAGTTTTATTTTTATTTCATAAAGTCTTTAAGCTTGCTGAGAGCGCTGTCGTTGTTAGCGGCAGCGGCCTTATTTTCTTCTTGAATCTGTAGATAGACTTCTTTCCTATGAATCGGCACACTTTTGGGTGCCTCTATTCCAATCTTAATCTGATCTCTTGAGATATCCAGCACTGTAATCACGATATCATCATTGATAATAATGGATTCTCCTAGCTTTCTTGATAAAGCCAACATGATTATTCACCAGCCTTCATAAGCTTCATTTGCTCATAGAGATTGTGCTTAATCTCATATTCCTCATTGGCTACAATCACTTGCATACCTTTTTTGGTCTGGATATTGACAACAATTGGTGCTTTTAAATTAGTCGTCATAGATTCTAAGTTATCCGTAATCACCACCACGGAAAACAGATTCAAGTCTTCTTCCTTCAAAGCACCGATTCTGGCAATCTGTTCGTCTGCTACTTCCGGGCTGTAATCCGGAAACCAAAACATAGGGTTAATCACAGGTAAAGATAAGCCCTCATCATCTACAGATTGCATCCAGCATAGACCGTTTTTTGTATCTTCATCTTCATAAAGCATGACAAAACGCTTACTCTCTTCAAAGCCAAAGATGCCCTGTTCAAATACTACAATTCTTTCCTCATCGATTTCCACTTCTCCAAAATGCTTAGTATTAATCTTCATCATAGACACTCCCTTTATATGGTATATTTTCTATTTTATCTTTTTAATCTTTATTTAGCAAATTATTCTTAGTCCACAGATTCTATTAACGTATAAAATCCAATAAAGTTGGTTGAATAATCTTAGCAGATGCAGATAGACTTGCGTTATAGACCATCTCTTGAGCGGCCATCTTCATAATAACTTCTGCATAATCCACATCTTCATTTTTTGACAATAAATCCGTAAAGTTCAGATTGTCTTCGCTTAGTCTATTGATGGTTAATTCTAAACGGTTAATCTTGCCACCGATTTCTGCACGGGTGTTTAGTAATTTTCCGATATGTTTATCCATCTTACCAATCAACTTATTAAAGACATCACCCAATAGGTCTTCTTGTAGGGCAGTGGTTAGGGTGTCGTCATCTGTGATACTTTTTGTAGCATTAATCAGTTCTTCAACATCACGAACCAGATCAATCCCAATAACATCATAACCCATAGTGTTGATGGACATCTGTTGACTGTAACTGATCTGATAAAGCATCTTCTCATTGCTGACAGCAAAGACACTGCCTGTGGTTAGATTCTGCCCATCATAATAATGATCCGGCATAAGGTCCCCTTTTTCAAAGCCTGTTTTTTCATAGGTAAAATCTAAAGGATTAGGAATAGTCGCTACATCGTCCGGATGAAAAATTAACTCTCCGGTATCTTGTATAAAATTAACCTCACCAATAACAGGGGTCATAGCGCCCGGATCTGATGCGTTTAATGTGTTAACTGTTGTAAAAGGTGGTATAAGGGAAGTCGGATCCGGACTGGATACTCCGGTATAACCAAGACGAATTCTATTTACGTCAATAATCTCATTATTCACCACGCGCTGGGTCTTCTCCACATCTGAAGCACTAAAGCTTTGTGTGAGTTCATAGGTGTCACCAGATGTTTCAGTAAATACCAAAGGCATATTGGTTTTATAGCCGGAAAAAACATGACGACCGGCATAGGTTGTATTGCCTTCATTCACAAACTGCTCCATAAGTTGTTCAATCTCTGTTACCACGTTTTTCCTGTTTTCTACGTTAAGCACATCTGAAGTGGCTTGTACACTTAAGTCTCGCACTCTTTTTAGAATCTCTGTTACATTGGTAACGGATTGCTCTGTAACCCCTGCCCAAGATATGGCATCTTCTGCATTGGTTTGATATTGCTTAATCTCGTTTACATTGTTACGAAACTTAAGGGCTCTTATAGCTACGATCGGATTGTCCGAGGGTTTTTGAATCTTCTTGCCTGTTGCCATCTGTGTTTCGTATAGACTTAAGGTTTCTCTATTTCTATTAATATTTAGGAGTACATTATTGGTCATCATTGAATTGGTTATACGCATTTTCTCACCTCTTATCTAGACACCCATCTGATTGATGGTCACATTGTAGATTTCATCCATAACACTGATAATTTTCGCTGATACATTATAAGCTTGTTGAAACTTCAACATGTTCATGGTTTCTTCGTTTAGGTCTACACCGGAAACTGATAATCTTTGGTTGGTCACCAGGAGCATCAAGTTTTCCTGACCCTTCTTAAAGCTTACCACCTGTTTAGAGTCGATACCAAGGGTACCAAGGAGAGATTGCATGTAGTTATCCGGTTTTCCTTTTTCAAACATTTTTGTGTCATGTCTTTTTTCAATCAGTTTCAATATTAAATCGTTGGCACTTTCACCGTGGTCTAGCGTTGCTGATGTCTCTACCAATGACAGGTCTTCTATAACCGCTTGGTTGACTGTAAAATTATATATGTTCATTTTCTCATAACTGGTTAGATCATTCACATCTAGTGGGGGTACACCTGTATAACCTTTATAGGTAAATAACTGAGTACCTGTGCCACCATTACCGCTTTCATTGATGGCATTAAACTCTCTAGCGATGGTCCTTACAAAATGGTTCAACTCCTGAGTATAAAAAGGTATGCCCTTAAAAGGTTGGTTGTCACCAATAAAAGTAGTCGTACCGTCCACACCTGCCGGTGCAGGTGCATCTAGGTTAAAGGTCATCTGATCCAATATCGGATCATAGGTTGTGCTACTATATGTAATCAGTGTTCCACCGATGTTCATCTCGCCTGCGACAGGGATATCTGTTCGAGATGGACCGTCGATGACAAGCGTATTGGTACCTTCTCCTGATAAGATAGCGCCCTTAAAATTCTCACCGTTATTGCCGTCTCTAAGATCAATGTAACCTTTTAACTCTCCTGAGAGGTTATCATTGTTCAGATAGAGTTCTTTTCCTGACTTCCAATAAATATCGTACATATCCACCTGATCTTCAGGGTTATTTAAATACGTTCTGGGTTTTACTTCTAAATAACTGGCCGTTGTATCATATACTAGGCTTTGACCGTTTATGGATACACGGAAGGTTTTCTTACCATTTGCATCGGTTATTTCTTTTGTATCCACGTTGACAATTTTTGACAAATCGTCAAGGATACGATTTCTTTCATCTCTTAGATCATTGGCTGACTTGCCGGATAACTCCAGATTCCCGATTTGATGGTTCAGGGATGCCAATTGTTGGGAGAAAAAATTAATCTGATCCACATTGGTCTTAATACCAAAATTGGTTTCTTTTTGTAAGGTGGTTAATTGCTTACTGACATCATTCATATAGGTTGCAAATGATTCTAATGAAGTTACAAAGGCATTTCTGACTGTTGTGTCTCCCGGATTCTTGGATAAAGTCTGAAGACTTTCAAAAATGTTGTTAAAAAAGGTGCTATAACCTGTCTCAGAAGGCTCGTTGAACAGTATTTCCATCTGACTGAGTATTTCATCTTTGACTTCATATTCACCCAGTTCATTGGTCATACTCCAGTATTTGTTATCTAGATAGCTATCTCTATGCTGAAGAATGTTGGTAATCTCTGATCCGGTACCCACCATGCCTTTCATACCGTTTGGCAGTGGTCTGGTAGCAGACTGTAAACCATATTGACGGCTGTAGCCAACAGTTTCAGCGTTGGCAATATTATGATTGGTGATATCCAGTGCTGTTTTTGCTGTATATAGGCCTTGGGTTCCAACCCCAATACCAAAAAATGCTGATCCCATTGTCATACCTCCTTATACGATTCTCTGTTTACACTTAATAATTTTATTTGTTATAAGTTTATCTGCCGACGATGCCCAGTGACGTCACAATCTGCTCAATCATTCGGTCCACAGTTGTCACAACTCTTGATGCAGCGTTATAAGCATGTTGATATTTCATCATATTGCCCAATTCTTCATCGGAGGAGACACCTGTTAGGGTGTTTCTTTGATTGTTAATCTGTGTTGCCATTAATTGCTGATTTTCTGTCTGATTCTTCGCGGTATAGCCCAAATTGCCCAAATTGCCTACAAAACCTGTATAGTATTCTCTAAAACTCATAGCACCGGTTGTGCCAGGCTCTAAAGTACTAAAACTAGCATCCCACTTTTCAAGTAAACTTGAAGCCACTTGACTGTCACCGTCATAGCCTAGGTTCTGACTCAGAGCTATTCTGTTATAATCCGTTAAGATATCCGGATTGATCATCAGATTACCTGCTGAATATAGGGAGTATGCATTGGCTTGGTCTTCCTCGTTGTATTCACCGGTTACAGCATCATACCTTGGCATGAACTTCCTCGAAAAGATCTCATCACCTTGTGTACCATTAAGACCATAAGGCGCATTCGCTGTATCCAGTTCCGGTGGCGGTCCTGGTAGATTAGGTGCAACCGTATCATTAATCATGGTCACAATGCCATGAATCAAATTATCAAATTGAGATTGGGCAGACATGATGGCGGACTCTTTAATATCCTCATTGTAAACATTCACATCACTAAGATCTAAGTAATTGGCACTTCTGGTTCCACGTGCCAATATTAAGCCTTTTAACTTACCCACATCGTTATCATACTGTGGTCCTATAGGGTTGTCAAAGTTAAATACCGGCTCATTCAAGTGAGGCCAGCTGGGACGAATTAACATGCTAAAAGGTTCTGCTTGCATGGTTCCCATAGGAACATAATCGCCTTTAATCACGAAGGGAACATTTTCTATACTGACTAAGAGTGCACCATCTTTATCTTCTCTATATTTTACACTTACCATGGTTGACAACTCATCTAAAAGCTTATTTCTAAGATCTCGAAAGTCATTGGCATTCCCACCGGCAAGCTCTGCTTTGGATATGGTGTCATTTAGCATATTTATTTCTTTTCCAATGGTGTTGATACGATTAATCTGGTCGGTAATTTCTGTATTTACATTCCTTTGATAGTCGTTTAACTGATTCATAATCAGATTGGCTTTTTCAACAAATATAACAGCATTCTGAACAAATGACCCTCGTGTCTCCAAACCATCCGGATGCTTCGATAACTCATTAATAGAAGTCCATAAATCATCCAGAATCTTGGAAAAAGATTCACCTTCTGTTTCTCCAAGAATGGTTTCTATTTCGTCTATGGCTGTCGCTGTCGCCTCATAAAACCCTTGTCTTCCCGATTCTTCTCTATAAGATTGATCAAGAAATATATCTCTAACCTGTCGGATGGATTGTATATCCGTACCAAGTCCAACACTCATGGTTGAGGTGCCGCTATTACCAATATGAATATAGTTGCTTTCTTTGATTAATACCTGTTGTCTGACATAGCCATCTGTATTAACATTGGTTAAGTTATGTGCGGTTGTATTTAGGGCTGACTCACTTGCCCTTAAAGCAGACAATGCTGTGGATAAACTGCCGATGGATGACATGCGCGTCACCTCCTTAATTTCTTGTTTTAATTTTTAGCTCTATTATTTAGTTTTATTGTTTAGCGTCAAAGAAGTTCGTGTTGTTGCCTTGCTGGTAGCCTTTACCTTTTGGTTTATAACTCGCACTGGTAATAGGCTCTTTACTACTTTGTATGGCATTCATGGTGAATTCAACAAATTCAAGAGATTGTCCAATAAGTTGCTCGTTGATCTTGTTCATCTCTCTAAGCGGTTCAATCACTTCTGTCAAATGTTGCGTGACTGTTATTAACTTGCCTTGTTCTTCTTTTTGACCTTCCAGTAACTCGATGAGTCTTGCTATGGTCATTTCGCCTAGCGCTTTGTTGGTGACCAGACATATATCTTCAATAATGCTTATTCTTTTCTTCTCAAGACGCAAAAGTAGCCCAGCCAGTTCTTGCTCTTGTTTCGTCAGTTCCTGTAGGCCGGGCAAATCCCCATTAATAATAACATCCTTTTTATTATTCGCCACTTCGAGTAGAAGTCTATAACATCCTGTTTCTTCTTCTAGTATTCCAATTAGATCTTCTATTAAACTTGCCATCTAAATGATAGATCCCTTCTGTGTGAGTATACGGCATTCCTATTTCTGGAGAAAAAAGTTTAACCCATGTATTCGTAATTTAGATATCAAAAATACGCCTTACTTACTCGTATGACTGTCATCTTCTTACGAATACTATGGATTAGAGTTGCTCAATAATCTTATCTGCAACTTGAGATGCCGTAATATTATAAGTACCAGCTTCCATTTGTTGCTTAATCTCATTCACTTTTGCTTGACGTACATCCGGCGTCTTGCTAACCGCCGCTTTTGCTATGGATAATTCCTTTGCAAAATCCGACAAAGCTAAAGTATCCTTGCCTGCTGCAACAGATGATGAACCATAGGCTTTTTGTGCCTTATTAGGTTTGTACGCTTGATTCACACCTTGTATACCGTTGATTCTCATATCCTTCACCACCTTTGTTTTTATCTCACTTTATTTATCGGCATCTCTTCACGGTTCATTAAGTTTTTTTACTATAAAAACCAAATTTTGCAAAAAAAAGCAACCTCCTATATAAACCTGAGGTTGCTTCTATTATCATCGGTCTTTATTCATAAAGCGCATTTTCGTTTCCTTTTTCTGATTAGCAAAGGGGTTCTCCTCAACCTTCTTAGGCTTTTCATAGGCGTTGTTCAAATCATTGGTAACCGTTTTTTTACAAGTATCGCAAAAACGTCCGGTCTTAATGGTCACACCACAAAGTTCACAATCAATACCGACAGCTGAGTCTTTGGAAAAAGACAGTTTTTCTTCTCGAATCCATTGTTTAATCTGCTTGATGTCCACTTCATTGACCTCTGCCACTTCCGCAATGGAAGCACCCGGATTACGTTTTACATAAGTTCTAACTGTTTTGAACTCTTCTTCTAGATTCTTAACACAAGTAGGGCAAATCGGTCTACCACTGAGATAATTAAAAATCTTACCACATTTAACACAGTTTTTTACATTCATTCTAACACCTCCATGATTCATGAATTATTTCAGGTGTTTTTGGTCTATTCTACATCCCTCTCCCAATAGCTATGGATAAACAGTAGACCGCTTTTGCACCCTGAATCTTTAACGCTTTGGCACACGCATCCATGGTTGAGCCTGTCGTATAAATATCATCGATGAGTAGGATGGTTTTACCTTCTACATACGCTTTGTTTGCAAAAAAAGCCTCCTGCATGTTATCCCATCTTCCCTTATCCGATAAGGCTTTTTGAGGCTCTGTTGGTTTATCACGCCATAAGACTTTTCGCCCTCCGACCTGCAAATCAAAACTTTTTGCAAAATGCTTTACCATAAGTTCGGTCTGGTTAAAGCCACGTTCCCTTAACCGATGCTTATGTAAAGGTACGGGTAATACCATATCTAGTTCCCATCTAATAGTATCATTATAATACCTAATCAATTCTTTAGCAAATAATAAGCCATATTCTTTTCTCTTTTTGTATTTGTAATCATAAATACTTTGCTTAACCAACCCTTCATAAACCCACAAACTACGACCTTCTTCAAAAAAATGTGCTCTTTTACCACAGTCATAACATATAAAATCAAAAGAATCGACTAACGGTTTACCGCAAATAGCACAAAGGTCTTCACTTAAATGAGGATGCGCACTTTCACACTGTGGACATAAGGCTTTATCATTGCCATAATCTAAGGTTTCCTCACATAATAAACAAAAGTTCGGATACAACAAAGCCATCAGATGCTTCCATAGTATCGTTATGATATGCTTCATTTGACAGAAAACACCTCCAATAAACGTTGTTTTAATGCTGAGTTCCTTAGCATTTCCCTTTTATTGTGTATCATCTGCATGATGACCTGTTCATCTCCTACAAGTACCACATATCGCTTGGCTCTTGTAATACCTGTGTACAATAGATTCCGGTTTAATAACATTGCCGGTCCTTTGAACATCGGCATAATAACAATTGGATACTCACTGCCTTGAGACTTGTGAATCGTTACCGCATAAGCTAGATCCAACTCATCCAGACCTTTGAACTCATAGTAAACCATTCGGTCATCATCAAATAATACTTTAATCTTTTCAGTATAAAGATTGATTTCAACTATTTGTCCCATGTCACCGTTAAAGACACCTAAGCCTTCATCTACTGTAAAGCCATAGTCGCTCATGATGCGCCAACTGATGTTGTAGTTGTTCTTAATCTGCATCACCTTATCGCCTTCTCTAAACAAACGGGTACCATATAATTTCTCCGTTTTATCTTTTGAAGGTGGGTTTAGATTTTTTTGAAGCTCTAGATTCAGGTTATCTACACCTAGCAACCCTTTACGTGTGGGTGTTAGAATCTGAATGCCTTCAAAACTCTCAAGTCCTGCAAATTTGGGTAACCTTGACTTGATTAAGGTAATAATCTCTCCAATCACATGTCTTGGATCCTGTCTTCTTACAAAAAAGAAATCCTTGGTATTATTGGTTAAGTCAATCATTTCGCCCGAATTAATTTTGTGAGCGTTAACGACAATATGGCTTTCTCCAGCCTGCCTAAAAATCTGTTGAAGCTTGACGGTATGGATGTAACCGGAGTGTATGATATCTTTCAACACATTTCCAGGGCCGACAGAAGGCAGTTGATCCTGATCACCAACAAAAATAACTCTGGTGCCCGGTACGATGGCCTTTAGAAGATGATAGGTTAGTACTGTATCCATCATGGAGGTTTCATCGATGATGATGACATCCGCTTCTATAGGGTAGTCTTCATTACGTTCAAATCTCTGGTGCCCTTCAGCGCCACCACTAATTTCCAATAGGCGATGTATGGTTTTCGCCGTTTGACCTGTAGTTTCTGACATACGTTTTGCAGCTCTTCCTGTCGGTGCTGCAAGAAGTACCTCTTGTCTTCTTTCATCAAAAAGTTTAATAATGGCGTTTAGGGTTGTGGTTTTTCCGGTACCCGGACCGCCGGTTATAACTAAAGTCCCGCAAGTTAAGGCTTGGGTGATGGCATTTTTTTGATTTTCATCAAAGCAGATACCCATCTCTTTTTCGATATGTTCAATCTCTTTTTCTGTATAATCATGTTGTTCTAGACTGACATGGGTTAATTCAAACAATTTCGCAGCAATATACTTTTCCATATTGTCGAAAGATGTTAAGAAAATACATACTTTTCCTTCAATTTCCTCAATCATAATATGCCCATTCAGTTGTAAGTTCATAAAGGCATGGTCAAAATCGAGTACTTCGATAATCAATAGCTCCGTCGTCAGCTCAATAAGCCTTTCCCGCTCAAGATAGGTATGACCATCCAGTGCACTTCGCATTAAGACATGCTTAATAGCCGCCATCATTCTAAAATCCGAAGTTTTTTCTATGCCAATCTTCTCGGCAATATCGTCAGCCATCCTAAAAGATATACCTTGTATGTCTTCTGCTAACACATATGGATTTTTTTTGACAATATCATAGGTTCTTTCTTTATATTCACCATATATTTTTAATGCATAGGTTAAGGACAAGCCATATTCTTGTAAAAATATTACAACCTGTCGCATACTTCTTTGCTCATAGAAGATGGTGGCGATGTTCTGTGCCATTTTTTCACTAATGCCTTTTATCTCAGCCAACTTCAAGGGTTCGCTTTCGATAGTAAAAAATGTATCTTCCTTGAAACGATCGACAATCTTAGTTGCTAAAGATGGACCAATACCCTTAATTGCACCAGATCCTAAATATCTCTCAATGGCTGCTGCTTCATTTGGCATATTCGTCTCTATATGCGTCACTTGAAGTTGTTTGCCATAGATATTGTGAGAGGCGTATTCGCCTTCAGCAATGATATGTTCACCGACTGTGATGCCATACATAAGCCCTACTACGGTTAGCTCATCATCTTTGGTTGCAACTGTAAGCACAGTGTAACCATTGTCTTCATTGCGATATATGATATCTTCTACTGTGCCTTCAATTCTTTCCATACATCCACCTCTTTAATACTTTCACATCCATTCATTCTATCATATGAAGGACAATATAGTCTACGCATATAGGGGTATTAAAAAACAGATTCCTGTAAAAGCGAACCTGTTTTTTTATTGTATTAATGCTATTTATTTGTTATGGCTGCCTTAAGCATAGCTGCCTTGTCCGTCTTTTCCCAAGGTACATCAATGTCTGTACGTCCAAAATGTCCGTAAGCAGCTGTTTGGGCGTACATCGGTCTTCTAAGGCCTAGGCTTTTAATAATTGCCGCCGGTCTTAGATCAAAATGTTCTTCAATGAGTGTAGTGATGGCTTCATCGGTGATGACACCAGTGCCATGCGTATTCACATATATGGATACAGGATGGGCTACACCAATGGCATACGCCAATTCAA
This sequence comes from Clostridiales bacterium, assembly GCA_024636985.1. Classification (GTDB taxonomy): domain Bacteria; phylum Bacillota; class Clostridia; order Lachnospirales; family Vallitaleaceae; genus Petrocella. The sequence goes on along the minus strand of JAGXFY010000094.1, from coordinate 10,065 downwards.
TTTCACATTTTTTGGCGATACCGGCTGCAACAATATTCTTTGCCACATAACGGGCCGCATAAGCAGCTGATCGGTCTACTTTTGTTGGATCTTTTCCAGAAAAAGCACCGCCACCATGGCTGGCATAACCACCATAAGTGTCTACAATAATCTTACGACCTGTTAATCCCGAATCCCCTTGTGGACCACCAATAACGAAGCGGCCGGTAGGGTTGATAAAGAACTTGGTCTTATCGTCCAGTAATGCTTCCGGTACAACTGCATGTACCACTTCTCGAATCAAATCCTCTTTGATCTGAGCTTGTGTCACTTCCTCATCATGTTGTGTTGAGATGACGATTGTGTCCACTCTAACCGGTTGATCATCAATATATTCTACTGTAACTTGGGATTTTCCATCCGGTCTAAGGTATTTAAGAAGTCCTGATTTACGTACGTCTGCCAGTTTTTTTGCTAATTTATGGGCAAGAGATATCGGTAATGGCATCAGTTCTTCTGTCTCATCACATGCAAAACCGATCATCATGCCTTGATCACCGGCACCTGTTCCTTCATCGTCTTCCTCACCCAATCTTACTTCTAACGCTTCATTGACGCCCATAGCAATATCGGATGACTGTTCATCTATACTAACCAAAACTGCACAAGTTTCTGCATCAAATCCATAGTGGGCGCTTGTATACCCTATCTCTCGAACTTTATTACGTACTACCTTCGGTATATCTACGTAACAGTCCGTTGTAATCTCTCCCATAACCAAAACCATACCTGTGGTAACTGCTGTTTCGCAAGCCACTCTGGCATTAGGGTCTTGTGATAATATTGCATCCAGTACTGCGTCAGATATTTGATCACAGACTTTGTCCGGATGGCCTTCTGTAACCGACTCAGATGTAAATAATCTTCTTGCCATTGTATTTCCTCCTAATTCTAATTTTTGATTTAACCATGGATGGTTAAAGGGTCAAAACTAAGTTTCACTAAATTCACCTACCATATGTAGATTACGTTGATACATTCATAACTACATATGGTAGGTGAAAGTTCAACTATATAGTTTTGACACATTAACCATGTATCCAAAATAATGATACAGCACCTTTAAAAACCAACATAAGTATAAGGCCACAGATCATGGCACCTACTATAACTGTAGGAAAGGCTTTTTTAAAATCCAGCTTCAACATGGCCGCAACCGCTGATCCTGTCCATACGCCTGTAAGTGGTAAAGGAAAGGCTACAAACATAAGGAGTCCCAACAATTCATATTTTACAATATTTTTCCCCCGCTTCATGGCACTTTTCTCATACCAATGTACCAAGCGTCCTAATTTATCAAATCGTTTTAGAAATTCAAACAACTTTGGTATAAACAACATGATAAATGGCGCCGGTATTATTGCACCAATCAAAGTGACAGTGTATACCAGAACATCTGAATAACCTAAAGATAACCCTAAGGGAATGGCTGCTTTTTGTTCAAGTACAGGTACAGCCGATAGTACCATAATCCATAATAATTCTGTTGTCATATAGACCTCTCAATCGTGCTTATCATTTTGATTTTTATATATCGTCGGATTTATTTTCTGATTTAGAAAAATAATCAGGCTCGATTATAACATATTTTTTATGTTATTACTAACACTTTAACCTATTTCTTTTGATGAAAAATCAGAATACTGTGGGCCACTGCTCTTTCTTCTCCACCGGACGGTTCGTTGATGACCTTATTGTTCATGACCAGTGTCGATGAAGATCCGCCGTCTAAATAAGCTGCTTGAATGCAGCCCAGCTCTAACATCAACTTCGCAGACTCCTGTCCTGTCATGCCAAGGCTTTCACCCTCAAGACGTCCATCCACAACAGCTAAAACCAAATGGTTGTCCCCTGTTACACCTACTAATGTTCGAGGTTGGTAGGCTGTCGTATAACCCATAAATGCTTCATATTCCTTGGCTACATTCTCTCCGTTTTTGACCAACCATGCGCCAGTTCCAAATGCTTCTTTTACATTAACATCGTCCAGCCCATAATCTAGTTCTAATTTAAATGTATCACCAATTTTAATGGTCTTGTTTTCACCTACAAAAGTTAATACATGATCCCAACCCTTAAGTGCCACCGGTTGATCTGTTATAATGATATCCACTACCAGATTATCACGAATCATATAGTTGGTGCTTGGTCGTCTGACACGTGTTGTTTTACCGTAAACTTCATCAAATAGAACCCATTTCCCATCGGGTACCAATCCGTTAAATCCATACAGATCAATATCTTGATTATGTAAGGTAACAAATGCCTTCAACCGCACGTCTGCAATGGATACTTGGTTGTTTGTATCTATCAGCACCGTTGGGGTACCTATATACTGTGCCCGTATAGGTTTGCCCTCATGAACCATCAAACCGTAAGGTAAACCTAAATCATTGTAGAACATACCGTTGACGCCTATGGTGGCTTGATTACCCTCGACCATGGCTGAAGTGGTTTCAAAACCGTATAATACACCAAAGGATAAGCCATTCTCCACTCGAATCTGCTGATTATTCATATCAATATCCAGGACACGAATCACTTCCGGCTTCAATGGATATAAACGCTGTATAACCTCATATTGGATCCCACTATAGAGTTGGGTGGAATAATAGAGTATGCCCAAGATCACCGTCATGATTTTGATCATTGTTTTTCTCCTAGCCTTTTGTCGTCATCATCTGTTTTCGTATTATAACATGAAATACATTCAAATAGAAAGACTGCTTTCCCATTATCTAAGAAGCGCAGTCTTATTTCTTATTTCTTATTTCATCATTCTTCTATTTTATTCTATTTCTTTAGTTGTTGGTATAACATATCTTTAATGCCGGCGCCCTGTCCCTTAGAAATCTCTTTGGAGTAAGCTTCGTAAAGCATGTCTTCATAGATATTCCGACCTTGACTCTCTTCAAAAAGTCCGGACTTTGGAATGGATTTGCGCATCTCTGAAAATACCTTGTTCAAATAGTAAGATTCAAATTCTGCACAAGCATCTTTCAACGCTTCATCATCCTTATCTTCCATCGCTTTTTTTATAATATTCTGAAAATTTTCGTCTTCGACTTTGCTTTTTGCCGTCTCAGCACTTGTTAAAGTGTTTAAAAAGCTACTACCCAGTCCACTAATTTCCATCTTACTCACCTACCGCTTCAATTCATTGGCACGTTGCAACATCTCATCTGAACTCTGAATCGCTTTTGAGCTGAGTTCATAGGCTCTTTGAGCAACAATCAGTTTAACCATTTCCTCTACTGCCTGTACATTAGATGCTTCTAAAGCACCTTGAACGACCATACTGCCTTCCATTTCTTCATTATCTACTTCAATAATAGGAATCCCTGACGCAACCGTCTGCTCATAAAAGCCACCACCGATTGTCTTTAGACCTTGTGAATTCTGAAATTGTACAACTTGTAATTGTAAACCAAGGTCAACGCGATCACCATCCACGATTGTTGAGAAAATACCTTGTTCATCCACCGATAATTTATCTGCAACAACGGTTTCGTCAAATACAATAGGCTCTCCATCAATACCCAAAACTGGGCGTCCTGTTGAACTGGTCAACATAAGCTCTCCATCTAGAATAGATGTCTTAAAACTTCCATCTCTGGTATAAATCGGATTCCCATTTACATCCATGAGAGTAAAGAATCCATCTCCCTCGATCGCAAAATCAAGTGGTCCTTCCGTACGTTCAAAAGTACCTTGAGTAAAAGATTTAACAGAAGCTACTGTTCTAACACCATGACCGACTTGCAAGTTAACCGGACTTCCACCATTGGTAATATCCCCTGCATTTTTCATGGTTTCATATAATAAGGATTTGAATTCCAAACGTTCTTTTTTGAAGCCTACCGTGTTCACGTTAGATAGGTTATTGGCTATACTATCAACGGTTGCCTGCTGGGTTTTCATACCGGATGCAGCGGTCCATAACGATCTCATCATATTATATCTACCTCCTTTAGGTTCTTACATGTTTGGTTAAGGTGTCAAAACTATATTGTGAAACTTAGTTTTGACCCTTTAACCACGTTTATTATCTAATAGAACCAACGTTGTTGACCACTTTCTCCATGGTTGCATCGTAAGTCTGAATAATTTTCTGATTGGATTCATAGGTACGCATAACACTAATCATGTTAATCATCTCTTCAATACTATTGGCATTGGAGCTTTCCAAAAAGCCTTGTTCTGCCGTTCCCACAAATGGAATTTCTACTGTCTCTTCTGTTCCGACATATAAACTTCCACCCTCTTTTCGTAGGGTTTTTGTATCTTCTATGCCGACAATTTGTATCTGACCTAAACGTACCTCGTTCGAATATATACTACCATCTTTGTTAATACGCACATCATATTGATCCAAAGTCAGTACTGTATTTTCTTCACCTAAGACAAATAGTCCCTCACTTGTGACCAAGCGTCCTTCTTGATCCAACATAAACGATCCGTCTCTCGTATATCTTTCCGTCATAGTGCCCTCTTCATTCATGCGTCCTACCTTAATCATACCTTGACCTTGCAATGCTATATTAAGGCTCTCGTCCGTCTGCTTCATAGAACCTTGTAAGTGATCCGTATATATTTCTTGGGAATTGATACCAAGGCTCATTTTACCTATAGACGTACTGTAGGGAACTTCAGGGTCGTTTATTTTTAGGGTCAACATTTCTTTAAATGACGCTGATACAACTTGATCTTTTTTGTATCCGGCAGTATCTACATTTGCAAGATTATTAGAGATGGTATCCATCTTTTCTTGTTGACTTCTCATACCCGTATAAGCTGTATATAGACCTCTAAACATTATGCCACCTCATTAGTATTTGTATTCTCTTATCTATATCGTACCAATCTCGTTAAATATTAATAGAATCAGAGGTTTTTTTTGGCGACTTATTAATTTAAGTTCTACTCATAACGTAAGGATTCGATGGGGTCTAGGTCTGCTGCTTTTTTTGCCGGATACACACCAAAGATAATACCCAGTACTATCGAGCCAATAAAGGCAATTACAGTGGTTTTGATATCCACCACCGGTGGTATCTTGATTACACTTGAAATAATGGCACCTGTTAAAATACCAAGAAATATGCCAATCAGGCCGCTAAACCCGGTCATCAATATGGATTCTGTTAAAAACTGCAGTACAATATCCCTTTTTTTGGCACCAATGGCTTTTCGTATGCCTATTTCTCTTATACGTTCTGTTACAGAAACCAATAATATGTTGATGATACCAATGCCGCCAACAACGAGGGTAATGATTGCAATAACCAACAAGACCATTGATATGACATTTAATATACCACTCACCGATTTTTGAATGTCTTCCACACTGGTGGCTAAATATTTATCCTGGTTGTCATGAACAAATTCTAATAGCCTTACGATTCGACTGCCCGCTGACGCAAGATTGGCTTCCGGGTCGATAGAGACCTGAATCTGATCCACATACTCTGTCCCAAAAAATGATTGCATCGTCGTGATGGGTACAATCACTTCCACCGGAAACTCAATGCCCTCGAGTAAGGATGAAAACAAATCGTCCTCTGTATTTAAGATACCAATTACTTTCATCTTCATGATGTCACCATAGCCATTGGTTAATCTTACTTCCTCTCCTAAAATATCTGTTCTGTTGAAATATTCTCTGGCAAAGGTATCCGGAACAATAATAACCCTTCTTTGACCTTCAATATCCGATCCTGATATAAATCTTCCTTCCAGAAGGTCGATGGTTTGAAAACTGGTGTACTGTGAGGTGGCACCTGCCACCAAAGCGTCTCGATTCCCATCTTCCAAGCGAATGCTGGAATAAAAGGTTGCAGCGGCTGTAATATTCTCAACTTCATCTACACCTCGTATGATGCTGTCCATATCTTTCATGGTAAGGCGATCTCGGTCTTCTATGTCTGAACCGGTACTTTGTATGATGATGGTGTTTGCACCTAGCTTTCCAAGTTCTGAAGAAATATAAACCTTGGTGGCGTTACTGATGGCCATAATGGCAACTATAGAAAAAACACCCATAATGATACCTAGCATCGTCAGAATAGACCTTAACTTATTGGTGGTCAAACTCAAGAAAGCCTGTTTGAAGTTTTCTGTCAAATGCATACTACATGCCTTCTTTCTCTAGGTCACTGATAACTTTTACTTTTATACCGTCTTTTAGACTGAGAGATGGGTTGTTGATAACAAGCTCACCTTCTTCTAACCCTTCTACAACCTCAGCATCAAAATCAGAAACAATCCCCAGTACGACAACTCTTTCCTCTACAATGCCATCCTCCGTAACGACATAGGCTAACTTATTGTTGTCCCTATCATCCTTAAACATATCATAAGAAGCCACCAGCACTTGTTCCTTAAATGATGTGGTGATCTCACAGTCGGCTGTATAACCCGGCTTTAATTGGTCCATATCTTTTGTAATCGTAATTTCGATGGGTACTGATGTTGCCTCTTTGCCATTCACGAGTGCTTGAACTGCCTTTGGCGCTATAAAAGATACTTCACCTTCAACGGATGCGGATTTAGAAATCGCATCGCCTGTAATTAGAACCTTTTGGCCTATAACAATATCCTTAATGTCATATTCCCTCAGGTTTGCTGCCACCTTCATCTTGTTCATGTCCATTAAGGTCAACATAGGTGCAAGGCTTGGTGACTGCTCTCCTTTTGTTATATGTACTTCTGTTACAACACCCTCGCCTGTTGCATTGGTCAGATCTAATATTTCTTGGATATGGTTTTCTAAGGTGGTTATGTTCATTTTTAAGCTTTCAAGATTTTTCACTTGAATCGTTACATCAATTTGCGTGGATTGATTGGCTTGATTATTGCTCTTTAGAAGCGCTGCCAAATCATCTTCAGCTCTTTTCAAATCTAACTTTGAAGTTGCTAATTGATTTTCAGCTTCTTCTACCGCCTTGGTCATCGTATTATATTCCTCGTGTGAAATAAAACCTTCGCTTAGTAGGATACGACTTTTTTCTAGGTTCATACGTTGTTCCTCTAAGAATCTTTCTGCAGTACTAACAGAGAGTCTGGATAACTCTAGGGCTATTTCTCCGCCCGTTGCCGTTGATGTAGAAGATTGGTTTCGAAGCTTCTCCAATTGTAAGGTTTGTATATCATAGTTAAGTTTTGCCTGCTTAAGTTCCGCTTCTAGATCCGTCATGTCCACTGTAAATAATTCTTGTCCTACAGTCACATAATCACCGACTTCAACCAGCACTTCTTTAATCTGAAGAGGTGTGTTTGAGATGACTTCCCATTTATTACTCTCCAAAACAGTGCCGGTTATAAGAATACTGGAATATAAATCCTCACGTTGTATAGCTGTAACCTCGACTTCTTGAGCTTTACCGCCACCAAATCCACCTTCTCCTGTCGTATCTTTATTTAAATTGTAAACAATCATAATGGCAATGATACCTATGATTAATACAGCAATTCCGATTTTATTCTTCAATTCTACAACCCCTTACATTTGCACCGATGATGCCATATTAGTCAGCAATACGGTAATGACGGATATGGATGCCCCAAACAAGAAGGACAACCCTACTGTTATACCTGCTGCTTTTTTACTAAAACTTGCTACAATTCTAAGTCCTATGTATGTGATGTATAAGCTCCAAAGACTAATGACTTCAATAGGTGCCAATACAGCCGATAAGACGGAGCCGTTCATAGATTCGGGTAATAAGCTGGAAAGACTTGTTACGGATACAGTTGGCATTTCTCCTTTGATTAGCGTCATAACCATCATGATCAACCATGTAAATACAGATAATATTCCAATATGTACCGTCATGGAAAAAATTTGCTTAAATCCAGCCGGTGATTTTACGATCTTAGCCACAACAAAATAAACAAAAGCAACAAACAACATGCCAATAATAACACCAATAGGCGTAAAAACAAAAGTAGATACCTTTGCTATGGTTAAAGGCAATTCCATCATACTTTCAGTCACGACTTGACCGGTGCCTTCCAGTTGCTTTTCAATTTCCCTAATCATGGTTACTTCAAACTGTCCCCAACAAACCAAATAATAAACAATAGGTGCCAACATTGTAATTAGCAAGGGAATGAACCAGTTGGGTTTGGATTTGATGGCTTTGAAAGCCTCCGTCGGTGCGAAGATAATATTTGCCATTTTGACTATAGGTGAAGTGTTAACTTCAGCCATGCCTTCATTTTCATCCATCTCATTCCTATCGTTCGTATCGTTTATTTCATTTGTTTCCTTTATTTCACGCATATCTTTGTTTTCTTCCACTTCATTTGTATCCATTTTGTTCTCTTCATCTCTCATCCTTATTTCCTCCATTTAATGACGCATTAAGCGCTTTTTCTTTTTGTTTTAATATATCAAGTGCCTGTATCGGTTTCTCAACCATACGGTCACTGGTTAAATAGCCGTCAGCGAATGTAATGACACGCTTGGTATGCTCTGCAATATCCGGCTCGTGGGTGACGATGATGACCGTAACCCCTTCTTCATTAAGTTTTTGAAACTCCGCCATGATTTCTTCTGATGAAACTGAGTCCAAGTTACCGGTAGGCTCATCCGCTAATATAATGGCCGGTCTGTTGACTAGAGCTCTGGCTATGGCCACACGCTGTTTTTGACCGCCTGACATTTCGTTGGGTTTGTGATCCATACGATCTGCTAGACCGACCCGATGCATGGCTTCCATACCTCTTTCCTTACGCTCCTTATAGTGAACTCCGGCGTAGATCATAGGTAATTCCACATTTTTCAGAGCAGAAATCCTAGGTAGCAGATTGAAAGACTGGAAAACAAAACCAATCTTCTTATTTCGTATAGATGCCAAATCATTGTCATCCAAAGTAGCTACATTCACATTTTCTAAATGATAATCCCCACAAGTTACCCGGTCTAGGCATCCAATTAGATTCATTAGCGTTGACTTTCCAGAACCTGATGGACCCATAATAGAAATAAATTCACCTTTTTCTATATTTAGATTAACCTGTTTTAAAGCTTCTACTGCAATATTACCATTGCCATATGTTTTTCCAACATTCTTGATTTTTATCATGTTTCACATCCCATTTCTATAAATCCATGGTAGAGGGTCATAATTAAGTTTCTCTACTATGCCTATCCATTGTTATTATTTTAACCTTTATTTTAATAAAATTCCATAAGTATTTCATTAAAAATAAATTAATGAAACTTTAATGTAGATAAAGTTTCATTAATTTTATAGCATACCGTTTTCTATACCCAGCGCTTTTTTTGCCAGCTGATCTGCCAGTTCATTATAATAATCTCCAGAATGAGCCAGAACTTTTACAAATTCAATCGGATAAGATGTAATGTATTTATTAAATAGTGTCACATATTGCTGTGTGCCCTTTTTCTTAGCCTGCCATCCTCTTGTTGCCCATTTGGCTATACCTTCATAGTCATGATAGAGGATCAATTTCTCTATGCCCATTGCGTCTTTATGATTGTAAACCCATTCCATAGCTCTTATGGCACCTAGTAGTTCTCCTGCCACATTTCTCATCGTGGCCAGTTCAGCATCATCACCGGCTTCATAAATATGAATCTCTTCTTCTCCAATAAGAATGACCGCGCCGCCGGCATAGCGTTTTGTACTATGATCATAACTTCCATCCACATAGGCCTTCGCTATTCCCGCTTCATTTATTTCAACTTCTTTTATACTAGCATCCCCATTTACATGATGATTCATTGGAGAGGTCTGATCTATCTTCATATAGGATTCCGCTTCTTCTAAGGTTTTGAAACTTTTAAACTCAGCACCTGAATAGCCCTTTGTACTTGCTTGGCATTCCGCCCATGTCTTAAATATACCTTTTTTTAACCCTTGTCTAACTGCATAATATTTTTTTGGCATGTTCGTTCTCCATTTTCATATTAATTATTCTTTTTATATAAAATGCGTATATTTTCCAAATCTAATCATACCTTAGATGCTCATATAACTCAACTCCCCGAAAGACTTT
>JAGXFY010000093.1:0-41247 GCA_024636985.1 Clostridiales bacterium | reverse complement strand
AATTTGTGTGGCAAATGTACACGTGTTTGCCCCATGAATAACCTTGCCATTGAAAACAACCAAATCACGCAACAAGGCGCATGTACTTTATGTTATCGGTGTGTGAATCTATGTCCTCAAAAAGCAATAACTGTACTGATCCATTCTAAAGTAAAAAAACAGTACACATATTGGGTAGTATAGTTTTTACTTATATTTCTTCCATTATTCTTCTATTTTGTGATGCATATCACATTCCTTCTTCTTTTTGAATGCTATTATTAGAACAAAGAGGCAACGCCTCGCTTTGCAAAGCAAATTGTTCCGGCAGGAAAGATTTCCTTGATAGTTAATGCGACGCTTCAACGCATTATCATAGACTTTCCTAGAGAAGGACAAAGATGCAACAATAATACATACTAAGGAGGAAACATAAAATGCAAAAACTAAACATAAATCAAACAATCGGTGAAAGTGTAACCCTTCATCCGGAACTCGTAAAAGTATACATGGACTACGGTGTAGATTTCTGTTGCGGTGGTGATCGAACGGTCAAGGAAGCAATAGAAAGAGATACGCATGACATGGAGGCACTACTCCTCGAGGCAGATAAAGCCATAGAGAACGCATCGAAATTTACTGTTGATGCATCATCTATGAAGCTTACAGATTTCTCCACCCGTCAGCTCATTGACAGAATCATTAAAGAGCATCATACTTATCTTAAGGCTGAATTACCCATTATATCTGAATTGATGTTTAAGATATTAATGGTCCATGGTGAACGTCATCCTGAATTATTTGAGATTCACAAATTGTTCGGGGGATTAAAAACCGAGTTAGAAGGACACCTGGTGAAAGAAGAAGTTCAGCTTTTCCCAAGACTTATAGCAAATGACCCTAATTGCAAAGCACTCATTGAGGAACTTGAAGCAGAACATGACGTTGCGGGTGACGCACTTCATGAACTTACAGACTTAACCAACCATTTCAAATTACCTGAAGATGCATGCACCACGTATCACATGGTTTACGAAAAACTAAAAGCTTTGGTAGCAGATATGTACATGCACGTACATACAGAAAACAATGTCTTATTCAAAAGATTTATATAGAAAGGAGCATGCAAATGTTTAAAATTAATGATCGTATTACATGGGTAGGTAAAATAGATTGGGATCTAAAAAAATTCCACGGCGAAGAATACTCGACACATAGAGGATCTTCTTATAATTCCTATTTGATTGAAGACGAAAAAATTGCACTGATTGATACGGTATGGCAACCTTTTGACGAGGAGTTTATAACCAATCTCAAAAAGGTCATCGACTTAAAAAAGATTGACTATATTATTGCCAACCATGGTGAAGTTGACCATAGTGGTGGTCTACCTGAACTTATGAAAGAAATCCCAGGCACGCCCATTTACTGTACCGCCAACGGTATTAAGTCACTCAAAGGTCACTACCATCAGGATTGGAACTTTATTCAAGTAAAAACCGGAGATACTTTGGATCTTGGAGAAGGTAAACTTATATTCATCGAAGCACCTATGCTTCACTGGCCAGACAATATGTTCGAGTATTATACTAAAGATGAAATTCTTTTCAGCAATGATGCTTTCGGCCAACACTATGCATCCGAGTTTATGTATAATGATCTTGTAGATCAAGCTGAACTTTATCAAGAAGCCCTTAAGTATTATGCCAATATATTGACACCTTTTAGCCCCTTGGTATCGAAGAAAATCCATGAAGTCCTTGGGTTTAACGTACCTGTAAGCATGATCTGTCCAGCGCATGGTATTATCTGGCGAGAAAATCCCACTCAAATCGTTGAGAAATATCTAGAATGGGCTGATAATTACCAGGAACATCAAGTTACGGTCATCTACGATACTATGTGGGATGCTACCAAAAAAATGGCTGAAGCAATTGCCGAAGGTGTTAAATCAGTAGATCCAACGCTTAACATTAAGCTATATAATGTAGGTACAGCTGATAAAAATGATGTGATTTCCGAAGTTTTTAAGGCTAAACTTGTGGTGGCAGGATCCTCAACAATTAACAAAGGTATTTTATCTGCTATGGCTGCAACCCTTGAAATGATAAAAGGTTTGAACTTCAAAAATAAAAAAGCCGCCGGCTTTGGCAGCTATGGTTGGAGTGGTGAGTCGCCAAAACTCATGAAAAAAGCCCTTGAAGATTGTGGCTTTGATGTTCTCGAAGAAGGACTTGGTGTTCTTTGGAAGCCGGATGAAAATGCACTTAAACTATGCCGTGACTATGGTACACAACTCGCAAACAAACTATAAATAATAATCAAAATAATCACCTGTTCAGGCCTATGTAACTTTGCCGGACAAGGTGATTATTTTTTAGTCTATAGGATATAAGTTTTGCATCATTTCCTGTGATGCATTAAAAATCTCATTTGTACGGTTATAAAGCCCATCCATGTCTTCATAACTACCAAGTATCCCGCCATCATGTGTATGAATCCAATCGGTTATGGCTTCTACTGTAGATGTAACCACGGGTGTCTTGCGCTCCTTTAGAACATCATCATAAACTTGTTGCAAAGGCATGGATACTGTAAAATCTTCATTTAACATACCATCAAATATATTGGGACTCGATAACTTCCAAAGGCTTATGGTCAAATTTTCACGTATGTTCCGTTTGTACTCGATAGGTGCATATGGATAGTCCATGAGAAATTGCTCAGAGCGGTAGGCTCTTTCTTTTAATGCTTCCGGTGAAATTGCCAAATACTCCTCAATGGTTGTAGGTTCAATGACGAACTCAGACAGCATACTCAAATAAGACTTGGTCATATCACCAACATATATGCCATACTCTTGCAAATAATACAAATAATCTACCACCGGATAAAAACTTCCCTCTGCACTGTACAGACCATAGCCTTGATCAAAGAGCATTTGCAAACTGCTTTTATAAGAAGCATTATCAATTAGAGATAATAATATATCTTTTTCGCTTCCCAAGAAAGCATACCCATTGGAAAAGCGATCTGCATTTTTTTCATATATATCAAACAGATAAGTATGCATATCAATCTGAGGATCTTCATAAAGGAAAATAGTTTGCTGTGCCATACCCACTTCACCTCTAACAATGAGCTCTGCTAACATATCATCCGCCAAAGATGTATGGGCCTTTCGAATATTTTCATCAATATAGGTCTTGACCTCTTTGATATTAGGACCGGTAAATAAAAATGCTACAAATCGATCACGCATTAATTGTTCCTGAGATAAATCCAAATCATCAGGGACTTCTTCGCTCTCTGAATCCTCTATGTCTAGATCAAGAGTATCTTGTGTCTCTGGTTCTTCTTCTATTATCGTTTGTTCCGGCAATTCTTCATCTATATTAATATCATTTTTGTTACATGATGATGCTAGCAGCAACATCCCAAGTAACCCAATGCTTATCCATTTTTTCATGTGAACCTCCCGATTCTTTTGTACAACGACCTCATACTAGCACATATATGTTACAATTCATTTATAAAAGTCATACGATTAAGTAACATAACATGAACCTTGACCCATATTATATATCATTCACCTCTTTATTTGTAGTGAGACATATGGTTCATTGTTTTTGGGAGGCTATAGATGGAAAAACCTAGAAGTTCGGCTTATCCATCTATAGTATTTTCTATAATGCTTTTGTAAAGGCTTTTGCAATACCTGAAGCCACTCTTGCATTGTTGTAAACCAGTTGAATGTTCGTCTCAAGACTCTCACCATGGGTTAATTCTTTTACTTTGGCTAACAAAAATGGTGTTGAATCTTTGCCCTTAATGCCTTGCTTACTTAACTCATCTAGGGCTTGTTCAATTGCTGTTGTGATTTGCTCTTTGTCCTCTTCATAAGCTTCCGGAACCGGATTACCAATTACAAAACCACCACGAAGCTTCATGGACCACTTCGCTTCCATCATAGCTGCTACTTCTTCCGGGGAATCCACACGAACATCTACATCAAACCCACTATCTCTCAAATAAAAGGCAGGAAGATGATCCGTTTCGTACCCAATAACCGTAACACCCTGTGTTTCAAGATATTCCAAGGTGAGTCCAATATCCAGGATGGATTTGATGCCTGCACAGACAACCGCCACATCTGTATGTGCCAGTTCCATTAGATCTGCTGATATATCAAAAGTTTCAGTCGCGCCTCTATGGACGCCACCTATGCCTCCTGTTGCAAACACTTTAATTCCCGCCATCTCTGCAATCATCATGGTGGTTGCGACTGTGGTTGCGCCATCTACTTTTCGAGCCACGACAATCGGTAAATCCCGACGGCTACATTTGATAACCTCGAGTCCTTTTTTACCCAGATATTCAATTTCATCTTTGGATAAACCCACCTTGAGTTTACCATTTATAATGGCTATGGTTGCTGGGACTGCACCATTTTCTCTAACAATATCCTCAACTTTTAATGCCGTTTCCACATTTTGTGGATAGGGCATACCATGAGATATGATGGTGGATTCTAGAGCCACTACCGGCTTATTCATTTCAAGTGCCTCTTCAATTTCTTTACTGATTTCCAAATATCTATTCATCTCTTAACGCTCCTTTATCATTTGCTTGATGTTATCAACCGACAGGTTCCTTGCAATGGTATCTTTACTCATCACTGTTACACCAGATGCACCTAGACAAAAATCTACAAAATCAATGCCCCTAAGTTGATGTTGCAGCGCATATACCATAGCTGCTGTAAAAGCATCTCCGGCACCTGTCACATTTACAACATCTGATACTTTTGAACTTCTAAAAAAACTATGTTCTTCATCTGTAAAATACACACCTTTTTTCCCCAAAGTAATTAACACTTTTTTAATACCCATATCAAGAAAAGCTTGCCCAGCTGATTCTATATCTTTGTCAGTAAGGATTTTTCTATCTAGGAGCACTTCAGCCTCAATAAGATTGGGCTTAATGCCATAGAAACCATCCAGTACCGCTTTGCCTCTGAGTGCTTTCGTCGTTGATACAGTATCGAAAATAAGCTTCGTGTTCTGTAAATGCCGTACTAAAAAATGAATGCTTGCCTCTGGTAGATTGGCATCGATAACGGTATAGGCACTTTTATCAATCTTCATCAGCTTCGTCCTTAAGAAATCCTCATTCAACCTGCTTGTTATGGACATATCAGAAACAGCTGTAACCATATCCCCAAGGTGATCTAAGATATAAAGATACGTGGATGTACGTTCATTCATAAGCAATAAACAGTCTTCAATGTCAATACCGCGCTCTACGGCATTTTCTCGCACCATTGAAGCTTCGGCATCTCCGCCCATAGCTGTTATCAATCTTACAGGTACTTCTAACATGGACAGATTTTCAGCAATGTTTCTACCCACGCCACCCAGAGCATGGTTGATTTTTCCCGGATTGGAATCTTCCATAATAATCATCCGATCGGATTTACCTTGATAATCAACATTAGCACCTCCGATAACTGTGACGGGATGTTCGGTATTGGTGATATAGCCTTTGCCCTTGATATAGCCTTTTTTCATCAGATTACTGATATGAACCCCAACAGATGTGCGGGTGATACCAAGCATAGCTGCTAATTCGGCTTGTGAAATCATAGGGTCTTTTTCAATTAAGTTATACACTTCACGTTCTCGTTCTGTCATAGCGCCTCCTAAACATTTGTTAGTATCACTTACATATGATTAGTTTATCATGTTCGTCTTCTTATGACAAGTTTCATAAGTCTAAATGCTTATATAAAAAAAGCTATTGTTATTCCTATGTTTTTTACATTATAATCTTAGTAGATGGTTAAGATGTTCGTTGACTAAAAATATCTATCATAAAGAGGTGAGCCACTTGCGTTTAATTTTCATCGCCGATAATGCCTATCCATCCTTAAAAAAACACCTTCAAACACTGGGCGAAGTTATAGAAATCCCAAAATCCAATCACTTATATCCAGGTGTAGCCAATCATGTGGATTTACATATTCATATTGTAGATCAGATTTTTTTCTTATCCCCCACAATTCCAGATGTAATCTATGATCGATTGAATACGTTAGGAATTAATGTATGCAGGATTGATGAGGTCTTAGAAGCAGTTTATCCTAAGTCAGCTTACCTGAATGCTTTGTCCTTTACAGATTATTTTCTTCATCCAAGATCCATTACAGCTTATAAGTTAAAAAAACACATTGACGCCAGCTCAAGACATTGGATTGATATCAAGCAAGGCTATACAAGATGTGTTGCTCTCCCTGTGGCAGATCAAGCACTTATCACCGCTGACGATGGTATTTTAAACGCATGCAAATCTACAACCCTAGAATTGTTAAAAATACAACCAGGCTTTATTCGGCTTGAACATCATGATTATGGTTTTATAGGCGGAACTGCCGGCCAAATTCAAGATACACTCTATTTTAACGGTGATTTGACCACACATCCGGATTACCATACCATAAAAGCATTTATACAAAAACAAGACTGTCATGTCTTTCAAGTCGATGGTATGCCGCTTTTGGATATCGGTTCCATTCTTGTATATGAAGGAGATTATATATGAAAAAACATATGAACATACCTATTTTTGTACCTCACAATGGCTGTCCTCATGATTGTATCTTTTGCAATCAAAAAAAGATATCCGGGTATAAGAACAGTTTCAATGAGCGTCAAGTTCGAGATGAGATTGAAGCCTATCTCTCTACAGCAAAGGGTGTTCCTCATATTGAGATTGCTTTCTTTGGTGGTAGTTTTACAGGAATTCCTATAGAAGAACAGAAGTCATATCTAGCACTTGCGACAGAATATATACACAAACACAACCTAGATGGTATACGATTATCCACAAGACCGGATATGATCACTAAAGAGATTCTGGACTTCTTAAGCCATTATCCAGTAATCGGTATAGAATTAGGTGTACAATCTATGTCCGACGAAGTCCTTCAAGCCTCGAAACGTGGTCACTCTAATTGTGATGTGATCAAAGCCTGCAAGCTGATTCGTTCTTACCCTTTTGAATTGGGTCTTCAGATGATGCTCGGTTTACCTAAGGATACAGTAGCACGTTCTCTTTCTACAGCAGATCAGATTGTCAGCCTAGATCCGGATATGGTCCGCATCTACCCCACGTTGGTCATAAAAGATACCCCCCTTGAGACACTCTATCATCAAGGGCTCTACACACCATGGAATCTCGAGACAACCATCAACCTTTGTCTTGATATTCTACCAAGATTTGAAGCTGCGGGTATTAAGGTTCTGCGTGTTGGCTTGCAAACAACCCCAGAGATTCAATTGGGCCAAGATGTCGTTGCCGGACCTTTCCATCCGGCACTTAAGCAACTTATAGATGAAAAACGACTCTTAAATTACATTCTTGATTTCGTAGTCGGTATAAAAGCGCCCATATATGTCGAAGCAAGCCATAAACTCTATCAAGCTTTGGTGGGACATAAAAAAGGACATCTGACTATTTGGTCCGGTCATGATCCTATTATTTATATTCGTCAAAATCCTGATTTGCCCACGCATGTTATAAAGATTGGAAATACCTATCATAGTAGCTATAGGCCTGAGAATTTGCACCAAACAAGATAACATTTACAGTTCATGTATTCCACAAACAATAGCTTAAACTAAATTTTACAATATTTTTTCATAGTTTGTTCACAATCAATTTACATTTTAAAACCAAAGTGCTAATATTATATGTAACGACATAATAACGTGTCTTATCATTTATTAATAGGAGGTAACTATGAAAAGATTTTTAAGTATTATCTTAACTCTATCCCTTTTATTTAGTTTTGCAGTTCCAATCAATGCCGCAGGCCATGTAGAAATCACTGTTTTCCACGTCAATGACGTACATTCCCGCGTCGTTGAATATAACAATTTTGGATTTGCAAAGATTGCCACCGTGGTCAATGAGGCAAGGACAGCAGGAGACAATGTTCTGCTCTTAGACGCTGGCGACTCTTTCCATGGACAAACATTTGCCACCATATCTAAAGGTGCAAGTATTGCCCGATTAATGAACTTAATGAAGTTCGATGCTTTAACAACCGGTAATCATGATTTTAACTATGGACAAGCCAGACTTCTAGAATTACAAGCTGAAACCGACTTTCCATTACTAGCTTCTAATGTCATTAAAGCAGACAATTCTATGTTACTTGATGATTATGTAATCAAAGAATTTGAAGGTGTAAAAGTCGCAATTTTTGGTCTTGCTACACCTGAAACAACTTATAAAACTCATCCGGACAATGTTGAAGGTCTTACTTTTGAAGACCCTACAGCAACAGCGCAACGTATGGTCGATTTATTGACACCAATGGCTGATATAATCGTTTGTCTAGGACACATCGGTAATGAAGGTATGTATACCTCTGAAGCCATCGCTACAGCCGTTGATGGTATCGACCTATTTGTAGACGCACACAGCCACTCTATTTATGGTGAAGGTAGTGGCATGGTCGTCAATGATACTTTAATCGTTCAAACAAATGATTATGCAAAGAATCTTGGAAAAGTTACTTTGAGTTATATGGATGGTACGGTTACATCAAGTGCTACCCTCCTTACCACAGAAGATGCTGCAAGCATCGTTCCAGATCCTGATGTATTGGCACTGATGGAGACTGTAACTGCTGAAAATGATGTTATCACTTCAGCAGTTGTCGGAACAACAACTATTGATTTACAAGGCGAAAGGGATTTCGTACGAACCGGTGAAACCAACCTTGGTAATTTAATTGCTGAAGCTATGCTGGATGTAAGTGGTGCTGATTTGGCTATTACCAATGGTGGTGGTATCCGTGCTTCTATCCCAACTGGTGATATCACTCAAGGAGATATTATCTCGGTTTTACCTTTTGGCAATTATGTGATTACTAAAAGTGTAATGGGCTCGGATATAAGATCCATACTCGAAGTCGGTATATCCGATTATCCTGTTTCTAAAGGTGCATTCCCTCACATAGCTGGTATGACCATCAAATTTGATTCTAACCTTCCGGTTGGTTCAAAACTTACTGAAGTTATGATTGGCGATATGCTACTAGACGATACAAAAACTTATGTTCTTGCTACCAATGATTTCTTAGGCGCTGGCGGAGATGCTTATACCGCTCTCGCAAATTATCCAATCCTTGGTGAATTCGCTGCTCTTGATGAAGTCCTTGTGACTTACATGAAGGAAAATGGCACAGAAAAAGCTACTGTAACCGGTCGTATAGCAGCCGTTGAACCCGTTGTTGTAGAAGAACCTGTTGTTGTTCCTCCAGTGGTTGTGCCTCCTGTTGTTACACCACCCGTTGTGGAAGCACCGGTTGTATATATCGTAAAATCCGGAGATGTATTATGGAGAATTGCAAAGGCCTATGGTTTTACTTGGCAAGAATTATCTGAATTTAATCAGTTAAAAAATCCAAATCTCATCTATCCGGGTAACAAAATTCTTATACCAAATAATTAGTAATCTTTTGGAAAGATGCATTATGAATTCAACATTTTAATAAAATTCCCATACCAAGAAAAGAAGCTTCGCTTCGTTATGAGCTCTGCTCATATTTCTGAACGGTTCGAAAGGAAAGGTCCTTGATAGTTAATGCGATGCTTCAACGCATTAACATAGCATTGTCTTTCCTAGAGACTAAAAGAGGAACCGTCGATGTTTGACGGTCCCTCTTTATTCTTCTCTACTTCTTATGATCCTGTGGGGTTCTTTATGATCCGCATCGCATTAATAATAGCAATAAGTGCAACACCTACATCTGCAAATACAGCTTCCCACATTGTGGCCAAGCCACCGGCACCCAAAATCAATACAATCAGTTTAACACCCATTGCAAAACCAATATTCTGCCAAACAATGGCTTTTGTCCTTTTTGCTATGACAATGCCATCTACAAGTTTATAGGGCTCATCTGTCATTAAAACTACATCTGCTGCCTCTATAGCTGCGTCGGAACCAATACCACCCATGGCCACACCTACATCTGCTCTGGCTAATACAGGGGCATCGTTAATACCATCTCCGACAAATAAAGTCTTGCCTTTCTTTTGCTCTTTTATGATGTTCTCAAAAACTTCGACTTTCTCATGTGGCAAAAGCCCGGCATAGACTTCATCTATTCCTAATGAGGCTGCTATTCTATCCGCTACAGCTGATAAATCACCTGTCAACATTACAATTCTAGTAATACCCTTTGCTCTAAGATCTGATATTGTCTTTTTGCTATCGGATTTAATTTCATCCGAAATCACCATATAACCCATATATACACCTTCTCTTGCGACATATACGAGGGTGCCCAAGTGATCTTCCGATTCAGGCTCTATCCCATAATCTAGCATGAGCTGACGATTGCCAACTAGTACCTTATCTCCTGATAAAGCTATACTTATACCTTTACCTGCTATTTCTTCATAGTCATCGATTTTTTCAGGATCTATAGCGCCACTATAGGCTTCTATTACTGATTTTCCTATTGGATGATTGGAATAATATTCAGCATAGGCACCCAGCTTAAGTATTTCATCTTCGGTGGTATCTACCGGATATATTTTCGTCACTTTAAAAACACCTTTTGTAAGGGTTCCTGTTTTATCAAAGACTACCGTTTTTACTTGATTTAGTGCTTCTAGATAATTACTACCTTTAATGAGAATACCATGTTTTGAAGCCCCACCGACGCCTCCAAAGAAGCCTAAGGGAATGGAAATAACGAGTGCACAAGGACATGATACAACTAAGAATATCAATGCTCTATGGATCCAAGTTCTAAAATCCTCACCCTGCATAAGGAGTGGTGGTAGAAAAGCCAGTGCTATCGCTAAATACACGACTATTGGTGTATAATACTTAGCAAACGTGGTTATGAATTTTTCTGTTTCTGCCTTCTTATTCGTGGCATTTTCAACCAAGTTCAAGATCTTTGATACAGTAGATTCGCCAAATACTTTTGTTACATCAACCTCAATAAGACCATTGGTATTGACGGATCCTGACAAGACCGTGTCACCTTCTCTAACTTTTCGCGGTACAGACTCACCCGTCAACGCTGATGTATCTAACATAGCAGAACCCTTAACTAGCACACCATCAAGAGGAATCCGCTCACCCGCCTTAACCCAGATTCGATCTTTCACCTTAAGTGTATCTGCCATAACTTGAATTAGCTCTGTTTCATTCATTACCCATGCTACATCCGGACGAATATCCATAAGGCTAGCAATCGATTTTCTTGATCTATGAACAGCCATATCTTGAAAACGTTCACCAATCTGATAAAAGAGCATAACCGTTACAGCTTCTGGGAACTCTGCAATTGCAAAGGCACCTATGGTGGCTACAGACATGAGAAAATTCTCATCAAAAACCTTGCCTTTAATAATATTGCGCCCTGCAAGAATAAGAACATCGCCTCCAATGGTTAAATAAGCTACTAAATAAATGATGAGCTCAACCATGAGTGATTGTTCTAAAATCAAGCCGGTAGCAAAAAACATGGATCCGGTGACAAGTCGAATCCATATGCTCTTACCTTTCCATGGTTCAGCTTTTTGATTAAGCCCCATCGTTATTTGATCTTTCTTCTTCAAAACGGTTATACCACTTTCAATCTGATTCACTTTTTTTTGTAATATTGGTAGCAAATCAAGATCAAGAGCCAAAGTCTCAATTGTAATCGTCTGTGTAGCAAAATTCAAATGTGCTTGATGAATACCAGAGAGTTTACATACCTCGTCTTCAATTTTCATTGCACAACTATGACAGTTTAGACCTTCTAAAATATATTCATGACTCATAATAGCCTCCTCAGTTAATATTAACATATGCTTACTTGTTCATATATTAATATTATACTGCCAAACACACCATTCGTCAATGAACAAAATTAATCAATTCTTATTTGATAGACCCTTTATCCTTTTTTTACATTTGTGGTATAATGAAAACAGATACCAATACGACACTTTTGAAAGTATATAAGGAGGTCCCTATGTCCTATTACAAGAATATCATACATTTTTACGATCAACTGTTTCCTCTGGACCAAAATAAGTTAGATTTTGTAAACACCTCTCCTACCAAGCAAAAGATACTCGATATCGGATGCGCTACAGGTGCCCTGTGCCACGCACTCTACCACTTAGGCCATGAGGTCGTTGGTATCGATATTGACAAAAAAATCATTGATCAAGCGAGAGGCTTAAATGATGATGGCCCTACATTTCATGCTCTTGACATGTTGAATCTTGAAGAGCATTTTGAAACTGCTGCTTTTGACCAGATTCTCTGTTTTGATAATACCCTCGCCCATTTACCAAACGAAATGGCTGTTCGCCAATTCTTCAAAGCAATGTCTAAAGTTCTTAAAGATGACGGCGTTTTCAAATGCGAAGTTGTCAATTATGATCTTGTGTTAGCCACAGGTATGTTAGAACTACCTGTCATTAAAGTCGATGATCTTATTCTAAAAAGACACCAATGTCTTGAGCAACAGTGCATGGAGTGTTACACCGAATTGGTTCACAATGGCGAAGTAGAGAAAAACTGTGTACCCCTTTTTCCCATTCGTTATGAACAACTTGAAGTTTTATTAAATGAAGTCGGTTTTACTAAGATTAAGCATTATCGTGATTTTATGCGTAACACGCCGGAAGGTGATCACATTTACAACATCCTTGAAGCTTGGAAATAGACGGTTACAATTTTGTAACCGTTACCTGCCTAGCTCTATCATAGACATCATCCAAATCCAGTCT
Source organism: Clostridiales bacterium (assembly GCA_024636985.1). Classification (GTDB taxonomy): domain Bacteria; phylum Bacillota; class Clostridia; order Lachnospirales; family Vallitaleaceae; genus Petrocella. Next base: position 28,450 of record JAGXFY010000093.1, on the reverse strand, counting down.
AGGATATCCTTCAACGGATATGGTGAGCGCACTGCAAGCTGCGGCAATGGCCAAACAATCATTCAAAGGTTTCTTTCTGGACAAGCCATAGATGAATCCTGCTAACATAGCATCACCTGCACCTACCGTGCTAATGATATCTACATCGATCGTCCCACCACGATAGGCTTCTTCAGCAGAAACCAGTAGACTGCCTTTTGCACCCATAGATACAAGTACATAGGTCGTCTTGTATCGCTTGATGATTTCTCTGGCCGCTTCAATAATTTCAACATCACTTTCCAATTTGCGATTGAGCGCATTTTCAAGCTCGTGAATGTTGGGCTTAATAAGATAAGGCTCACCTTTTAAGCCTTCACTTAAAACGTCATCATCTGCATCTATGATGATCTTAACTTGTTGCCCATAACGGTTGGCAATATCTTTGTAAGTATCTTTGGATAGACCTTCCGGTAGACTACCACTCATTATCAGGTATTCACTTTTCGGTGCTATGGCATCCAGTTTTTTCAAAAATTTTTCATAATTTATCGAATCAACACTGAGCCCCGATTCATTTAAGTCTGTTGTTCTGTTCAAATCCTTCTCGACAATCTTAATATTGGTTCTTGTATGTCCAGGAACCTCTACATAGTTAACTGCCATTTCATCTTTTTTGAAATACTCAAGTATTTCATGATGATTTGATTGACCCAGTATGGTCATATTCATTGTTGGCAAAGTAAACCCAGATAAGATTCGGCCCACATTAATACCTTTGCCGCCAAGATCTTCTCTAATCTCACCTACTCGGTTTACCGCTCCATATTTGATACTATGAATATGAATGGTTCTATCTAATGCGGGATTAAGTGTAATTGTTGTTATCATAACTTACCTCCTATTTAATCGTTGGTTAATGTTGGTTTCAATGTTAAAGTTCATACGCTTCTATCCCGATATATACGGTAAGTCACTTCGTGTTTTCTTAGTTGATTCTACTTTAAAAGGAGTTTTCAATGATTAATGCATATAAATCCGGATTTATTAAGATGAATGATGAAGGTACAAAAAGAAAAGGCAACTACTTAGTCATCGAGATGACGGTAAAAAGCCTTTCCTTCATTCATCTAATTGTCATCAGTCAGGACGGCTTGGTTTTTGCCGAGGCTATCGATTCTATGACTGAGATTACGGGATACCATCACTATAGCACCCAATCTTCGACGCACATTGGTGCCGGCGAACTCGTTCGTCTAGATACTCAAAGTAAAAATGGAATGATTGAAGGCTTAACCACACAACTGGGTTTTAACTATCATCTAACCGCACAGGCCTTCGGAGAAGGTTTACTTAGACTTTCAGGTCAGCTGTGAACACTTCTTTCATGATTTTGTAAGCAGCTTCTGCCAGACTGTCCCACTGTTCAACCGCATCATAGCCAATGACATACCAAGCCAACATAGGTGCTTTGTTCTTAAAGGGGTTAAGAGGTTCATACTTAATTTCTCCATGTTGCTTTATGTCATAGTCTTTACCAAGCTTAAAAACCATACTATCCCCATAATAGAATGCAAATACTTTATTGTTGTGAATAAGTGCAGGAGATGACATCATTTTTCCATGATGTACATCTTCATATTTTTGTACCATTTTTTCAGCGATTTGGTCGTAACTTAGCTTTACTTTTGCCATCCCAGCCTCCTTTATTCCTATAGATCCTCACCTATCATGTGTAACTGCTTTACAAACTGATTGGCCACTCTACCGGACATACCTCCCTGTCTTATGCTCCACTTCTTAGCTTCTATTTCCACCCAGTCTGGGTCATAATCCAACTGATCTTCTTGAATCATCTTAAATACCATCTCTAAATAAGCTTTTTGTGATAATGACTCAAATGTAAGATATAAACCAAAGCGATCTGATAAAGATGTCATTTCATGAATAAAGTCTTGAATATGTATTTCCCCTTCACGGTCTGACCTTACTTCTTTAATCAGATGCATCCTATTGGACGTCACATAAAAGGCTACATTTTTTGTTTCATTAAGGACACCGCCTTCAATAAAGGATTTCAAAAATTTGTACTCATCTTCATTAACTTCAAAAGATAAGTCATCCATAAAAATGATAAATTTTAGATTCGAGGTCTTAATTTCTTCAATCAAAGCCGGTAGTTGGCTCAGTTGTCCTTTGTGAAGTTGAATCAACCTTAGCCGCCTATCTTTATACAAATCCACAATTGCCTTTATAGATGAAGATTTTCCAGTGCCACTTGCACCAACCAATAGGGCATGGTGGTAGAATTTACTTTTGACAAAAGCCTCTGTATTTTTCCTTAGTCTTTCTTTTTGAATATCATAATCATAAATCAAAGACCATTTAAGCGGTTCGAATTTCTCTATTGGTTTGATGGTATTGTTTACGGTCATATAATAAGCCGTATGACTTGAAAATCTTCCGGTTCCCTGACTTTTCATCATGGCTACAAAATCATCACATTGCTGATGGAAAATAGGTTTATCCCTCACAAGCAAGAAATAATCTAAATAATTTTTTACTTGATGATGCTGACTTGTTTTATCTAATAAAAAGGTTAGGAGTCCATGTTGATTATCGATATCTTGAATGGCTTGATCAACATCAAAGTGGACCAACCAATTAATAATCATCAAATCATTTTTGATACAGGCGTAATCAAACTCGGTCAACCGGTAATCTTCGTCAATTAATTTGGTAATAATATGATTCTCCGATTCTATCATCAACAGCATGATATGCTCCATAAGCGTATTACCACATTGTACCAAGTCTTTAACCAAATTAAAGTAGGATCTTTGTCTTTCGTTATAGTCTTCTTTGGTTATCAGGTTATAATAATTGCATACAATTGAATCTCTCTCCAAACTTGAATAGATGACCAGATTCTTAAGCTGATGGGACATGGGCTAGGCCTCCTTTACTTAACGACATTACTAATAGCAAGTATAAGCGCTTCTTCAACTTCTTTTGCAAGTGGTATTAGAGCCGGATTTTCCTGCAAAGCGATTAAGTCTGTTGGTTTTATCAAACCCAGAACCCAATTCCCCTTTTCTTCATAAATGGCCATTTTACAAGGCAAAAAATAACCAGCGCTGATGTCAATGTCTAAGACTTTTTTTGCCGCCATTGGATTACATACTTCTAGTACAATAAAGTCTCGGTCAAATTCTATTCCCTTTTCCTGCAGTTTGTCTTTCATATTCAGTTCCCAGAGTATCCCGAAACCTTCTTCTTTCAATGATGCTTCCAATTTGCTTCGTACTTCCATTTTACTTAAGTTCGTTACAACTTCATATCTAATGTCCATAAGATCTTCCTTTCTTGATTCGTTTTCTTGGTAACCTTTAATAGGTTAATTTTTTTGATAGTCATTCTTAATACAATTATATAACAAACACGCCTATACAACAAGGCGTGTTGTCAAGAAAAGACTTTCCTGCCGGAACAATAAAAAAGGTAGCTCGAGTTGAAGTCCGTTGACCTTACTCTTACTACCTTTACCATGCGATTAAAAGAATATACCTTCATCTCCGATTAGATCCGCAACCTCTGACATAATCTCTGTTAGTACAGATTCATCTATACTTAATAATGTCATGGTATCATCAGAAAATTTGTAATTCAGTCCATCAATCCCTATATTATAACCCATCATCATCATGAGTCCATCTGCAATGTGTATCATTGCCGTCATCTTTGGATTAATGGTTGCCTGTTCAGGATTATGGTGACAGGCAATAGCCTCTATCAAATCTTGAGGCAAATTCCACTTATCCGCAATCCTTGCACCCACTTCACTGTGATTGTAACCCAAAACTTCTGTCTCTACTTCTAAAAATGTCTTGTTATGTAATTCAACTTCTTGGACAATCCACTCAAACTGCTCTTTCATATATGTATCTAGAATGACCTTACCAATGTCACGAAGCAAACCGGCTGTATAAACCTGATCCGGTTTTGGAAACTTGATTTTTTTAGCAAGGGTTCTTGATGTTATAGCACACATCTGAGACTGACGCCATAGCCCTTCTCGTTCAAGTGCATAACCTGGCAACTCTCTTTCCATTACCTTACCCACTGTTGAGGCAAAAACCATACTTTTAATGGCCTGAAAGCCCAATAAAACAGTGGCCTCAGAAACGGACTTAATATTTCTTGACACACCATAATAGGATGAATTGGCCAAGCGTAATATTTTCGTTGTTAAGCCTTGGTCTTTCATGATTTCACTTTCAAGATCCTTTGCAGTTGACTTAGGATCTTCTGTTATCTGGATGATGCGATTCACTGTCTGAGAAAATACAGGAATCTCATCAACCCGACTGATCAATTCTTCCAGACTTAGTTTATTCATCTAAGACCTCCTCATGAGGATTAGCAGCGTAAATGTTCTATCTTTTATGACTTGCCAAATACTCAACATATTTGCCTGTACCGATTGCAACACATGTTAAGGCATCTTCAGCAACAATAACATTAATACCGGTCTTACTCTCAATAAGTTGATCAAGGCCTTGAAGTAAGCTACCACCGCCTGTCATAACTATGCCTCTCTCTGCAATATCAGATGCAAGTTCCGGTGGTGTTTTTTCTAGAACACTATGTACCGCTTCTACAATGTTTCCTGCAGCTTCTCTTAGTGCTTCTTCTGTTTCATCCGATGTAACGGTTATTGTTTTTGGTAATCCTGTAATTAAGTTACGACCACGAATGTCCATTTGTATAATTTCCGGTCTTTTAAAAGCGGTTCCGATTTTTATTTTTATTTCTTCCGCTGTACGTTCACCAATTAACAGATTATGCTTTTTCCGCATATATCTAACAATGGCCTCATCAAAGACATCACCAGCTATCTTAATGGACATGCTGACAACCGTTCCTCCAAGGGATATTACAGCTATATCTGCCGTACCGCCTCCAATATCTACCACCATGCTACCACAGGCTTTTGATATATCAATGCCAGCACCAATGGCTGCAGCTATTGGCTCTTCTATGATTTCTACTTTTCTAGCGCCTGCTTGATAGGTTGCATCTTCAACAGCTCTTTTTTCTACTTCCGTTACACCACTTGGCACACAAACCGTTATACGTGGTTTCCTAAGTTTTCTACCGACTGCTTTACTAATAAAGTACTTCAACATTTTTTCTGTTACAGTATAATCTGAGATTACACCTTCTCGTAAGGGCTTTACCGCTATGATATTTCCCGGCGTTCTACCAAGCATGGTTCTTGCTTCATTTCCTACGGCTAAGATTTTATTTGTATCACGATCAAAGGCTACAACAGATGGCTCTCTTAGAACCACACCTTTTCCTTTTATATAAACTAAAACATTTGCGGTACCAAGATCAATTCCTATATCTGTACTAAACATATTTGTTCCCCTTCCAATTATCTCTACTTGAGCTACTCTCAAGTTCAATGACGACGATATCTTCTATATTATAACTAAAAAAAAGTATTTTTGAAAGCTTTTTTAAATAATATCGTTGGCTAAAGCGCCAAAACTTAGTTTTGACCCTTCAACCCTAATTGTAACCTGACTTTTTACTCATCAGTTTAGAGGGACTGCACGAGCAGCCCCTCTATTATTTATACTTTTGTAAGATCAACGGACGTCTTTTTAAGATGCCAAATCTCAGTTGCGTATTCCTCGATTGTTCTGTCTGATGAGAATTTACCGGCATTGGCTGTATTCATCATCACCATTTTCGCCCACTTACCTTGATTCCTATATGCGATATCCACACTTTTTTGTGCTTCAATATAGGCTTCAAAATCTTTTAGGATAAAGTATTGGTCGGCTGGTTCACCACCACCATTTAGGAGAGAATCATAAATCATTCTAAATAGGTCCGGATTCTCAGGTGCATAAAATCCATTAATCAACTGCGTAACAACTTTTCTAATCGCTTGGTTCGTATTGTACAGATCCCAAGGATCATAAGTACGTTCATGCTGAAGTTGTATGACTTCATCAGAGGTCATCCCAAATATAAATGCATTCTCTTTGCCAGCTTCTTCAACAATCTCAATGTTGGCACCGTCCATTGTTCCAAGTGTTACTGCACCATTTAACATAAACTTCATATTTCCTGTTCCTGAGGCTTCCTTACTGGCAGTTGAGATCTGTTCACTCACATCTGCCGCTGCAAAAATAATCTCGGCATTAGATACACGATAATTTTCAATGAAAACTACTTTGATCTTATTGTGTATATTTATGTCATGATTGATAACATTCGCCACATTGTTGATGAGTTTGATAATCAACTTAGCCCGTTCATAACCCGGTGCTGCTTTTGCCCCAAAGACAAAAGTTCTAGGAATCATATTACGGTCAGGATTTTCTCTTAACTCATTATAGAGATGCATAACATGAAGTATATCCATCAATTGACGTTTGTACTCATGAAGACGTTTGACCTGAATATCAAATATGGACCTTGGATCAATCTCTATGCCATTGTGCTTCTTAACATATTCTGCTAAACGAACTTTGTTTTCATATTTGATATGCATAAATTCTTTTTGTGCTTTTTCATCATCTACAAAGGCTTCCAGATGTTTCAGATGTGTAAGGTCTGTTGTCCATTCATCACCGATTTTTCTTGTAATCCACTCTGCGAGCTTAGGATTACCATGAAGTAGGAATCTTCTTTGCGTGATACCATTGGTTTTATTATTGAATTTATTCGGATAAAGCTCATAGAATTCTTTTAATTCTTCGTTTTTCAAGATTTCAGTATGAAGTCTTGCAACACCATTAACCGAGAAAGAACCTACAATGGCCATCCAAGCCATTCTTATTTGTCCGTTTGCGATAATGGCCATTCGACGAATACGTTCATTATCTTGTCCATACTTATCAACGAGACTCACAACAAATCTTCTGTTGATTTCCTCAACAATCTGATAGATTCTTGGCAGCAATCTACTGAATAACTCAATTGGCCATTTTTCAAGTGCTTCTGACATAATCGTATGGTTGGTGTAAGCACATGTTCTTGAAGAAATCGCCCATGCCTCACCCCAAGCAAGACCCTCATCATCCATAAGTACGCGCATGAGTTCCGGAATAGCTAAGGATGGATGTGTGTCATTGATATGAAAAGTGACCTTATCCGGTAATTCACGGATATCATTATGCTTTTGTTTGAATTTACGAATAACTTGTTGTATGGTACCGGATATAAAGAAATACTGTTGCTTCAGTCTTAATTCTTTACCTTGATAATGGTTGTCATTAGGGTAGAGAACTTCAACAATGGACTTAGCTAAATTCTGTTGCTCAACAGCTTTATGGTAGTCCCCGCGGTCAAATGACTCTAGGTCGAAGCTTTGAATCGCTTCAGCATCCCATAATCTTAAAGTATTAACGGTATTGTTATTGTAACCGACAATCGGTAAGTCATAAGGAATGGCATTCACCGATTGATAATTCTCATGAATATAATGTTCTGTTCCGTCATCGCGTCTCTCAACTCGAACGTTACCGCCGAACTTGACTTCGACAGCGTATTCAGGTCTTCTTACTTCAAAAGGATTACCGTTCTTCAACCACTCATCTGGCTTTTCAACCTGATAACCATCAATGATCCGTTGCTCGAAAATACCATATCTGTATCTAATACCACAGCCATAGGCAGGATACTCAAGTGTTGCGAGAGAATCTAAGAAGCATGCTGCCAAACGTCCAAGTCCTCCGTTACCAAGGCCTGCATCCGGTTCTTCATCTTCAATGACATTCAAGTCAACGCCTAATTCATCAAGCACTTCCTTGACAATCTCATTAACACACAAGTTAATCATATTGTTACCCAGCGCCCTACCCATTAAAAACTCCATCGACAAGTAATACACCGTCTTGGCATCTACTTGCTCATAAGTCTTATGGGTTTCAATCCATTGATCTATTATGATATCTCTTACTGCATAAGCAACCGCTTGAAATATTTCCTGATTGGATGCTTGATCGATGGTTTTTCTGAATTGGTTTTTAATATTCTCAAAAATAGCCTCTTTGAAAACTGTTTTATTTACATTTAGTCTGTTCATATAACCTCCATTTAATAAAATGAAATTGTAAGCGTTTACATTTTCCGGAACACTGATACTTCCTAATGATAGCACACTTCCTCATTTTCATGCAAGCGCTTACAGTTCGTTAATTTTTTTACCGCACAATAAAACACTATTTTTTTCATAAAATCCTTTATTTTAAAGACTTACAAGACCATTTTCAATATTTTTATATTAGCAAGTAAATGTATTTACTAAATATTAACCTATTAAATCTTATGATAATGTATTATTTTGTATTTTAATTCTCTCGATTCATATGGACTGTGGAAGGGTTTTCATGGGACCTCCTATAACAAATTCACACTATTTATTCTTACATAAAAAACAGTAAGCCTTCATTTCCACTTTCAACCTTCAATAGGTAAAACCAAAAATAAACACTTACTGCTTATGATAATTCTTAATTACAAACTAATACTACTATCTTCTCACTACTGTCAAATCAACCGAAGTACCATTAATATTCCAGTTCTTAAAATACCCCGTAGCATCTGAACCTTCTTCTACGGAAACAGCCAAAGTCTCACTGGCAATCAAATCCACATTGCCTTTGATAACCTGATCTGCCTTCTCACTGTTGGCATAAAAAACATTAATTTGATCCGTTACGTCAAAATCAGCTTCCTTACGCATGGTTTGAATCTTACTGATAATCTCTCTGACAAAACCTTCTTCAAGTAATGCGTCCGTCAACTTAGTATCAATAACCACCGTTACATTACTATCCGTGGCTGATTCATAACCTTCTTGCTTCGTTGGTTCAATCAATAAATCTTCTTCCAATAAAATCACCGGATCACCATTCACATCAAAACTCAAGGCACCTGTATCTTTTAACCTACTCATCGCCTCGTTACCATCAATATCGGATAAATAAGCCTTAATACCACCAAGCTGCTTACCATATTTCGGGCCTACAGTTCTAAGTTGCGGCTTGAATAAATAAGTCGTAAAATCACTCACGTCATCTCGCATTATAACTTCTTTAACATTAAGCTCTTCTTTGATGATATCTAAATATGCGGGATCTAGCTTCACATCACCTTCCGACTTGATGTACATGGTCGCCAAAGGCTGACGGTTCTTAATGACTGCGGAATTCCTACAAGCACGACCGGATACTACAACTTTTAAAACCAAATCCATCTGTGCTTCTACCTCAGGCACAATCCATGCCTTGTTAGAAACAGGAAAATCGCAATAATGAATGCTTTCCGGGGCATCCGGATTAAGGCCTACAACCAAGTTCTGGTAAATGTCTTCTGCCATAAAAGGAACAAAAGGTGCTGATAGTTCAGCAAGCGTCTTAAGGGTTGTATACAAAGTCATATATGCATTAATCTTATCTTGTGGCATGTCTTTAACCCAGAAACGTTCTCTTGATCTTCTAACATACCAGTTGCTTAAATCATCTACAAAAGCAGCTAAGGCTCTAGAGCTTTCAAATATTTTATAGTTTTCTAAATTCGTATCTACCTCTTGAATCAAAGTGTTTAACTTGGAAAATAGCCATTTATCCATTAAAGATAACGCCTCATAATCCAATACATGTTCATTGGGATTGAATTTGTCTATGTTCGCATATAGCACATAAAAAGCATAGGTGTTCCAAAACGTACCCATGAATTTTCTCTGTCCTTCAATGACTGAAGTCCCGTTAAATCTATTCGGTAACCAAGGTGCACTGTTGTTATAAAAATACCAACGAATCGCATCAGCGCCATATGTTTCTAATGCTTCAAAGGGATCAACTGCGTTGCCTTTGGATTTGGACATTTTCTGACCATTCTCATCTTGTACATGACCCAGAACAATAACATTTTTATATGCCGGTTTATCAAAAAGCAAGGTGGAAATAGCGAGTAAGGAGTAAAACCATCCTCTTGTCTGATCCACGGCTTCACTGATAAAATCAGCGGGAAAGTTATCTTCAAATATTTCTTTATTCTCAAAAGGATAATGCCATTGTGCAAAAGGCATCGCTCCCGAATCATACCAACAATCAATAACCGGATCAACCCTTTTCATTTTTTTCTCACAAATCGGGCAATTAATCAATACCTTATCAATGAAAGGTCTATGAAGCTCAATATCATCCGGGCAGTTATCACTTAGTGATTTTAATTCGGCGATACTGCCAATAGCATGTCTATGGCCGCAAGAGCACTCCCATATATTTAATGGGGTTCCCCAATAACGATCACGACTCAAGCCCCAGTCCATGACGTTCTCCAACCAATCACCAAATCGCTTCTTACCAATTGCTTCTGGTAACCAATTAATCTTAGCATTGTTGGATAACAATTGTTCTTTGACTTTCGTCATCTCTATAAACCAAGAGTCTTTTGCATAATATATAAGTGGGGTGTCACATCGCCAACAATGAGGGTATGAATGCTCATATTCAAGCGCTTTATAAAGCTTACCGGATGCATCCAAATGCCTTATAATATCTGCATCACATTCTTTAACAAAACGCCCTTTCCAAGGTGTTACCTGTTCTACAAATTCACCTTTTCCGTCAACCAATTGGACGAAAGGCAGATTATATTTTTTCCCGACTTGCGCATCATCTTCACCAAAAGCAGGTGCAATATGAACGATACCGGTACCATCGGACAAGGTTACAAACTTAGCACAGGTTACATAATAGGCTTGATCTGACGGCTTTTCAAAATCAAAAAGAGGCTCGTAGTGAACAAACTCCAGGTCCTTACCTAACATGGTTTCCAGAACTTTATAGTCTTCACCCAAAACTTGTTCCGTCAATGCTTCTGCCAGATAATAAATGGAACCACCTTGCTCAACCTTAACATATGTTTCTTGAGGATTCACACACAAAGCAACATTCGATGGCAACGTCCATGGCGTGGTTGTCCATGCTAGGAAATAAGCATTGGCTTCATCCACGACTTTGAACTTAGCAATCACGGACTCATCCTTAACATCCTTATAGCCTTGAGCAACTTCATGACTGGATAATGGTGTTCCGCATCTTGGACAATAGGGTACAATCTTATGACCTTTATATAGAAGGTCTTTCTCCCATATTTGCTTAAGTGACCACCATACAGACTCAATATAATCATTTTCATAGGTTACATAAGGGTTTTCCATGTCTGCCCAAAAACCAACCGTACCACTAAAATCTTCCCACATATTCTTATATTTCCACACGCTATGACGACATTCTTTAATAAATGGCTCAAGTCCATAGGCCTCAATCTGATCTTTTCCATCAATGCCCAGTGCTTTTTCAACTTCAAGTTCTACAGGAAGACCATGGGTATCCCATCCTGCTTTTCTAAGAACCTTATAGCCTTTCATGGTACGGTATCTTGGAATCATATCCTTAATAACTCTGGTCAGTACATGCCCAATATGGGGCTTACCATTTGCTGTTGGAGGACCATCGTAAAAGGTGTAGGTTGGCCCATCTTTTCTAAGCTCAATACTTTTCTCGAAAATACTATTTTCATTCCAGTATTCTAATATTTGCTTCTCTCTTTGGACGAAATTCAAATCCGTCGAAACCTTTTTGTACACGTTGTTTACCTCCTATAGTATCTATCTTTTTCACATCTTGAAAAATTTATAATTCGTAATAGGGCTACCCACAAACCATCAATAGCTTTAGTATTACATAAAACTCAACGTTCCCAATGACATATTTCTAAGTTCTTGGCTAGTTACCTAGCCTAACCCACCGCAGATGAAATGCTGACTTTTCATCTTTAACTTGTGAATTACCATCACCAAGAAATCCTACAAGTGGAATCGTTGAGTAAATAACAAAGCCCCATTTAGATAGGGCTCAGTCAGGGTATCCTCAATAAATTATTATAACATACATCCTTTATTTGTAAAGTTTTTTCATGGTTAGCACTCTACAATTTCAAAGGATTTGTTCATCAGTTCAATGGCTTCTATTGGCGGCAACGGTCTTGATATATAGTAACCTTGAATCATATCGCATCTTTCAGTCCTTAGAAGTTCCATTTCCTCATATACCTCAACCCCTTCAGCAACCACATCCATTTTATTGACATGGGCAAGTTGAATGATGGTCTTAATCACTTGTTTCTTACTTTTATTATATATGCTGTCCGCTATAAAGGCTTTGTCAATCTTAATAATATCTATGGGTAATACATTCAGATAGTTCAACGATGAATAGCCTGTACCAAAATCGTCTAAAGAGATTTTGTAACCCTGTTCTCTCAAGTCTTTCAGTATATTCGTAGCAAAGTCTAGGTCTTGGAGCGCTGTGGTTTCAGTGACCTCGAGTTCAACATGCTCCGGACGTATGACCTTCCCAATCATGGCATCCTGAATCGTTTCTATAAGCTTAACATCTGCGAATTGTTTGGCTGACAGGTTTATGGATATGGTCAAACTGGTATGCCCTTTTAAATGCCATTGATTGAGTTGAGCTATAGCTTCATAAATGACCCATTTACCAATGACAATTATAAGACCGTTTTCTTCAGACAATGGTATGAAATCATTCGGGGGTATAATACCCTTTTCAGGATGCATCCATCTGATTAATGCTTCATATCCAACTATGGTTTCTTCTTTTAAATCATACTTCGGTTGATAATAGAGCTTAAATTGATGGTTTAATGTTGCTATCTCAAGCTCTTTCTCAAACCATAATTGTTGCTCCATTTTTTCCATTAATATCGTTGTAAAATGATGGTATTGATTTTTGCCTTTGCCTTTTGCTTCATGTAAAGCTAGGTCGGCTTGTTTAAGTAGTATATCAAAATCAACATCAGCACTTAAAGTCGTAGCTATACCCAAGCTTAGTGTAACTGAAAATATAGAGTCCTCAATAACAAATTTATTCTGGAATATATTGAGCAGTTGTTGCGCCTGTCTCTCAACCGTCTCTACATCAATAACATCTTTTAATAGTACAATAAACTCATCACCACCATATCGGATCACTTCATATCTATCATCTACTTCGTTACGGATCATAGCAGCTACTCTTTTAAGTACTTGATCCCCCATCTTGTGACCATAGAAATCATTGATTGTTTTGAAATTGTCTATGTCTATGAAATAGATTGCTAGATTACTGTCTTGAGTCAATAATTTTTCACTAATGACTTGATTGTAATAGGTCTTATTCGGTAGATTCGTCAGCTCATCCGTAAATGCCAGTTTCTTGATTTTGATTTCTGCTTCTTTTTCTTTCGTAATATTGGTTAGAGAACCGGCCAATCTAACAGGGTTTCCCTCCCCATCATATTGGGCTTTCCCCCTTATGGAAATCCATTCCATGATGCCTTTTTGTATTTCAATCGTCGTTTCATATTCAATAACATTATTGTCTTCAATATTCAAATGCTTTTTGATTTTATCATACAACTTTATGGATTCACCAATCGGCAAGCAATTGAATATCTCCGAGGAGATAAATGAGTTTTGATCTGCTGATAATCCAAATATATCCTTTGCCTGATTGGAAAAATACATCTTCTTCGTCTCAAAATCATAATCCCATATACCAAACTCAGACCCTTTTGCAGCTAGCCTATACCGTTCTCTACTTTTTCTTAGTTCCTCTTCTTTTTCCTGTAGTTCTATATATTTTCTTGTGACTTCACTTTCACTGGCCAACAACTGCTGATGGGTTGCTTCAAGTTCCATATAACTTGCCTGAAGGTCTTTTCTCGCTAACTTACGATCTTTTTCAGCTTTAAGCCTTAACAATAAATTGGTAAGGGCATAAATCAAGATGACCATCATAATAACTAAAGCCAAAATAATAAATTCTAGTGGATGGCTCTGAATCATATTTAAAACCGTTGGGCGATTTATAAACTGAGCGTTTTTTGGAAGATTGGTATGTACAAGATTTAATTTCTTTATCTTATTATAGTCATAAATCTCAATAGGTTCGAGCTTTTGATAAGAAGATAAATCGACGTTGCTACCTTTTATTTGTTCCATTAACATCTCAACAGATTTATGAATATATTGATTCTGTTCTATCGTGATTGCACCCGTTGCACCTTTCCCAATATAATTATCATAAATGGTATAGACGGATCCGTTGCCTCTTAAATCAATAGATTCAAATAATTCATCTAACGTATATACTTCACCTGAGGTATCTTCAAGGTCTGAGAGCAGAATTGCCGCTTCTTCTTCTTCTATATTAACAAGAGCATTGACATACTCTTGTCCACGACTTTCTGAAAAGACCTGATATAATAGGCTATGACTTTCACTAAACTGCTGTAAAGCTAGTAAATTATCTTCTGATAGCATTTCCGGTTTGGTATAAATATTTATTTTTTTTAGGTTTGGATTTAACGTTTTTGCTGATAGCATCAAGGACGCTAATGGCACTTCTCTGTGAATGCCTGAGATTTTATTAAATGAAATGGGTGCATAAGCTTCAGACCCTAAACCAATATAGACAATTGGTTTGTTACTAAAAAAATCATCATAATTGTATTCAATGAAGCTGCTGGCACCTTGGTTAATGGATAATATGCCATCTATCGATTCGTTATTATATTTTGCCTTTAAGTAAGCTAAAAATGTTTCATTATATTTTTCAATATCAAATCTTATGTCATCCAAGTACTCCATGTGTAACTGAACATTCTCCACCAAATAGCCATCTAATGCTTCTTCAATTTGACGATTTAGGATGTCGTTACTACGCATGCCCTGATGATAAGTATGTAAAACCAAAATATTAGTTGTTTTACTACCCAAGTCTTCATTAGCCAGACTTGGTATCGCCACACCTATCAACATCAATACTATAAGTATGAACATTCTTTTCTGAGCATCTTTAATAAATCGTTCCAATATTAACACGATTAAACCCTCCTATACTTGAACAAACCGCCATTTAGTCCAAGTTTCGCACATTACATACCTATCCATTATATCATAGACTTTCATATATACAATAGCTAAGTCATTAGACCTATTAGCATCTTTTTAAGATTTTATCTAACCTTATTACCTATCCATCCATTGTAATTTTTATTTGTTAGGGTTAAAATAGATTTATTAAGAATAACGGGAATGGTCCATAACGCTTAGCTAAAATAGGACTTTCCTAAAGAATACCAAAGCGACGAAGTTAGCTTCGGATGAGGAAAGAGGTTAATATGCCCCAGCAAGATTTATCCCTACTTACAGACTTTTATCAACTCACCATGATGCAAGGTTACTTTTTTCAGGAGCGTTTCGGTGAAAAGTCAATTTTTGATTTATTCTATAGAAGTAATCCTAGTGGTAGCAGTTTTTCCATTGCCGCCGGCCTAGATCAGGTCATTGATTATATCAATAATCTCACATTTACTGAAGAATCGATTCACTATTTAGATTCTCTCGGTGTTTTTGAACCTGCCTTTCTCGATTATTTACGTCATTTCAAATTCACCGGAGACATTTATGCTGTATTAGAAGGTACGGTTATCTTTCCAAATGAGCCGATAGTGAAAGTCATTGCGCCTATTTGCGAAGCACAGCTCATTGAGACTGCTCTCCTTAATATCATTAACCACCAAAGTCTGATTGCCACCAAATCAGCACGTGTAAACTGGGCAGCCGGAGATGATATGGTAATTGAGTTCGGCCTGAGACGTGCACAGGGACCGGATGCCGGAATTTATGGTGCTCGAGCTGCGGTTATTGGGGGTTGTAGTGCTACTTCAAATGTTTTAGCCGGTAAAATGTTTGATATACCGGTCAAAGGCACATTAGCCCATAGTTGGGTCATGAATTTCGATAGTGAATTGGAAGCATTCAGGTCCTATGCCAATCAGTATAAAGCCTCCTGTTTTCTTCTCGTAGATACTTATGATACCCTGAAGTCTGGTTTACCGAATGCTATTACTGTGTTTAATGAGTTGCAGGAACAAGGTACATTACCTGAGCGTTATGGTATACGTTTAGATAGTGGTGACTTAGCCTACTTGTCAAAAAAAGCAAAAGCGATGCTTGATCAAGCTGGACATGATAAAGCCATTATTAGTGCTTCGAGTGACCTTGATGAGTATCTTATTAGAGATTTGAAGCTACAAGGTGCCAAGATTTCCTTATGGGGTGTGGGCACCAACCTCATAACCTCCAGTGATTGCCCTGCATTTGGCGGTGTTTACAAATTATCCGCTCAGATAGTCGGTGATACAGTTATCCCTAAAATAAAGCTTTCGGACAACAATGAAAAATTGACAGATCCAGGTAACAAGAAGGTGCTCCGAATCTATGATAAGGAAACCGGTAAAATTAAAGCAGATCTTGTAACTCTCATTCATGAACACTATGATGAAAGCCATCCTCTTATTATATTTGATCCGATAAGTACCTGGAAAACTTCTACTTTGAAGCCTAACTCTTATACCATAAGGGAACTTCTCGTACCAATTTTTATAAATGGCACCTGTGTCTATAAAAGCCCTACTACTTTTGAAATCAAAGCGTACTGTCAGACGGAGCTTGCTACGTTATGGGATGAATCCAGACGTTTGATTAACCCTCAAATTGTTTATGTAGACCTTTCTGAAGAACTTTACACCCTAAAACATACAATGATAAAGGCATCAAGAGTATCCTTTTAGGTGTCACATTTTTTCATTTTTTCATGCAAGGAACAGGGATAAAATACAATATTTGTCTTATTCATTCAACCGATTAACCGCTTGATAACAGGCACTTTCCATTGGCAATTGTCACCATAGACCTGATGGAATTTTGGGTAGTTTTTTCCTTCCTTTTTTCATGATTTCGTGTATAATGATTATAAGTAACTGTACAATAGTTTTTCATTATTTTTGTAGGATTATTGTGCTTGAAATTAAAATGTGGTTGGGTATATATAGTTGTGCAAACGGTTTACCTAAGAACAAAGAGGCTACGCCTCGTTTTGCAAAGCAAATTGTTCCGGCAGGAAAGACTTCCTTGATAGTTAATGCGACGCTTCAACGCATTAACACAGCATGGACTTTCCTAGAGTAGAACAAAGAGGCTACGCACATGATCACTATACTACCTCTACCACTATGATTAATAGGAGGATTAACCTATGGGCACAGAACCCGTCAACATTATGGAGAAAAATCCAAGAAAGTCCGGTATTATTGCACACCCGACTTCTTTTCCCGGTCCTTACGGCATTGGTGATTTGGGTAAAAACGCTTATGCGTTTATTGATTTTTTAGAACTTTCAGGACAAAAGTTATGGCAAGTACTGCCTATTGGACCGACTGGCTATGGTGACTCACCTTATCAATCTTTCTCTTCTTTTGCCGGACAACCTCTGATTATTAGTCTTGACCGCTTATATGAAATGGGTTTATTGGACAAAGTGGACATTGACGATATTAAGCCATGGGACCCAAGCAAAGTTGATTTTGGTCCGGTGATTTTGTATAAGAATCGTTTGTTAGAAAAAGCCTTTGAAAAATTTGATCTTAGCGAAGATGCTACACTTCTCAAGGCCTTCAAAAATTTTTGCAGTAAACAAAAAGCTTGGCTTGGTGATTATGCCTTATTTATGGCCTCAAAAGATTATCATGAGGGTGTGGTTTGGACGAAGTGGGATACTTCCATAGCTTTCCCTACTGAAGCGGACAAAAAGTCTTGGACCCGTAAGTTAGCCAAATCCATCAAGTACTATAAATTTCTTCAATTTATTTTCTTCGACCAGTGGTTTGCACTAAAAACCTATGCCAATGAAAAAGGTATTGAAATCATAGGTGATACCCCCATTTTCGTGGCATTTGACAGTGCAGATGTTTGGGCCAACAAAGAACTTTTCTACTTAGATGAAAAGGGATATCCAACTTCAGTTGCCGGTGTACCACCTGACTACTTCAGCGTAACAGGACAACTTTGGGGCAATCCCCTCTATAACTGGGATGTGCACAAATCAACTAATTATGCTTGGTGGGTAGAAAAAGTGAGATATACTTTAACACTTGTAGATATCCTTAGGATCGATCACTTTAGAGGTTTTGAGGCATATTGGGCAGTACCTTTTGATGCACCAAATGCCATTTCAGGTGAGTGGCGCAAAGGCCCATTTAAAGATTTATTCTATGCTTTCGAGGAAGCACTTGGTCATGATTTACCCATTATTGCAGAAGACTTAGGTGTTATTACTAGGGAAGTAGAAGATCTAAGAGATACTTTCAACCTGCCAGGTATGAAAATCCTACAATTTGGTTTTGAGACCGTTGAAGAAAATGGCTTCTTACCCCATCACTTCGTACCAAGTTCTGTGTGTTATACAGGAACCCATGATAACGATACAACTCTTGGTTGGTACCAAACTATACCTGAAGCTAGCAAGGACAAGATACGACGTTACTTAAATACGGATGCTTCCCATATTGTTTGGGATATGATTCGTGCTTGTTTTGGTTCTGTATCCGTTATGGCCATCGTACCTCTACAGGACGTTATGAACTTAGATTCGTCTGCTAGGATGAATATTCCCGGTATTGCAGGCGGCAACTGGCAATGGCGCTATACTGAAGATATGTTGAACCATGATCTAAGTGGTCGACTTAAAGCTATAACAACCTTATACGGCAGATAAGTCAAACTGATTTGTCAAATTGTCTAAGATGGTGGTATAATAATGCAAGGTCTATAATCAATCTACTATGAAAGGTGATTTTATGAGACGCATTCTTATACTACTATTTTTATTCGTTTCCTTTACCCTGTCCTTACCCCTTTTAATCATCGGTATGATCATCGAAAAATTCAATCGCAGACTGGCAATGTCTATTGCCGGCTACTATACCCGTTATCTGGCCTGGGGCCTTATGACCTTAGCCGGTGTTCACTTTGTTGCAACCGGCATGGAACATCTAGACCCAAAGGATCATTATCTATTTGTTTCCAACCATCGAGGTCTTTTAGATACACCTACCCTTGTCCTATATGCCAATAAGCCCCTCTCTTTTGTCAGTAAAAAAGAAATGGCTAAGGTGCCCATACTGAAACAGTGGATGGATATGTTTGGTTGTCTTTTCTTGGATCGAGAGGATAGCCGTTCTGCGGTTAAAACCATTTTGAAAGGTATCGAGAACCTTAAATCCGGAGATAATCTGGCGATATACCCGCAAGGCACCCGAAGCCGCCTAGATGAATTCCTGCCCTTTAAACAAGGTAGCTTTAAGTTGGCTCTCAAATCCGGTGTTAAGGTGGTTCCAGTTGCCATAAAAGGCACCGATGTTGTCTTAGAAGATAATGGTTTTAATGTTAAGCCTGCAAAAGTATATGTCCATTTTTTTGAGCCAATCGACCTAAATACTTGGGACGAGGATTCAAAAAAACACTGTGCTACAATCATCGGTGACCAGATTAAGGCTAAATACCAGCAATTTGGTGATTGTACCTTATAAAAACCTATTTTTAATATTATTGCCTTGCATTTTTAAAGTTACATGATAAAATGGATATAGTTTCCCTACGTTAGGAGAAACGAATAAGCATCATAAGAAATGAGCGTTCAGGAGGTATTACCCATGGAATGGTGGCAAATCTTAATAATTGTTCTCGTTGTCGTAGCCGTTGTTTTGGCTATCCTATACTTTGTAGGAAAGAAAATGCAAAAAAAAGCTGACGGTCAGCAAGCAATGATTGATCAACAAAAAATGACCGTAACAATTCTCGTTATTGATAAGAAAAAAATGCGCATAAAAGACTCCAACCTACCAAAAGTTGTCCAAGATCAGGTGCCTGCTTACTTAAAGCTACGTAAGATGCCTTTGGTAAAAGCCAAAATAGGTCCTAAGATTACGACACTTATGTGTGATGAAAAAGTTTTTAAAGAATTACCGGTTAAGAAAAATGTTAAAGTTGATATTGCAGGTATGTACATCATTGGTATCAAAAACTATAAAAAATAGGAAGACCCCCAACATATATTATGTTGGGGGCCTTATTATTTTCAAACACTTATTTTTTTTAGATCGGACTTGTACAAATTAGGAAACAACTTTTTATCGATTTTGTAATTAATTGTAATTAGACCAACTGTAGCAAATCCCGTTAGAGCTATGACAATAAATGCAATATTGAAGTTGGTATATTGAATGATTAGACCCATTACGCCTTTACCCACAACAGACCCTAAGAAAAAGCCTACATGGACAAGACTGTTGACTCGGCCTCTGTGAGAAGCCGGAACCCTCCTGCTGATAAAGGGCGATGACCCTAACATGTTCACAATCTCGCCTATAGTAAATAGGAAAATCATTATATAGAATACAGAGTATTGGGGTTCATTCATAATGACTAGAAAACTGAATGCGTACAAAGTAACACCTATCATCATCTTCTGCATTTCATGACTTTTATTAAGTATTTTGGTAAGTATGGGTGTAAACACAATGACCAGACCACCGTTAAAACTAGCCAGATAGCCAAAATATCTGGCACCATCACTCAGATATAATCGATCCAAATATATCGGCAAAGTAAATGTCCATTGATCATAGATAAATGCAACTAGGAAAAAAGTAACAATCTGTATCCAAATTGATTTTCTCTCCTTAAGAATAGCAAAAGTCCGCTTTGTATCCAGTTCATGGTTTTCATATTCATTGATTTCTTCTTTGCTCAAAGTGTCTTGCTTAATAACAACCACAAAGATTACAATCAAGATTGTAGATAGAAATGTCGTGAGTCCATCAATGACAAAAGCTAGACTTAGGTAGTTTTCAAAAAGCATACCACCGATAGCTGCCCCGAAGACAAAGCCTAGGTTATGACCCAAATAGGACAATGAAAATACTTTTTCTCGTTCAGCCGGCTTTGTTACATCTGAAATCAATGCTTCAAAAGCGGGGCCTTCCATATTGGCAAATAAGCCTGCCAGTGAAAAACGTATCAGCATGTCAAATCCCGGCTCTACAAAAGCACAACTGATGAAAAAAATAACACTCAGTGTATCTAAAAACACGATGAGATACTTCCGATTAAATCGATCTGCCAAACGTCCACCCAGTATGGTTGCGGGAAGATAGATAACCCCGATGACAATTGCCACAAGGGCTGTTTGTGATTCTGTATAACCCATCTTATTCACTAAGATTAAAGTCATTAAAGGCCATATGAAAGCACCCATATTTGTAATAATCCTTGCAAAAAAAATGACATAGGCCGATCTTGATAGCCCCTTATATTGAGATAATATACTAAACATTTCCATAAAAATCCGCCACCCCCATGAGGCCTTTTATTCTACTGACGCCTCTTTTCTATAAAACAATAACCCAATCAGAATAACCACAACCGATACAACGAGGTACATGCCAATACTTGGATTGGTAATACCCCCGTAGAGGATAATTAAAGAACCTATAGTTGCAAAAATCGGTTTAATATAACGACTGAAAAAGTTAAGATCTGTGTAATTTTTTATGTACCACATATATAAGAATATATACAAACCATAGACCAGTACAATGGGAATCTCGTCTAGCGCTATGTATGCGCCAAAGGTTTCATTCAAACTGAAAAACCATAACAACAGATAACCAAAGGACAGACAACCTGCAAATATTGCAGAATTTATGGGCATATTGGTTTTTTTATTAATTTTACTAATAATTTTCGGTACAGGTCCTTGATTACGAATGGCCAAGGAATGCGGCACTCGAATACAAGACATAACCAGACCATTAAGCGTACCTAGGCAGGATATTATGACAAACCCGGTTAATATAACGGATGCCGTATTACCAAATAGTTGATTGGTTACAATATTAACGGCGTTATCGCCTTGGGATACAATTTCAGGTGTTGGTAGTACGCCAGCGATACCTAAGAAATAAAAAATATATACTAGAAATACAATCAAAGCACCTAGCGTCAATGCCTTCGGCAAGTTTTTCTTAGAATCTTTGATCTCACCGTTAATGGTAATAGCCACGGTCCAGCCTTCATATGCAAAAGCTGTAGCAACAACAGCCGATGCCAATGTTCCGCTGCTACTACCAACACTGCTCATGGCATCCGTAAAATTCGTCATCGTAACACCGTTGATCAATCCGCTGATCATGCCACCAATCGCCACAAGACTAAGTGGAATCAGCTTAATCAAAGTGGTAGTAACTTGAAATCGACCTGCAATAATTGGTGCAAAATAATTCATCAAATACGTCAACAACATATACGTCACTGCTAGAATCCAAGTCCCTAATGCATTCGTAGGATTATCACTGCCAAGTAGAATCATCGTGTACAAGGATGCAACCCATGCTAATATTGCTGACAAAGGTGAGAAATATAAGACACCTTTAAACCATCCCACAAGATATCCGAACTTCTTACCATAAGCAACTTCAGAATAATCCACAATACCATTGGACTTTTCTATTCGTTGTGCGAACTCTGCAAACACCAATGCACCAAAAATCATAGAAAAAGCACCCACCGCCCAAGCCACAAGTGCTAATATAATATTGCCATCTGTTAGTGTCAATACATCGTCTGCTTTAAAGAAAACCCCCGAACCTATAACGACACCTACCACCATAGCAATAGCTGTCAATAAACCATATTTTTTCTCCAATTGTTCCATAATAAGTATCCTCCATTTTTCATATGTAATGAGTATACAATATCTTGGAATCATATACAACCACTTTATTTTTTATGATAATAGCACCTATTCTCCCTACTTTTTTCATATTACCTCGTGCCAATAATTTTATTGTTAACTCAATTGTTAACCTTGTCCTATTTATGGTTGACAATAGAGAGGCTTGACATTATAATGGCAATATCAATTAAAAGGATTAAGGAGAACTTTATGAAACTTACAACAAGAGACTTAATACTTACATCTTTATTTACAGCCTTAATGGTAGTTGGCGCACTGATTAAAGTACCAAACCCATTCTTTCCGCTCGTTCCTATAACCTTCCAGCTGTTTTTTTGTGTCTTTGCCGGTCTGTTACTTGGCTCAAAAAATGCGCTCATGTCGCAAATCATGTACATACTTCTTGGACTGTCCGGTTTACCCGTGTTCACCGGTGGTGGTGGCGTCGGTTATATCCTCAGGCCCACTTTCGGTTACATCATCGGATTTGCTCTAGCTGCATGGCTTATCGGCAAATTAACCTCTAGACAAAAAAGTATTCGATTCCTCCCAATCTTTGCTATATCAACCCTTGGTCTGTTAGCCGCCTACTTCGTCGGCAACATATATTTCTATATGATCTATAACCTCTACCTAGTCAAAATCATGTCCTTCATAGACGTCTCTATCATGATGCTCCCCTATATGATCAAAGACTTCACCCTAATCGCCATCGCTGCTTATGTAGCTACCTTGGTCATACCAGTCTTAAAAAAATCTCAACACACAGAGATTGCTTCTTAAATAATCATACAGACTGTGGAAGGGTTTTCATGAAACCCCTTAGTATTCACAAATCATTTCCTACCGTTTAGACATCGACCATGAAGTTCCTGGAAACAGACTGTGTGATGGAGCAAGACAGCAGGAAGCTGTCTGTCGACTTTTGGTGCATGGATGCACCAACTGGAGACCGTAATCATACAGACTGTGGAAGGGTTTTCATGGGACCCCCTTATATTTAAACAAAAAGTCTCTAAGCATAATCCACTTAGAGACCTTCTATAATTCATTACCACAGAATTTACTATATACTATTTCAACTCTTATCCTTCAAACTCCTTATAAGCTTCATCAACTCATTCTTCTTATCCAAAAGAGCACTCATCTCATTATAAACCAGCCCATCATGTCTATCCCCTTTTTCAAAAAAGTACATGGACAAGGCTCCAAGACCTACATGGGTGCCTACCGATACACCCATCTGCATCATATGAATATCACCGGCAAAACCTGTCTCGCTCTGCAACTTAAGCTTCAAGTTCTCAGCAACCGTCTGATCTGATGTATAGCCAATAATGACAAAATCTGTTAACTCCAAATCCACTCTACCTTTAAAGGACTCAACATAATGGGCAAAAACCTTTTTACTGCCTCTGACCTTAGCAACAATAGCACCTTTTCCGTTACGCATGGACATAATCGGTTTCACCTTCAAAACCTTGCCAATCATAGCACTAACATTGGTTAAACGTCCGCTTTTAATTAGATTATCCAGATCATCCACTGATAACAAATGTTTTACATTCGTCTTGTAAGTTTCATTAAAATCAACCAGCTCCTCAAAAGTAGCACCTTGCGCTCTTAGTAATGCGCTTTTAAGTAGCAAATAACCACTACCATGACTCATACACTTCGAGTCTACCACATGCATTTTATAGGATGTCTCACCATACTTTTCCTTGAAATATTCCCATGCTAAAAGTGCGGATTGATAAGAGCCACTGGTACCGCTTGACATACAAATACATAATATTTCAGTATACCCTTTATCGATTGAAGCTTCTATGATATCAATGTACTCCGTCGGGCTGGGCATAGCTGTCGTTGGCAGATCTTTCAAAGTGCCTAACATATTGTATAATGCGCTTGGTTGAATATCAATACGGTCTTTGTAACTCTGACCATTAATAATAATACTAAGGGGTGCCATACTGATATCATATTCTTCCAAAAACGCATCTGATAAATCACAAGTTGAGTCTGCCATTAATTTTATCATAAGTCCTCCAAAGCACATTAAATGCCTAAAATTACCATAACTTCTTTATACTATTTTTCTAAGAAAGGCTCTTGCCCTATCGGTTTTTGGTTGATCGAAGAATTCCTTTGGATCACCTTGTTCAACGATAACACCTTCATCCATAAAGACAACACGCGTACCCACTTCTCTAGCAAAAGCCATTTCATGGGTTACAACAATCATGGTCATACCATCTCTTGCCAGTTTTTTCATAACTTCAAGCACTTCACCAACCAATTCAGGATCAAGTGCGGAAGTTGGTTCATCAAAAAGCATGATCTTAGGTTTCATTGCAAGGGCCCTGGCGATGGCAACCCTTTGTTGTTGACCCCCTGAAAGCCTAGATGGATATTCATCTCTTTTATCGCTAAGGCCTACCAGTTCCAGAAGTTCTTCTGCGTATGGTATGATATCTTCTTTAGTTTCTTTCTTTACTGTCATGGGACCGGTAATTACATTTTCAAGCACCGTCATATGTGGAAATAAGTTAAACCTTTGGAAAACCATACCAAGTTCAGAGCATATCTCTGCCATCTTATGTTGAGGTAGTTTTAACTGGTTATGACCATTGTCATTAGCATCAATCAGCTCACCCTCTACATAAATCTCTCCAGCAGTAATGCGTTCCAAATGATTCAGACATCTTAGAAGCGTACTCTTACCTGATCCACTAGGGCCAATGATACATAACACTTCACTTTTCTCTACATTCAAATCGATACCTTTTAAGACTTCAAGGGATCCAAATGACTTATATATATTCTTATACTCAATCATCATATTTAATCCCTCCTATTCGTATACAGAGTATTTGGCTTCAAGTTTTTGGAAAATCAAGGTGAATATGGTGGTAAAGAATAAATAAATAACCGCCGCTAATGCATAATAAATGGAGTCACCATTTGAGTTAACCATAATCCTTGACGTTCTAAGTAACTCTGTTATGCCCATTGTTGATACAAGAGATGAATCTTTCAATAGCATAATAGCTTCATTACCCACTGGCGGTATAAGACGTCTATAGGATTGGGGTATAATAATCTTAAAC
Organism: Clostridiales bacterium; assembly: GCA_024636985.1. Classification (GTDB taxonomy): domain Bacteria; phylum Bacillota; class Clostridia; order Lachnospirales; family Vallitaleaceae; genus Petrocella. The sequence goes on along the minus strand of JAGXFY010000093.1, from coordinate 2,625 downwards.
ATCGCTTGATAGTAACTGAATCCAAGGGCTTTAGAGGCTTCCATTTGTCCTTTGTCAATGGATAAAATAGCAGCTCTGATGATTTCTGCTAAGTAGGCAGCCGAGTTTAAACTAAGGGCTACAATACCTGACATAAAAGCTGAAAGTTTAATACCTATACTTGGTAAGGTATAATAGATTACCAATATCTGTAACAACAATGGCGTTCCTCTAAATACCCATATGTAAGTCCAACTTATCGTGTTTAGTGCCTTGCTTTTTGAAATACGTCCTAATGCAAAAAACAGCCCGAATATCAAGCCAATGAGTATTGCAACTATTGTCAACTGAAGGGTTATAAAGGCTCCCTCAAAAATCGCCAATAGCTGTTTCTGTGTTACTGCCATTACATCACTTCCTCACTTATGATGAATCAAAGTCCATCATTATTTTAGTCTATTATATATGTTGCGTTACGCGTACGTCAAAGAAAAAAGAAAAAACTCGCTTATGCATTGGTAAATGACATAAGCGAGTTTTCTATAATCTAACGTAATTCTTCATCTATGTTAGAAACGTAATCGCCACCTAACCATTCTTCTGAAATCTTAACCATAGTACCATTCCCTTGAAGCGTAACTAAAGCTGCATCAATTGCATCTTTTAATTCTGTGTTACCTTTTTTAATACAAACACCAATAGGTTCATTGGTTAACTGAGCAGTTGTTATCACATAATCCTCAGAATTCTTTGATACAAAATCAATGGCTACAGCATAATCAACAACGATAGCATCTAGACGACCTGTTTTCATATCTGCAAATGTTTGCGTGATATCATCATACTTAGTAATCTCAAATGGTGTCATTTCCAGTTGCTTTTCAACTGCGATATCAGCTGTTGTACCAAGTTGAACCCCAACATTCTTACCTTCAAGATCTGCAGGTGTTTGAACAGATTCGTCACCAGGCGCTACAACAATTACCTGACCGTTGGATAAGTAAGCTTTTGAGAACTCAAATCCTTCAAGACGATCTGGCGTAATACTAACAGATGATATGATGACATCATACTTATCTGAATTCAGCCCTGAGAAAATGCCTTCCCAAGCTGTTGGTACGAATTCTACCTCAATACCCATTTCTGCTCCCAAAGCTTTAGCAAAATCAATGTCAAAACCAACCAACTCATTATCTTCATCTCTAAATTCCATTGGTGGATAAGAGTCATCAACTGCTATTGTCAAAACATTAGCAGATTCTTCCTTAGCACATCCCGCTACAACCAGTACCATTACAAATAACATGATCATACTTACTATCTTTTTCATTTTATGCCCCTTTTCTTCAGAAAATATCGCATTATATATCGATATTAACGATCTTGATTTGATCAGAACACTTCTAGCATTCTGATACGTTATTATGCTAATGTTGCAATAAAACAGCACAACACCACAATAAATAAATTTTACTACGAATTAAACATAATTGCAAGTGTTAGATGGGCATCATTCATATTATGACTATTTATTCAATTTGTTGAATATGGAAGTACGGATTGAATGCTTCGTAAATATAATATTAGAGTCTTCATTAATCAGTGCTTTGCGTATGTATTCAATTTCTTCCTCAGTAAGCTCAACCGTTCTGGATGTTTTTGAGCGGATTATCCTACTGTTTAAATCCTCTACCGCATCTGCTGCATTGCCTCTTTTACTAAAATAAAAAACTTCTTTATCCGAATCCAGTAAACCATCATGCTCCAGATATGCATGTTCAATTATGTTTTCACTTATGCCGGTGCAAGAACTTAATTTTGACAATTCAAATTCACCATTATAGTCAATATAGTAATGATCGTCCTTAAGGGCACTTTCTCTTATCATAAAACCATTCATCCCATTATTCTCCTTAAACTAAGTCATTATCTTTAGCTTCAATTTACCCATATTATAACTTTTTCATAGGATAAAAGCAATCTTGTTATTACTTGGCGATATAAGAAAAAACAAAAACTGCCGTAAATGGTCTAAACGGCAGTTTTTGTTGTATTGTATTATATTATTTACTTTTAAGTATTAATTACTTAACTTCTACAACACCAGTAACTGTACCTGTCTCAACTTCAATTCTTGAGTCCATGTATTCTTGGCTTGCAAAGTATAAGTTACCTTCAATTGTAGCGTCTGTCAATTCAAAACCGTTAGCTTCAACATAAACATCACCAACAAATGTTCCACCTTGTAATCTGAAGTTTTCACTTCTAACAATCATGCTTGGCGCTGTTAAAGTGAATCTTTCAAGAACGTTACGATCAGCATCTTGCGTGTAAAGAGCTATTTTTCTGTCGATTTCGTCTTTATTTGTGAATTCACCTTCAACTACGAGATCTTCTTCTAACACGATGTCATTTAAAGTTGCTGCAAGCCAGAAACCGTCTGCACTAAGTGCTGCTACTAATGCATCACCTTCTGTAACGATGGATGCTGTGCTGACTGCGTCAGCTTCTTCTGTTGCTTCTTCTGTTACTTCTGGTGTTTCTTCAACAACCGGTTCTTCTTTTGCACAACCTGCAAAGATTGTTGCTGTCATTACAAGTACTAACATTAAACCAAATATTTTTTTCATTTAACTAACTCCTCTT
>JAGXFY010000092.1:0-86348 GCA_024636985.1 Clostridiales bacterium | reverse complement strand
TACTGCATGTAAAAGTACAATCTGGCTTTCTTCACTGGTCAATTGTTTGAGGGCTACTTCTAGTACCATTTTATCTTCCGGATCTGTTATATAGGAAAAGCGATGATCATTACTAAGCTGTTGATCTTCCATGTAAATAATACGCTTATCTTTTCTGAGTTGACTTAGATATAAGTTCTTAGTTATAGTGAACAGCCAGGCCAAAGGTTTACCCATGGGTTTATATAAATGAGCCGCTGACAGAACCTTAACATAAGTCTCTTGAATTAAGTCCAAAGCTTCCTCGTGATTTTTTGTTAGAGATAAGGCATAAGTGTAAAGTGTCCTTTCTGTAATCTGATACAGTTCGTCAAAAGCAACCATATCAGATTCACCAATACGGATAAAGAGTCTTTCGTCAATATTTAGATTTTTATATGTCGACGGCTTAGAAACTCCATCGTCTACAACAAAGGTAAACAGTAGCATGTCATTCTCCTTATATACTATTAACGTTTAATGCGTCTATTTTATTGCATCATAAATTTTTTAGCTAGAGGCACTGGTGGCAGCTGCACTTGCTGCGGTAATCGTAGCAATCATAGCCGCTGTCTGAGCCGCAATAATTGTTTCAATTGAAACACTCAGGGTTGTGGTGATGAGTCCATTTTCCTTGGCGGATTGAATATAATAATCGGAAATAATACCGGATGCCAATAATATATTCATCCCTTTACCTAGCCATTTGTATTTCTTTAAGCCTTTAAGCCAAGTGGCAACCTCGACAAAATCTTCACCCAACACTTTTTCATCCATATCCAGTAAGGCTACTAGGCCGATGGCCGGATAATATTCAGTTGTCACCTTCAACTTGTTTTCTTTCATAACCTGGAAAAGATAACTACATCGATCGACCATATCCCTCATGGTCATGGTACTAAAAGCCAGTATATGTGAGAGCGTCTGAAGCCCATTGCTTTTGGTAAAACCGACTTCGCTTAATGCTCGGTAATAGGATTCCAGCGCATCTACTTGATGATCGGAAGTTGAGAGTAATATGGCCAAAGCATAATCATCACCACTGGTCAAAAATGGGTGATTGGCTTTCATATCTTTGTATATTTCCATAGCTTTATCTATCCTTTGGACAGCTTCATCCTTTGATGCTAAGGTTTTTTCAAGTGCGTAACTCGCCGTACATAGATAACTGCTTTGTTTAAAACCTGCTTCTTTTAATAACGGTTGTCTTCTATACATTTGATCAAATATATCTTCCGGCTTATCATACTGAGCGCACAAAAGTCCAGCCACAGTAAAGTTCATCATACCTCTATAAGGTGAAAATGCACCTGTTCGCGTCTTGATGTGTTTTTTCATCCCTTTAATCCGGTCTACATCAATATCCTTTTTACTCATAGTATAGCTAAGCGCTACCAAATGAATCAGTAAATTGTGCTCCCACATAAAAGGTTTTTCCAATATAAGAAAATTGTTCATTAAACGTTCTATTCTTTCTTGATAATATGGCTTCATTTCTAATCTCCCTTTTCAAATCTCTATACTTCACTCTAATTTATTGTATCCATCTACCATTTTACCCCATACGCATTATTATAACCATGGTCCTTCTCTTTATTTAATGATATTTTAATTTCAACACAAAAACAGCAAGCATTCATTTTGACCTTTCCCTCGAGGATCAAAACGAATACTTGCTGCTATAAATTTTTCATACATACTACGGAAGGGTTTTCATAGGACTTAAGCCTTAAAGCCCCTACTGTTCTCTGTATAAACCGACTCATTCAACTTATTCTTGCCATAAGTAAGTCCAGCATACACCTGTTGACCGTTTTGGATCAGGGGTGCCGTTTTCTGCTCTTCTTTGGCCGCTTGTTGCCATCCGAGTAAAAGCATATTTAAAACATCTTTAGCTGATTCAAGAGGTTTAACACTGTTCTTAATGGATGCTTCAATAAATCTTTTGTTCACGAAAATATATAACGACATCAGGTCTCTTGAAATATCATATTGAAAGTCCAGATTGTCACTTAGTTCTCTAAGCAACCGCGTTGCTCTATTCATACTGTTGGTAAAGCCTTTTTCATCTTCTTGGTCAAATCGGTCTATGGCTTCATTCATTTCTGTAATCAGCATCTCATAGTTGATGACCACTAAGTCGTTTTGGCTAGCATTAACGATTCTTGTTTGAAATTCTTTAGCAAGTTGTGCATTCATCTAATCACCCTAACCTTGTAAGAGTTGTAGTAATGACTGTGGCCTTTGATTGGCTTGCGCAAGCATAGATGTTCCTGCTTGTTGAATGATGTTTTGTAATGTAAATTGAGACATCTCATACGCCATATCCGCATCTAGAATTCTAGATAAAGACGCTGTCATGTTTTCTGAAGCCGCTTCTAAGTTGGCTATGGTATGCTCAAGACGGTTCTGATAAGCACCAAGCTTGGATCTTACCGTTGATATGGTCTGAATGGCTGTATCAACGATTCCGATTGCTTCTTGTGCACCACCGGAAGTAGATAAGTTAAGATCGGTTATACCTAGAGCTCTTGGTGATAAATTCTGAATCCTAATCTCCATAAACTGACCTTCATTAGCACCAATCTGCAAATCAAGAGGGCCTGTCTGAAGAAGGTTCATGGTTACCATGCCAATATTGTCCCCTGATACTAACCTTAACTCAAAATTATTATTAGATTCAAATACAATATCACGCCCAACGGTAGATACTGTTGTACCTGCTGGGAAACCATCAATAACATTCGTGGTTGTCGGATCATCAAAAACAATACTTGAGCCATTGATTTGAACATTACGACCTAAGTTTCCAAAGCCTTTTTCAAGGGTGATATTACCGGTTTCAAAACCTAGGCTTTTAGCCGTCGCTATATCATCCGGATCTGAAGTTGTATTCGGCTTTAAAGTTACTTCAAAACCATCTTTATTAAATGCCACTAATTTATTTGGGACATCATCTGTAAAAGCAAAATAAGTGTTACTTGCCAATGCTTGAGCATTAAGCGCCGTTAAAACATCTTCTCTTCCAGCTGCAATATCTAAGTCAAAACCGGCACTAAAGTCAACGGTTGCTACCGGTGCACCATCCACATAGATGGCAAGAAGGCCAGTAAGATCATTGCCTGCTCCGGTAGATATTGCATCTACAGGTACGCTTTTTGTAAGGTCGGCGGTACCGATCCCTGTTACAACTGTTCCTACTTCAAAAGCACCTAACTCGCCAGCTAGAGTAACATCATTAGGCTCTGCTGCATTGGCCGGCTCAACCACAAGTGGCTTAGCAGAATAAACGACCAATTCGCCTGTACTGGAATAGGATAGCTCAAGACCGGGTATGCCAGCTACTTTTAATTTCTCATATATGCTTTGATTGGTATCTGTATTATCAAGGGATACGGTTGTACCATTGATCAGAACATTGCCACCTGGTGCAGTTATGGTTGTGTTGGTGCCAATATCTATCATCGTTTCAAATACATTGGCCGTATTGGGTTGAAAATGCTCGTTATCCAAGCCTAGAGCTGTAAGAAGACTTAGATCTCCAGTTACATTCAGCTCTCTAGGTCCAAATTGGTTCATAGCCAAGCTTAATGCTTTACCATTTCCAAAAGGTGGTACCGGTTCAATACTGATGCTAACATCCACTCTTGAAGATAGGTCTCTAAGCTTAGAGAAGACTTCTTCACTGGTATCACCGGTTTCAATTTTGACTTGTTCACCATTAATGTTAATGGTACCTGCCACAGTTGCTTTCCCGTTTCCGTCAAATAGGTCAACAATGCCACCAACATCTTTGGTCACACTGGCAAGTTGGGACACTTCAAAAGAATAGACCCCAGCTTCTACTGTATCACTCATAGATACGATATCTGCGATATCCGCATTGGTAGAGAAGGCTCTACGGTCGATATCACCGTTTAAGAGCTTCATTTGGTTGAATTCAATGGAAGATGATATTCTTTCAATCTCATTTTGCATTTGTCTGACTTCATCTTGTACTGCTTTTCTGTCTTGCGCATCGTAAGTACCATTTGAAACTTGAACCGACAATTCCCTTACTCTTTGCAGCATAGCATGAACTTCATTTAGCGCACCCTCTGCTGTCTGTATTAATGATATGCCGTCCATGGCATTTCGATTCGCCTGTTTCAATCCTCTTACTTGCGTGTCCATTTTTTGAGTTATTGCGAGACCTGCCGCATCGTCCGCTGCATGATTAATTCTTAGGCCAGATGATAATCTCTCCAAAGTCTTGTCGAGCTTACTGTTGGATTTATCTAGCTGATGCAGGGCACGAAGTGAAGGAATATTGTGGTTAATTCTCATAGTGTACACACCTCTCTGATTGAAATTTTTGTGACAGATCTTCTTTTTCCTTAAAGATGATTCTGCCTTGGCAATGATATTTCATCACGTCATTAGTTTTCTACAGTGTTTATCGACATATTTTCTAATAATTTTAGTTGAAAATGAAAAATATGTTGATTTGTGGTTTTTAATTTGTCTTAATTTTATTTTTAAGATCCTTTTCTTTGGCTTCATCCATCTTTTGAATGATGGCAGAAAGACCTGTTGCAATCTCACCCACTTGCGCGGGCAAGGTTCTTGGTATTATTTTTGTATCCTCCTGTTTAACTTTCATATTAGATCTCCTAAATCTGAATCTCAAATGTAGATCCGTTTGTTTTTCTGATATTCATACTTTCAATATCATTTTTTTGTGCTCCTGTTATGGGATCTTCAGTCACAAAATTGTTATAACTGATGCCACCAAAACCAAAATTTGTTTGAGCAACCATTTGCTTAATCTCATATTCGAAGCTCTTTACCAATTCCAAGTCTTCTTTATTGGATGATTGAATATTCATTTGCATTGTTGTCTTTTGGATTTCTACCAAAGCCTGAACCGTACCCAGATATTTGGTCTTGAAACTCATGAAAATCTTAATCCCTTCTAAATCTTCCCGTATACTAGTTTCATCGTCACCTAGGATATACAGATTCAGTTGACTGATTTCTCCACCCATCATGATGGGTATCTGGTAGTAATTATCCTTAAGCTGTATCATTTGAGTATGGTTTAGGGTCGAACTAGCACCTTGTAAGTTTTTTATATCCCTAGCTTCTAATGTACTTTTTCCATCTAGAAGCTCTTGCTCTAAGCCTGTCATCAGTTTTTTCAAGTCATCAATAGATTTTTCACCTTTTAATAGGCCTTCTGAAACACTTTTTACTTGCTCCACCATACGGCTTTTTTGTTCATCATTATCAAGGCTATGGATTGCATCCCTAAGCCGTGTCATAAGCTCAAAAGGCTCCTTAGTAAGGGCCATAGCCTTTTCTAACTGGCCCGGTGTTATGGGCATCTCATTTTTTATCATCGTCTTCACAATTTCCGGATGCTCCTTGGCAAATTCCAGATATTTCATGATTTGTGTCTGGTCTTTTACAGTAGGTTCTTTTATGCTCTCCATATGGTTCTTTAGATTTTCAAGAGGCATTTTTTCATGGTCTTGAGACTTTAAGTCTTCTAATGTCTGAGCTAACTTGGGTTGACTCAAGGTTGTTATAAACGCTTTGACTTGAAGGTCCAAAAGCTCTTTTCTTAATATATGGACGTTTGATAACGCTATGTCCATATCATCAAGGGCGGTTACAGTCTCCACCAGTGAATGGGTTGCTTTTCTACCCATGTTCTCAATGGCACTCATTACCTGTTCTCTTATACTGGCTTTAGGACGTATCACCTCTAAAGTTCTGCCAAAATCATCGTCAATATCTGCTGCAATAGCCGGTTTAACACCTTTGGTTTTTTGAATGAACTTAGATGCTTCAAAAAGTTGTTCTAAATTCAAAGGCAATCCATTTTTGACTAAAAAACCGGTAGCAGCACCTTTTGAACGTGTTACCGTGTCAAATGTTCTATAGATACCCATTAAGCTTTCCCGCTCTTGTGCAGTCAAAACTTTAGAAGCATCCAACTCTACAATCAGGCGACTTATTTTTTCAGAACCGGTTTCACCAAATGCCTCTTCAAAACGGTGCATCCATTCCAACATTTCATCTATGTCAAGATCCATCGGTGTAATACCCGACTTAATCATAGATATAACCATATGGGGGTTCATTCTGGTGGTTATGGTTTCTACTTTACTTTGTATCGCCTGAATCTGTAGAATATTTTCAACCGTTAGGGGCATTTCATTTCTGGCTAATATCTGTACCGCTTCAATGGCTTTAGGTGTGATCTCCACATTAAGATCTTCTAGAATAGGCTCGATTTGATCAAAGGTTTTCTCTACCCTATCACCGAGATCTAGTCTTATTTTTGTTCCACTTTCTTCATATTGCTTCATGGCAGTCTGTGAGTGGATCTGGTTTTGGCCGACATCAAACCTTACCAGTTGTAAGGCATCCTCTTCTACGACAGTAGCAGTTGCCATTTCATTTATAGTCATGGCATGGTTGCCCATTAGTCGAAGCAATACTGAATCCGGTAATGTTTCAACCTGTCTGACTTGGTCCATGGTCCTGCCTATCGTTTCAAGGTTCTTATCATCCGGTAGCCATTCGTGACCTTGTGCCAAGCTACGATAGATCTGCTGTTCATGGTCTCTAAGGGCTTCCACTACTTTCTCCAGAGGCTCTGTTGTGATTTTTATACCCTTACCTTCCAGCTTCACAGCTGCTTCTATTGACATTTTGAGTCGAATTTCCTCAAGATGTCGTTTGTGACTAATGGCCTGCTGAAGCACTTTCAAATCCGGATTTTCAGGTACGCTTGGATCATCTTCATTGACGGTTTGACCGCTAAACAGTTGCTCTAGGGTCATCGCTGTATCTTCTTTTGTGGCCCATAAGATATGTGAATCCTGTATCTTATGTAATTTGTGGATTAAGTCAACAGGATTCATATTCAAATGGGTTTGTTCTTTGATTGTCTCTTTATTGTGCGTATGTAAGTGGTCTAAGGGACCAAGAACAACTTGATCTGCTGGTTGATTATGCTTGATTTGATGGATGATGTTTTTTAAGATAACATCTGTATCTACTTCAGACATTTTTTCCTTAGGACTCAGCAAAAAATCTATCTTTTCTTTTGTGATATCTATGTTGCGGGATATCATATCTTTCGTGACATCTATGGCTTTTTCGGTCGGTTCTATTTCATTTTTCACCAAATAATCTTTAACCATCTTCGTCATGTCTTCATGTCCCATATCCAGCTGTGTGGCAAGGGGCAATGGTGTATGAATTGCCTTATACGCATCCGAGATGGTGGTTGGTGCCTTGTTGCCCACTAAGGCAACGCCTCTAGCATCAGACTGAGCTATAATAGTCTTAAGCTGTCCTAGAACTTCATTGATCTTATCTAGATTCTTCTTATTGACTGGCATATCATTGGCTTTAAGCTGTCCAACAATTTTTTCTAACTGTTTTACATCTTTATATTGTCCTTTGTAATGATCGACTTCAATTTTTATGGCTTCTCTGATAGCTTTTAGGTCATGGTTATAGATGGCTTCTTTATTGTTTCGTACTACTTGAGTCATAAGACTAATGCTTAACTTATTGATGTTCAGCTCTTGTTGAAGCATGCTTTTCACATCTTGGGACGTCATTTTATTCACCAATTCGTTTAAATCTGCCTTGACCTGGTCCACCATTTTGAATAATGCTTTTTCTTCGGATACATCAAGGGGTTTGATGGCACGAATCAATTCCTTGGGATAGGACTTGGCTACCTCAAGGGATTTTTTTCTACCGGACGGATCGGAGACAGCCCCCGTATCTTCTGCCGATCGGCTGGGTGGTAAATATTTCAATTCCATACTGTCTTTTTTAACTTTTGTCACTTCAAGTAATATATCTTCACCAACCGCTTCAACAACCGGTATATGACTTTTAAGTTCAACAAGACGTTCATCTAATAGGATGGTCGTCATGCCATCATTTTTTTTTACCACTTGAGCATTTATTACCATACCTTTTGTATAGGTGGTTTCTCTTATATTCGAATCAACACTCGGTTGATTTTCCATGCGTATATGTATACCTTGGGTCATTTTACCATCTCCAATCTTCATCTATTTCATCGGCATCTATGAACCATTACTTTAAGAAAGCACTAAAAAAATAAGACCTCAAATGCTTAGCATCTGAGATCTCATGTTTTTTGGATTAGAACCAACCTTACTATTCTTATCCTTTGATGATTTTATCTAAACCCTGAATTTATCCACTTCCATTTTAAGGCCATCTGCATTTTTCTTAGTATTGCTAATCTCATTTTGAACACCTTTGGCTTGGTTTTTGGCTTCATTAATACGATTGGCAATGGCAACCGTACCACCTGCACCTTCATTTGCAGCTGTTGCCACACCATCAATGGTATCCAAAACACTTTGTAGTGATGCCAGAAGTTCTTCTGATGTAGCACTAAACTCCGTTACCAGATCATCTACAAATCCGGCGTCCTCACTATAATGGTCTGCAATTTCCAACATGGATTTGTAATCATTATTAACATCAACGGACATAAATTCAAGTAGTTCATGGGCACTGCCAGAGAGATTCTCTACTGAACCTGTTACCTTCACTGTAACATCTTGAATCTTAAGTACTGTATTCTTTGATTGCTCGGCTAACTTCTTAATCTCATCGGCAACCACGGAAAAACCTCTTCCTGATTCGCCTGCCCTTGCCGCTTCTATGGTTGCATTAAGTGCTAACAAATTGGTCTGTTCCGTTATCTGCATTATGGACTCCGATAATATGTCAATCTGCTCTACAACTTTGGATTCATTAATAGCATGTTCAAGTCTTCGCTTGGTACTCTCAAAAATCTCTGATGTTTTTTTCTGAGCTATGTTTACATCTATTTTAGTTTTTTCTGCACGCTTGCTTATCTCATTTGCTGCGATCGAACCATCCTGTGAACGTTCTGCAATGGATTGAACCGCTTTTTCAATCTCTTGGGAAGTCGCTGACATCTCCTGGGATGAAGCTGCTGTTTCTTCCATATTGGCTGCTAAGCCTTCGGTAGTCGAGGCCACTTCTTCAAGATTATTATTGAGATGATTGACGTTCCCCATAACATTTTCAACCTCTTTTTTAATACTATATGATTCTTGCTTAATGTTATTAATCAAATCCTTAAGAGAGATATTCATACTGTTTATAGCACCAAGGATTGATCCGATTTCATCTTTTCTTGATAGGTATTTCTGATCAATTTCCTGAGTAAAGTCACCATCAGCAATCGTATTCAAATACTCAGAAGCTTTGATAATCGGACGGGTGATAAAAATCTCACTAAAAAGATAGATCAAAATACCCGACAACACCAAGATGCCACCCACGATAAATAGTGTTCTTAGAATCATTTGCTGAACACCTAAATAAAGCTCACTTCTTGGTATACTGATTAAGAGTTGCCACCCCGTACTTGGTAAAGTTGTAAAATAAACCTCACTAGATTCACCGCTTATATTAATAATTTCCATACCTTCATTATTCGTCGATAAAGCTTCCTGCATTTGCATGAGTTCTTCATCTTCCGCTATATTCAGGTTCATTTGTTTTTCTTTTACAGGATGTGCCAAAATATTGCCCTGACGATCCAATAACATAGCAAAACCATGCTCACCGATTCGAACACCATCAATCAAAGCTTGTATGGTTGTCAAATCATAGTCAGCAGATACAACACCAAGTACATTGTCACCTGAACCTATGGCAACTGATGTGGTAATCATCGTAATCCCAGAAAGTTCATCGTAGTATGGATCTGTCCACCCAATACCATTTTCAGCATTTTTTCCTATTAAGTACCAGTCGTTAGATGGATAGTCATACTCCGGACCTTCATAATCCTCAGTGTAGACAATGTTTTCGCCGTCTTTATAAAGATAAGGACCAAAGTATTGTGTATTCGCATTATAGGTATAGGGTTCAAGCCACAAACCAGATCCAAGTGTGTTAGGATTGAGAGGTAGAATACTTTCTATCACTTTACTGTAGTCCTCTTTTGGCATCTCGTTTCCATAGGTCGCGTAGATGTTTCCAATCGATTTAGCAATTTGACTATGAGAGGTAAATTCGTGTTCCATACTCTCAACAAGGTATTTCAGATTATAGTCCACCTTCTCAGCAATTTGGGCTGTGATTTCCTTTTGTGCATCCATTATGTTCGATGCTGCAATACTTATGGCCACAACAATGATAATAGGTAAAAATATAGCAAGAATCTTGATTCTGATTGACATGTGCTTCTTCATAAAGAGCCACCTCCATCGGTATTTTCAATTTTGATAGGGATTAATTAACAACTATTTGAAAGTTATCTGGGAACTTAGTGATGTCAACGAAAGAATATTTTTGATTAAAAAAGACTGTTAAGTACATTTTACCACCTATTGGGACCAGTTACAATTGATATTAAAGACAAGTATCATAGCTCTTTAACATATTCTATATATGAAATGCTCTAATTTTCCTCTTTTTTCTAATACTATTTATGTTATAATTTGTATTAGTAAATCATTACATAGGAGGTTTTCATGCTCACTTTGGAGAATTTCGGTCTTAAGCTACTGGAAGACTTAAGCCATACATTTAAGCACGCTCATATAGATAAAAGCGGTAATCATATTCGCATCTTATGCGTCGGATACATCGTTGAACTTGTTATCAAAGAATTATTTGTTGACTATAAAACCAATAACAATTATGTTGCTATACTTGATCGAATTCAAGACTCCATAAATGAGTTTGAACATACAGACGAAGGTAAGATTGATTTTGATAAAATCTATCCTCTTGTTAAAAATCATCAAGACATCCTAGACGGACCTGAATGGCTGTACGGTCCTTATTTCCTTAATCTTAATCTATGTTATGTTCAAGAAACAGGTGCCAGCAAAAAAATATTAACAAAACACCTGTTAAATGAGGACAAAAACATCAGTATGGATATGATTCATAAAGCTGCCTATGACAACCTAGTAGCGCTTGAGTGTATACTCCGACAACCAGATGAAAACCTAGATATCTATATGATTTATGGCAACACATATAGCGGATCTTTGCTATACCGTAATAACTTACTTGATGTAGTTAAATCAAGACTCGGTGAAACTTTTTTAACCGCGATACCTAATGCAGATTTGCTTCTGTTTTCAAAAGACACTATAAGAAATGCACAGATACTCAAAGAAATTATTCGTCGTGATCCTCTGCCTAGAATTTCTGAGTTGCTTTACCGGTATGATAGGGACACTTTCTACTATTATGATATGAACGATATCCTAAAAGTAGTGAAATAATACTTATATGACCATTTGGACTTGATACTTAACAATGTGGTCAAAAAATATATTTAAGAAGGGGAATGTTAATGGGACTATTTGATTTTTTAAAAGGGGAATTTATTGAAGTCATTCACTGGGAAGATGATTCTCAAGATACAATGGTTTATAAATTTCCAATTGAAGGTAAACAACAGATTAAAGAAGGAGCACAACTCATCGTAAGACCTTCTCAAGTAGCTATTTTTGTGTATGAAGGCCAAATCGCTGATGTTTATGAACCCGGAAAGTATTCACTTGCCACTGATACCATGCCTATACTAACAACTCTGTCTAATTGGAAGCATTTATTTGAGAATCATTTCAAAACCGATGTCTATTTTGTGAATACAAAACAGTATACCAACCAAAAGTGGGGCACTACCAACCCTATTATGATGCGTGACCCAGATTTTGGTATGCTAAGGTTACGCGGCTTTGGTGTCTATGCTTTTAGAGTGGGAGACCCTGTCGTATTCTTAAAAGAAGTATTTGGATCTAACCGTTTTTATACCGTGGATAAAATTACCGAACATCTAAAGAGTCTAATTATTTCCAGTACTTCTGATGTTATTGCAGAATCACAAATTGCAGCCATGGATCTTTCCACTCAGTATGATGAAATAGGACAAATGGCTATGGCGCGTATCATGGAAAGATTTGAAGTATACGGTCTTACCCTATCGGATTTCATTATTGAAAACTTATCTCTGCCTGAATCGGTCGAACAAGCCATCGATAAACGCACGCAAATGGGTGCGCTTGGCGATCTCAACCAATATATGAAATTTCAATCTGCTGAAGCCATTCGTGATGCCGCACAAAATACAGGCGGTGGTATGGCAAGTATGGGCGCCGGTTTGGGTGCAGGTATGGGCATTGGCAACATGATGAAAGATGCCATGTCAACGCCTGATGCTCCTAAAGAAACTACAGTACACGTTGCTTCTACACCACAAATTAACTGTCCAAAATGTCAAGTTCTTGTTAATAAAGGTACAAAATTCTGTCCGGAATGTGGCAATAGCCTTGTCAATACTTGTATCGCCTGTGGTCATACACTTGAAATAGGTGCCAAATTCTGTGGGGAATGTGGTGCTAGCCAATCTCTTGAATTCAATTGCGCCAAGTGTGGCGAAAAAGTACCGTCCGGTACAAAATTCTGTCCACATTGCGGCGAAAAAACACAGGAGTAGGCCATGAAAGATATAAATGAAAGAGAATTGACAGATTCTATGGCCGACGATACAGATGAAGTCGTTGAAATCATAGAAGAACAATTTGATGACGCACTAATGGTACCTTGTGCCTCTTGTGGGGGGAAGATGCAGTATAACCCTGAAGGGTCAAATCTTAAATGTTCTCATTGCGGCTCAACCCGTGATATTATGGCAGAGCAGGTCCAGATTGTTGAACTTTGTTTTGAGTCTGCTTTAAAAGAAGACCTAAGTACTTGGGATGAGGCAGAGGTTCAAAGCTTCTCCTGTAAAAATTGTGGTGCTGAAGTTATCTTCGAGGCACATGCTCAAGCAAAATTCTGTAACTATTGCGGCTCCTCATATATTTCTTTGCATGAAACACAAAAGACCATCCCACCTCACTATTTGATACCTTTTAAAGTGGATCAGCAAGAGGCAGAAGTTAAATTCAAACAATGGTTAGCAAAACGTTGGTTCGCCCCAAATGACTTAAAAAAAGAATATAACAATCATCAACTTTTAGGGACTTATGTACCTTATTGGACCTATGATACCCATACTTATTCTTATTATACAGCAGACCGAGGGGATTATTATTATGTGACACGAACACGGGTTGTTGACGGGAAAACCCAGACATACCAAGAAAGAAGGACGCGATGGACCCACGTTAGAGGTGACTATCCCAGGTTTTTTGATGACGTACTTGTTCGAGCATCCAATAAAGTGGATGACCTTATGCTCAAGAAAATTGAACCTTTTAATTTATCTGCTTTGGTCGCCTACAAACCGGAGTATCTATCCGGTTTTTTTGCAGAGCGCTATAGCATATCTTTAGAAGAAGGTTGGACGTCGGGTATTAGAATGGTTGATGATACTCTAAAATCAGAAGTCACGAGAAAAATTGGTGGCGACCAAGTCCGATTTTTGAATATAGACACCGCATACAACGCTATTACTTATAAACATATACTTTTACCTATTTGGCTTTCCAGCTATCAGTACAAAACCAAAGTATATCATTTTATGGTCAATGGCCAAACCGGCTTGGTTCATGGTGATTTCCCCAAAAGCCCTTGGAAAATTGCCGGTGCAATTCTATTAACGCTTACCATCATCCTTATCATCGCATATTTTGTCACCCAAAACGGTGCTTAGTAACCTTTTAGATTGTATTTGAATACACAAAAAAACCTTCTTAATTTAGAAGGTTTTTTTACGCAATTTTAATGTATTGAAAATTATAAAAGTACCCTTCCCTCCAAGGCTCTTGAGAGGGTTATCTCATCCACATACTCTAGATCACCGCCGACAGGGACGCCATTGGCTATACGTGTGACTTTAATGCCAGAGGGTTTTATCAACTTACTAAGGTATACAGCCGTCGCCTCTCCTTCTACAGATGAGTTGGTGGCTAATATGACCTCCTGTGTATTTTCCGGTTCAAGACGCAACAATAATTCGCGTACTTTTATGTCGTTTGGCCCCACATTCAATAAAGGCGATATGGCACCATGAAGCACGTGATAGAGACCTTTGTATTGCCTGGTCTTTTCATAAGCAGCCATATCTCTAGATGCCTCAACGACCATGATGGTTTCCTGATCTCGGTTGGTGCTTTTACAGATCGGGCATAATGTATCGTCTGTTAATGTATAGCATTTACTACAAAACTTAATATGACGCTTAGCATGAACAATCGCCTTCGCCAGATTCTCTGCCGAAGCTTCCGGCATACCTATGATGTGAAAGGCCAGTCTTTGGGCCGTTTTGTTACCGATTCCCGGAAGCTTTGACAACTCATCAATGAGTCTTCCTACATGATTACCAAAATAATCCATTTCTACCATCCTTCGATTGCTCGTTAAAACAACCCACCCGGTAAGTTCATACCACCTGTCATTTTAGACATTTGGCCGCTTACCTCTTCTTCGGCTTTTCGAATTGCTTCATTAACCGCTGCAACAACTAAGTCCTCAAGCATTTCTACATCGTCTGGATCAACTGCTTCAGGGTCTATGGTGACTTTGGTCAACTCTTTTTTTCCATTAACCTCCGCTTTAACCACACCACCACCAGCTGTTGCTTCAAACAATTGTTTATCCAGATTTTCCTGCATTTCTGCCATCTGCTTTTGCATTTTTTGTGCCTGTTTCATAAGGTTGTTCATGTTACCCGGTGCGCCTGCACCTGGGAATCCTCCACGCTTTGCCATATTATTGCCTCCTATCTAATCTCAATGTCAAAGTTTATCTTTGATTTAATCTGCTCATATACGTTCTTGGCATCTTTCAAACTTTCGTCTTTGCTCATTTGTCTCTGGGTTATTTGATTATAGTCTTCTTGATCAATAACCTTGATGTTGAATTTCTTATCGAACATCTGCTTAAGCACATGGTCTATTTTACCCATATTTTCTTCTTGTGACAAGTGGTTTTTTCCAATTTCACTGTCGCATACGATATACACCACATCATCTTCTAAATTAATCGGAAAAGCACTTTTTAAAAAGGCTTTGGTTACGGTGTGTGTGTGTTCCACCACACCCTTCCAATTGTGAATGACCTGTTTTATATCCTCTGGTACAGCATCAATATCAATTACTTTTTGCAAAGACTTCTTAGGTGCCTCTTTTGATGTTTGCTTTTCCGGCAAGGTTTCATGAACCATGATGCCTTTTTTTACTGTTTCTTCAAGGTAGGTTAATCGATGTCTTAGACCTTCATTTGTATCATCCATATCTGGGTTGCACAACTTAAGCAACTCCACTTCAAGGAGAATTCTCTCACCCGACATGTATTTGATTTTATTTTCAAGGTTAGATAGTTGCTTGATATAATAAAGAATGGTTTCTTCTTTAAAACGTATGCTTTGCGTCTTAAGTAAGAGGATCTGGTCCATGGTCATATCCAGTATCTCATCCGGTTCATCCACACTCTTCACCACTAGTAGATTCCTAAGGTGGTTAACCGTATCCAGTATAAACTGCAAAATATCTCTACCTTGCATGGTGATTTTCTCCACAATGTCCATACAAGCTTTTGCATTCCGGTCAAGTAAGGCATCTGTTAACTGAGCAAAAACCTCATGATCGACTGCACCTAGAACATCCAATACTTTTTCAAGCGTTACATCTTCTCCAATATAAAAAGCAATACATTGGTCAAGGATACTGAGAGCATCGCGCATGGAACCATTGGCCACTTTGGCAATATAGTTAATGGCTTTTTCCTCGATCGTAATATTTTCTTGTACCATATAGGATTTTAGTGCGCCGGTAATTGTCTCTATGGTGATTCTTTTGAAGTCATAGCGCTGGCATCTTGAAAGCACCGTTGCCGGTATTTTGTGAGGTTCAGTTGTAGCCAGAATAAATATAACATGCTTTGGAGGCTCTTCCAACGTTTTTAGTAACGCATTAAATGCGCCTGTTGACAGCATATGTACCTCATCAATTATATAGACTTTATACTTTCCAAGTGTAGGCGTGTACTTAACTTCATCTCGAATGTCCCTAATATTATCAACACCATTGTTAGATGCTGCATCAATTTCTATGATGTTCATGCTTCCCTTTTCCTCAATATCCATACAAGAAGGGCACCTATGACATGGGTTACCTTCTATCGGTGCATCACAGTTAATGGCCTGAGCAAATATCTTGGCAGTAGATGTCTTACCCGTTCCTCTAGTACCACACAACAAATAAGCATGGGTTACCCTTTGTGACATGATTTGATTTGTAAGTGTTTTTACAATATGGTCTTGTCCCACCAAGTCTTTGAAACTTCTTGGACGCCATTTTCTATATAAGGCTGTATACGCCATTTAAGTCACTTCCTATCTGTTTCTAATTCAAGTATGCTCTTTTACTATTTTACCACAAGTTTGAACACTGGTGTAGTTCATTACACTGTAATTCAACTGAACCCCTCTATGTTTCAAAAAAAACTTACACATTCAATTCTTTTTGGTATAATAATATCTATAAGGTGGTGATTCTATGAATTTTTATTTAGCAAGACAACCCATATTTGATCGTAATCAAATCGTGATTGGATATGAGATTATCTATAGAAGCAGTTTAAACTCTCCTGAAAATGTAGACAGCGAGTATGACCAGGCCACATCTCGCCTATTGCTCAACAGTTACTTAGATGTTGGCATGGATACTTTAATGGGTGGCCATATTGCTTTCATCAATTTTGATCGGGAATTAGTTCTTAAAGATAGTCCTCTACTCTTAAACAAAAGTACCACAATTATTCAGATTCCTTCGGATGTTGTTCCTGATCCTATTTTCTTAGATAAAATTAGTGAATTCAAAAATGATGGTTATCTTATTTCCTTAGCTGGTTATATCGACACCTACCCACATAACAATCTACTTGAATTGGTGGATATCATCCAAGTCGATCTTACTCAGAACACAGCTAGTAGTCTTAAACGGATTGTAAAGCGTTTCCAAATGACCACTCAAATACTTTTGGCAAAAAATATAGAGAGCCATGGTAGCTATGAAACGCTTAAACGGATGGGGTTTGAGCTTTTTCAAGGTTACTACTTCTGTAAGCCAACGCTAACAAAAGGGAAAATACTACAACACTCCAACTTAAATAATGTTGAAATATTAAAGTTATCAAATGAAAGTGAACCTAATATTAAGGAAATCTCAAAACGTATAGAAGAAGATATCAATCTCACCATTAAACTTCTTAGGTTGGTTAATTCAAGTCACTATTTCATGAATAAGATTCAATCTGTTCAACATGCTCTCGCTATGGTTGGTGTGCAGTCCTTTAAGAATTGGCTCAATATTGCACTTATGGATTCTTTGTTAGGCGAACAGACACCGGAGATTATTAAATTATCTATGGTACGTATGAAAATGATGGAAGAAATTGGTCATATCAGTAAGACTAAGTTGCATACAGACTCTTTGAAATTAATCGGATTACTGTCCGTTTTGGACGTCTTACTGGATAAAAATATGATGGATGCTGTTGGACCTCTTCCAATCGAAAGAGAATTAAAAATTACACTTTTTGGTAAGGAAACAATTTATACACCCATCTACCGATTGGTCCTTGGTTATGAAAAAGGGAACTTCAATATTGCTTACCGCTATGCAGAAAAAGCTGGTATCCATCTGGATGCACTTCCCCAGATTTATGCAACATCTATACAATGGGCTGACGATTTATACAACCACATCTATCCAAGTGAAGAACCTATGGTACTAAAGTAGCAAGTAAATAGCCATCAATAAAAAAATTTCCCTAACGCTAAGAACAAGAAAAAGACTCGAAGCTTAAAAAGCTTTGAGTCTTTATATTTTTATTAAATTCCGTGCATCGCACATCGAATCTCAAACACAGGCGTTACCTTACTAGTTTACTCAAATCCGGCACCCTTACGGCACACAAGATGTTCTGCTTAGTGCTGCTTCCGTCAGGATCTGACACGGTTCACAGATTCTCATTGCGTAAGACCAGATCGTCATCGTCACTTTTTAAGGGCGGCCCCACATTCTTCGACCCTCGGATTGATATCACTCCTGCTATAGCGGATTGCAGGTACAGGGCACCGCTAACTCCCCAGCTGCACGGAAACTTTTTGGCTTCATTAAACGACACACAAGCTTTCATGGTTATTTCTAATGCTCAATAAGTATATAGGTTTTTCCACTTTCTGTCAACCTGTAGCCAGATAATTTCTATCACAATTCTTCTATGAATCGATCATCTATTTTATCTGTTTTTTTCACCTCACGAAGGGTTTTGAAAAACTCCGACATCATGGTTGCACAGGCCTCTTGGCAGACTCCGGTTACCACACTAACTTGATGATTGAACCTAGAATCATCTAGTAGATTGTAAATGGACCCGGCACATCCGGCTTTCAGATTCATGGTACCAATAACCACTTTATCCAGTCGTGCCTGAACAATAGCTCCTGCACACATAGGGCAAGGTTCCACCGTTACATACATGGTACAACCTTCCAGTCGCCAGTCCCCTATAACTTTACTGGCTTCTTCTATGGCTATTAATTCTGCATGCGCCAAAGTAGATTTTTTTGAATTGCGTTGATTATAGCCTCTTCCAATAATTTGTCCTTCATGTACAATAATAGCCCCAATAGGGACTTCCATAATTTTTGCTGCTTTCTTTCCTTCTTTAATGGCTTCTTCCATCCACTTTTCCATTTAACACACTACTTTCTACTTATTACTGTCTTTTTTTCTCCTATTATAACACGATTGGTTAAGGCGTTGATACTTTCGTAACTACATATTCTATGTGAAAGTTCAACTATATAGTTTTGAAGCTTTAACCTTGGTTATAGAGATGGTTTAGAAATGCCGATATAATAAGTACAAGGAGGTGCGCTTATGTACAATATAATGATTGTTGATCAACAAAAATCAAATCATGAGAAAATCAGGCTATTTCTTCAGGAATCTAAACAAGATTTTGAAATCATAGGCGAAGTGACCAGTGCTGAACAAGCCGAAGCCTTACTTGAAAAGATGGAAGTGCATTTAATTGTTGCCGATGATGTATTACCCAAAAAAACCGGCCTTCAACTTTTTATAGATAACAGCGAGAAATATCCAAATATGCATATGATACTATTTACCGATTATAACCGCTTCAATAGTTCAAAGGATATTATGGCTCAAGGACGGATGGACTTTCTTTTTAAACCTATTCGTCGTAATGATGTAGTAAAAAGCATCATTCATATGAGCCATATTGTTGATGAGGACGTCCAAAAAAGAAACGCTTTAAAAGTAGTACGCGCTTCTTATGAAAACCATCTTAGTGTTTTTAGAGACCGATTTCTTATCAATCTCCTACACGGGCATATTGACAGTGACTCAACTATTTACAATCAAATGGACTATTTTAAAATTCCTTACAATAATAGCTTTACTGTGGGTGTTATCAGACTTGACCATTATAGAACCTATCAACTCGCCCTTGATGAAGAGGAAAGGCAATTCTTAATCTTTAATGCTCTAAATATTGTATCGGATTATGTTGAAAAAAACCAACTCGGCTTTGTCTTCATCAACCGGTATGATGAACTTTCTTTTATTTTTACGACGGAAATGGATGAGGATGATTTGTTCAATCATGCTTATAACCTACAAGAACTTCTTGCTTCTGTACAAAACATTAGAGTGACTATAGGACTTGGCAAAACTTATCATAGACCTATGTTCATTAGTGTCTCTTATCATCAAGCACGGGCGGCTTTAAGAAACAGTCATTATTTAGGTCAAGGCTCTATTATTCATGTCAATTATATCCCCGGCAAAGGTGATATTGCATATTTCTACCCACGAGACAAAGAACAACTGATGATTTATGCGACAGTCAATGGTCATCTTGAAGCGTCCTTAGATTATTTGGATGTAATATTTGAAGCCCTCAAAGTAGACAGTCACCTACCAAAGCATTATTATCAGATTATGATTATTGATCTATTAGTCAATATCAACCGTAATGCCTTGGAAAATGGACTATCTATTGAAGATTTTTTTAAATCTTATGTGCGTCTGGGAGAGATTAACACCATCGACAATCTTAATCAAGCCCATACGTACCTTAAAGATGCCATTTCTAAGATCTGTACTTATCAATTAAAAGGCTTACAAACATCCGACAAGGCGCTTATTGATGCACTTTACCGATATGTCCACACTTATTATGCCAGTAAAATCTCACTCAGACGGGCGGCTCAATTCTTAAAAACAACCCCTTATCACTTGGAACAAATTATTATGGACAAGGAAAAGCAGACCTTTTATGAATTCTGTATGGATATACGCTTAAGCGTATCAAAAGAGTTGCTTAAAAATACGACTGATTCGATCACTTCCATATCAGAAAAAATCGGCTTTTCTAATCCTGAATACTACATTGCTATTTTTAAGCAACATTTCCACATGTCACCAGCAACCTTTCGATATGATGGCAAAGATCGCATAATACACCATAGTAAGTCTTAAGAACACTGTTGGTTAAAGCATTGTTGCCTTATTCAACGCTATATTTTTAAGACTTAGCCCTAGATAATAAAATAATTTTATAGTTCACAAAAGATTCACATTTTTTACATACCACATACATATTAATCCGTTATTATAAGAGAGTAAGAATTAGTTACCTCTTACATATTAAATACTCTCCCCCTCATCCTTTATAAGCACCAGACGAAAGTCTTAGGTGCTTGTTTTTTGTCCAAAATTCTTCATATTCTTCTACTTTGATTTATCTGTATTTGCGCCAAATTCCAGCAAATGCTTGCGGTACTTCTTTGGAACAAAGTTTTGCTGTAATTTAAGATTGATTCGATCTTCTATGGCAATCTTGTCAAAATAAGTTTGCCATAGCTTTCTGAAGAAAATCTCCTCATCTAATAAATCGTCTTCGACAATGTGATTAAAGTCCGTCAACAGCCATTGACCTTTATGTCCTATTATAGCTATAGCCCTTCTTACATCGTGGATAATGAATTTTTCTTCTCTAAATCGATCTGAGAAATGCTCGCCGAGCAAGCTGATAATATTATGATCCGGTTCAAATCGGGCATATAGATATTGTCCCAAATCTGAAAATCTAAGCAATCCCATAAACCGATGTTTCTCAAACCCCACTTGCCTTCCAATCTTAAGTACTTGATAAATGGCATCTACCGAGCGCATTCTATCCGTAGCCAAACCATGCTTAAAAGCCATTTCCAGACAATTAAGCAATATGGTGTCTTTGTCATAAACATTCGATAAAAAAGTATGGTAAATATTAAAATACATATATTCCGAGAACTGATCCAACATGGCTTGATGTACCTTTGTTGATTTTTGAGGATCCGTTATAATATATTTACTTATATCTAAAAGCTTAGGCTCATAAATTTTTTCTTCATAAATGCCTTCTGTTTTTTCTTCATAGTAGTGGTGGTAGATACAGGTTAAAAACCCGTCAAACTGGCCATCATATAAATAGATCATAGTTTCACCTCAAAAAAAGGAAAGTTGGGTATGTTTGGGTATTGGATTGATGGCATTCTTTATAGATGATACATCAAAGCTTTTTATCCCAAAGAATTTACCATCACAGGTAATGAAGTATCTTGCCCGCTTTGCAACCACGCCCATTTTCGGTAAATCTTCAAAACCCACTTTTATCAACTGACGCTGCTTAACAATTCTACTTGCAGAGGTTGGCCCTATACCTGGTATTCTCAAAAGATCTGAGTAACTTACCTTGTTAATCTCCATGGGGAAAAGTTGTATGTTATTTAGAGCCCAATGGAATTTTGGATCATAATCCAAATCGAAATTGCTTTCTTTTTCTGTAAGAATCTCCTCCGCTGTAAATCTATAGAATCGAAGCAGCCAGTCCGCTTGGTAAAGCCTGTGTTCTCTTATTAACGGTGGTGCCGTCATAATATCCGGTAGGTTCTTGCCTTTGTTGACCGGCATATAGGCTGAATAGTATACCCGCTTCATATTAAAATTCTTATAAAGTTTTTCAGATGTCAGCAAAATACTCCTATCTGTATCCGAAGTTGCACCAACAATCATCTGAGTCGACTGACCTGCCGGTACAAAGCTTGGAGCTGACATGTAATGGCGTTTTTCTTCCTTTGATCTTATGATACTTTCTCTAATCTGTGCCATCGGTAGGAATATCTTTTGAGGTTGCTTCTGAGGTGCTAGAAGTTTCAAACTGGATTCACTGGGCAACTCGATATTAACACTCATTCTATCAGCTAAGAGACCCGCTTGATATATCAGCATCTGATCCGCTCCCGGTATCGCTTTAACATGTATATAGCCTGAAAATCTTTGTTCTGTGCGAAGTAGTGTTAAAACTTTCAGGATTTTTTCCATGGTATGATTAGGATTGATTTCCACCGCCGAACTTAAGAATAACCCTTCTATGTAATTTCTACGATAGAATGCCATGGTAATCTGTGTTATTTCTTCAGGTGTAAAACTGGTTCTAACAATATCATTGCTGCTTCGATTGATGCAATAAGCACAATCATAGATACAATCGTTGCTCATCAATGTTTTCAAGAGAGAAACGCAACGCCCGTCCGCCGACCAAGTGTGACATATGCCGCAAGCCGCTGCATTGCCCATAGAGCCTGTATTCTTCTTTTCAACACCACTTGATGAACATGAAACATCGTACTTTGCTGATTCAGCCAGTATACCTAGTCTTTCCATCATATTATTTTCGAGCATAGCTACCACCCCCTTATAACTTATCTTCTATTATAGCAAAAAAATAAGAGGATGGCAAACATATGTTCCCGTTCGTTTTCAGTTGCAGATAAACAAAGAAAGACATCTCAGATCTGAGATGTCTTTCTTTGCTTTATCTGTTTTTCAAAATACTTCTGATATACTTCATAACCTGACAGCCCAATGTTGATCGTCTTGATTAGGACTTTAATAATCTTTTTTGTAACTTTCAAACGTTTGGTCCATCTAATGGTTTTTTTAATACGTTTGAGCATACTACCTTTTTTTGATGACATCAAATCAACTCCAACATTTTTATGATAATCTTACAGGAATTAGAAGCTGCAAGCTGTGTGAATTCGTTGAAGTTCATTTCTGCTGAGTCGTCTGCCTTATCCGAAATGGATCGAATGATGACAAAAGGTATCTTATTCAAATAAGATGCCTGTGCCACAGCAGCACCTTCCATTTCCGTACAATAAGCATCAAACTTATCCAATAGCCATTTCTTTTTTTTAATATCGGATATAAATTGATCACCACTCACAATCCGCTCAACATATACATTGGTCGCTGAGCTTAAAACATCGGTCGCATTTTTTGCAATTTTAATCAAATGTTGATCCGCTTTGTAAGCAATGCATCCCATCCTTGGAACTTCTCCTAGAGCATAACCAAAGCCAGTTGCATCCATATCATGTTGAATCGTATCCCTTGATATGACCACATCCCCAATATTCAGAACATCACTAAGACCCCCTGCAACACCTGTATTAATTATGGCATCTACATGAAAACAATCTATTAGGATCTGCGTGCAAACCGCAGAATTTACTTTTCCGACACCGCCTTTTACGACTACAACTGATGCACCACTCATTGAACCCACATAGAATTCAAGAGAAGCTATGGAACGCACTTCCTTTAATTCCATTTTCTCTTTCAACGTCAGTACTTCTTCTTCCATAGCTCCAATAATGCCGATTATCTCCATTAATAATCCTCCTTTTTCAAAACTAATTAACTTTATACGCCCTGTCTTTTCATTATAACATATTTTGCAGAAGTTACTATATTATTGATTGTTTAATATTCATGCATTCCTTATTCAGACAATACAGAGAATAAAGCCACCAACCGGTAGCCTTATTCTCTGTATTGTAATCATTTCATACTTAGTTATAAGTTATAAGATATTACATATTTCGTTCCGCTACTTCTGCAAGAGGACTACGCTCAACCCGTTTTAGAGTCACATGGCCTGTTATACCAAAAGCCTTCATTTTCTCTACTGTGTAAATCAAACCATTAGATCTGGCGTCCACGTAATGATTGTCAATCTGGTTGTCACTAGGATCTCCCAAAAAGATGAACTTGGAATTATGACCAGCTCTTGTAAGCATAAGTTTTGCTAAGTGGGGTGTCATTTCTTGCGCCTCGTCAACAATAATGAAAGAGTTGGTAAAGGTTCGACCCCGCATATAAGTGAATGTTTTCGTCTCAATAATTCCCCTTTGCCTATACTGATCTATAAAATCATCTACAGTAAACGTTGGCTTCTGGCTATTATAACGCTGTTCTTTTTGACTCTCTTTATTCAAATCTTTTAAGTCTGTTAAGTTCTCAATTGCATCATAGAAGCTACCCATCCATGGCTTAAGTTTTTCAACTTCTGTACCCGGCAAGTAACCGATATCTTCTCCGGCAGGTACAACCGGTCTTACGAAAACTATTTTTCTGTAACGGTTTGACTCAATGACATTCTGAAGTGCTGCAGCTGTAGACAATATGGTCTTACCCGATCCTGCTCCACCTGTGATCGTAACAAAATGTATGTCCGGATTCATAAGTAATTCAAAGGCCATCTTCTGTTCTCTATTAATTGGTGTCAAGCCCCATGCTGTCTCATTCACATATTTTAGAGGTACAATCTTTTGCCCGTCAAACCTGGCAAGAACTTCATGACCTGAACGGTTACTGCTTTTAATATGTAAAAATTGATTTGGATGATACTTTTGTTTAATAGTATCTTCCGGAACAAAACCACCAGCATATATTGCATCAATCATTTCTGATGGCCACTCTACGTCAGCATATCCTGTATAGATTTGGTCATTATCAATCTTATCATTTTCAAAGTCTTGCACCTCAATACCTAAAGAACTGGCCTTGATATGCATATAAACATCTTTAGTGACTAGAATTGTTTTGATATCTTGATTGGCATTTTGAAGATTTTTGACCACTGCTATTATTTTCGAATCATTCTTACTTAGGTCGACACCGTTTGGGAGTACCTCTGTATCTAAGTAATTCTGTTCCACTTTAACGATGCCACCATTTTCTAGTGCAATACCTTCTGATATATTGCCTTTACTCATCAATGTTTGTAATTCTTTAGCGACATGTCTGGCATGAAATCCAACCAACCCATCTCTCTTTTTTAAATTATCTAATTCTTCAATACATAAAATGGGGATGATGACGTTGTTGTCAGAAAACTTATACATGAACTTAGGATCGTGTATCATAACATTGGTGTCAATAACATAGTTTTTTACCATAACATCCGCCTCCTAGAATCGTATTGCAAGTCATAATATGCTAATGGTTAAAATATAGTTACAAATGCTTCAACATAAATCTATAACCATATTATAATTTTATCACACAATGGACCCATATTCTATTTAAATATTGGTTAAGGTATCATAACTATATAGTTGAACTTTCGCATACAATATATAGTTATGAATGTATCAACGTAATCTATATATTGTATGTGAATTTAGTGAAACTTAGTTTTGACCCTTTAACCAAAATTGTAAAATCATACACCTTTCAACTCTTTTTCAATTGGTGGGTTTACATAACAGTTGTAGCAAACCGGTAAATATTTTTCTAAACCACCTATGTCTATAGGGTTACCCTTATACTCTGGCTTGCCTTCAACCAACTTAAGGTTATGTGTTGCTTTGCTGGCGCAATACCAACATATCGTCTTGATTTCCTCTAGTTTATCCGAGAGCTCAAATAACCTTTTGGATGCCTCAAAAAGCTCCAAGGTATAGCTTACCCTAAGTCCATAACATATAACAGGGGTATTGAATCGTACAACAATATCTCGCAATTGATCAATATGCTTGGATGACAACATCTGTGCCTCATCCACCAGTACACAGTCTATTTTTTCTTTTTTGTTTAAATGCTCAATAAATACATCAACAACATTGGTATCTGTATCAATCATCTCTGCTTTCAATTCAAAGCCGGCTCTCGTTGATATGTTACCATTAGACCTTGTATCCATGAACGGTATCATTAGCAGTACTTTTTTTCCTTGTGTTTCATAGTTGTGCGCCGTTGCTATCAGGTTTAACGATTTTGCAGAAAAAACGGTTCCATACTTGAAGAATAATTTTGCCATTTTGCTCTCTCTCTTTCATTCTCAAAATTCATAAAATTAATATCTTAATGTGCTTTTATTATGATTTTTCATTAATAATGTGTGAACTATCCACACAATTCTGTTGATAACTGTTATTATCTGTGGGTAACTAGTGCTTTATGCCTGTTTTTTGTATTTTATTGATGTTTGCTCCAATATAGTTTACTCGAATATGGCTTTCACGTCAAACAACCTTTCAACCGTCCTAAATGATAGATATTTTCTCATATTTTTTGTAGTGAAACCTTCAGGCTTATGATATACTCTGAAGTGGAGAGTATGATAATTATTTCACCAAAATACAGATATGGGGACGTGAATTTGCCACATGGAACTTTATAAAGCACTTGCAACCAGCGACTTAAAAGAAGAATTCAAAAATCTATGTCACAACTTTTTCATAGAGACTGGTATGGACATTGACATGCAAACAAAATCAGAGCATGGCATCGATATGCTTATTCAGTGTGATGCCGAACATTGTGCTGTCGTAGAAATTAAGCTTTATCGGTCAAAAAAAGTTGCCCTTGACACCATCGAACAGGCTGTTTTCCATCTTAACAGGGTCAATGATGCTATTCATGGCAGTCATTTGATCTTGATCGTTTCCACTTTTGTACCTGATGACTGGGTACAGTTAGTGAAAAGTAGATTTGGTATCACCTTATGGGATCAAAATGATCTTATTCATATGTCTAAAGATTTACACCCTTTGGCTTCAGAGTTTATTGATTTCTTTGAACGTATCAACCCACCTATCGAAACAAAAAAAATTACAGTTCCTAATCCTTATAAGCGTTTGGCCTCTATACATACCTTTACCGAGACCACCGTTAAACCCTTTTGTCACAAAGCCTTTATCGGTCATGATCTCTACTTAAACTTAGTCAAAAAAAATAACCGTTCTAATAGTTGGACCAAATTCGAGAATAATGTCTTTGATATCATGAAACATTTATTCGGTAAAGATTTAAGTGGTTGGTACAAAAACTTAAAAATGGATTCAAGCCACAACCGATTCGAAATGGTATGTCGCATCAATTCAAAACATGATTTTTGGAATCAGTTGGCCCTGGATTTTAATACAAGGTACATTTTTTTCGAATGTAAAGACTACAAAGAAGTTTTTGGTTATAAAAATGTATCATCCGATGATGTGAATGTTCTAGGACAGGCACTAAGAGCTATTGGCCTTATTGTTACTAAAAGTGATGATGAGAACTATCCTGATTTTAAAAGTCAAGGGGCCTTTTATGATAATGGTAAATTATTGTTGCATTTGACGGAATTTGATATCTATAGAATGTTGCTTGATAAAGATATGGGCAATGACACCACCAGTCTTCTAAAAGAAAAAATTGACGATGCAATGATTCAGATACGCCTTTAGATTATTCACACTATCCCATGTGGATAACTTTCGATTTTTTAGAAGGCAGAGTTCTTAATAATCCTCTTAAACCTTGTGGAACATACGTTCTGTAGTTTTAATTAATTATAACTTATACACAAGTTATACCCAATTCTATGATTCGGGCAGCTTGTGCATAGTAAAAGCTATTCCACCATAGACTACTTGGTTGAATAGCTTTTACTGGTCCTATTAAAATTTGTTAATGATAATATCCTCCAAATCCTGATTATGCTTTTTTATAAGAATATGTCCGCGTACCTTCGTGTTATATGTGGTTCTCAATTCCTCTACAAAAAGCTTGGGATCTTTTGGAACGGATATACTGTCAATACTACGATAATCTATGGTTACGCTATGGATACCTGTTGTTATTGTCGGTCTTGGCTTGAACATGTTTAGATTTTGGCTACCCAGAAGCTTACTGATGTTATTATCATGTTCTTGTGCTTCACGATAAATCCATTTGTCTACATATATGATACCACCAATTATGTTGAAGCTGTTATTCACGACCATCACCTCAACTTTATTGTATAATGTTTTTTTCTCTGACACAATGGATATTTATTACTAAATTTAGTTATATATTTATTATATTCAACTGTATTGTATATACAATACAGTTGAATCCCTATTATGTATATTACTTTTCTATTAAATTGTAAAACCCTATATTCATAACTATAAATTTTTGTTATCATATATATAGAACACTTTTTAAGGAGGCTCCTTGTTGAAGATTAATCATAACCTCAAATATACTACAATTGCCATCTATACCGTCTTCGTTTTTTTCGCTTGCATTCTTGTATATAAAATTGTATTTTCATGGGACGACTCTATGGATTTTATTAGCAGTATCCTTGGCCTAATGTCCCCTTTCATTTTTGCTCTTCTGATTGCTTTTTTTATAAGTCCGATGGTTAATTTCTTAGAAAGTCAATTGATAAATCGAATAAAGCTAAAAGGGCATATGATTAAATCTTTAAAAATCAAGCGTGTCCTGTCCATTATACTTTCCTATTTTATCGTTATTGGTAGTATTACGTTTTTATTTGCCATTGTAATGCCTCAAGTTCTTAGAAGTTTTGCAGATATCTCTGACAAATTACCTGGTTACATTGATTCTGTCATTGAGTGGTCAAAAACGGCATCCTTCTCCTTTGGAACAGAAAACTATTCCATTGACTTCAAGATCTTAAGTGCCTTCGTTTCGGAAAACATCCCTCAAACACTGGAGCAAATTACCGATATTTTCAATCAATTCATGCCCGAGATTTTGAATTTTACAAAGAATATTGCATCTGTCGTTATGAATCTTTTCTTTGGGTTTATCATCGCTGTTTACTTAATCTATAACAAGGAAGCCTATCTTAAGAGTGCCGGACGGTTTATAACAGCAATTATACCGCCTAATGCCAATGAAGCAGCGTTTAAGACATTCAAAGAAAGCCATCGTATCTTTTCAAGTTTTTTTATTGGCAAATTACTAGATAGCTTGATTATCGGTCTTTTATGTTTTTTTATACTTCTAATTGCAAAAATTCCATACCCTATATTAATCAGTGTTATTGTCGGTATAACCAATATGATTCCCTACTTCGGTCCATTCATCGGTGGTTTCGTCGGTATCTTATTTCTCCTCATCGGTTCTCCTGAAAAAGTGATTTTGTTTACCATTATCATATTAGCCTTACAACAATTTGACGGTAATATACTAGGTCCAAAGATTCTAGGCGACTCAACAGGTCTTGAACCTTTTTGGGTAATTTTTGCCATCATTCTTTTTGGGGGCATGTTTGGTTTTGTAGGTATGTTTGTCGGTGTTCCCGTTTTTGCCGTTTTCAAAAATATTATCGATCATGTTATTGATAGGAACTACAATAAAAAAATTGCTCTCATTGAATCCTTAAATGATGCTGATGTCAATCCTTATAAACTATAAAATCACTTAGTATGTATTCAAAAAACAACCCTCTTTATATCATCAAGATATAAGAGGGTTGTTTATATATGTGCCATTTAATCTAAAAAACTAAGCATTTTTTTTGCAATATTAGCTGCATCGTTAGTATAATGCGGTCGATCGACAGAAACAGCTTTAATGTTCATATCTTTGATATGAAATTTACGTAATTCTTCTTCCGTAGTTCTAAAAGCATAGTTATTTGAGAAAAGTTTCTCTACAAGTTCTCGGTCCTCTGTATCGTCTTCATCGAGTATGCCAAATGGTACATTCAATATAAGACATTCTGCAACAGAAGACCATCCACCTTTAATTAATGCAAATGAGCTCGCAGCTATGTAATCTTGAGTATGGGACAATCTAGCTGGTAATTTTACCACATGGACATTACCCTCAACTTCTATGGTACCTGTTGCAAAAATGGTACCTGATGGAAAATTAATCTCAAACTTTTCCTTTTTCTTCTCAACTTGACCAACTGAAAGGTATACTGCAGGCCAATAACGCTTTTTAAAATCGCCACTGCTCATTTGACTTACTTCTCTACAAACGAGACCCACATCTTCTTTTGGGCAATCAATTCCACTCATATCATCCGAGAATTCGAACCTGTATAGCATATCCAATTGATTATACCATTTGCGGTAAATCTCAATTAAGTCCTCTTCAATCCCAAAGTTTTTAAACCGATTGTACCATGTATAATTTGAAATCCCTACCACTTTAACTCTTAGTTTCTTAGCCACCATAATGCCTAATATACTAATATCTGTTATTACCATGGCAATCTCCATACCTTTTAACAGATTATATTGGTATTCAATTAGGTCTTCGAATTTATTCGTATACGTACGAATGTTTTCTGTAGTGCCTTCTAAATCAACCTGATGAGAATTTTCAATGAATTTGGAATTAGCATCTGTCTCAACATTTATAAAAGAAACCCGTTTTTCATATTTTCTAAGCTCAATTTTTGCATGATCGTTTTGTATCTTGTTTGAAGCCAATATGATATTGTAATCACTGTTTTCAATTATATGTGAAATTATAGCCGCTGATCTGGTTATATGACCAAACCCACTATCTGTTACATAATATGCAATCGTTTTCATTATTTACCTCCGAAATCTACTTTCTATGTTTCTGCGTATTCTTATAATACACCACTCTACATGGGATTATAACACCTGTATAGACAAAGGTCAATCAAGGAAGTCTTTCCTAGAGAACAAAAAAAGACGACCCCTATTAAGATCGTCTTCGATGGTTTTACATTGCTGCGTTAATTTTTGCTTCCACTTGATTCTTAGGTACTGCACCAACAATGGTGTCTACAACTTCTCCACCTTTGAAAATCAATAGTGTTGGTATACTCATGACTCTATAGTGCTGTGCTGTCACACCGTTAGTATCCACATCAAGTTTTCCAATTTTTACCTTGCCTTCATATTCAGTTGCAAGCTGCTCTATAGATGGTGCCATCATCTTACATGGTCCACACCAATCTGCATAAAAATCTACCAATACTGGCACCTCTGATTTAAGAACTTCTGCTTCAAAATTTGAATCTGTAAATGTCATTGCCATAATAATGCCTCCATTTCTTTTCTTGTTAACCACTTAAGTTATTGAATATCATTATATTATGTTTTCCAAATATAGTCAATGGTTAAGATATATTTTGTCATATTGTACATCTCTTACTTATTACTTTACCTTAGTTTGCTTGAAATGTCCAATAATTATCATTTTTCTAGTGGACTGTAATATGAACCACGTTGGTCGATGTATTAACATTATAGCTTACGCTACCATATCCATAGCATCTTGCTAGAACCTTTTTAAGCATATCCATTGTCATCTGAACACCCTTAACTTTTATGGTTATTTCTTTGCTGCCTTTATTGAACTCTTTTTGAAGATAGGATCTTAAGCCCTCTGTACCTATGACTTCAAGGTTATGGTATGTATAGTAGTTGTAAAGTGTACCCGTACCTCTTTCATATTCAGACATATTCCAAGTATGGGTTGCCATCAAATCTTGGTCCGTCACATTAAAATAATCATAGCTTATACTTTGTATGCCTTCTGATGATACCGGGTCATTCCAAGTCGTATCTACGTGATAATAATTACCATCAAGTTCAATCATGTTCCATGCATGGCCGATACGCACACCATCTGCTTCTGCTGTACCAAACACAATCTTAGAATTAAGCCCTGCTAAATAAGCCATGTATTGAAAGGCTTCTGCATAACCATGGCAAACCGCTTTACCATCAATGAGGGCACCATATATGGTGAACACGGCGTCATCTAGTACTTTGGATTGATCATAAGCCACATGATGAACGATGTAATCATGTATAACCAACTCTTTTTCAAACTCCCCCATATCAGATGTAATCATCTGCCCCACCACTTCTTTGGCTTTCAGTTTTGCCATTTCAAGTTCTGATTTTGTAATTGTATAATCAAATGATATTACCAAAGTATTGCTTCTTCGTGTAATCTTATAACTGTTGATTACAGACGAATACATGGGAACTTGGTTCATAGTGACCTTTGCATCTTCTATAAGTTCACTCACATCTACATGACTTATTAATGCCATATCAAAGGTTCGGGTTTCTTCCATATCATAAATCATTTTCTCAACATTCTGCACCAAAGCCCTATAAGATACAGGCATGTTCTGAATATTGAAAAACTCAAGTCTCATAATTTCATCGGCTTTATCGATAGTATTTGGAACCACTTTTTTGATTTGAAGTTGATTCAGTAATGTTGTGTTTTGTGCTTTGACTTTACATAATAGAGCGTTGTAAGTTAGACTGACCATCTCACGCCTTGTGAAAGTCGTCCTCGGCACTGATGACGAAAGGATTCCGATTTCTTTTGCTTTGTTCAGGCTGCTTGACCATGTGAAATCACCTGCAGAATCATCGTAAGCCAATGCTCTTAATAAAAGTGTCACATATTGCTCCCGCGTTACTTCTTCCAGAGCACCAAATTCTGTAGATGATATACCCAAGGTCAATCCATGATTGTATAAATAACCCACATAAGAGGTTGCCCATGGTGATACATCTTCAAAAGGGTGCTTAAAATCTGTCGACATGACCAATTCTTCGTCACCTTTTAGCCTGACGATCATGACCGCTGCTTCCTGACGGGTCAATGATTGATTCAGACCATAGTCTTGTCCGGTTCCCTTAAGCAGACCTATTGCACTTAGGTACTCTGCTTGAGGGCTCAAGACTTCTCCCCCGAAAGCAGAATTGGCAGACACATTAAGGCATAGTGCAAGAACAGCTATTAAACCTATTAGTCTTTTCATAATCTATACCCTCCAAATGGCGCATCATAATGACTCTATTATAATTCACTATCTATCTTATGTAAAGTTTGGTTTCACAACTAGAGTCATTGGTATATCTTTTTTATACCATCTGATTTAGAGTTATGTTATGATAGATGCATAATCTATAAGACATCCGGAGGTAACTTATGTTTTCCGTTAAACGTGGCAACTTGTTCCAAATGATTACCATTACGTATTTTATATTAGGCAACCTTACTCTAGGGACAATGATGAGTGTACTTCAGTTGGAAGTTAATTTTATCTCTAGTATTTTGATTTCTCAGCTTGGTTTTGTAGCTTTATCTGTGGTCACCTACATGATTGTCACAAAATCCCCTATAAAACCCACCTTGCACTTACATAAAATCCGACCACTCGATGCCTTGATTTGTATTGGTATAGCTTGGAGCATCATGCCTTCTCTCAGTGTTATTAATGTTCTTTCACAATTTTTTGTTCGCAACCAGATTCAAGATGCCTTACTTGCTGTTTTGGATTATCCATATCTATTTGTTATCCTTTTGACGTCTGTTTTTCCGGCCATTTTCGAGGAACTCTTAACGCGCTCACTGATCATTAGTAATTATAGAAAAGAAACCGTTCTTGTGACTTGTATAATCAGTGGTTTGTTTTTTGGGTTTATCCACCTTAATATTAATCAATTTCTATATGCTTTTGTAATGGGCGCTCTTATGTGCTACGTTGTTTTAATTACTGAGTCCATCTACAGTGCTATGATCATCCACTTTACGATCAATGCTACAAGCACAACCATGCTATACGTTTCTAATTTGGTTATAAAGGCTTTTTCTGACAATGAGCTCTTGATGGGTGAGATTGCGGCCAACACAGATCCTACAAATGCTCAATTAGCCATAATGCTAATTGGTCTTCTCATATATGCATTATTCTTCATACCAATTGCTTTCCTACTTATGCGTTCACTACTCAAAAGAAATAGTAAAGTATTTAAAGGTAGCTTCAAACTTCCAACAGAAGTTTTTATGGGGCTCAATCGCACATCTTCTGCAGATCATGATTTTCAAGACAATATTAAAGAAGCACTAGAACAACCCGAAACCGTAACGTCTTTGATTCTAGAGGAAAAACAATCCATCTTCACGCCGCCACTGCTCATTACCATTGCCATTTTTATTGTCTTTTCTCTAATTTTAGAATTTTTAAATTAAACATGGTTATAGGGTCAAAACCAAGCATCTTATTGTGAACTATAACGTGCTTCCACCATATTGATGGTCATACCTTCTTTGGTGAATTTCTCTTCATATTCTGTCATGATATTATCTTGAACCCATGGACTGGCATGAAGGTTTCTTGTTTCTCTTAGAATGTGCATATCAAGCGTGTTCATTTCTTCCAAAGAAAAATCAAAAAGTGCTTCGTTATCCGTTTTGAAGCATAATAAACCTTCAGGCTTCAGAATAATCTTGTATTTATTCAAGAAATCTCTATAAGTTAATCTTCTTTTATAGTGCCGTTCTTTTGGCCATGGATCAGAAAAATTCAAATATACTTTAGCAACCTCATTTTCATCAAAAAGCTCTAAAATATCTTGAGCATCATACCGAACAACACATAGATTGTCCATCTGCCCTTCTTCTTTAATTTTTTCCAAGCTTTTTACCAATACAACAGTAAATTTTTCAAATCCAATATAATTGATTGTTGGGTTCTTTTTTGCTTTATCAATTAAGAAACGTCCCCTTCCCATACCAATCTCAATGTGTATGGGATTATCGTTATTAAAATAGGTATGCCATCTGCCTTTATATTCCATTGGGTTTGCAATAAGTTTTTCATAATCATTAATTCGGTTAAAAGCTCTTTTTACATTTCGAAGTCTCATTTTGTCGCTCCTTTATATTTTAACTCTAGGATCTTTCCTGCTATGAACATTTGCATACCTAAAGCAACATTTTATTCTTTCTTCCTTAGCATTTTATCATCGTATCTAAAAAAATGCAAAAAATACCCTACCGCAGTAGAATATTACTTCACGCTGGGTAGGACTAAGCATATTATATAATAAAAGGGGGGATAGTTATTACTGTTTCATCATAGCAAATAAATATGTCTAAATTATGAATTCAGTATATCTTTTCTGTGTATTATTGAAATATTCACAACTTAACTGCTAGTTCCAGAACAAAGCGACTTCGTTGCGGTTTGCTTGCAAATTGTTACGGCAGGAAAGACCTCCTTAATAGTTAATGCGATGCTTCAACGCATTAACATGGTATGGACTTTCCTAGAGAAGAACAAAGAGGCTATGCCTCAACGCATTAAAATTTATATACACCATATAGATTACGTTGGTACACTCAAAAACTATATATTGTATGTAAAAGTTCAACTATATAGTTTTGACACTTTAACCAATGATACAACAAATAAGATCTGTTCTACTGAACAGATCCTATTCTCTACTATATTGTATGAGGGAGTAAAATATGAAGGGTTTCACATCAAATGGATGTGAATAAGGGGTACTCTTACTATACCAACTAATTATGTGCGTAATATGAGCAATTTATAAAAAAAGTATGAAAGAATTCTAAAAATTTTTATAGGATTAAAGAATTGATAGAACTTTTAATTGAACTTCAATCAATAGTGTATCGCTTCGAATGCTTCTGCAAAATCAAATCACCTTTTCGAGAATTATCATCACACTATCAAAATCCCCAGTCATCGTTGGCAACCGAAGACCATAGTGCATCAATGTGTCGCCATAAAGCTGTTGTCCATCTTCCATTCGGTAGAGCCCTTTCGGGTCAAGATAACAAAGCTTGATCTTAGGTTCTATATGATTCGGCTTAGCCAGATGTCTGTAATAAAATAAGACAACCTGATTTCTCTCTTTGGATATGAACATCCATGCGGTCCCGTTGGTCTCATATGGGCTCATGAGTCTGTAAAAATCACCGAACTGCACAGTTTCTCGGATTAACTTGTATCGGTCTATATGATTTTTTACAGCACCTTTTTCTTCCGTACTTAACTTTGTCAGATCCAGTTCAAATCCCAGATTGGCAGCCATTGCTACATATGCTCTCGTATGAAGAGGCGTTTTGCGCATAACCTGATGGTTCGGTACTTCTGAGACATGAGCGCCCATGGTAATTGGTGGATAAAGCATAGATGTCCCCCATTGAATCTTAAGTCGCTCGAAGCTATCTGTATCATCACTTGTCCATGTTTGGGGCATATAGTAAAGCATACCTGGGTCAAAACGTCCTCCACCTCCGGAGCAACTTTCAAAAAGTACATCCGGAAATGCTTTTGTTATTCTATCTAATAAGTCATATAATCCAAGTATATATCGGTGACTGGTCTCCTTTTGATGGTTACTTTGCAAGATGGCTGAACCTACTTCTGTCATATTTCGGTTCATATCCCACTTAACATAGCGAATAGGTGCACTTTCAAGTATTTTTTCCAAAGCAAGGTACAGATAATTCCTTACATCTTCTCGACCCATATCTAATACGAGCTGGTTTCTAGCTTCTGAACGCTCCCGATTAGGTATATGAAGACACCAATCCGGATGCTTCCTATAAAGCGCACTGTCCGGTGACACCATCTCAGGTTCAAACCACAAACCAAAATCCATACCTTTACTATTCGCATAATCCGCTAAAACTTTCAAGCCGCTTGGCAACTTTTCTTTGTTAACAAACCAATCTCCCAGTCCTGAACTGTCTGAATCTCTTTTACCAAACCAGCCATCGTCAAGTACCATTAATTCGATACCAAGCCCTGCACTCTCATCAATAAGTTTCTTGATTTTTTGTTCATCAAAATCAAAGTAAGTAGCTTCCCAATTATTAATAAGTATTGGACGCACTTGATGTTGCCACTTACCTCTACAAAGCCTGTCCTTATATATGTTGTGGAATATTTTTGACATTCCGTTTAGTCCTTTATCAGAATAGACCATCACCACTTCAGGTGTATCAAAGGATGTATTTGGTCCTAAATCCCATTCAAAATCAATGGTATTTAGACCCATCTGCATCCGTGTTCCTTCATAACTATTTACAGATACTTCAGACATGAAAGAACCACTATAAATCAGGTTCATGGCATATACTTCACCCACATGCTCGGTTGTATCCGGTCTAAGAAGGGCTATGAACGGGTTCTGTTCATGAGAACTTGCGCCTCTCTTACTGTCAATCACATGGGTACTGTGACCAATAGGAATCCTTGATATATGACGTTCTTTAGCCCATCCACCATAAAGATGCATCAATTCAAATTCTTGATCCTGATAAAAGTCTACGCTACAGCTTAGGCTTTTTTCCAACTGTATCTTGCGCTTCCCCTCATTTACAAACGTGACGCGGCGTGTTATAACATCATAGTCCGCATACACTGAATAATGTAGGACTATTCCAAGCCCTATTAGATCATCCATAAGCGTAATCTCGAGTGTATCAACCTCATCGCCTTTGTTTGCATATAAAGATGGTAAGCCTTCAATGAATGGTTTACCTTTATAGATTCTATGAGATTTATAAACCGGTGCACATAAGTGATTGCCATCTTCTACTCTGACTTCAAAAGCCGGACTTTGATAGTCTGAGCGACCATAATCCGGATACTCTCTTGGCATAGTGTCAAAAGAAATATATTTGTGGTTTTTTTCCGGATTTGGCGAGAAGCTACACACCTCATATAAATCTACTAAGCGCTCAAGATCCGGTGTATGAATCCTTTTGCCCCAGTAGCCATGAACCAAGTGGCGATCTAAGACAACTTCCATCATATAGCTCGTATTTTTCGTGCTAAGATGAAATTGTTTTCTATCTTGTTTGAATTCTATACCCATTTCTTACCCTCCTATTTATATGTTTGACTTAATAATAAACCAGAACCGCCAAGTTCTATGGTATCCCTGCCCAACTTACTGTTGTATACTAAAACGCCAAGTCCTGTATCGATGGCTTGATATAAACTATCCGCAAATGCCCTGTCTCGCTCGTGATGAGGCCTAAAACTGTGAATATGTTCTATCTGAATCAAGAAGCATACATAATTTTTATAGCCTTCTTTCATACCTTTTACTAATTCATTAATATGTTTGGTGCCTCTTATGGTAGGTGCATCCGGAAAAAGAGCTAAGCCTGCCTCTTCCAAAGTTACCCCTTTTACTTCTATAAAACCTTTTTCTACGCCTTTTTCATAGTAAATATCAAATCTGGATGTACCATAGGTCACTTCTCGACTGGCGTAGGAAACTTGTCCAATTTCCCTGATTTCTCCTGCAATGAGCGCTTCATAGATGACTTGATTTGGTACTTGAGAATCAATATTCACCAAAACATCACCTTTATAGATACCAATCAATGAATACCTGGTTTTTCGGTTAGGATTGTCACTTTTTTCAAGATAGACTTTGACACCTTCAATAAATAATTCCTGACAGCGTCCTGTGTTTTTTACATGTACCTCTTCAGACTTACCATCTATAAATACTTTCGCAATGAAGCGATTTAAACGTTTGACAAATATGCCTTCTACAATGTTTTTGTATCTCATTATTTTAACCTTTCTTTACAGCGCTATAATAAATATAGCATATGGCTTTCTTTTGTCAACTGCCTCGTTTTGCACTTTCTAATATAACAAAGGAAGCTACAAACCTTGAGGCTGTAGCTTCCTAAATAAATTTAATATTTTAATGGTTTATTACATTGGCATAAGTGCTTCAAGCTCTTCAACTGTAGCATCACGCATATAGGCATCAATAATTTGTCTACCTAATGGATTCAGTTCCTCAGTGTTGAACTTAACGAGTTCACGCTTGAAGAAGTCTGTAAGAAGCTTTGCACCTGCATCATAAGCTTCGTCTCCGATATTGATCTGATGATTCGTACGTAACATGCCTTTAGGTATATTATGACCATCTATTCTAAGGGTTTTTGGTGAGTAACCAAGGGTTGAACATCTTGACTCTACCAATTGCTCAGGTCTGAATTTGGCACTACCCTTTCTTGCTAGGTACTCCCGATCCAACCATTCTGCAATAAAGCCTACCTTAAATGAACCAATATGTTGATTTGGGATTAAAACATATTTTGTGTTTGGTGTATTTTGAATCTGTTCTAATAAGAGATTCGCTTGTGTAACCATTTTTCCTGTTGCAAAAGGCCAATAAGAACCAACACCTTCGCTACTCATACCACCTGAATCTACAATACTTGGATTCGCATGTCCTCTAGGTGCTACAAGTCGCCATAACCAAGCAAGTGCCGGTGGTAGAACATGTAACAATCCTACGATACCATAAGTAATCTTATCTTTTGTAAGAGGGGGCATACGAACACCAAAGGAACGAATATCTACCTCAACAGGGTCAGAAATAACGTCAGGAACAAAATGTCTTGGCATAATTACCCTTGGATTTGGACAAGGTACCCCAGGTGCATCCATTTTATGTTCCCATATCAATATAGTAGAGTCCGGAGCACCATCCATATTAAGGAAAATTAATGGCTCAGGTGGGTGTATGGTCAATTTCTCATGTTCGAGAGATGTACCATATTCCTTAACATGGTCAAATCTTAAAAACCAACCGGCTTCTGCATCTGTAACCACTAGCTTACTACCATTTTGGTAGGAAGGGTGACATAACGCCATGTCATCCGTAACCGGATGCAATTCACAAGTATCACCAAGTTCAAGGTATAAACTGTCTTCAGTTATAAGATCAACGCCGAGTAAAACACTGCCATCCGGCTCACGATGTACCTCTTCTATCATCTCTGACTTACCACCACCACTGGCACCCTCGTGCATAATAACCACTGAGTTGTCATAAGGTGTGGTTACACGAACCGTTGAAGCATGGGCAGTAATCCATCCTTCTTTCTCACCTATAGATAGCAGTATCCCGTATACACCTTTTTTAGCACTTGGTCCGGGATATAAATTGAAAGAATAGACTTCATGAACATTATCCAAACGGTTGTGTACAACGACTTGTTTGCCATCATAATGTGTATGTCTAAATACAGGCGCAAGGTAAATCACTGCTTTCGGTTCAAAACCGTCTCGCACTTCGTCCGCGGGTATAAATCCTTGAAGGTCTGCCAAACCACCTGTAAAAAATGCTGCATTTTTAGGTCCAATAAGTATAGACTCATAGCCACCATGTTTCGCATCCCCTGAAATAAAAGGTAATACAATCAAGTCTTGGGTTTTCAGCCATTCAAAGGTTTCTTGACGGACCCCTTCAAAGCTTTCCCCGAACTTTTCTTTGTAAGTCAACTTATCTGTTGGTAAGTCGTCACCTATGTACATGCAATTAGGATCTCTTCTTCTCATATAGGATTCCATATAGTTGACCGATACACCATTCTTACATCGTACAACTTCTGCTTCATCAACGAGACCTAATCCTTCTACTTCG
Organism: Clostridiales bacterium; assembly: GCA_024636985.1. GTDB lineage: Bacteria > Bacillota > Clostridia > Lachnospirales > Vallitaleaceae > Petrocella. The sequence continues at coordinate 45,886 of JAGXFY010000092.1, read as the reverse complement.
TAGCTCACCTTAAAAATCTGTTGGCCATTTCCTGTTGCCATGTCCAAGATATGGGCTCTACTGTCAGGGACAATAACTGACTTAGCGTTTGCAACTATATCCGCTGCGTTTGCATCAAATCTAAACTTTGACAATACGTTTTTACTCATATAATCCTCCTTGAATAATGTGTCGTGGTCTAATACCACTTCCATTGCATCATATATTTTTGTTCTCTACAGCATGTTATATATTTACAGGTCTGATCTAAATCATCCTGAATGTTACCCCAATCAGTTATGGTTCATCGTTTATAGAAAAAAAGCCCCTGTCAAACTATATGCGTCTGACTAAGTGGCAACCTTACAACCTGTCATATCAATTATTAGTATTATTGCATTCTCCGTTTTTGCAAGTTTTATAAAATTAAAATTCATTTTTCGTATTATTTGCTTCTAGTAATAATTTATAAGTTATAGAGGAATTCATAGTCTTTATACCGGTTGTTCTCTTGATGTATCGAAATTTTAATGTATACTTTTTCTAAAAATAACTCATTATCTTGCCAACTTATAGCAAAAACATACTAACCTTTTGCTTGTATCTATAGTTAATTAATTAACTATCTGGCCTTATATATTATTGTATTCATCTAAAATAATAGCACAATCAGCCTTGTTTTGCAAGTGAATTTACTTCTTCTTTGCATCTTTGTCAAAAACAAACCCACTAGCCAAATTTTCATACTGGGTTAATGGGTTTACTAATCGACTCTCTTCCTATTAAATGGTGTCCGTTTTGCAACCATTCAAATTCTATGCTTCATATTTTAGGAATATCCTCTTTGACCTTATTATAAATTTGTATTTTCTATCTGATTTAGTAGTGCCCATACTTTATCGATTACTTTTTGGACAGTGCCTTCATGAAAGGGATTATCCAGTTCTGCAGACTCAAGTAATCTTAAGAAAGACTGGCTACCGCCTTGATTACATAGATTCAGGTAATCCTCCCATGCTTTTTTAGAGTCTTGGGTTGATTTTACATGAAACTGTACGGCACAAATCAAAGCCAAAGTATAGTCTATATAGTAGAAGGGTACTCTAAAGATGTGCCCCTGTCTAAACCAGTAACCACCACGCCTTAGAAAGTCATTATCATCATAGTCGATCTCGGGTCTGTATTTATTATCAATCTCTAACCATTTTTGCTTTCTTTGTTCCGGTGTTGCTTGCGGATATTCATAGGCCCAGTGTTGAAACTCATCAACAGCAACACCATAAGGTATAAATTCTATAGGTTTACTTGAATGATCATAGATAAACTTGTCATAATCCTCTCCAAAAAAGTGCTCCATCCATGGGTAAGTTAAGTACTCCATACTCATGGAGTGAATCTCGCATGCCTCTAACGTAGGGAATTGATACTCACTGACTTCGTACCCTCGACTTTGGTACACTTGAAAAGCATGACCGGCTTCGTGGGTCAAGACCACCACATCATGATCCGTACCATTAAAATTAGCAAATATATAAGGTGCTTGATAATCCGGCATATAGGTGCAATAACCACCCGGTCTTTTACCATCACGACTGGCCAAATCCATGAGGTTATTTCCCATCATGTACTCAAAGAAATCATGGGTCTGAGGTGATAATTCACGGTACATTTTTCCCGCTTCTTCTACCATATAAGCTTCACCACCTGCCGGCTTAGGATTGCCTGTGTTAAAATACAGTGGTACATCATAATAATAAAGGTGATCCAATCCGATGCGCTTAGCTTGCTTTTTCTTAAGCTCAAGTCTTAGTGGTGTAATATACTCATAAACCTGCGCACGGAATTTTTTCACATCTTCCGGTCCATAGTCCGTACGCTGAAGTTTATCGTAACCAAACTGGATATAGTTCTCATAGCCAAGTTTAACCGCTATTTTGTGTCTTAGCTTTACCAACTTATCATAAATATCATCAAACTCTGCTTCGTGATCTTCAAAAAATCGAGTAACTGCTTTTTGAGCTTCGATACGGGTAGCTCTATCATGATCACTGATAAAAGGTGTCATGGTAGACAGATTGTAGTCTTTACCTCTAAATTCAATCTTCGCATTACCTACAAGCATGTTGTAGCTTGTAATTAATCGGTTTTCTTCTTGTAAGTCTTCAATAATAGTATCTGAAAAGGTCTTAACCGCTAAAGTAGCCAGATTAATTAGATGTTCGCCATAACGGGCTTTGATTTCCTCTTGCATAGGTGAGTGAACCAGCTTTTGATAAAACTTATGAACGATGCCTTCCATAATTGGGCTTGCGTTATTTTGATATTCATTTTCCGCTTTATAAAAATCATCCTTCATATTAATGGAGAATCGAATACTGGCTAAGGTGCTCATGGTCTCTACTTCATTACGTATCCTATAAATTTCTTTTATGGCCAAATCCAGTGCCTCTATGGTAGTAGCCTCGTCCATGATAGCAAATTGCTTTTCCATCGCTACATTAACTTCATCAAGATCTATTCTCTTATATTCATAATCATTAAAATTCATAGTACACCTCGTTTTCTTCTTATTATATCATAAAAAAGCACCTTCATATCACGATATAAGTGATCAAAAAGTGCTTTTACAATGTTCCTGGCGGGATTCGAACCCACGGCCCCTCGCTTAGGAGGCGAGTGCTCTATCCTACTGAGCTACAGAAACATATTTGTGGTTAAAGGGTCAAAACAATATAGTTTTGATGTCTTAACCATATTTATAAATCTAATATAATCTATGTCTAATAAGGGAACATACTATGAGATTATACTAAATTCATAGATAAATGACAAGTGGTTTTAACTATAACTTGGTATCCTTAAATATAAATCCTCTATTATAGCTTCTTATCAAAATCAAATTCAATCTTACCATGAACCCATCCCGAACCTTTAAAACGCATCCCAAGTGTAGGATAACCAATCATATCTTTACTGTTAATAAAGACGTCTAATGAAATAGACATACAACGAATTTTTAACCTAAAAATTTCCTCATTGGTATTATTATTATGAAAAACACCAATATCCTCAATATCGCCTAGCAACGAATATATGTCATCATGATCACCGACTGGAACAAAAAAGCCTTCAAGTACTGTTAATATGTCCTCGTTTTGAAGCCTTTCTTGTAAGATTTCTGTGGCTTCTGTGGCTTCCTCATCTAATATGGTCATGGCTTCTTCATCGCCTTTTCTTGCTTGTTCCAAGAGTTCTTCACGGATCATCTCTTCTTCTTTTTCAAGGAGTAGATCTGTATCGTCTTTCTCTATAGGTAGAATAACTGTGCCTTCAGCACAATATACAACCAGATGGATACCATTCACATAGATGTGGTCATGTTTCTCAGCCATTTTATATTCAACCAGGTTTTGGACAAAAAAGGATATCGGTGTTCCCGACTTAATTTCTTCGCAAAAACCATGGTATACATCTTGTCGATTCAGTTTTATAACATCCACTTCATGGGTATTGGTCAAAAATCTCCCTTGAGCATAGGGAAGCAAAGCATGCACATTTAATGCCTTATTTTCTTCAATACTGCCTCTCACCATTAGGCCAAAATCATCGCCATAACTTTTATAATATTCTACATTTAGGATGCCGGATTCAGACTCCCAAACAAATTTTTCTGTCGGATCTTTAATGGTTTCAGCGACCATACCTTCCGCCTTATCCTTAGTATCAAATTCAGTAAAGCCCAACGCTCTTATATAAAGAATCATACTATCACCTTCTTCTATCAACAAAACATGCCTCATTCTCATCTTGTGTAAAAACACTATAGCACTAACCCTATTTTTTGTCTATACTTTTGAAGGCTATGCATAAATGAAAACATCATAAAACGTTACAAGCCATCTTTATAAAAACGCTTGTAACGTTTAGGTATTCTTAAAACTCTAATCTTTTGTCTTCTTTTAAGTTTGTGAACTTATTGCTTGAAGCCTAAACAGCTTAATACCATTATCCCAAGTCGCTTGAGTGACTTCTTCTGTGGTAAGTCCTTTTATTTTTGCAATCTCTTCTATGATATAAGGTAGCATGCTGGAATCATTTCTTTGCCCCCTAAAAGGCATGGGTGCAAGATAAGGTGCATCCGTTTCTACCAATAGGTTTTCAATCGGAACCTCACGTACTACCTCAACTAATTTCTTTGCATTCTTAAAAGTAATAACACCGCCAATACCTATATAATAACCCAGCTTCACATAACGAAGTGCTGTTTCTACACTACCACTAAAACAATGGATGACCCCGCCTACCTTATGACCTTTATTTTCAAATAATATATCATAGGTGTCTTTAGAAGCCTCACGGCTATGAATAATCATAGGTAAATCAAGATCTACAGCTAACTTGATTTGATGTCTAAACCACAACTTCTGCACCTCATGGGGTACTGTATCATAATAATAGTCTAAACCAATCTCACCAATAGCTACAACCTTCTCATATACAGACATAGCCAGAAGCAGCTCGAGATCATGTTCTTTCATGGTTTGTACATCATGAGGATGTACACCTATTGATGTATATATGCTCGAATGCATTTTGGCAAGCTCAAGGGATTGTCTTGAACTCTTCATACTCGAAGCAGTGTTGATGATGATACCTACACCTGTTTCTTTTACTTTTTTTAATATAGCTTCCCGATCCTCCGAAAAGCTTTTATCATCATAATGGGCATGACTTTCAAATATCATGGAATCACTTCCTCTTCTACCTCACTTCGCTACCAGAGGCTATATCACCATCAACAGTACCAAGCTTAAGATTTCCTTCTTGATCACTTGCTGCAAGTATCATGCCTTCTGATAAAACGCCTCTTAAATTAACGGGCTTAAGGTTTGTTACTACAATCAGCTTCTTCCCAACCATTTGTGCCGGTTCATAAGCATTTGCTATTCCGGATACAATCTGTCTGACTTCTTCACCGATTTTTATCTGTGAGACCAATAACTTATTGGCATCCGGATGCTTCTCACATGCAATGACTTCACCAATCTTCATAACCACTTTTGCAAAATCATCAATACCGATTTCTTCTACTACAACTGGTGGCTTCTCTTTTTTCTTCTGTTGTTTTTGTTTCTTAGGCTTATCATCTAGTTCTTCTGCTAAAGCAGGATTGATTTCTATAAGTTTTTGTTTTTCATCAATTCTGGCAAACAAAACTTCCGCAACACCTACATGTTCACCCACCACTGTTCCTACAAATGTCTGAATAGAATCCCAATCTTTATTGGATGCGTTAATCTGATCTAATATTTTCGATGCCGTTTCGGGCATGAAAGCAGACAATAAAACTGCTGAGATTCGAATGCTTTCAAGTAGGTTATAAAGAACCGTACCAAGACGCTCTTTTTGTTCTTCATCTTTTGCGAGAATCCAAGGACATGTTTCATCGATGTATTTATTGCTTCTTCTAAGCAAGGTCCAGATGGCATCCATGGCTTCAGCGACTTTAAGCTGATCCATCTTCTCCGCCACTTTACCGGGTGTTTTTAGAGCCAGATCCGTGAGTTCATGGTCGATAGCTTCTGCTTTTGTAGGTGGTTGAATAACACCATCAAAATATTTCGTTACCATAGCGACCGTTCTATTGACCAGATTCCCTAAAATATTAGCAAGATCTGAATTCGTTCTGGCAATTAGAAGCTCATAAGTTAGAGTACCATCTTGAGCAAATGGCATTTCATGCAACACAAAGTAACGCACCGCATCCACACCAAAATGCTTAACAAGTTCTTCAGCGTAGACAACATTACCTAAGGATTTGGACATTTTATCTTGACCCACCATTAGCCAAGGATGTCCAAAAACTTGCTTAGGTAGTGGTACATTAAGGGCCATCAACATGATGGGCCAATAGATTGTATGGAATCTAAGTATGTCTTTTCCGATGATGTGCACATCCGCCGGCCAGTATTTATTGAATAATAAACCACTTTCGCCTTCAGGATTGTAGTTTAGTCCTGTGATATAATTGCTAAGTGCATCAATCCAAACATAAATGACATGGCCCTCATCGAAAGTCACAGGAACACCCCAATCAAAAGATGTTCTTGAAACACAAAGGTCCTGAAGACCGCTTTTTAAGAAATTATTAACCATTTCATTCTTACGGGATTCAGGCTGTATAAATTCAGGATGGCTCTCAATATGATCCATCAATCGTTTTTCATATTTGCTAAGTTTTAGAAAATAAGCTTCTTCGCTGGTTCTTTCTACCGGTCTACCACAGTCCGGACAGACATTTTCTTCAAGTTGTGACTCCGTGAAGAAGGATTCACAAGGTGTACAATACCAGCCTTCGTAACTGCCTTTGTAGATATCGCCTTGGTCATAAAGTCTTTTGAAGATCTTCTGAACGGTTTTCTCATGTTCTTCATCTGTTGTTCGTATGAACTTATCATAACTCGTGTTCATAAAATCCCATATATGTCTAACTTCTCCTGCGATTTTATCCACATGGGCTTGAGGTGTTATACCTTCTTCTTGTGCTTGCAGTTGTATTTTCTGACCATGCTCATCGGTACCGGTCATAAAGAAGACATCATAGCCTTCTAGCCTTTTAAATCTGGCAATGGCATCTGTTAGAACCGCCTCATATGTATTGCCTATATGGGGTGTTTTGGACGTATATGCTATAGCCGTTGTGATATAGTATGTTTTCTGGCTCATCAAGGTTCCTCCAATATTTATTAAATGACACATGATTAATACATCATATCTAAGTTTAAACATGTCATTTTTCTATCCCCATTATATATGTAACGACTCTAAAAAGCAAGGTTTCAAAGCCCTAGAGTCAATGGGCAATCTTCTTGGACTGGGCTTTTTGTAGAAAATCATACGCTTTCTTATAGTCTCCAAGTTCAAAATAGCACTTACTTAATTCTTCATAGATCATGGATACAATCGTATAGCAGGTCTCATCACTGTAAATCTCAATCGCTTTTTCAAGATAAACAATGGCTTTTTCATATTCTCCTTTATTTAAAAAGGCAGAACCAAGCACCCGATTGTATCTGGCCAAACTATAGTTGTCATAGTCAATAACATCAACTTTGCTACTGTCTTCAATGATGCCATCATAGTCCGCTTCTATAAGCTTAAGGTACATCGTTTGTACTTCTCGGCTTGCGAGAATCTTATTAACCAAATCTTTGCTTTTTTTATGATAAGTTTTGGCAAGTTCAATATCCAGGAGGTAGCCACAGACTTCAGCCAATTGTGCATATACTTTATATAGGTATATATCTGATTCCAAAAGCAATTCATTCTCATATTTCAATATCTTTTCATAAGCTGCTTTGGCTTTCTCATTATCCCCTTCAGTCATATATTGATTCCCTAAATACATGTAACTGTTCATATATAAATCCATCATCATTTTGCTACGCATTACTATAGGATTATGGATCGATTGTTGTTCAATAAGCTTTACACTAGCTACATAGTCCTTGGCTTCATTTAAAGCCATAAGTTCTACAATAATATTAGACAAGCTTAAGTCTTTGTGATTCTCGTCCATAAAATAACCCACTGATTTTCCCAATTGTTTGGCCAAATACTCCATTGTCTTCATGGATGGCGTGGCTTGATCGTTCTCTATCTGACTCAGCATATTTCGGGTAATAAAATCACCGGCAAGCTCCTTTTGTGTCATTTGTAAATGTAGTCTGATTTCACGGATTTTTTGTCCTAGTGTCATGTCCTTCATCTGGTCACCTCCTTCAAAATATTACGTATGGTTAAAGGCTCAAAACTATATAGTTTCGATACTTTACCTAACTATGTAAATCTAATTTACTTTTAGTGTACCATTATACCCTGTATTTGGCAATAAAAACCTTTGCTTGACATTATATTTGCAAACGTATACAATAATAGTAAATGATATTTACTTATGTTATGAGAGGGGGATGTCTTGTGTCAGATTGGTGGGAACAACTTAATTCATTACAAAGATTTTTCTATTTTATCGCAATACCTTCTACTGTTATACTCATTATACAATCCATTCTAACACTGATTGGATTCGGTCTGGATACAGATATGGATTTAGATGGGGATATGGATTTCGGCGGTGATGCTGTTTCTGAGTTTGACATGGATTTGGATTCAGGTCCGGGTGGAGATTTTGAATCCTTAAGTGGGATGGCTGATTTTCGTTTTGTAACCTTTAGAGGGTTAATTGCCTTTGCTACCATGTTTGGTTGGATTGGCGCTGCTTTTGCAAGTACTTCTGTGCATTTTGCTATCACCTTACTACTGGCGCTCGCGGCCGGCTTGTTTAGTATGTTTGTTATTGCATTACTGTTTTATGGTATAGCAAAACTTCAATCCAGTGGCAATTTGAATTACAGACTGGCGATCGGCAAAGAGGCACAAGTTTACATACCAATTCCAGGTAATAAAAAAGGGCAAGGCAAAATTCAACTCATGCTTCAAGAACGCTTGGTTGAAGTCGATGCCATCACTGAAGAAAAAGAAGCCATTAGCACCGGTGAAACCATTCTTATTGTGGATATGTTAAATGCGACAACCATGGTGGTTGAGCGTTTAAAATAAATAAAGGCACATCATTGTGTCAAAACATATTAAAGGAGAGAGCATATGGAAATATTAATTGGTTTAGTAATTTTTGTCATACTGGTCTTCATGACGATAATGGCATTATTATCAAGGTACAAAAAGTGCCCGTCTGACAGAATACTGGTTGTGTATGGTAAAGTTGGTAAAGGTGCTTCAGGTGCCAACAAAAGTGCTAAATGTATTCATGGTGGTGCCGCATTTATTTGGCCGATCATTCAAAGCTATGAATTTTTAAGTTTGACACCCATATCTATTAGTGTCGATCTAAAAAATGCACTTAGTAAACAGAACATAAGAATTGATGTGCCATCTAGATTTACAGTTGGTGTTTCAACAGAATCAGGTATTATGCAAAACGCTGCTGAAAGACTTTTAGGCCTTAAGCAAGCAGAGATCGAAGAACTGGCAAAAGATATTATCTTTGGTCAGCTACGTTTGGTTGTTGCAACGATGGATATTGAAGAGATTAATACGGACAGAGATAAGTTCTTAACGGCTGTCTCAAACAATGTGGAGTCCGAACTCAAAAAAATCGGTCTAAGGTTGATTAACGTTAACGTTACAGACATTAAAGATGAATCCGGTTACATTGAAGCACTTGGTAAAGAAGCTGCTGCAAAAGCCATCAATGATGCCAAAAAATCCGTTGCCGAAAAAAATAGAGACGGATCTATCGGACAAGCTCAAGCTCAACAAGATGAACGTGTTCAGGTTGCCACTGCCAATTCATTAGCCATTCAAGGTGAAAATGAAGCTAAGGTTACTGTTGCTAATTCCGATGCCTTAAGAAGAGAACGTGAGGCTGAAGCACTAAGACGTGCAACTGCTTCTGAAAAAGTTCAGAATGCAAAAGCACTTGAAGAAGCTTACTCTGCTGAAGAAGCTGCCGAAAAAGCCAGAGCTGCAAGAGAAAAAGCAACCAAAGAGGCTGATATACTTGTTGAAGCTGAGATTGACAAAGCACGCGTAGAGATTGCTGCCGAAGCTATGGCAGAACAAACCCGTCGTCATGCAAAAGGTGAAGCGGATGCAACCTTCTTCAAAATGGATGCACAAGCCCGCGGTATTCAAGAGATTCTTACTAAGCAAGCCAACGGATATGAGAAGCTTGTCAAAGCTGCCGGTGATCCAAATTCAGCCATCAAACTTATCCTTGCTGATAAGATTGAAGATCTCGTTAAAACACAAGTGGAAGCTATTAAAAATATCAAAATTGATAAAGTTACTGTTTGGGACAGTGGTGCTAACGCAGGTAATGGTGAAAAATCATCAACAGCAGGTTTTCTCTCCGGCCTGATGAAATCCATACCACCTATGCAAGAAATGTTTGATATGGCCGGCATGGACCTACCAAGCTATCTTGGAACCAAACAAGGTGATTCTCCAGTGGATGTGGATGAACCTGAAGTACCCAAGGCTCCAGCTAACGAAGAATAGAATACAATAGAATCTGAACAAAGAGGCGACGCTTCAACGCATTAACATAGCATATAATTTCCTAGAGAAGTACAAAAAAGGGATTGCCACGAGTGCAGTCCCTTTATTATATATGTTTTTCTGCTCTATTCTACATTTTTGAATCCTTGTAGATTAAGACTCTTTATTTGCACTGAAAAATTCTTGCACACTATTTAGTGCCTTGACCAGAACATCCAGTTGTTCACCTTCAAGACGTTTCATGATGGCCTTAATCATCTCATCATGAAAGACTTCATGATGCTTGTACGCATGCATACCTTTTTCTGTCAAAGACACCAGAACTACGCGTCGATCTTTCGCCGAACGCATCCTCTTGACATAACCTTTTTTCACAAGATTGTTGATTGCAATGGTCAGTGTACCAACTGTAACTTCCAGTGATTTGGCTATTGAAGACATATTTTTTTTCTGACTCAGACCAATCATTTCGATAACATGCATATCATTTAAGGATATATCCTTAAAATCATCTGTTATTAAGGCTTTTTCTTCATATGTAAGTATATTATTAAACAACTTAACCAATAGATCATTTAGTGCATCATAGGCTTCATTCAATGCGCTCACCAACTTTACTTTGATAATCAAAGTATATCGAATCTTCCATCATCTGTCAATTCATTTAGAAACATAAATCACCTTAAGTAAAATACTGTTTTACTTAAGGTGATTTATTGTAGCAAGCTATATATAAGTTTAAATGATGTTATAACAAACCAATCATATCTTTAACAGAATCAAAGGAGAAACTTGCTCTTGTTTCACTGTTTTGGTAGTCCGCTTTTTTTGTTTCTCCTGAATATACCAATACCGTTGTAATCCCTGCATTGATGCCTGTTTTGATATCTGTATAAAGACGATCACCAACCATAATCATATCTGCTTTATTCAGACCATATTTTAATGCAATACTTTCCACAACTTCCTTATTGGGCTTTCCCATGACCTTCGGTCGCTTACCCGTAGAGGCTTCAATCAATGCAGCCATTGCACCGGCATCCGGCATATATTTATTATTAGGCAGAGGACAATTAAAGTCCGGATGAGTGGCAATGTATGTAGCACCTTCTGATATGTATTCACAGGCAATCCAGAGCTTTTCATAGGTTAAAGTCGTGTCAAATCCAAGAACAACATAATCCACTTCTTGATTTCTTTCTTTCACCAAAGTGAATCCGGCTTTTTCAAATTCTTCTTCCAATGATTTTGTACCTAGTAAAAAAACTTTTGCACCCTCTTTATATTTCTTAAGATATATAGTTGTTGCTTCTCCAGATGTGAAAACCTCTTCTTCTGCTACGTGAAGGCCTAAACGGGTCAACTTATCTACATAGGCACTTTTATTTTTCGAAGAATTGTTTGTAAGGAAGATATATCTTTTTCCCTCACTTTTAATCCTCGCCAAAAACTCTTTCGAACCTTCAATCAACTCTTCACCTAGAAAGATCGTGCCATCCATATCCAGTAAATAGACTGTTTTTTCTTTTAATGTGTTCAATATCAGGCCTCCTAATCCTTTTCATCTTTAACTTGTGGATTACCATCGCTAAGTAATCCTAGTGGGTATCATCTACTTAACTTAATTTTCCCACAGGATTTCTAAGCTCTTGCCTTCGCCTAATCCACCGCAGATGAAAAATCCTTTTCATCTTTAACTTGTGGATTACCATCGCTAAGTAATCCTAAGTGGGAAAATTAAGTTTTAACTAAATAGATTTAGTGTAAATAGTGCAGCACTTTCTGAATAAGTTATTAGTAGAAGTACTGCAAGGAGAGCTAATATGAATGGCCATACTTCCTTGATAAAGTCTTCTAGTTTTACATTTACGATAGAACATACTGTAAACATCATAGAGCCAAAAGGCGGTGTTAAGCCACCAATCATGATATTAACAATGAAAATCATACCAAAGTGAATCGGATCAACGCCGAACATCTTAACCGCTGGTACAAGTAGTGGTGCAAGGATTACAAGAGCAGCTCCACCTTCAATGAACATGCCAATAAAGAGTAATAACACATTAATAACAATTAATAAAACAAAAGGACTGTCCGTCATATTAACCAAGAATTCCGTGATCATCTGTGGGATTCTTTCTAAAGTTAAATAGTAACCAAATACTTTGGCACTGGCAATAATCGCCATAACCGCACCGGTACTTTTAACAGTATCCATTAAAATCAACGGTATATGGTGAATTTTCAATTTTTTATAGACAAAGAATCCAACGATTGCAGCAAACACCACCGCAATACCACCAGCTTCCGTCGGTGTAAAGATACCAAAACGCATACCCATAATAATGGCAAAAGGAATAAATAATGCCCAGATAGAAACTATGAATTGTTTAAAAATAGCCTTTGGAGAAGACATTTTATCACGACTGGGTTGGTAGTTTCTTCTGACTGAGATAATATGTACAGTAATCATAAGTGCAATCGCCATTAGAATTCCCGGCATATAGGCCGCTAAGAACATGCTACCTACTGATACATTAGCAATTAATGCGTATAGAATAAGATTGGTTCCCGGTGGAATTACCGGACTGATTGCAGAGGAAGCTGCTGTAATTGCTGCTGAGAACGGCTTTGAAAATCCTTTTCTTTCCATTTCTGGGACAAGAATCTTGGATTGCATGGCTGCATCGGCGTTAGCAGAACCGGAGATACCACCCATCAACGCACTAAGTAGTACATTGACTTGAGCTAAGCCACCTTTTGTATGACCGACCAATACATCGGCAAAGTCCATGAGTGCCTTACTGATTCCAGAATGATTCATTACAGACCCTACCATGATAAAAAATGGTACGGCTAAGTATGGGAAGGATTCAACAGCAGTTACAAATTGCTGAACTACCATTTGTATGGGCATCGATGTATTAATAAAAACAAAGTAAAACAGGGATGCACCCATAAGTGCAAAGGCTATGGGAATATTAAGAAAAAATAAGATAAATAATACGCCTATCGGTAATAAAGCTTCCATAATTAATTGCCCTCCTTATGGTCTTTGAGCTGTTCTAACTGTTCTTTTAATAAATGCTCATCTAAGTCATCTTCAATGTCTAGATTAATGTCATGATCAATAAACATCTTTCTAAAACTTTGTATCAAGAAATAAATGGAGTAAATCGAAATCAAACCAAAAGACATAATAATTGAGGCATAAATATATTTGTATGATACCTCAAGAGCAGCTGTAACCTTTGTGGAGCCTTGAAAATATAGAATACTGTAGTAAAACATCGTACTAGATAGTATTGTTACAATAATTGAAGTCATGAACACAACCGCCGCTTTTCCTTTTTCGGGTACCAAATTCGTAAGAACTTCCACACCGATTAGCCCTTTGGTTTTATATGCATTGGCTAATCCCAAGAAAATTGTCCATACAAAGCATCCAACTGCAACTTCTTCTGTCCATGTAAAGGTAACCTGTATGAAATACCTTGTAATAACGTTCATGATAACAAGAACCGATGTGATCGATAAGAATATAGATCCTAAATATAGCTCAAAATGTACACCAATATGCCTTAAATGTTTATTCATTGTGACCTCCTATTTTATTCTTTTTCATCTTTAGACCTTAATAACGTTCCTCCTATCGCTATAGGAGGAACGCTATAAAGTTAAAGATTAAAACTATTACTAATTTATTATTACTGATTTATTATTATTAATTTGCTTTAATTTTTTCTAGTTCAGCAAGTATGGATTCATAGATGCCTGGCGTCCAGTTTTCAAATTTTGTATATACAGGTGCTGCTGCTTTTTGAAATGCATCTGAATCTACTTCATGGAAAGTTACACCTTCAGCTTTTAGAAGTTCAGCCATTTCACCTTCTGCTTTAACGGTTTCATCTAAATTATCTTGCATACCTTTTTCAAATTCTTCTGTAAGGATTGTTTGTTCTTCTTCTGTTAATTTATCCCAGAGCTTTGTTGAAATTGAAACCGCTGAAACACCTAATAAATGATTGGTTAAAGAGTATTCTTTAACGTTTTCATATTGTTTAGTTCCGTAGTATGTCATGATTGAACCTTCAATACCGTCAAGAACGCCTTGTTGAATCGCTGCATAAGTATCAGGATAAGGCATTGCTACTGGATTTCCACCCATTGCTTCAATGGTATATGTATACAACTGGCTGGTGGGAACACGAATGTTCAGACCCTTCATATCTTCTGGTTTTGTTATTGGTGTTTTTGTCATCATGCTTCTAAAACCAAATACCCAGTCCAATGAAAGTACTTTTATACCATACTCATCTTCGATTTTCTGATTCATCTCTTGTACTAGTGGTGTTTGAGTCATTGCAAAATACTCATCAAAGTTTTTGTATAAGAATGGGCCTGTCACTGCATTGTAATCTGGCACATAGTCGCCAAGGAAGTTTACACCGTCGACCAAAATCCAGTCAGACCCTTGTACGATTTGCTCCATACCGTCTTTACCGATTGGTAACACACCATTCGTAAAGAGTTGTAATTCAAGTGAACCACCACTTCTTTCATTGATTGCATCGACAACTTTAACTAAAGAAATAGCTGTTTGCTCATTATCAACAAATTTTGTACTTACTGTGATTACCTTTTTTTCTACAGGTGTTGCTGGTGTTTCTGTTGTTGTTTCTTCAGTTGCTGGTGTTTCTGTTGTTGTTTCAGCAACAGGTGCTTCTTTTGCCCCACAACCTGCTAGTGATAGAATTAAAACCAGTGCCATTAAAATTGATAAAAACTTCTTCATTTTACTTCCTCCCAGTTTAAATGTTTTGTTGTTTTTTCTTGTTTCGATTTGTTTAAGCTACTATAAAAACTATATAGCTATTTAATAAAAACAACAATCAACTATCCTGTTTTTTTGTTGAATAATATGAACTGACTTCATAATTTATGTCTTTTTATATATTTATAAACATTAAATTCACTTTTATCTTCTATTCTATGGATAATTTATACAGTTACTCTTTCTTAGAGAACAAGAAAAAAGCCTCAAAGACTTTAACCTTTGAGACTTTATCCATAATCCTATATTATTTGTTTAGGAAATCATCGTCGCTTCCTTATTGTTGATACGGGTCATGCAATAGTGGATGATATCACTTCTTTTGATGATACCAATGAAAATATTCTGATCATCGACAACTGGTACATAAGCTTGTGTCGATGCCATATCAATAATTGAATCAATACTGGATCCAATGGAAATAGCGTTAATATTATAGTGACGCTTAATCTTTCTTAAGCTTTGCTGTTCAATAATCTCTATGCTGTAGTTACAATGGTCTTTTAGATGCCAAAGTATATCACCTTCAGATAACGTGTCAACATACCGTCCCTTTTCGTCTAATACCGGCAAACTCGTGTACTTATGTTGTTTCATAACTTCTAGAGCTTGCCCCACTGTGAACTTCTTTTCAAGTGTGATAACTTCACTCTTTGGTGTTAAAAAAAACGCAACATTCATTAACTCACCCTTTCTAAACTCAACCTAATACATTTACACTCTATTACAATTATAGCATATTAATATGAATGGAATATGTAAAAACTATATAAAAACTATTAACAAGGAAAAGTGGTGAAGCCACGTTATGAGCTATGCTCATATTTCCGAACTGTTCATAAGAAAGTATCTTTAACGCATCATGTCAGTCTTCAAGACATGATGCTAATTATTAAACTTTCTTATAGTACAAGAACGAAGCGACTTTGTCGCGTATTGCTTGCAAATCGTTCATGATAGGAAAAGTGGTGAAGCAACGTTATGAGCTACGCTCCCAAAAAAAGTTTGCTTACAAATGCTTTCAATGTTACTGAGTCACCACCTGAACGCTCTATTTCCTTGACAATCGCCGATCCGACTATGACACCATCTGCAATTGATTCCAACCGCTTGACGTCTTCATAATTTGTGATTCCAAATCCAATAGCTACCGGCAAACGTGTCTGAGATTTAACATCGTTAATATAGTCCTCAATATCGTTTGCAAACTCTGAAGTACGACCTGTAACACCTAAGGATGAGACGCAATAGACAAATCCATTACAATCACTGGTAATAAATGGCACTCTATCTTTTGAAGTTGGCGCCACTAAAGGTATCATCTCTACACCGTATGTTTTCATATATGGCAATACTGCCTCCCGTTCTTCATAGGGAATATCCGGAATAATTAAGCCGTCAATACCCACCTTTGCGCATCTTGCAATAAATTTTTCTACGCCGTAAACCATCAATGTGTTGGCATACATAAGAAAAAGCAACGGTATATCGGTAGCATTCCTACACCTTGCTGCAAGGTCAAATACTTGCTCTACTGTTACACCGTTAGCCAAGGCTCTTGTGGAAGCTGCTTGAATAACCGGTCCGTCTGCCAATGGATCCGAATATGGAACACCGATTTCTACAATGTCTGAACCGCCTTCAATCAAAGCTTTGACCAATTCAAAAGTCTGATCGATACTCGGATCTCCCGCAGTCAAAAAACTGATATGGGCTTTTTTACCTTCTTTTCTTAATTTCTCAAATGTTGCTTCTATTCGATTCATATGATTGCCTCCTATTTGTTTAGTTTTTCAAGACCCGTCTTGCCGTCTCTAAAATAGTCCATAACAGTATGTGTATCTTTGTCGCCTCGTCCGGAAAGATTGATGACAATAAGTTCTTCAGGCTTCATTGTTGGGGCAATTTTCATAGCATATGCTATAGCATGAGCGCTTTCAAGGGCTGGAATTATTCCTTCTATCTTTGACAATACTTCAAAACCGTCTAATGCTTCTTGATCCGTGATCATTTCATATGTTGCTCTTTTAACATCTTGTAGATAGGCATGTTCCGGTCCGACACCAGGATAATCAAGTCCAGCAGATATGGAATGCGCCGGTATAATATTCCCGTTTTCATCTGTAAGTAGCATCGTTTTCATGCCATGAAGAACACCTAACGTACCCCCTGCTGCTTTATTAAGTACCACAGCATGCTTACCTGACTTTACACCTAGGCCAGCGGCCTCAATACCAATTAGATCAACTTCAAGGTCCTCAACAAAGGGATAAAATATGCCCATCGCATTGCTACCACCACCTACACAAGCAATAATTTTATCCGGTAGTCGTCCTTCTTTTTCAAGTATTTGTCTTCTGGTTTCATCGCCAATAACCCTTTGAAAATCTCGAACCATCGTCGGATAAGGATGAGGCCCGACCACAGATCCTATGACATAGAAGGTATCTTCCACAGTCCTCACCCATTCTCTAATGGCTTCATTGGTCGCATCCTTAAGGGTTGCGGTCCCAGAAGTGACTGTAACGACCTTAGCTCCCAAAAGTTCCATCCTAAATACGTTTAATTGTTGTCTTTGAACATCTTCTTCACCCATAAAAACAGTGCATTCCATGCCAAAAAGTGCCGCACCGGTTGCTGTGGCAACACCATGCTGCCCTGCTCCCGTTTCTGCTATCACCTTTTTCTTTCCCATTCTTTTTGCTAAAAGAATTTGACCAAGTACATTATTGATCTTATGTGCGCCTGTATGATTAAGATCTTCCCTTTTCAAGTAGATTTTGGCACCTTTTAAAGTCTCTGTTAAACGCTGCGCAAAATATAAAGGTGTTTCTCTGCCAACATATTCTTTAAGATAATAGCGATACTCATCCATAAAAGTTTTATCTTTTGAGTACTTTTCAAAAGCCGCTTCTAACTCCTTTAATGGATACATGAGCGCTTCCGGTACATACTGCCCACCAAACTGTCCAAAATTCTTATTCATCTTCCTTTTCCTCCTCGTAATGCTTAATTTTGTTAAATAACATATCCACTTTTAAGGGATCTTTCATTAAGTTTGTTTCTAGTCCGGAATTAAAATCCAACACATCCGGAACTACGTTTTCCAAGACGGATAAAATATTATCCGGTGATAATCCGCCTGCTAATATCAATTTCTTGGGTATATCTCCGTATTCATTGACCCACTGATGATTAAAAGTGTGACCTGTACCACCGGTTGAGCCTTTATAATATGTATCAAGTAGGATCCCGTCACAATCGGGGTATTGCTTAATCTGCATTAAACTTGTCTGGTTTTCAACCGGTATACTTTTCCATACTTCTATAGGTATTTTTATTACTTCATCATTGGTTTCCTTGCCATGAAGCTGCACCACATCCAAATCACATTCTACGATAGCCCTATAAATCTCTTCGTAAGTAGCATCCACAAAAACACCAACCACCTTAATGTCTTTACGCATCAAAGACCTTAGTTTTTTTCCTTTTTCCAAGGTCACTTGTCGTTTACTCGGTGCAAAAATCAGACCCATATAGTCCACCGTATATCTATTGACCAATGCGACTTCCTCTTGGGTTTTTATCCCACAAATCTTAACTTCAAACATCTTAGCCATTATATGCCTCCTTAAAGGCTTTCGCCATCAGGCCGATATCCCCGCGCATAAAGCTTTCTCCCACCAATATGCCATCTATATCAACTTTTTTTAAAATAGCAACATCTTCCGGTTTATGTATGCCACTTTCACTTATGACCAATCGATCTTTGGGCACATAACGCCTTAGCTTTAGTGTGGTTCTAATATCTGTTTTGAAGGTTTTTAGATTTCGATTATTGATACCTATAATCCTAACATCTCCTTTAAGAGCCCGCCTAATTTCATCCTTCGTGTGTGTTTCTACCAATACGTCCATACCAAGACTTTTAGCCAACATGCTGTACTCTCTTAGCTGTACATCCGTAAGAATAGCTACAATCAATAGGATACAACTTGCACCAATGGCTCTTGCATGATAGACCTGATTGGCTTGAACAATAAAATCTTTATACAAAATAGGTAAATCAACTGTGTTTACCACTTTAGAAAGATAACGGGCATGACCCATAAAAAAATCTTCCTCTGTCAAAACAGAGATGGCATCCACTGAATGTGCATATTGCTTTGCTAGAGCAACCGGGTCAAAATCCTCTTTAATCAACCCTTTAGATGGTGATGCTTTTTTTATTTCTCCAATTATAGACAAGCCATTTCTGGCCATCGCTTCATAAAAGGAGGGTGGTGTCTTGGTCATAGCTATTTGTTGCATCAACGCTTCTATTATTAAGGGTTGGTCTTTTAGTCTTTTTACTTTTTGTCTAACAATGTCTTTTAAAAATAATCTTTTTGACATAATTTCACCTCTCACCTAAATTCTTGAGTTTTAGCTACAAATGCTTCAAGCTTTGAAATGGCAAGACCTGTGTCGATAATATGCTTTGCTAGCTTAATACCTTCCATTATATCTTTCACCTTATCCGCTATATATAGTGCCGCACCAGCATTTAATAATAAAATATCTCGCTTAGCACCTCTAATTTCTCCATTTAAAACTTGCTTAAGAATTCGAGCATTTTCTATTGCATCGCCACCTTGAAGTTCTTCTAGAGTGGCTCTATCAATACCATAGTCTTCCGGTTTGATGGTATAGTTTATAATCTTACCATCTCTAAGCTCAGACACAAACGTCTCATCGGTTACAGTAATCTCATCTAGACCATCTTTTCCGTGGACCACCATAGCTTTTTGTACACCTAAGGCTTGGAGCACTCTGGCAAAAGTATCTGTCAACGCTTTGTCAAAAACGCCAAGGACTTGGGATTTTGCATTTGCAGGATTGGCTAATGGTCCCAACATATTAAAAATCGTTCTAAAACCTAAAGCTTTTCTGGTTGGACCCACATGGCGCATAGCACTATGAAAAGTAGGTGCATACAAAAACCCAATCTGTAATTCATCCACGCAACTCTTAACTTGATCCGGTTTTAGATCTATTTTTACACCGCACGCTTCGAGAACATCCGCACATCCACATTTGCTGGATACCGAACGGTTACCATGTTTTACCACAGATACACCGGCGGCGGCGGCTACTATCGCTACCGCAGTCGAAATATTATAAGTACCACTACTGTCGCCTCCTGTGCCACAAGTATCCAGCGTTTCCGGATCCTGCAAATCAATAGACAATGCCTTTGCCCTTAGAACTTTAGCGCCGGCTACAATCTCTTGGATACTTTCTCCTTTAATTTTTAAAGCTGTCAAGAAACTGGCAATCTCAGCATCACACTTTTCGCCACTCATGATTTCATTCATATACATCATCATTTGTTCTTCACTTAAATCTTGTCCAATCATCAATTGGTCTAATAATTGATTTGCCATACTTATACCTCCTCGCATGCCATATTTACAAAGTTTTCAATAATTTTTTTGCCATTTGGTGTCAATATTGATTCAGGATGAAACTGAAGGCCATATGTACTATGGCTCTTATGTTTCATGGCCATAATCTCACCTTCGTCGGTCATTGCCAAAACATCAAAACAGTCTGGCAAGGTTGCATATTCAACAACTAAAGAATGGTACCTTGCAACCTCTAGATTTAAATCCATGTCACGAAACAAGTCATTCTTGACTAAGGATATCTTAGAACACTTACCGTGATAAAGTTCTTTTGCATGTATAACCTGACCGCCAAAGGCCTGTCCAATGCATTGATGGCCCAAACATACGCCAAGTATGGGAATCCTACCGGATACCTTCCTTATAATATCAAGACAATGCCCTGCATCATCCGGTGACTTGGGACCGGGAGATAAGATGATTTTATCCGGATTTAATTTGAGCAATTCTTCTACAGTTATTTTGTCGTTTCGAATAACCCGTATATCTTTTTCATAGGCTCCTACAAACTGATAAAGGTTATATGTAAATGAGTCATAATTATCAATGAGTACAATCATAGATGCCTCCCTTTCCTATGCATGTATGGCTCTGATTTGAGCCTCGGCTTTGTTTCTAGTTTCCTCATATTCCTTGGTCGGATCTGAATCCGCTACAATACCGGCGCCCGCTTGAATGTATACTTTATTGTCTTTGATAACCATGGTTCGAATGGCAATACACATGTCCATGTTCTTGTTATATCCAAAATAACCAACAGCACCACCATATATACCACGTTTAGTTTCTTCAAGCTCTTCAATAATCTCCATTGCCCTTATCTTAGGTGCACCTGATAATGTACCTGCCGGAAGAAAACTCATAAGAACTTCAAACATATCCTTATCTTCATCTTTTTCTCCTTCTACTAAGGAAACCAAGTGCATGACATGTGAGTATTTTTGAACTTCCATGTAACTGGTCACTTCTACAGAACCAATCTTGGCTATCTTCCCCATATCATTACGACCCAGATCTACAAGCATATTATGTTCTGCTCTTTCCTTATCATCTTCTAACAGGTCCTTAGCCAGTTCTTCATCTTCGGTTGGTGTCATACCTCTTTTTCTGGTACCGGCAATAGGACAGTTCTTGATATGATTGCCTTTCATTTCTACTAACATTTCAGGTGATGATCCAACGATATAGTAAGACTGAAAGTTAAAATAAAACATATAGG
The DNA here is from genome assembly GCA_024636985.1 of Clostridiales bacterium. Taxonomy (GTDB): domain Bacteria; phylum Bacillota; class Clostridia; order Lachnospirales; family Vallitaleaceae; genus Petrocella. The sequence goes on along the minus strand of JAGXFY010000092.1, from coordinate 24,327 downwards.
GGGAAGGGTTCATTCTCCTTAGTTTACGGTAGAGCTTAAAGGGTGATGTTGTACAAGTAGCACTCCATCTTTGTGACAAAACCACTTGGAAAATATCCCCTTCATAAATATATTCTTTTGCCTTAATCACTGCATTCTCATAGACTTCTTGACTAATGTTACTTACAAAATTCAGTTCTTCCTCTGTTTTGTTCTCTTCCAACTTAGTTTCTCTTTTTAATTTTTCTTCTATACCTTCAATGCGTCTTTGAGCTTTTTTTGCGCCTGACTCTGTTGCTTCTTCCAACACCACAATATGCAATTGATTAAAAAAATGATCATAGACTAATATTTCAGTAACAAACATAAGATGCAAGTCCGGTGTTTGAAGCTCATCTGGATTAAGCCTGGGAAGATCTTCATATTGCCTGATCATGTCATACCCGACTGAACCTACGGCACCCCCAATAAAAGGTAAATCCGTCCTATTGTCCACCGCATACTGATCGATCTCTTTTTTTACAATATCTAGGGCTCGGCCTTCATAGGTTATGGTTTCACTTTTTGTTGCGATTTCTACCTTATTGCCATAGGCCTTAATCACCTTGTCCGGATTACAAGCCATAAAAGAGTAGCGACCTTTGGGTTGTTCCTTACTTTCAAGAAGAAATCCCATTTCATTTCTAACATATTTTGAGTATAAGGTAATCGGTGTTTCAGTATCACAAGCTTTAATATGTTCATAGGTTATTAGTTTTTTCTTGTTCATCTTCTATCCTCCATTTTGTTTGTACTATAGTAGACCTTTTTCAGAGTATTAAAAAAAAACAAACCCTTCCCTTCTATGGGACGAATTGGTTTCGCTATGCCACCCAAGAATATGATTATCATGGTAAACTGTTTTTATAAACCCCTATAAAAACAAAAAAACACCTCGTCTTGAGACGAAATGCCATCGTAACCACTCAAATAATATCTACTGTCTAACAGATACGGAATAAATCGATATCCTGACTCTATAACGGGAGTTCCCGGCTCAAGCTACTGTAACTTCACTCTGCATCTCATGGAACCATTCTCATACTTTCCTTGTACCGTACCTCACACCAATCGACGGCTCGCTTGACAATTCCAGTCTACCACATAGTTCATAGACGATATGATACTTTTTCCAATCACTGATTTTTACATTTGTTTTATGTAGTATAACACAATCCTTTATTACTGTAAAGTGATAATTTGACAATTTCAGATTTTCTTATCCTTTTCTCCTGTCTTTTCTTTTGTAAAGACATTTGTAGATTTATTTTTACATTTTACTTGATTTTTATTAATAATTTTGATAAAATACTTCTTGGAGAGTTAATTAAATAATATGAATAGGGGTGATTTTATGATTTCCACAGGTTTTGTAAGAAGGGTGGACTCACTTGGGCGTATAACTATACCTTGCGAGTTACGAGCCCAAATTAATCTTTCTGCAAGAGATGCAGTTGAGATCTTCCAAATTGATGATTCATTTCTTATGAAGAAGTATGCACCATGTGATATCTTCACAGGTGAGATGGATGAATTGATTGAATTTGAAGGAAAAAAGATTTCAAAAAATTCGATTCTTAAAATGGCACAAATTGCAGGTTTCACGATTGTTTAAGCATAGCAATCTGAACAAACTTGACTTACTTTGAAAACATCATAAGCGTGTTCTAAACTCAAAATAAAGGACCGTCATTGACGGTCCTTTTCAACGACATATTTTAGTTGTCCACTATCTTATAGGTATGATCTGTTAGTGTAAACATCTCTTCAAATCCGGAAGACATCCTAATCTCATAATCTTGGTCAATGTATAAGCATTCCACACCATCAATAGATTCAATAAGATCTAGACCGTCCTTTTGATTCATTGTAAACAAGAGGGTAGAGAGTGCATCTGCATCCATAGATGATTGAGTTACGATGGTCACTGATACCGTTTCACCATCAATGGGATAACCGGTGTTGGCATCAAAAATATGATGGTAGGTCTTGCCATCTTCTTCAAAGTAACGTTCATAAGGTCCCGATGTAACCACTGTCTTATCTTTAATCTCTACATATCCAAAATTAACATTTCTTTGATCATATGGTGTTTGAATGGCTATTTTCCATTCGTCACCGTTGTCTTTTTCACCATAAGCATATACATTTCCACCAAGATTAATAATCGCTTTGCTAATACCTTCATTTTTTAATATAAGTACCAATTCATCAGCAACAAACCCTTTGGCAATAGCACCTAAATCAATGGACATATCTGTTTTGCTTAAGTAAACGGATCCTTCTTGCTCATCCAGTATAATGGCTTCATAATCTACGTATTTTAGCTTTTGTGTAATCTCGTCACGACTTGGAACCCTTGCCTCTTCTGTTCCTATACCCCATAAATCAACAATGGGTCCTATAGTAGGGTCAAAACTCCCTTTTGAGAGTTTTGCATACATCAATGCTCTTTCGACTACCTTGTAGGTGTCTTGAGATACAACGACCGGTTTTATACCTGCATTTTGATTTATGAGGTCCACTTCGCTACCTGCAATGTGCTTTGACATTAATGTTTCTATTTCATTAATCCGATTGGTCATACGTGTGAAAATAGCTTCTGATCCCTCATCATATAAGTTAATCGTTATGACCGTATCCAGTGCGTAAGTTGTAATAGACTCAGAAGTACTGTTATCCTTAGCTGTACAGCCGGTGAAGAATAACAGCAGACTTATGAGCATGCATAATCTCTTTAACATCACTTTCTCCTAATCTATAAAATACTGATAAATTTCCCTTTTAGGTTTATCCCTATCTTTTGCGATGGCTTTGATCGCATCTTTTTTATTCATGCCTTGATTTAAATAATGTTGAAGATGATCCTCCAGAGTTAAGGCTTCATATAAGGTATTTTCTTTTGATTTAACTTGCTCAAGGGGGCACCCGGCAACAATTAAAACGTATTCACCTCTAGGATCATTGGATCTGTAATATTCTATGGCTTCTTTAAGTGTCCATTTTAATACTTCTTCGAACTTCTTGGTCAATTCTCGGGTAATGACAACCTCTCGGTCGCCTCCAAAAAATGTTGTCACTTCGTTTAAAAAGGCTTTAAGTCGATGTGGTGCCTCATAAAAAATCATAGTTCTGGTCTCATTTGTTAGATCCCGTAAACGCTCAGCTCTTTCTTTCTTCCCTACCGGCAAAAAACCTTCATATACAAAACGTCGCGTATCCATACCCGATAAAATTAATCCATTAATCAAAGCTACAGGTCCTGGGATTGATGTAACCGGTATACCCGCTTCTTGGCATAAAATGACCAAATCCTCACCAGGATCCGATATACCCGGCGTTCCGGCATCCGTTACAAGAGCAATATTTTTGCCTTCAATGAGGTCTCTAAGAATATCCGGACCTTTTTGCTGCTTGTTATGCTCATGATAGCTGGTCATTGTCTTATGAATCTCATAATGGTTCAGTAGTTTTATAGTATGTCGTGTATCTTCCGCCGCAATATAATCCACTTCCTTAAGGGTTCTAATAGCTCTATAACTCATGTCTTCCAGGTTACCTATTGGCGTTGCAACCAAATATAATATACCCATATGTACCTCTTTTCATTTTGAAACTTCTTATTGATCCAACATTGGTTATAGGGTCAAAACTAAGTATCACTAAGTTCGCATACAATATATAGATTACGTTGATACATTCATAACTATATATTGTATGTGAAAGTTCAACTATATAGTTTTGACACCTTAACCAACATTATAACGCACTAATAACCGTAAATGCTATAGATTTCGTCGGTATAGATACCTTCTGATGTGTATACGATTAGAGGCTTTTCAACTTTCAGAAAGGGATTACCCCCTCTAACAGATTCAATCAGTACCATATTGGCTTCACTTCCAACCTTTGGATGAACCATCTTCAAGCGTTTAGGTTCCATTTTGTAGATTCTAAGTAAAGTTATAATGTCAATAAGCCGGTGAGGTCTGTGAACCAAATAAAATCTGCCGCCCACTTTGGTCAATCGACTCGCTTGGGCTATAACATCTTCAAGGGTGCACAGCACTTCATGTCGTGCTATGGTTTTAGCACTATGTTCATTGGTTATACCTTTCCCCACATCCATATAGGGCGGGTTACAGGTTACCACGTCATAGTTGGATAAAGGAAGCAGATTTTCCGCTTCCTTTATGTCACCATGGATAATTTTTATCTTATCGTCTAATTGGTTCATCAAAATACTTCGCTTGGCCATATCCACGTTTGCTTCTTGGATCTCCAGACCGGTAATCTGCTTAGGACCAAACCTACCTTCAAGAAGTAAAGGTATAATCCCGTTACCGGTTCCAAGATCTAATACCACATCGGTCGTTTTTATATTGCAAAAACCGGCCAGTAGAACAGCATCCATTCCAAAACAAAACATAGCTTCATTTTGTATTATCTTATAACCTTTGCGATGCAAATCATCTAAACGCTCTTCGGGTTTCAATTCTTCTATCATCTTAATTCCTTTAACTCTTTTTTTTATCTTCCTGTGGCTTCTTTTGAGGATTGTTCACGCGCTTACCTTTGTTCTGAGGCTTACCACGTTTCGGTCTATGTTTCTGTTCATGTTTTTGCTTTTGGCCTTCCTGATTATCTTGTTCTTTTTTCTTTTCTTCCCGTTCAAGGGCTTCTAACCTTCTAAGTTCATCTTCTTCTTCTTTTGTAATTTGAGCCTGACCCTTTTTTCGATTTGGTTTTTGTATTATAAGATCTTCGATCTTAAGCTGCACGATCTCAGGGTCACCATCCGGTTTTCTAATCACGATTTTAACCAACTGACGAATAATGTTGGTATTAATTACCTCACCCATAAGACCGGTTTCTTTAACTTTAACTATATCACCGTAATTGGGTAAATTTTTATTTAAGTATTCATAGGTTTCTTCTTCATATTTCAAACAACACATTAAACGTCCACAAACACCGGATATCTTAGTCGGATTCAGGGAAAGGTTTTGTTCCTTTGCCATTTTTATGGAGACCGGATGAAAGTCTGTCAAGAAACTATGACAACATAAAGCTAAACCACAGATGCCGATACTTCCAATCATCTTGGTCTCATCTCTAACGCCTATTTGACGTAACTCAATACGTGTTTTAAAAACCGCGGCCAAATCTTTAACCAGTTCTCTGAAATCAATCCGACCATCTGCAGTAAAATAAAATAACAGCTTATTGTTGTCAAAGGTATACTCGCAGTCAATAAGCTTCATATCCAGGTTATGTTTACGAATTTTTTTATTGCAAATTTCATAAGCTTCCCGTTCTTTTTTCTTGTTTTCTGCTTCGGTTTGATTGTCTTCAGTTGTCGCCATCCGAATCACTTTTTTAAGGGGTTGAATCACATCATTTTCTTCTATCTCTCTGTTACCAAGTACAACATGACCATACTCGATACCTCTAACCGTTTCGACAATAACACATTGCCCAGGTTTTATATCAAATGATGCCGGGTCAAAATAATAAATCTTGCCGGCTTTTCTAAATCTAACGCCTACTACTTTAATCATAACTTCTCCTTTAATTTCATTCACCAATGAAATGGATTTATTTTGAATTCATTGCTTGAATCAGCATCACTTCCACGAGCAAAGTGAAGTTGATATGCAATCGATCATATTTTCTGATTTGTTCTATACCTTCAATCAAGCTACTTATCCTATTATACGACAAATAGGGTACTTGTTTCAACAACAGATTCTTATTGTCCATATGAATCAAGGGTTCCAAATCCCCAAGGCTCTTAATAACCATCAAATCTCTTAGCCACGTTAACATAAGATCTAGGAAGTCCTGTTTTTCATCTTTATATTTTTCAAAGACTTCTACTTGTGCCATAGCCTCTACTTTATCATTATTAGATAGGGCCGTCATAACTTGAATCATATCCTTACGCATTTCGTGAAAGCTTTCAGAATGCCTTAAAGCTAAGGCTCTACCCATATTTCCTCTTGCAAAAGAGGCGTATAGCTTTGCCTGATAATCCGGAACACCTAAGTCCTTCTCCAGATAATCTTCAATACATGTTTGACTTAAAGCTCTAAGACGAATGACGACACACCTTGACAAGATGGTTGATAAGAAAGTATGGGTGTGAGTGGCCAATAAAATAAATCTCACATGAATGGGAGGTTCTTCTAAAGTTTTAAGCAAGGCGTTCTGAGCCTGTATTGTCATTTTCTCTGCTTCGTGTATGATATAAATCTTATAATCATACACATATGGCTTAATAAAGACGTCTTTATTGACTTGCTCTCGTATATCATCGACGCCGATGCCGGTCTTCTTGCTGGCACGAATATGGATGACATCCGGGTGATTGCCACTGTCATATGAGTGACACGACCTGCAAGCATCACAAGCCTCAATACCATGAGCCTGACATTGCATGACTTTTGCATAGGTATTGGCCAATCTTTTCTTGCCCTTACCGCCTTCACCTTCTATAATATAGGCATGGGATATTTTATTCAGTTTTATAGCATTTTGAAAATGTTGGATGACCTCTTCATAACCTTTTATCTCATCAAATCTATACATAAGCCGTCTCCTTTTGACATGTCTTATCATATCACTATTGCAACCTTTTTAAAAGCAAATGTACATAGTTTATAACCATTCTTTTTCTGGCTAAGTCTATATTCTACAACACGTTGTTAAGCCATGCCGCCTCTGCTATAATGGTTTTATGCAATATTAATGATAATAGGAAGGTAGACCCTATGAAAATATTACTTGTAGCCGATCAAGAATCTAGGTACATATGGGATTTTTTTGACCCAAAGCGTTTTGAAAACATTGATATCATCCTTTCTGCCGGCGATCTAAAGGCCAGCTATATGGAGTTTATCAATACTGTTATGCGAAAGCCTCTTTACTACGTTCATGGTAATCATGACCATAGTTACCTGGATACGCCACCTATGGGGTGCATAAATATCGAAGATGATTTGGTTGTTATTGATGGGATACGTATACTTGGGCTAGGCGGATCCATGCGATACAAAAAAGGGCCGATGCAATATTCTGAAGCAGAAATGGTCAAACGTGTTCGCAAACTTAGACGTAAAATTGATAAGCATAAAGGTTTTGATATTCTTCTGACACATGCTCCCGCTAAAGGCCTCGGTGATGGGGATGATTTATGTCATCAAGGATTTATGGTCTTCAATCAGCTTATGGATATCTATAAACCTTCATATTTTCTCCATGGGCACCAACACCTTAATTATAATTTAAACGCAAAAAGAGTACGTCATTACAAGGATACAACCATTATTAATGGCTATGATTATTATATTTTTGATTTTGAATCAAACGGCTTTTCCTATGATAAGAAAAATACCCCAAACTCGGATTTTGATTCTGGCTTATGGCTCAAGAAATTCTTGTCTCCAAAAAAACAATGAGTGTCTTACTCATTGTTTTTTTTATTTGGATTATCATGATCTTAATACTTTTTTTTCACACTATAGAGCTCTAGGAGTTTATGGTTTTGTTCCCTTGCGTTGATACTTGGAATACTGCCATTAACACCATAGACAAACCAATCCATATCAAGGATGGCTTCGTTACTGATATGGGTGCCTGCTTCTACCATTAACTCTTTTTTCTGATTGTATATAGGACCAGTGAAGGGGTGATGCACACCATCAACAATCATTTTTTTCATAAATATCACACTGTTTATTAACGGTTCAGGTAACTTGGATTCAGAATACATGATATCAACAACACCGGCATCCATGCCCCACCAGTAACTAATGGCACGTTCATTGTTCCCGAGTAATCCACTTATTTTATTATAGTTTCCGCTCATAATATTTCTTACAATCTTTTCATAAAAGACACCCCAATGCCAATGAGGACTTGCAAGGCAAACAGGTTTTTGACCATTGCGTAGCTCATCTGCAAAATAAATACCTGAATGCTTCAAACTTGTCTTTAGGTCTGTAGACTCTTGATGACATATGATATCGACACCCATATCCATAAGTTGCTGGTCTATTTTGTAGCATTCATCTTCACAACCCACAGTTGTGGCATCCACCCATTTGACAAAAACTTCTGCAAAAGGGTTTAGAAATCTTGCACCAAGTGCATAGGCGTTAATACTACTGATGACCTCCGGAATAGGATACGTGACAACATATCCCAGTTGATTGGTTTTGCTCATAGCCCCTGCTATCATACCAACTAGAAAATTAGGTTCGAAAATTCGGCCAAAATAGGTTCGAAAATGTCTAAAAGACAAGCTTTCAGAGCAATTAAGAAATCTTATATGCTCATAAGCTAAAGATGCCTTTAATGTCTCGTGTATAAAAGCCGGCGAAGTGGCAAATATAATATCATAGTCTTCTTCTGCTGCTTTTTTCAGATCATCATAAGCCCGTTCATCCTCCGGTACATTGTTGATACAGATGGTTGTAACACTATCGCCCATCACATTTTCCAGGTGTTGACGACCTATTTCATGGCCGTAGGTCCAGGCTGAAGTATCCTTGGATTTTGCATGTAAGAAAGCAATTTTGGCTTCTTTCATAGCAAAAGGTAAGTTGGTTAAGCCAAAAAATAAGGGTTTCTTTTCTAGTTCTGTTGGCGTTAACTCTAATTCGTATTTATTTGAACTACCAATGATTTCAAGTTCTGCCCACAGACTCTTAAGATTTTCTTCTAAAACTTCTGTTATGCCTTCCCTATATGGGTAGACATCCAGGTACTGTAAAAAAGCATCACCTGTGGTAATGGGAATTTGATCGCCACCTAGTTTTTTATATAGTGTTTTGAACTGATAATAAATGGATCTTAAATCGCCTTTTTTATCTTCTTGATGCCAACCGTATTTTTCTATGATTTTATGCATTTTTACAAAGCTACCCACTTCAGTGAACCATAAATAATTAATCTGATGACTCTTATAAAAATCCAAAAACTCATAATAGATGACGATGGTCTTATCTTCTTTATCATATCTTGGAATCAACCGGGTTACATAAGCAGATATTAAAACCGCCTCACTGTAACTAAGTACACTGACCCTCTTGTTCCCCTCTTCGACATAATACCAGTTTAAATATTCATATACTTTAATAGGCTCTCTTATACCCTCTTCAATATGAGCTTCGTATAAATAAACCCACTTTGCCGCAAATTCTGTTGAAGGTCCTAAAATAGGCATAAAATCAGGAGCGAACGCACTTCTCCTTGCATTTGTTCTTGTTCCTTTTATTTTTTTAATAGGAATCTCTGTGAGTCCTAAGTTGACCTCTGATACAATAGACTCGCGTGACAGAATTGCATCAAGAGATGGGACATGGGCATTCCAACCGTTAGACTTATAATGGTTTACCGTTTTTATACCTAGTTTCCTGGCTTTTTCGTAATTCGACCTTCCAAGCTCCATTTGTTTCAACCCTTCCTATTCATATCTGTCATCTATATACCAGAACAAAGAGGCTACGCCTCGTTATCTCGAAGAGATATTGTTCCGGCAGGAAAGACTTCCCTGATCGTTAATGCGACGCTTCAACGCATTAACATGACATAGTTTTTCTTAGAGATAAAAGAACCTGTCACATTAGACAGGTCCTTGATTATTGTCGCATGTATGGACTATGGTACTATATCATCATATCAAGAAGTAGTCCTTTTATGTCATCAATTCTACCCAATATATTCAGATGATTTTTCTCTTCTTTAAGGAGTTCCTGAGCCAATTCATCAAGGTTCTTATCTACCAATTTAACAATACCATAGACTCTATGCCGCCCTCGTTTATCAAGAAAATTCTCTCTTGAAAACTTATGTGAATGGGTTACGATTTCATTCATAAAGTCCTTGACCATCTCTCGATACTTTTTCATATCTTTTATATCCATATGCTTGGACAAACGATCCCCTTGGGCTGTAATATCCTTAATCATCCCATCCAATTTGCTTTGCAATTCACTTTCTTCAATCTTACTCAGCAACGTGAATTTAAAGTCATCTTTGGACACAACCTCTTTGTTTGAAGTCACATCGGATACATTTGTCATTGTCAATGGGTTAATTTTCATGTCCATAGAAACACAACTCCTTAAAACTGTATATGTTTAAAGCAACAACCTATGCTTCTTTAAACCTACCTTGTTAAACTGACAAAACTAAGTTTCACTAATTCACATTTGGGTGTATGCGAAATTTCAACTATATAGTTTTGACACCTTAACCATACCTAAATCTTTAAATATTTCTCAATATCGATAACAAATATAGTAGCGCCTCCAACAGTAATTTCAACCGGATAAGGCATACATCCTTCAATTGCACTAGGTATCGGAGGGTTCATTAGAGATAGTTCTTTCTTGGTCTGGCATTTCTCTTCTATAATACCAAGTACTTTGTCCACTTCCTGCTCCTTAACACCAACAAACAAGGTCGTGTTACCTGTCTTTAGAAATCCACCTGTTGATGCTAGCTTAGTTGCCATGTATCCTTGTGATGTCAATGCATCCACCAACTTATGAGCATCTTCATCATGAATCACTGCTATGATCAATTTCATAAGATCACCTCTATCCTTTATCGGCACAATTAAGTTTCTTACTTAATTATATTATAACACCTTGAAAAATTATAACAAGTATTGCAACTTGAAACTTATCTGCCGAGTATGCAGTTCAAGTAAACCAAAAAGTAGTAACCTTAGATTTTTATCCATGGTTACTACTTTTTCTAATGTGTTAAAGTCTGAAAATAACTATATACCAAAATAAGCCTTAGCATTGTTGTAACAAATATCTTGAATCATACGCCCTAAAAACTCAGGATTGTTAGGATATTCTCCGTTTTCAACCCATTCTCCAAAGAGATTGCATAATATACGTCTAAAATATTCATGCCGCACATAAGACAGAAAACTTCTTGAGTCTGTCAACATACCAACAAAACGACTGATGAGCCCCAGTTGAGCCAGTGTCTTCATCTGATCGATCATACCGTCTTTCTGATCACAGAACCACCAACCGGAACCAAACTGAATCTTACCGGCTATGCCGCCACCTTGAAAATTACCAATCATGGTTCCAATCACATAATTATCTCTTGGATTTAAGACATAAATAATGGTTTTTGGTAGCTCATCTGTTGTATCTAGGTCATTAAGGAGGTCCGATAATGCTCTGGCAAATACTGTATCATTAATAGAATCAAAACCTGTATCCGGACCGACTTCCTCATGCATTCTCTTATTGTTATTACGTAGTGCACCAATATGCAATTGCATCGTCCAACCTTTTTTTGCATAAAGCTTACCTAACTGATTCATGACCAAACTTTTATATTTGACCACTTCATCGTGGGTTAATGCACTACCTCGAAGCGCCTTTTTAAAAATAGTCTCCCCTTCTTCTAAAGTTACATTTTTTAAGGCCTCATAGTGAACTTCATCAAGGGCGTGATCAGAAAGCCTGCAGCCTTGATTATGAAAGTAGACTACCCGTTCTTCTAACGCTTTAAACAATAAGGCTAAAGATGTTATACCATAGCCTACGGAAGATTCAAGTTGCTTTAACCAAGGTAGAAATGTTTCTAAATGAATATGGATACCTTTATCCGGTCTAAAAGTAGGTAGTACTTTGGTCTTAAAGGTATCATCTTCCTTAATAATCTTGTGATATTCTAATGTATCTATTGGATCATCTGTGGTACAAATCACATCTACATTAGATCTTCTTATAAGTGCCTTTGATGTAAAAGCATCTGTTTTTAAACGTTCATTACACACGTCCCATATCTTTTCTGCTGTGGTCATATCTAATTGCTCTTCTATGTCAAAATAACGTTTTAGTTCAAGATGGGCCCAGTGATACATGGGGTTCCCTATAGCATAAGGCAAGGCTTCGGCAAAAGCCATAAATTTATCAACATCCGGCGCATTCCCAGTTATAGATGCTTCTAATACACCGTTGCTGCGCATAACACGCCACTTATAGTGGTCACCACCTAGCCAAATTTCAGTCATATTTTTATAGGATTTGTTTTCAGCGATTTCCTGAGCAGATAAGTGGCAGTGGTAGTCAAAAATCGGCATGTCTTTTGCATAATCATGGTAAAGGCGAATTGCAGTCTCATTGGTTAATAGAAAATTCTCGTCCATAAACTTTTTCATAATGTTACCCCCGTTTTAAAAATTGCGATTTCTCGGTAATTATTCAGTTCCTGTCTTGTTTTAGCACCATTAATGGTGGCGATGATTTTCTCGGTAAATTGTTCTAACATTGCATCCATACTTAATCCATCTACCAACTGTCCGGCATTAAAATCAATCCAGTTGGGCTTTTTCTCAAACAAGGGTGTGTTGGTCGATATTTTTACCGTTGGTACAAAACCGCCAAAAGGTGTGCCTCTGCCTGTTGAAAAAAGTACCATATGACACCCACACATACCTAGAGTGGTGGTTGCTACCGCATCATTGCCTGGGGCACTAATTAAGTTCAATCCGGGTGTTTTCAGCCGCTCTGTATGTTTTAGAACATCCATGACTAAGCTGTCCCCTGCCTTCGTGGTACACCCAAGTGACTTATCTTCTAGAGAAGATATACCACCACTTTTATTACCCGGTGAAGGGTTATCATAGATCACTTGATTATGCTTTTTATAATAGTTTTTGAAATCATTGACCATCTCCACCATCTTATCAAAAACTTCTCTATTGACACATCGGTTCATGAGAATGGTCTCAGCACCGAACATCTCAGGTACTTCTGTCAACACAGTTGTCCCACCTTGCTCAACTAAGTAATCTGAAAATCTACCGATCAATGGATTGGCTGTTATACCACTAAGTCCGTCTGAACCACCACACTCTAAACCGACACGAATAGATGACAGCGGTTTTTCAACACGCTGGTCTTTTAGCATTTCATCAAAGAGGGCTCTTACCATCTCATATCCTGCCTCGATTTCATCTTCCACTTCTTGAGAAATCAAAAAACGAACACGCGATTCATCATAGGTACCTAAAGATTCTTCAAAAGCTTTGATCTGATTATTTTCGCAGCCCAGTCCAATCACGAGAACACCACCAGCATTGGGATGTTTTGTTATATTTTGTAATGTTTTTCGGGTATTGATATGATCATCGCCCATTTGAGAACAACCATAGTTGTGGGTATAGGCATATATACCGTCAAAATTATCCAAACGATTCAGGTCAATGCCTTCTTCCATACAGCGGCTTTTAAAAACATCAATAATACGGTTGGATACACCATTGACACAACCTACTGTTGGTATGATCCACAGCTCATTTCTAATACCAACTTCTTGACCCATTCTTTCATAGACTTTGACTGTTTTACGCTCTATTTTTGATACTGAAGCTGCTGACGTTACATCATTATTTTTTTCAGGTTGATAGTTGTAGGACAATATGTCACCTAAAGAAGTCTTAAGGTTATGTGTGTGTATATGCTCACCTTTTAAGATGTCACAAGTGGCTATGCCGATAGGCATACCATACTTAATAATGGCTTCATCTTTTTTTATGTCTTTTAAAGCATATTTATGACCTCTTATTAGATTCTTGCTGTCATCTTCTTCAAGATTGATATATACATTGTCTCGGTTGTGAATAACATAATGTTTGTTCATTGGACCTCCTCCTAATCAATCTTCATCTTCAACGGCATGGATTAGATTTTCCATACCTTCATCCAGTATGATTGAAACATAATTGACCACTTGATCTCTTAGTCCTGGTATGTGATTCAGGTTACCTTTCCAATTAGGTTCATATCCAAGTACGGCTTCTACTACATCTACAAGGCTTGTCTTACTACCATCATACTGCTTCCAAGCATCTTTATAAAGCTTTAGAATATCCTCATTGTCGACTATGGCAATCTCCTTACCGGCATATTCACCTCGATAAAAAACCATATAAGAAGCCAACGCCGCAACCAATCGCTTAGGTAACTTACTATTTTGATCAAAATAGGCAAGAAGTGAAGGCAGAACACGTGTCTGATATTTCGACATACTGTTTAATGAGATGCTCATAAGATAATGCTTAACAAAGGGGTTTTTGAAACGCAAGATGACTTCAGCTGCGTAAATTTCTAGCGCTTCTTTTGATAAAGTAAGTGTCGGAATGATTTCATCAAATATTGCCTTCTTGAGAAATTGATTGATCTGTGGATCTTCTACGGACTCAAGAACCGTTTCGATACCATATAAATAAGCAACCGGAACTAGGGTGGTATGGGCACCGTTTAGAATACGTACTTTTCTCACCTTATAGGGTGTGACATCCTCAACAAAAAGCACTTGGCAACCTGCTTCGTCTGCCGGAAAAGCCTGCTGAACTTTATCATTGCCTTGAATAACCCAAAGATTAAACTGTTCACTTTCCACCACCAACTGATCTTCGTAACCCAATTCTTCCCATATTGTCTTTATGTTTTCTTTGGGATAACCAGGAACAATCCGATCGACAAGTGTATTACAGAACTGATTGGATTGTTCAACCCAGGTCTTAAAAGTCTCACCAAGGTTCCATAGATCTATATAGGCCATTACCGCTTCTTTTAGTCGGTCTGCATTGTTGTCTATGAGCTCACAAGGCAATACGATATAGCCTTTATCAGGGTCTCCCTTAAAAGCTTCATATCTTTCATACATCAGTCTTGTTAATTTTCCAGGATATGTTACCGAAGCTTCCATATCCAATTGGTCTTTTGAATCAAATACGATGCCCGCTTCCGTCGTATTTGAGACAATGATTGAGGCTGTTTCTATGTGCGCTAGAGAAAGGTAGCCCTCAAAATCCTCATAAGGATTAATCCCAATGGATAATGACGTATTTTTATAATACTCTATGACCGGCTCCTGATTCTTAATACCTTTCAAATAGTGGGTGTATGTATAATTCTGCGACTCTAGTATAGGTAGCAAACCTTTTGCTAAAGGTTGGACAACCGCTACACTACCATTGAATAAATTCTGCTCATTCATTTTATGAATCATCCAATCCACAAAACCTCTTAGAAAATTACCTTCTCCAAATTGTATCACCTTGACTGGGTGATCTGGTGCTTTTTTCCATTCTGCTACATTCATCCTTCTACCTCACATTTTTTGACATTCATCGTTGACCAGTTATTCTCACCATTTTTTATACTTGTCTTAATATATTACTTCTGATATAACTATAGTATAACCAAATACATGACTATTCAATAAGTAGCTTTTGACAAACTGTGCATTTTTTGACATTAGTCTATGAAAAGAGGGCAACTATGAATGCATTTGAGCAACAACGCCAACAATATATTATTAATCTTCTAAGTGAAATCTTACCAGAGAATTTAAAAAATGAGTCACAACTGTCTCAGATCGGTCTCCATGAGGATGGTACTTATATTGTCTTGCAATTGACGCTGACAAACGGCATAACACGGTTAATAGGAGGTATGCCAGAGCATTCCCTTACAGCATGGAAAAATACTTTCCATCAACATCTTCTTGATGCCTTCACCTACATGGGTATTAAACCCGTATGCCTCTTAAACCTTCAACCTTTTAACCGTACCTTGATTCTTTCTATATCAAATTCTCTTCCTCATCAAAGTCTGAAACAACAGCTACAGTCTTGCTTTGATGAACTGCATAAAGCATTAACAACAACCTATGGTGCATCTATTATTGGTTGTTTTGGTAGTTTTGTTAATAATTTTTTTAGTATCGGTACTTCCTATAAAAAGTCTAGAAAGCTCCAAGAATATACTTTAATTATTGGACAAGGTCATTGTGTGTGTTTTGATGACTTTTCCATCCAAGAGGATTACTCCTTAATTGAATACAGTTATATTCAAAACTTTGAGACTTTGCTACAGCATCGTGATTGGCTAAATATATATAAGCTCATTGATACTCTCAAATGGTCTCTTATTACCAATGCCACAAATAATTCTAAAACCATTTATTTATATAAAGAGATTTATGCTTTAACCATTCGACATCTGTTTAACCAAATGAGTACCTATCAAGAAGAAATCAAACAGCTCAATGAAGGAATTATCATGTTCGAACACCTTTTTAACGATTTACATGATGTACATGCTTATTACTTGGAAATATTACAGAATATTTCGCAAGTGGATATGGATACGTCTTATTCTTTGCATATTAAAAAGGCCTTACATATCATCCACTTGGAGTATATGCAGGCCATTAGCTTAAATTATATTGCAGATTCTTTAAATATATCTACTGCCTATCTGTCCAGATTGTTCAAAAACGAAGTTGGCATGAATTTCAAAGCCTATTTGACCAACTATCGCATCAGTATCGCCAAGCAACTCCTAACGGCCACCACCCATGATCTTTTAACCATCGGTACAAATATCGGCTATCCTACAGCCACTCAGTTTATTCGAGTTTTTAGATCCAGTGAAGGTATGACACCAACAGAATATAGAAACTATCATCCTGTCAATGACCGTTCATGATTATTGACTTATTTTGGTAATAATGTTTTTATAGCCTCTAATATAATTTGATGGATGTCCTCTATAGATTTTGTTGCATCTACCGTCAAGATTCTATTTTGATGGCGTTTTGCCAAAAGCCGATACCCTTCGTTAACCTTTAAATGAAAAGCATCGCTTTCAAGTTCTAGTCGGTCTAAAGCTTGTTGATTTTTTTTTCTAAATAGTCCAAGGTCCGGTGGTAAATCTAATAATATGGTCAAATCCGGTATTAAACCTAAAGTCGCATAACTGTTAATATCTTCAACTGCATCTATACCAACACCTCTCGCATAGCCTTGATAGACGACAGAGGAATCCACAAAACGATCACAAATAACCACCTTACCTTGTTCAATACTCGGCTTGATGAACTCAGCTACATGTTGCGCTCTTGCAGCTGCATATAACAATACCTCCGTCATATTGTCCATTTCCACGTTATTACTATCTAAAATCACCTCTCTGATTTTTTCACTAATCGGTGTTCCACCCGGCTCTCTTGTCAATAAAACTTTAAAGCCATGCTCATCAAAATAAGACATGAGCAAGTCAATCTGAGTTGATTTTCCGGAACCATCGCCACCTTCTATTGTTATAAATATACCTTTCATAATAACCTCTTTCATTCGATTTTATAGGATAACATCCACTTTATTCTCTTCATAACCAATGATTTCCAAGCCTTCTTCTTCCCATTTATGAATCTGTTGTATCAAACCTTTCGTAATTCTTTCTCCCGGTATAACCATAGGAATACCCGGTGGATAAGGTGTAATCATGCCGGCTGCAATTCTATCTAACCCCTGACTTATAGGTATTCTCTCACTTTTTTGAGAAAAAGCCTCATAAGGTTCCAGTACCTTTTCATTCTTGTCAAAACAGTGCGCTACTTTTAATGGCTTTATTAAAGGCTTAAGCTTTTTATCAATGGCCTTTATTGCTCTTGCATAGGAGATTAAATCACTTTTACGATCTGCGATACTAAAGAATCCCAGTGCATGAATCTTAGAAGAAAGTTCTAATTGTATATTATAGTCCTTTCTTAGTATTTGATTAAAGTTATGACCGGTAATATTTGATTTTTCAAAGAGTAGAACATGTTTATAGGGATCTTTTGCAACAATACCTTCCCCAATATTTCTATACTGACTTAAACTTCGAATACTTTTCATTTTAATGAGACTGTTATTCACTTTTTCTAGATTTTTCAAGTGACTTGTCCACAGTTTTTCCTGATGCATCAACTGCCGAATACACATGTCCATCTGGGCCATCATGACATAAGAAGGACTACTGGTCTGCAGCATCTGTAACATTTTTAGTACCTTTCTTTCTGTCTCTTTTTCCAGATTTAGATGCAGAAGCGCTGATTGAGTGAACGTAGGTAAGGTTTTATGCATGCTATGTATAACTATATCAGCACCCAAATTGACGGCTGAATCCGGTAGACTTTTTGAAAAGGGGAGATGAGCGCCATGAGCTTCATCTACAATCAACATAACATTATAGCGATGACAGATTTTTGCTATGGTTTCAACGTCCGATATAAAACCCTCATATGTAGGACTGGTCATTATAAAAGACAGTATTTTAGGATTAGCAATTAAAGCCTCTTCAACTTTTCTTGGATCAATGCCGCCAACTAAGCCAAACTGCGTAACTTCTGGATAAATATATAATGGCTTTAACTTAAATAATGTGATGCCATGATACACGGACTGATGACAATTCCTAGCAACCAAAACTGTATCTTCTGCTTCATGGATACCTCCAATAACACTTATAATACCCATGGTGCTGCCATTCACTAAGAAAATGGTTTTCTTAGTCCCATACATTTTTGCGATATGATCCATGCTTTCTTTTAGTATGCCACCGGCTTGATAAAGATGATCTGTTCCCGGTACCTCTGTTACATCTATAGTATAAGCATCCTCAATAAATCGATAACGTCCACCTTTATGTCCTGGCATATGCATCGGATATACCTTGTGATGATATTTTTTCAGATGACTATAGAGATTTTTATTCATTGATATACCCTCTTTTCATTCGTTCTGACTCTTTCTATTGTACGGAATTTTTCTATAAAATACAAGACAACAAAAAACTATGTCAAATGACATAGTTTTTTGCTTAAAGATTTTTAGGATGAGGAATAATACTATATAATCTGCTATTGCAGCTCATACCTATAATAATTTATGCATTTCCTTATGCACTATGGTGTAGTGAAACACCTTTGATTTCAAAGTCAGCATAGCTTTCAATACCATGTTCTTCAATATCAAGACCGTTTTGCTCTTCAATTGCGCTAACTCTTAGTCCAATAAGCTTATCAACTGCCTTAAAAACTATAAAAGCCATTGGAAATACCCAAGCTGCTACTGCAACAACACCTACTGCTTGAATTGCTAATTGATCAAAGCCACCACCATAAAGCAAACCGCCATCTGTTGCAAATACACCTACTAACAATGTACCAAGTGCTCCTGTAATACCGTGAACACTTACCGCACCAACAGGATCATCAATCTTAAGTACTTTGTCTATGAACTCTATGGCAAATACGATAACAACACCAGCTATAATACCAATGAAGAATGCACCCATTGGAGATACTGCTGCAGTACCGGCAGTGATAGCTACAAGACCTGCTAATGCACCATTAAGTGACATAGATACATCTGGCTTTTTGTAACGAACCCAGGTTACAAACATCGCTGCGATAGCCGCTGCTGCTGCTGCTAAGTTAGTTGTAACAAAAATTTGTCCAATAGCAATTGCGTCTTCAGCTGAAGAAGCTGACAACTGTGAACCAGGATTAAATCCGAACCAACCAAACCATAGTATAAACACACCAAGTGCACCAAGTGTTAATGAATGGCCGGGCATCGCATTAGATTTACCGGACTTTGTATATTTACCAATTCTGGGGCCAAGTATTGCTGCACCAACAAGTGCTGTCCAACCACCGACGGAATGTACTGCTGTTGATCCTGCAAAATCAATAAATCCTTCTGCACCACCGATTGATAATGTGGATAACCAACCGCCACCCCAGATCCAGTGTCCTGATACCGGATAAATGAGAACTGAAACAAAGAAACTATATACCAAATAGGAAATAAATTTCGTACGCTCAGCCATAGCACCTGATACAATGGTTGCTGCTGTTGCACAAAAGACCGTTTGAAAAATTAAGGATGTATAGTCATCATAAAACACAAAACCTGACCAACCAAATAATCCAAAATTATCAACGCCATACATAATACTATAACCGACTAACCAAAACATAACAGAACCTACACAAAAGTCCATAAGATTCTTCATAATGATGTTACCTGCATTTTTGGATCTGGTGAAACCTGTTTCAACCATAGCAAATCCTGCTTGCATAAAAAATACCAATGCTGCTGCAATTAATACCCATATCGTGTCTAGAACTAATTTCATTTCTTCCATTATCGTCACTCCTTCAATATTATCTTTTATGTTGCATTCCCTTTTTATCTATTCTTGAATGCAATCCCAATCCCGTTTAGTTACATGATCTTGCTAAGTCCTACCCTTATGAATGATCTATAGTGCTTTAACGCCTTCTTCGCCTGTCCTTACTTTGATCACGTTTTCTACCGGATAGATAAATATTTTTCCGTCACCAATTTCACCGGTTCTAAGCACTTCCTTAGCCACTTCTACGACTTTTTCTACAGGTACTTCACATACCACGATTTCAATTCTTGATTTAGGTAATAAGTCAATCTCATATTCTGTACCTCTATAGTACTCTGTTTTACCTTTTTGTAGACCGCATCCCAGTACATGGGAAAATGTCATGCCTGTAATTCCGATTTCATTCAAAGCTGCTTTTAAAGCTTCAATCTTACTTGGTCGTGTAATAATATCGATTTTTGTAATCTTGTCCATAGTAATCCTCCTCTTAAAAACTTAATTAGTAATAATATTTGATTTTATACATCGATTAGATACGTTCTTGTTCTATCACATTATGAAGAACTTTTTGGCTTGCATAAGTGTTATAAAAAAAATGATGGCCATCATATTTTAAATCCTAGAATTTTAATTAAAACTAAGAAGCTATCCTCCAGGCTAATAGCTATAATAGCCATTTCTCAGAGAAATAAAAAAGGTCCACATACTTCTTTTCGAAGTATGTGAACCACTTTGTTCACTTAATTAATTGATATGCACCGTCGCAACGCCAATTAATGAATATGGACTTATTATAGTATGCTTAGAACCATATGTCAATACTTTTTTCAAATAAATGATTTTTACTGGCAATGAACTTGCATATATTCTTATATTTATTAGAAATATCCACTATATTGAATGCATATTGCAATTAGATACACAACATAAATCATAGCATTAAAATATGGTGATTCTTTATTGCCGTACTAATACTAGTGTTTATAATGTTTAATAAATATTTTATATATTTCTTTTTGTTATGACTATTCCTAGTTTTCTATGTGTTGTATTGACACCTGTTTCCTCCCATGCTATGATTAGAAAAATTAGCTGATTGATATTATTTATCACTGGTTAAAGTATCAAACTATATGGTTAAACATTACATACGCTCTAGGTACGTTAGATAAATTTAGTTTTGACTCTTTAACCAATCATATAATTTTATAACATCTTATTAAGAGCGGTGGAGGGAATAGGCCCTGTGAAACCCGGCAACCAGCAGATCAATGTATGGTGCTAAGTCCTACAGCATAAGCTGAGAAATAAGACGCATTCTGGAATGATACGTTTCTATTTCTTAACTGGAATAGTTTTTTTTATACCTAATTCTATGATCGTCTAATACGCAACTATTTAACCCATCAACAAAGGAGTGATATGATGAGCAATAGCAAACATACTTATGGATTTGATACTTTACAATTACATGCCGGTCAGGAACCTGATCCTGCAACCGGTTCAAGAGCCGTACCAATCTATCAGACAAGTGCTTATAGCTTTAGAGATTTTGAACATGGCAAAAATCTTTTTAACTTAAGTGAACCCGGTAATATTTATACACGTATTATGAATCCAACAACCGATGTTTTTGAGAAGCGCATCGCTGCCCTTGAGGGTGGTGTGGCGGCACTAGCGGTTGCTTCCGGATCTGCAGCTATCACCTACGCCATTCAAAACATCGCTTCTGTTGGTGATGAAATCGTAGCAGCCAATTCTCTATATGGCGGTACACATAACCTGTTAAAAAATACATTACCGAAATTTGGTATTACAACGCATTTGGTTAATCCTGATCGTATCGAAAATTTTGCTGAGAAAATCAATGAAAAAACAAAAGCCATTTATATTGAAACCATTGGTAATCCTTTGACCAATATTATAGATATTGAAGCTGTAGCGAATCTCGCTCATGAAAACGGTTTGCCACTTATTGTTGACAATACTTTTGCAACACCTTATCTAAACAGACCTATAGAATTTGGCGCTGATATTGTTGTACATTCAGCTACTAAGTTCATTGGGGGACACGGTACTTCCATCGGAGGTGTCATTGTAGATGCCGGTAATTTTGATTGGGCCGCTAGCGGACGGTTTAATAGTTTTACAGAACCAGATCCAAGCTACCACGGTATCGTTTATTCTGAAGCCCTTGGAAACCTTGCATACATCATCAAAGCTAGGGTAACATTATTGCGTGATACAGGTGCTTCTATTAGCCCATTTAACTCATTTCTATTCTTACAAGGTCTAGAAACACTTTCCCTAAGAGTAGAACGTCATGTATCTAATGCTAAGAAAATTGCAGAATATTTAAATAACCATGAGCTTGTGAACTGGGTACACTATCCTTCATTAAAAGATGATCCTTATCATGAACTTGCTCAAAAATATTTACCAAAGGGATCCGGTAGCATTTTTACTTTTGGCATTAAAGGCGATGAAGTAGCAGCAGAGAAATTCATTAATGCTCTTGAATTGTTTTCACATTTGGCCAACGTCGCTGATGCAAAATCCTTGGTGATTCATCCAAGCACGACAACCCATCAACAATTAAGTGATGAAGATCAGATTGCAGCCGGTATTACAAAAGATACCATAAGACTTTCAATCGGTATTGAAGATGTGGATGATTTAATCTATGACCTAGACCAAGCATTCAAGGCTACAGTATAATATTTAAAACTTATATAGAACCAATCATAAAAAGATTGCCTCACGGCAATCTTTTTTACTTGATAATTACTAATATGTGCATTCACTTTTAATTAGATTTCAAAATTAGTCTTTAAATAAGTCTAAAAAAGCTTTTGTTATTTCTCCGGTCATACCCCATATGATATGGTGATCATATCGATAAAAATATATTTTACGTTTCTGCTTAACCCAAGGTCTGTCATATTTATCTGGTAAACCTAGTGATTTTGAGGTAAGAGATATCACTTCATCTCCATCTTCAACAATAAAAGAAGGTTTAACTTCCATGTCAACAAGATGAATTTCAGTTTTCATATTCAATAGGATTTCAAGTGGAACAGTAAATACTGAGGCGACCTCCTCATTAAGATTTAGGTCTTCTAAATCATAAATTTTTAAAACACCTACAAATACATCTATGGTCACATCTGAGTGTGCAACCAAAGTGCCTAGATGGCCAATGACCTCAATCTTATCCTCTTCAATACCCAGTTCTTCTGAGGTTTCTCTAACTGCCGTTTTTTCATAGTCGCCTTCATCAACATCCTCCTTGCCACCACCCGGAAATCCAATCTCACCGCCTTGTCGAATATGCTCACTTCTTACCTGATACAACACATGAATTTGATTTTTTATCTCTAATAACGGTATTAGCACTGCTGCATTTAAATACTTGTCTTCTTTACCTATTAAAATATTAGTATGCTTAAGGCTACTATTCAGCTTCTTAAGTATTGGATCCAACATAGTTTCACCTCACGACTTTTTGTTATAATAGACTACATTTTTACCTTGTTGGGACATGATAGACACCAACGATTATAGCAGTACTTACAGACTTTTATTTTAACCATTAATATTGCTGTAACCCATAAAATTATATAGGGTACAAGTAAAAAATATCTGTCATTCATGAAAATTAACGGTAATACAAATAGAATAATTATAGATCCACTCGTAGATATAAATTCATATGCTGTGTACTTACCCGTCTTCTTATAAGGTAGCTTTTTTGCTAATCGCCCCGGTACTTTATGATGGCAAGAATCATTCATGCTATGAGGACATTTTCTACAATAGCGCATGAGAACCACATAGCTACTTAGTAAAATGACCACAATATATAATCCCCCATAAATCATCGAATACGTTGTCATGGCAAAAATACCTATTACCAAAGCTAACATCATTACAACCGTACTTATTGTACCATACAAATTTTTCATTCTAACCTCCCAAGCCTTAATAATAACATTATACAATATATTATTTTTATCGTCAGTAGTTATCCACATTAACTAATTATAGTCTGTGATTTCTCAACAACTTCCAACTTATAAAATCCACCTCAATCTATCACCGATAAACTCACATTAAAGTATAAAAAAAATTACCTATACAATAGATAATCTAGAATGAGTCACCCGGGGTTCGAACCCGAGACAACTGGATTAAAAGTCCAGTGCTCTACCAGCTGAGCTAGTGACCCTTAAATTTATGAAATTGAATGCCAGAGCCGGAATCGCACTAGGTGGATGGTTCATCC
>JAGXFY010000008.1:0-26928 GCA_024636985.1 Clostridiales bacterium | reverse complement strand
TGCAGCGATACTCGAGAGAATCCCTGCGAACCGTTGGGGACTACCATCCGATCTAAAAGGTCCCATTGTTTTCTTAGCATCAGAAGCAGCCTCTTACGTGAATGGTTATACCATTGCTGTTGATGGTGGATGGTTGGCACGTTAGAAGAGGTCCCATGAAAACCCTTCCATAAATAATCAAAAAGTGAGTTGCAACCGCTAAGTTGTAGCTCACTTTTTACACTTCATCTTAATAAAGCTTTGTTGACAGCCTATGGATTCTAGATTAAACTAGTAGTAGTATAGAAGACAAAAAAACATATGTAAAGTTAATAAAGCGTTAGATAACAATTCATCAGAAATTGATTATATAATGCTTCTTTTATTTCTCTGGGAAAGTCTATGCTATGTTAATGCGTTGAAGCGTCGCATTAACTATCAAGGAAATCTTTCCTGCCGGAACAATTTGCTTTGCAAAGCGAGGCGTAGCCTCTTTGTTCTTTGATAAATAGTTATGAACTTCAGTAAGTGAGAGAGGAATTTGATATGACTTTGTTAAGAAATCTATTTGCCATGCTCTTTGGCGTCATTATTATACCTACACTCATTCTTATGTCGATCAATTATTATCAAACAAAAACGTTTATTGAAGATGAAGCAAAACTCAACAACCATCAGATTGTTAAGCAAGCCAAAGTGGCGACGGATTCGATTATCAGTCAAACTGAAAGAATTTCAGAACAGGTTTCCATAGATCGGTCTATTCAACAATTTATGTTCGAGCATATAGATTCAACGAATTATGATGACTATCAAATAATTGATGATGTTTATAATGTCATGACGAACTTTATGGTTGGAACTCAGTATATACAGGAAATTTCGATTTATAAATTAGAGAATAATCTTCTCATTTCAACGGCAGAGACACAGCAACCGGCTCTTAGTATTAAAACGGAAGAATACATACAAAAGTTATCGGATACTTCACCTATGAAAGTGTGGATTGAACCTAATTCTTCAGGTGTTTATTGGGAACAGATATCGGATTTTCATTATGTTCGATTTATGTATACCAATGTGGATGAACTTGTTGGATTTGTAGTTATAAAACTAAAAAGCAATGATTTTAATAGACTCATAAATGAGATGTATATTAAAAAAGAAGGCATGTTGTTTATTGCCGATCAAACAGGAAAATTAATTCTAAGTGCAGATAACAGATATAGAAATATAGTCGATTTACATATTACTTATGATTGGTTTAAGGAAATAGAAAACTATAAAACCATTGAAATAGATGGGCAAGAGTATTTTATTTCTTTGGTTACGTCTGATTATAACAATTGGAAATATATAAGTTTAATTGATACATTTGAAATACAAAGCAAACTTAAGATTATAAGTAATAATACAATACTTTTATTGATGTTTTTTTTAATAGCTTCTCTGATACTATCTCTCGCAATGTCTAAAGGTATTTACAATCCGATTCATCTAATCAAAGCTTCTCTCGAAGGAAAGACTAAGAAAATTCATGAGTATAATTTTTTTCGATTACTAAAAGGCGAAGATGTCGATGAAAATGAATTAGTAGGTGAACAAATACATCATCCAATGAAATATCAGATTGTACTTATAGATTTTTTAAAAGAGGTACATGATATTTTAAATGGGGATCAGGATTATGTCAGTCGAGATTTTGATGATGAAGAATGGGTAGCCCTTAGAAGTATTCTTAATGAACATATTAAAACTTATTTAAGCAATGATCGTTTAATTGAATTTTTTTATGAAACAAAAACGAGGATTGTATTATTGTTACGTTCTGAGGATGAAAATCGAACGGATGATTCTAAGACAATGGATATCTTCGAAGCCCTAATAGAAAGCTATAAACAAATTACCAATTGTCAAGGTACGGTTGTTATTGGTGCAGATACAAGTTTTAGTGATATTAAGGATTCGTATGAACATTTAATTAAGATCCTTAAATACAAACTTGAGAAAAAACAAATGGGCATCATTGATGAAAAGAAATTTATATATAAAGCTGAACTAAAAAAATTACCCTATGATTATCATACGTATTTAAACAACAGCTTGCGGGCATCCTCTTTTGATGAGTGCAAAGCAATCATTTTAGAACTCGAACAAGTTGTAAAAAGTGAATTTTATTATGCATCGAATTTTTCCTTCTATTACAAAGACGTACTTAATACAATTATTGGTTATCTTTATGAGATTCAATACATACATTCCAAAGAGATGAGTGATATTATTAAGAGTTTCTCTGAATTTGATAAAAGATTTAACTCTATTAATGAAGCTACAAAGTGGACATTGCAGTTTATTACCAATATCTTTACCTTCCTAAAAGAAGATGGATATAATAATTTCGATAATCCTGTCAATAAATGTATACAATTTATCGAAGCGGAGTATATGAAGGATATAAGTTTGAATGAAGTAGCAGAACGACTGGGTTTATCTGTATCCTATTTGTCAAAACAGTTTAAGGATGAAACAGGAATTAATTTTAAAGAATATGTAACCTCAACCAAGATTAAAAAAGCAAAGCATCTCCTAAATGAAACGAATCAGACGATTGAACAAATTGCAAAAGAGATTGGTTATAATAGTACATTGCAAATGGTACGTATGTTTAAAAAATTAGAAAATGTTACGCCATCAGAGTATAGAAAAAGAAGCTAAGAAACTATAACAAAAAAAGATACTTCATAACAAAAAAAGATACTTAATCTTCTAAAGCCTTTATTTTAAAGGCTTTTTTTATTGTCCTTTTTATAATGGGGGTCGTATTCGCTTGAAAAAAGGCCATAATCTAAATGATAAAAAAGGATTCTTTTTCTTTCTTATGAAAGGGGACATAATAAAAATGTGTTCAGGCCGTTCACGAAGCAAGTACCAAAAACTAAACATCTATTTGAAAAGGAGAAAGCTTATGAGTAACAATGATAATACACAAAAATACGTTTACACAATCGAAGATTTACCAGAAACAGTTATCGTTCCGGAAGAAGATATACGCACCAAATTTTTAATCAGTAAAAATGCATTGGTTAGTTTCATCAATGTACCAAAAGGTTCGACTTTTCCTATTCATAGTCATGATGCAGAACAGATTATGATTGTTCTAGAAGGTGAAGAACACCATGAGATTGATGGCAAAAAAATTATTATGCATGCTGGGGATGTATGTGTTCATCCGGCTAATGTACCACATGGTGGCTATACACCAACAGGCATTAAAGCAATTGATATTTTTGCACCGGCACGTGACAGTCACGTCGAGCTCATGAAAGATCAAGGCACATACCCAGACGAATTTGGCAACTATAAATCAAATAAATAAGTAACTTAATCAATGATTATAATACGGGAGGTTTAGTTTATGAAATTTACAAATATTAAAAAGATTTTAGGTTTAGTCATAGTGTGCTCATTACTATTAACAATAGTAGGTTGTGCAAAAAAAGATGATGTAGCAGTAACACCTAGTCCAACTGAGGCTGAAACAACAGAAGAGCCAATGGTAGAAGAACCTGAAGAACCAACTGAAGTTATTGAAATCAAACTGGCACACTATGCTGAGATTGGACATCCTGCAGACCTTGCTGCTAATGAATTTGCATTAAAAGTTGATGCAAGAACGAATGGTGCCGTTAAAATTATTGTATATCCTGCCAATGCTTTAGGTACACCCGATGAAGTGTTAGAGCAAAATATTCTTGGTACAGTAGACATGAGTTTACCAACCCAAGGTCATTTAAGTAAGTATTCACAAAAATTCTCTACAGTCATGTTGCCATTTGCATTTGAAGACGCAGAACATGTTTATCGTGTTCTTGATGGACCTTTTATGGAATGGGCAGCTCCTGATCTTGAAGCACAAGGCCTAGTATTTTTATCAAACTGGGATTGGGGTTTTAGAAATATAACAAATAATAAACGCCCCATAAATACACCAGCTGATGTGGCAGGACTTAAGCTTAGAACACCTCCCGAAATTCAGTTGCAAGCAGCAATGGAAGCGCTTGGCGCCAATGTCAGTCAAATTGCTTTCTCTGAGTTGATACTGTCTTTAAACCAGGGTGTTGTTGATGGACAAGAAAACCCCTTATCCGTTATCTATTACAACAACGTATTTGAAGCTCAAAATCATTTAGCGATTACCCAACATGTTTACAACTCGATGGTTAATGTTATGAGTAAAGAAGTTTGGGATAAACTTTCAGAAGAACAACAGATGATTTTAAAAGAAGAAAGTACAAATGCCGGAAATGAAATGCGTAGAATGATGCAAGATCAAGAAGAAGATCTTATTGGAATGCTTGAAGAAGAAGGTATGGAAGTTACATATCCGGATAAAACTTTATTCAAAGATATGATGCAACCTGCTTATGATCGTATTGCTGAATATGCCGGAAAAGAAAATGTTGAATATTTGTTGAAGATTGCTGAAGAAAATAAATAGTCAAACTATAAGCATATAACAAGTCATTTTAAGAACAAGCTGTATTTATGCGTATCAAAATAGATATGGCTTGTTCATTTTAAGGAGGATTTTATGGAAGCATTACTTATTTTTATTGTGCTTATAGGATTAATACTTCTTGGTGTACCCATTGCAGTTAGTCTTGGAATCACATCCATAGGTGCATTTATTTTACTGGGTGAATCAGAAAATTTACTAATGATGGCGCAAAGAATGTACGCATCTACAACAGGATTCACATTGTTAGCCATCCCATTTTTTATTCTTGCTGGGAATTTAATGAATACTTCTGGTATCACAAGAAAAATATTTGATTTTGCTGAGGCAAGTGTAGGGCATGTTTGGGGCGGTTTAGGACAAGTTAATATTATAGCCAGTGTTATTTTTTCGGGTATGTCAGGGGCAGCTGTAGCTGACGCAGCCGGACTTGGGATGATTGAGATAAAAGCAATGACGGATAGTGGATATGACAAAAAGTTTTCTGCAGCGATAACGGCAGCTTCATCAACGATAGGACCTGTTATACCACCTAGCATTCCATTTGTTATCTATGGTGCAATGACGGGTGTTTCTGTAGGTAGTTTGTTTTTAGCCGGTTTTCTGCCCGGAATACTGATGGCGATTACCATGATCATTGCCGTTTCTATTATATCAAGGAAGAGAAATTATCCAAGGCAACCGAAACAATCATTAGGAAAACGGTTCGAAGCATTTAAAAAAGCATTTTTACCACTCCTTACCCCTGTCATCATTATTGGTGGTATCTTAAGTGGCTGGTTCACTGCAACAGAAGCAGCAGTAGTTGCTTGTATTTATGCGCTTTTGCTGGACCTTTTGGTATACCACGAACTAAGATTTAAAAGTATCGTAAGCATTTTGGCAAATACAGTTCTTCATACAGTAAAAGTCATGTTTATTATATCAGCAGCCGGTTTTTTTGGATGGTTATTAACATTCTTAAAAGTACCTGAGCAAATTATTATTACCCTAACAAGTATAAGTGACAACAAATATATTTTATTATTAATTATTATTGCTATTTTACTTGTACTTGGTATGTTTCTAGAAGGTATTGCGGTACTTATGATTACAATACCTATATTTATGCCGATTATACTTCAGTTGGGTGTTGATCCCATTCAATTTGGTGTTGTTATGATTTTGGCTTCTATGATTGGACTCTTATCGCCGCCTGTCGGCATGTGCTTATATGCAGTATCGAGTATTAGTGATGTAAAGATTGGTGCCCTCAGTAAAGAGGTATTGCCATATTTAGTGGGTATTTTCATTGTATTATTAGCAGTTGCAGGAATCCCCCAAATATCATTATTCATACCAAGCTTATTTAATTAGGAGGCATAATATGAACGTATTAAAAAAAATCGATAAAGGTATCACGACAACACTTCAAGTTATTTGTATTTCGCTACTTGTGGTATTATTCATACTATTATCACTGAATGTATTTGTTAGATTTTTCCCCATTTTTTCTATAGGGTGGTTTGATGAGATCGTAGAGCTATCCTTTACTAGTTTAACTTTTTTTGGCACTGCCTTTTTATGGTCTAGACATGAGCATTCTAGAATTGATTTTTTAAGTGAAAAGTTTATGGGAACTAAAAAAGAATACATTCTTGAACTTATTATAAGCATTATAGGATTGATATTTATCTATTTTATGGTAAGGTATAGCTTAGTACTAATAAATAAGGCGACAGCATGGTCACCTATATTTAAGATACCAAGAAAGGTATTTTACGCATCCATTCCAATTTCAGGAATAATAATGGGTATTTACTCAATAAGAGACATAGTTGTGAATGGAAGAAAGATATTTATACATTCCCATAAGTATGAATATAAAGCATAGGATAATTTCCTAAAGTAAGAACTATTAACGCATTAAATCGGAGGTCATTATGAAAATATTAATAACAGGCGCAAGTACAGGTATTGGTTCTGCAATAGCTAAAACTTTAGCAAAGAATAACGAATTATTTTTGGTATACAATCAATCAAAAGAAAGTGCAATTCAAGTAGCATCAGAAGTGAAAAAGTTGGGTGGTACTGCACACTTAATTCAATGTGACATAACAAAAGAAGAAAACTGCATAGCATTAATCAATGAAGTGAAAGAACATACAGATTATTTAGATGTTCTTGTTAATAATGCCGGAGGCCTGGTGAAACGCATTCCGGCTGTTGAACTTACTTGGGATCATATGCAAGAGGTCTTTAATCTAAATACTTTTTCATTATTTAAGATTACATCATTAGCGATTGAATTACTTAACAAAGGAACAAATCCAAATATTATTAATATAGCTTCTGTTGTCATTCGACATGGCGCACCCGGAGCGACGATGTATGCAGCTTCAAAAGGTGCTGTTGATGTTTTCACAAGAGGACTTATGAGAGAATTAGCGCCACATATACGTGTCAATACAGTATCGCCGGGTGTTATAGATACACCATTTCACGAGAAGGTCTCAACAAAAGAGCAAATGAAAATATGGGCAGAGGCAAACCCACTTAAAAAGAATGGTCAAGGCGAACATATTGCACTGGCAGTCTCATTTTGTATAGAAAATACCTTCTTAAATGGTGAAAACATAGATGTAAATGGTGGCACATACATCAGATAGTATTGCTTTGCAGGCGCTATGGATTTCTGATAGAGCGAAGTCCTAAATGGTTGTGAATAGGAAGGTGTCAATATGAGTAGGTACAATAGTAGATGTATAATTGCAATGATATTAATGGTGGTTATCTTAGCCGGATGTTCAAGACAATCAAAGGACGAGACGCATATGACTGAAGAAGTTATAGTCCTTAGGTTTGGTCATTATGCAATTGAAGATCATCCTGCAAATAAAGCTGCAGCTCTTTTTGCCCAAAACGTTAAAAAGCGAACAAATGGTAAAGTCATAGTAGAAATTTTTTCAGACGGGCAACTGGGTACACCTCCAGAAATGTTAGAGCAGAATATCATTGGCTCAATCGATATGAGTTTACCTACCCAAGGTGCTTTAGATAAGTATTCAAAGAAATTTGCGACTGTAATGCTACCCTTTGTTTTTGATGATTATAAGCATGCGCATCGTGTTCTTGATGGGGAATTTGTTGAATGGGTT
Organism: Clostridiales bacterium; assembly: GCA_024636985.1. Classification (GTDB taxonomy): domain Bacteria; phylum Bacillota; class Clostridia; order Lachnospirales; family Vallitaleaceae; genus Petrocella. The sequence continues at coordinate 19,296 of JAGXFY010000008.1, read as the reverse complement.
GAAGATGATTTAGATAAACAAGGCTTAATAATGTTGGCGAATTGGGAGTACGGATTTAGAAATATAACAAATAACACAAGACCTATTGTTACACCTGATGATATTATTGGACTTAGACTTCGAACACCACCAGAAATGCAATTACAACTAGCTATGGAATCTCTCGGTGCAAATGTAACAAAAATAGCCTTTCCTGAAATCTATCTTTCCTTAAGACAAGGCATAGTAGACGGACAGGAGAACCCACTGTCAATTATTTATTATAATAAGTTATATGAAGTTCAAAAGTATCTTACGATGACGCGTCATACTTATAATTCTATGGTACATGTCATAAGTAAAAAAACATGGGAAACACTGACAAAAGAACAACAAGAAATAATCAGAGAAGAAAGTATTGAAGCAGGTAATTGGATGCGTGTGGAAGTGCAAAAGGAAGAAGTGGAAATCCTAAAAGAATTAGAACAAGAAGGTATCATCATCACATATCCGGATCGAAGTATATTTAAAGAAAAGATGAAGTATGCATACAACGCTATTTCAACTTATGCAGGTATAGAAAACGTGGAGTACTTTTTACAACTAGTAGAAGAAGCGAGGTAAGCTATGGAATTGCAAATCATTATTAATCAGATTTCAAAACTTATTTTATTAGTGCTCGTGGGTGTCTATGCAAGAAAGCTAAAGATTATACCTGAAGAAGGCATAGCAATTCTGTCAAAATTACTAATTAATATAACTTTACCTATATTAACTTTTTTCAGTATCACAAGTTATAAACTACCAGACGATATTTTTCGTGATGGATTTTTTATTATAAGTATGGCGGTTTTCATTCAACTGTTCAGTTTATTTGTGGGTAAATTAATTGCAAAAATATTAAAATTAGGTAGAGTGAAAAAAAATGTGTATGCTGCACAACTCATGATTGGTAATACAGTTTACCTTGCATTTCCACTTATGACAGAGTTATTTGGCAGAATTGGTTTAATCTATGCTATTATTTATTATTTGGTTAGCTTAACCTTCATTTGGACAATTGGTGTTTACTTATTTAACAAAGATGAGATGAAAAATGTTAGACAGATATTTAAATCGTTAATAAATCCGTGTACGATTGCTTTTGCATTAGGCATAATTGCGCTCATACTTAGAATCGATATTGCCATGGAGAAATGGGACTTATTTAATAAGTCATATCAGTTTATGTATGATACATTTTATCCTCTAGGCAATACAACAATGAGTTTATCCATGGTATTTATCGGGTTGATAATAGGACAAATGAAGTTCAAACAAATTATTGGAATATTCAAGGATCGATCCGTTCAAATACTTGTTTTAGTAAAACTGATTCTAATACCTAGCTTTTTCTTACTTGTACTCATATTTGCAAGAGAATTTGCAACTGAGATTGCTATAGCAGTCATTTTTATAGAAACGCTCATGCCAGCAAGTACAGTAACTGTTGCAATTGCTAAGGAAAATGGATCAGACTATACATATGCTATGGAGATAGCCATAGCTACAACGGTAATATGTCTCATTACAATACCGGTCATGCTACGTATGTATCAGGTAGTTTTTTAAGATTGTTATAGCCGCTATAAGATGAACGCATTTGAAGTTGAATAAAGAAGTGAGCTGAAACCGTAAGGTATATCGCTCACTTTTTTTACGATTCTTGTTTTATTTAGGATAATAATTGACCTGGCATCTAGATAATGATAAAGTATAAGGCATAATAGGTTAATCAGATACATCTAGGAGATCTGATGAAATATAAGACATAATAGGTTAATCAAATACATCTCGGAGATGTAAAAAATATGAACCATAAACAAGGTTAAGGAAAGTAGGCAAAATGAATAATAACTTTATTGATTTAGGGGTAGACCCAATTATTGTCAAGGCAATAGAAGAAATGGGATTTGAATCCCCAACAAACGTTCAAAGCAGAGCCATACCCCATGTTCTGAAACATCAGGATTTGGTGGTTATGTCAAAGACTGGCAGCGGTAAAACCGGTGCTTTTGGAATTCCGATGTTGCAGATGATGGAAGCAGACGTAATAGGGCCTCAAGCGCTCATATTAACGCCTACAAGGGAATTGGCGGTACAAGTGGAAAGTGATATCAGTCTCATGTCAAAATACCAGACAGTGACCACAACCGCAGTCTACGGACAACATAACATTAACATTGAAGTGGATGCGATCAAAAAAGGTGCATCCATTGTTGTTGGAACACCGGGACGGGTATTTGACCACATTCAACGAAGAAGCTTACCGACCAAAGCAATACGATTTCTTGTACTAGACGAGGCCGACCGTATGTTGGATATGGGCTTTATTGACCAAGTGGTTAAAATTATTAAGACCTTGCCAAAAAATCGTGTGACCATGCTTTTTTCAGCAACCATGCCGGCTGAGATTCAGAGAATATGTCAGGCTTATATGAATGAAGCCACTACCATAGCTTTAGAATCGGACACAAAAACGGTGGATGCTATCTTACAATTGTATTATAGAGTAGAAGCAAATGAAAAAAGAACACAGTTGGATCGATTACTAAAAATTGAACAACCGGATAGTTGTCTGATTTTTTGTAACACCCGTTATGCTGTAGACAAAGTACAAGCCTATCTAGAAAGAAAAAGCTATATTGTTGACGCCATTCATGGTGCTAATACACAAGTGAGTCGTATGAAAACCATAGATAAGATTAAAAAAGGTGCACTTCAAATTGTGGTTGCAACGGATGTTGCTGCAAGAGGTTTGCATATTGATGATCTTAGTCTGGTCATCAACTACGATGTGCCTATTGAAAAAGACAGCTATGTACACCGTATCGGTCGAACCGGTCGTGCAGGTAATACCGGTAAAGCCATTACACTAGCGACAGCCGATGATATTATGTCGTTATATGAGATTGAAGAGCATGTGGGTAGCCTGATTGAAGAAACAGAATTACCTACAGATGAGCAAGTGCGTGAAGCTGTGGCTTCTGCAAGGGGTAAATGGGTAGGCGTTAAACCACCTAAAGCCCATGCAGGCAAAGACCATAAGCCAAGTGAGCATAAATCAAGAGATCATAAAGCAAAAGATCATAAATCAAGAGACTATAAGCCAAAAGAGCATAAACCTGTGGTGCAAAAGGTCATGGAAGAAAAAGCCAAGATCGTCCATGTGGCAGAGCCAATTGTGGAAAAAGTCAAAGAAAAAATACATGTTCCAAGTAAGCCGGTTCATCATAAAAAGGCTAAGCCTGAGATAAAAGTGGAAACCGTTATTTTACCTAAGCTTGGACCGATTGAATTTAGAAAATCTTCTGAACCGGTTAAGAAAAAGAAGTTTATTGACAAGATAAAAGATATACTTGTCAAATAAAAACAGTTGAATAAATCGTTAATATAAAGATAAATATTGTAAAATACCATGACACCATATATAATGTAGGTATGGCTGAGGGCGGCGAACCTCAGCTTTTCTTGCGTTCAAATACAAACTTTGCACTTTTTTATTAATGTAAAGATAATCTGTCAAACAATAGGATCATATGAAAGGATGAAAATCATGTCAAAAAAATACGGAGCTGAAAAGTCGCATCAGGGGGGTATGTCACAAACCAAGAAGGTTAGTGGGAGCTTTAGACGTAAACTTATCTTCATCATCGTCATCCAAACACTTTTGGTGGTGACCCTCATTGTTCTGGCAAGTACATTTAGTACTTTAGCAATCTTAAAAAACAATCTAGAAAGAAACAGCAATGACGTTATTACTGAGATTGAAAGAGGGATAGACAATACATTAGATGACCTTAAAGGGGTCGCAGGCTATTTTTCAAATCAAGAAGACGTTATGTTATTGGCGACACAAGGTACACAAGAACGTGAAGTCCTAAATGCTTTTGAAAAGTTTTCAGATGCGTACCCGAATATCTTCAACATATACATGGCAACACCTGCAAAAGACATGTATCTCTATCCACCAACGCAACTACCTGAAGGTTATGATCCTACAGAACGAGATTGGTATAAAGAGGCGGCTGCTAGTGGTGAAGTGAGTATATCAGACCCCTACGTGGATGCAGGTACAGAAACAGTTGTGTTTACAGTATCAAAAGCCATCATGTCTGGTAATGAGCTTGTTGGGGTATTTGCAGTGGATGTTTCCTTAGCAGAGTTATCACAAGCTCTGAATTCCATCGTTATTGGAAAAACCGGTTATCCGACCTTAATCGATAAAGAATATAAGGTCTTAACCCATAAGGATAGTAGCTTATTAAATGAGCTGTTACCGGTAGAAATCATTGTAGAAGCCATGAAAAATAATGACAGTAACCAACTCAGATACAATTATGATGGTGAATCTAAAATTGCCGTCTATAAGAAAATGGATAATATTAACATGTTTATTTTGGCAGCATTACCTGTTTCAGACATTCAAGATGATATAAATGTTGTTATGTGGACTGGCTTTGGACTTGGTGCTATCGCTTTAGTTGTATCCGGTGTTATTGCTTCTTTTGTAGCGGTTTTCTTCACCAGAAGAATCAAGACCATAGCGGTCGGACTTGAAAAAGTCAGTCAAGGTGATCTAACCACGCATGTAACCGTTAAATCTAATGATGAGCTTGAGTCATTGGCAAATAGCCTGAATACAACTGTAGATAATTTGAAATATATCATAGGAGATATACAATCGGTAGCAAACAAAGTGAATGATTCGTCAAAAGTCTTAGCAGATACTTCTAACCAAACAAAGAATTCCGCTGTTGAAGTCACAAGAACCGCTGAGGAAATATCCAAAGGCGCGGTTGAGCAGGCAGAGGAATCAGAAGCTGGAGCAAGTATGACGAATACACTAGCAGAAGGTATCGATGAACTGACTGAAAGTACAAAGTTGATGGATGCACTGGCATCAGACTCCAATAATTTAAATGTTATGGGTGTCAAAGTGGTTAATGAGCTTCGTAATAAAACCTCCGAGAATGAGGTCGCAACCAAACGTGTTGAGACATCTATTCTTGAGCTGGACAGTAAGTCTAAAGAAATAGGCAATATTCTAGATACCATTACATCTATAGCAGCACAAACCAATCTATTAGCACTCAATGCATCCATTGAAGCCGCCAGAGCGGGGGAGCATGGCCGAGGGTTTGCAGTTGTAGCAGATGAGATTCGTAAACTTGCAGAAGATTCAAAAAATGCTACACAAGAGATTCAAGACATCGTTATCAACATACAGAATGAAAGTTCTCAAACAGTTGCGGTCATGAAAGATGTAAAGGAACGTGGTAAGGAGCAATCGACAGCGGTGGAACATGTAAACGATGCTTTTAATTCGATTTCCAGTAATATTAAAGATATTACTTTGCAGATTGAATCTATTAATCGTCATATGCTTAAAATGAATGATGATAAGGACAACATCGTTTTATCTATTACAAATATATCAGCCATATCTGAAGAGACAGCAGCTGCATCCGAGGAAGTAACTGCTTCAATGGATCAACAACTGGAATCTACAGAAGAAGTGGCTAAACTGGCCAACGACTTAAATGAAATGGCTCACACTTTAAGAGAGTCCTTATCCAGATTCACCCTTCAATAGATTTTAGTTAGAAGTTATACAAAGATTCATTATTATGCATTCATGAGGTCTCTAAGTTCAAAAAAAACTTAGAGACTTTTTTTGAAAAGTTTGATATGTAAGGGGTCCCATGAAAACCCTTCCACAGTCTGTATGATTACGGTCTCCGGTTGGTGCGTCTTGCACCAAAAGTCGGCGGTCTGCATCCATGCAGACTAGCAAATTTCATAAGAAAGTTTTCATCTTAGCATCATGTCTTGAAGACTGACATGATGCATGAAGTTACTTTCTTATGAGCCTAGTCATACAGCCAGTTACAGGAACTTCATGGTCGATGTTGGCTTAAATTACGCATATTATAACGATTCTATTTAAAGTCTTTGTTAGCGTAAAGATGTTGTAGGAAAATTGAATTTGAGAATGGCCCTCACTGTGATAGTATGATTAACAGATAATCAGACAACAGGAGGGCTTTTTAATGTACGATAGTATACTGGATTTTATTACTGATTCACCAGCTGTATTGGAGGAAGCAATCAATAACTTCTTTGCAGATGAAGAAATGACATTGGGAGAAATGATTAAGAACATCAAGAATCAGACGGATGATCTGGCAAGAAGAATCACCATAGAAGTTCTAGAGCAAATGGATAAATCCATAAAGGCTAATGGACAGAGAAAAGCAAAGTACAGTGTTATTAGAACAGATGAAAAGACATTGTTGAGTACTGTTGGATTGTTGAAGTTCAATCGGTGTTATTATAAAGAAAAATCTTCAGGTGACCGAGTACATATACTGGACAGTGTTATAGGAATTACCAGTAATACAAAGAAAACCGAGGATGTTGTTGAACGCATACTCAATCATGCATGTGATAGTAGCTATAGAATCAGTGGTGAAGATGCAACATACACCGATGACCTGGTAAGTAAACAGACTGTGATGAATGTGCTGCGGCATCAAGTGATTCCTGATGCTGTTGGGATGAAGCTGGCCAACCAGAAAAAACAGGTTAAGTATCTCTTAATCAACGCTGATGAAGATCATGTTAGTCTACAATTCCAAAAGAAAAAAGGCGACCTAACAATCAATGAAGCAGGTTATAAAAGCAATACCTACATGCCAAGGCTTGTATACACTTTTGATGGCGTAGAGCCTGTTGGAAAGGCTGGTAAGAGACACCAGTTGGTGAACAGGGTATGCTTCACGGAGAATTCGGTTGCAGAGAAACCCGCAGAACTCTGGGAACGTGTCATGGCTTTTATAGATTCAGAATATGACTATGATTATCTTGAAAAAATATACCTTATGGGTGATGGTGCGGCATGGATCAAGGGTGGCATTGATGTTCTTGGTGCCAAAGCAGTCTTTGTTCTCGATAAATTTCATTTGAGTAAAAGTATAGCAGGTGCCACGGCGTTTCTTGGTGAGGATGCCGGCACAGCTAAGGACCAAATTTGGGATTCTATAAGCATGGAAGATAAAGAATGGTTTAAGGAAACTATGGGGAACTTGAAGAAGTTAGCTCCATCCGCAGGTATACAGAGCAGAATTGATGATTGCCGTAAGTATATACTCAACCACTGGAATAGTATAATCATCAGGAATAACGATGATACCGCAAATGTTGGGTGCAGCGCAGAAGGTCTGGTGAGTCACATTTTTTCTGACCGGTTAAGCAGCAGACCGCTGGGGTGGTCAAAAGAAGGAGCAAATAAGATGGCACAGCTCAGAGTATTCAAAGCCAATGGTGGCAAGGTTGTTGACCTAATGGAATACTCTAAGAAGAAGCGCGAGATTGAGTATAAAAATGAAATGATCAAACAGTACAATGAACAGACCCAATATAAACGGAAAAGCTATGAGTATGCTTTACAGGGAACCATTGTAAACTCTATAATGAAACAGAAACTTATGCTTGGCGATACTGTCAGTAATGTTATAGGTTTTTGATAGACAACTACCGGTAAAAGTTTTTTTTAGTATATTACTTCGGTTTTTCATTGAAGATAAATAGAACGAATGTACTAACATATAGGATGACCGACCCTGATTTCCTGAAGAATACATCATTACAATAGGCTATATAAATGATATGTACCTTGCGTTAACCTATACATGATAACATTTCGACTAGGCACAATCTTGGAGGTTATATGAAAAGAATATGTACCATTACTTTAATAACATTAATGATATTATCAACTATGGTAGTTAATGCTTCAGAGACATCCTCTTCAACGAATATCTCAGATGATGGGCATACTATCGCAATAACTTATGACAATGATGTAGTTAACAAAGAACAACTTGAAGATGCTGCTACTAAATCTATTGCTGATTTATCATCATCCACAGGATTCGGTGGCATGTTCGATATTAAAGAAAGTGACCTAGAAGTATCTTACACACGTTCGGGTGTTCAAAATTTTTCTAAAACTTTTAATTATTATGATGGTAGTGATGTGATTCTAAAAGTAAAAATCACCACTGCTGCTTGGGTAGACGGTTCAAATGGTTATTTATTAAGCACAACAGGAACTATAACAGAAGTATCACCGTTTGTATCTGCATATTTTGCTGAAATGTATTATAATTATGGTAATATAGTTCATAGATGTACAGTACACTCTAGCTATATGGGTATGTCAGGGGATGAAATGTATTATAGTACATATCAAGTGTCCGGAACAGTTACAATTACACGATACGATTGATAAAAGCCGAAAGTTGCTGATATAGTGAAGAAAATTTTATATATTATTGTACCATTAATTTCATTTCTCCTTATTTTTTATATATTAATTGATGTACCTAAGATTGATGTTTATTTTGCCGATGATTTTGTTAAATATCTAAACGAAATGATGTTGGATGAAAAAATAGTATTTGATCTTGAGCAATTTAATTCAAATTCATTACAATTAAGCACTATTTCAAGTGTTTCAGAAAATCAAAAAGAGTATTTACCAGCAGTCATTAATGAAGCATTGAATGCATTTGTTCCAAAGAAATTACTTTCAGATGAAATGGCATTATCAGTGAACTTTTTTGAGGATAATACCAGCATCAAATGTAAGCTAATTAAGAAGATTAATATTAATGGTATCGAAGTATTTAGATACGAGGATGTGTTTAATGAATAACATTATGATTTGTAATAACAGTAAGGACTTAAAAGGGCTATCCTGCGTAAAATGATGTACTCTTCGTCAAAAAATAAACTGAATAATAAAGTTTTATGCCAGTAGTTTGCTAACTTCTGGCAAATTTTCTGCTACTTAAAAATATGTATCATATTACTATACCTCTGATATTAAGACATCTAACTACGTTTTTTAATCATTATGTTGTAATCATTGTCTATGTTTCTTAAATTCGAAAAATGAAAGGAGCAGCCTGAGACCACTGGAAAAGTCACTGATTTCTCAAGTTATTTGAACTTTATTTCCGTTTTGTTCTAATTAACAATCGAGAGGAATGAGTCTCTTATTTGATGTTTTTTTCCAGTGTTATTAGACCGTTTTGCATGGTAGATAAATGCTTCTGGAATTCGTTGTACAGGTACTGTATAATGTATGACAGAAGCATTACTATCTTTCGAGGACTACTCTGTCTGAAATTTTCCTACAGTAATTTGACGCTACCACCCTTCTTTATCAACTTGACAAATACGATTTGATTTGCTATTATTCATTTAATTCATCTATGAGGGAGTAACTGCCTATATGGGATTTATCATCGTCAATACAGCGAAAGCTCGGTGATAAAGATACGACTTGTATTTTGTGAGACTCAATGAAGACCGAGAGGTTTTTTTGAGTCTTTTTCTATGGACTTTTCTAAGTCTTCGGTATGCCAATCAAAGGAGAATATTTTATGAAAAATTTTTATCAGATGTCACCGGAAGAAACAAAAGCATATTTCAAAGTACAAGATGTTGGTCTAACAAAGGAACAAGTCAGAGAAAGTATTGAAAAACATGGTGAAAACAAATTAGAAGAGGTTAAGTCGGTTCATCCGATGGTGGTCTTTCTATCCCAATTCAAAGATTTCTTAGTATGGATTTTATTGGTTGCGGCTATTGTTTCGGCTGTTATGGGCAAGCTTGAAAGTACATTGGTCATCATAGCGGTGCTAATACTTAATGCCATTCTTGGAACAGTACAACATGTCAAGGCAGAACAGTCTCTTAAAAGTCTTAAAGCATTGTCATCTCCAAGTGCCAAAGTTATGCGAGAAGGACAAATCATGGAAATCCCATCAGCCGAGGTTGTTGTTGGGGACATTCTAATTGTTGATGCCGGGGACTTTATTGCAGCAGATGGACGCCTTATTGAAAGCTCTAGCTTACAGCTGAATGAAAGTGCGCTCACTGGTGAGTCGGTTAGTGTCGATAAAATGATAGAGCCTATTCACAAAGATCATGTAGCTTTGGGTGATCAGGTTAACATGCTGTTTTCAAGTAGTTATGTGACTTATGGACGGGGTAAAGCGGTTATTACTGCTGTTGGTACTAGGTCAGAAATAGGACGCATTGCAACACTGTTAAAAAGTGCTAAGGAAAAGTCTACGCCACTGCAACGTAATCTGGATCAATTTGGCAAGAAACTGGCCCTGTTTATTATTATGATCTCAGCGGTAGTTTTTGGCCTAAGTATGTACCGAGGCACCGGAGTTATGGATTCTATGATGTTTGCTATCTCTCTAGCGGTTGCGGCTATTCCGGAAGCCTTAAGTTCCATCGTAACCATTGTATTGGCTCTTGGAACAAGAAAGCTTGCAGATCAAAATGCCATTATTAGAAAACTGCATTCTGTAGAAAGTCTTGGTAGTGTTTCAATCATTTGTTCAGATAAAACAGGTACATTAACACAGAACAAAATGAAAGTTCAACATATCTATACAGACGGCGAACTGGTAGATGTGGCAGCTATTGATAAAGAAGACAAATTACATTATAAGTTGGTCATGGCTGGTTTACTATGCAGTGATGCCATAACAACGGAGGATAAGAGAATTGGAGATCCAACAGAAATCGCGCTCGTTGATCTGGGTGAAAACCTACATTTGGATGAGCTTATGGTAAGGGAATCCATACCCAGATTGTCCGAATTGCCTTTTGACAGTGATAGAAAGTTGATGACAACATTACAACATATCGATGGTGAAGCCATTGTCTTTACAAAAGGTGCCATTGACGTATTACTGAAACGATCCAAGTTCATTGAAACCAAAGACGGCGTTCGACCTATCGAGGAAGCAGATATTATTGCTTATGAAGAAATCAACCATAGTCTGTCGGATCAAGGACTTAGAGTGTTGGCTTTTGCTTGGCGTAAAGTCGATGAGTCGACGTTAACCTTGGAACATGAAGATGAAATGATTCTATTTGGTCTTGTAGCCATGATGGACCCACCAAGAGAAGAGTCAGCAGCAGCAGTAGAAGACTGTATTAAAGCAGGTATAAAGCCAATTATGATTACTGGTGACCATAAGATAACGGCATCTGCGATTGCGAGACAGATTGGTATCTTAAGAGATGGGGATATGGCTTACGAAGGGGCTGAGATTGAAGATCTAACTGAAGCAGAGTTGATTCAGTTGGTCCCCAGTGTTTCGGTTTATGCCAGAGTATCACCGGAACATAAGATTCGTATTGTGAGTGCTTGGCAGTCTCTAGGACATATCGTAGCCATGACTGGCGATGGTGTCAATGATGCACCCGCACTTAAACAAGCGGATATTGGTATTGCTATGGGTATTACGGGAACAGAAGTGGCTAAGGATGCTGCCAGTATGGTATTGACCGACGACAATTTTTCTACGATTGTTAAGGCCATCAATAATGGTAGAAGTATCTATGACAATATTAAAAATGCAGTGAAGTTCTTGCTGTCTGGCAATACAGCCGGTATTCTTGCTGTATTATACGCTTCAGTAGTGGGCTTACAAGCACCTTTTGCGCCTGTGCACTTATTGTTTATTAACCTTTTAACAGATAGTCTACCTGCCATAGCCATCGGTGTTGAACCGGCTCATGGACAGTTAATGAAGCGAAAACCAAGAGATGCCAGTAAGCCAATACTAGACAGGGCTTTTGGAATTGAAGTGCTTTTAGAAGGTATAGTTATTGCAACAGTAACTATGACAGCCTATTATTTAGGGCTGAATCAAGGTGGACACGGGGTGGCTATGACCATGGCTTTTGCTACGCTTAGTTTGTCCAGATTGGTTCATGGTATTAATTGTCGTATGGATGAACCTTTAACTTTTAAAACCCTTTTTATGAATCCTTTTACCTATTTGGCGTTGATTTTGGGTATCGTGCTACTTGGATCTGTCCTTTTACTAAAACCATTACAGGGCATCTTTGAAATCAGTCCATTAGCAACGTCTCAGTTAACAAGTATTGGGATTTTATCCCTAGTGCCTCTTGTGGTTGTACAACTGGGTAAACATGTTCAAAAAGGTTTGCTACATAAATAAGTTCAACGACTTGACAAAAGATGCTTCTTCATAAAAAATACAAGTATGAATAAAAACATATTTTGAGGAGATGACATGAGACTTATTAGAGTTTTGACTTTATGGCTTATGGTACTGGTTATTCTTTCGAGCGGTGTTATGGGTAATCGTAAAGTAGTGGAGCCAAAAGAACCGATTAATCAGGCAAGTACCAATTCTGAAGAAGTTCCTGTAAATGCGCGTCAAGAAGCATTTCAACAAGAAGAAATTCAAGTAGAAGCAATTAGTGAAACCAAACGAATATCACTTCTATCTGTTGGAGACATTATGATGCATGTCTATCAATTGAGACGGGGCTATGATGGTGCCTCTTTTGACTTTTCTGACGCCTTTAAGTATGTATCGCCTATTATTCAAGCTGGAGATTTTGCAGTTGGTAATCTTGAGACAACTTTTGGTGGTGTAGGTACTCAAAGAGTTAAGAATGAAAAAACTGCTTTTAGAGGTTATAGTGGCTATCCCACTTTTAATACTCCGAATGTTTTAGCACAGAATATAAAAGATGCCGGTTTTGATTTGGTGTCAACAGCCAATAACCATTCTCTTGATACGGGAACAAAAGGATTGCTTAGAACATTAGAAGTATTAAATCAAAATGAATTAGAACATATAGGTACCTATGCCTCACAGGAAGATGAAGGTAGCATCAAGTTCATTGATATAGATGGGATTGAATTTGCTATGATCAACTATACCTATGGTATGAACGGTTTTACACTTAAAGAAGATGAAGATTATATGGTGAACCATCTGAATATGTACGATGAAACCTATGTTAACGAAATGCTTGAGAAAGTTTCTTTAGCCAAAAAATCCACCGATGGTCTTGTGGTGGTGATGCTTCATTATGGGAATGAATATAAAGCCTTACCGGACGAGAATTATCAAAAGCCCATAGTGAATCAGCTTTTTGAAGCCGGTGCGGACATTATACTAGGGGGTCATCCTCATGTGTTACAACCGATGGCCTTGAAGGAAATCGTAGAAGAAGACGGTAGTACAAGAGTCGGGGTTGTGATTTATTCATTGGGCAACTTTATTTCTTCACAAAGAAATGTGGATGGTAGGGGCCCTCATAAGGATATTGGTTTGATTTTTGAAGTGGTGGTGGAACAAGTGGACGATCAACAACCTAAGATTGTAGAAGTTGCTTATACGCCTACCTATACCCATTGGTCGCAGAAGGTAATCTCGGTTGTACCAACATTGGATCTACCAAAGGACCTAGTATTGGCCGGAACAGATCAACAGAGGATTGCATACGCCAACACCATTATGATGGATCATATGAAGTTTTATATGGAAGATGAGCCGACTTTTGACGGATTATTTTATCGGTTCCAAATAAAGTAGACAAAACCCAATATTTTTGTAAATTAGGTTGACGAATATTATTATTGTGGTATAATCATCTATAGTGCTAAATTATTACCTTTAGTTGTAGGACAAGCACAATACGCAACTGGAGGGAGGTTGAAATTGCTATGTCTAATGTAACGATTAGAGACAACGAAACTCTTGATAGTGCTCTTAGAAGATTTAAGAGAAACTGCGCCAAAGCAGGTATCATGCAAGAAATCAGAAAAAGAGAACATTACGAAAAACCTAGTGTTAAACGTAAGAAGAAATCAGAAGCAGCTAGAAAACGTAAATTCTAATTTATTTGAATAGGATGGTTGAATGAGTTTAAAAGATCAATTGTTTCTTGATTTTAAAGAGGCAATGAAGAAAAAAGAGACTCTACGCAAGAACACGATTCAATCCATACGTACAGCAGCTCTTCAGATGGAAAAAGATCAAAAGATCGATGTTTCGGAAGAAGAATATGTAAAAATCATTGCAAACCTGGTTAAAAAGCGTACAAGCGCCTTGCCAGAGTTTGAAAAGAGTGGTCGTTTAGACCTCATCGACGAATTGAAGTCAGAGATTGATATTCTCATGACTTATTTACCTAAGCAATTATCTGATGATGAAGTCTATGAGATTGTATCGAAGACAATTGAGGAACTAGGTGCCACATCTATGAAAGATATGGGAAAAGTTATGGGTGTTCTTTCGGATGAGTTATCCGGTAAAGCAGATACCAAACTGGTGAGTCAATTGGTCAAGAAGCGTTTAAGTCAATAGAATAATTAAACTAAAGCAGTGCCGTGGATATCCATGGCACTTTTTTAATTCGAAAGGAAAGACATACTTTAGCATTCAGCTTTAAAACATAGCTGAATGCGTTAAGGTCCTTTCCTTTCGAATCGTTCAGAAATATGAGAAGAGCTCATAACGAAGCGAAGCTTCTTTTCTTGATTCTCTTACAAGGAAAGTCTTATAAAAAACATCAAAAGACTGGTCATCCAAAACATAATTATGTTAAAATAGATAGGCGCCCAACTTTAATGGGTACAATGGGAGGTTGTCGATGGAAAAAAACGAAGTACTTGTTAATATGCCTCACGATTTAATAACTATAGTATTTGGTGACTTTGATGTCAACATTAAGCATATAGAAAAAGCTTTAAAAGTCAGTATCGTTAATCGTGATAATGATATAAAAATTACCGGCGAAGAAGCCGATGCCATCAAAGCCAGAAAGGTACTTAAGCAGCTTATGAAAAGTAGCCTTAAAGGTGTTGAGATTAATGAACAAATCGTTAATTATGCACTCGATATGATTCATAAAGAAAAGGAAGATGTACTGAATCAGATCAAAGATGATTTTGTCTGTATGACCATGCGAGGTAAATATATTCGAGCCAAAACAGCAGGACAGAGTGCTTATATTGAAGCTATTAAGAATAAAATGATTGTTTTTGGAATTGGACCTGCAGGTACAGGAAAGACCTATCTTGCAATGGCACATGCTATAACCGCTTTTAAGAAAAAAGAGGTTAATAGAATCATCATGACCAGACCGGCGATTGAGGCCGGTGAAAAATTAGGTTTTTTACCGGGTGATCTACAAAGCAAGGTGGACCCTTACCTTAGACCGTTATACGATGCGCTTCATGAGATTATGGGCGCGGATGCCTATCAAGCCAATATGGAAAAAGGCCTGATAGAAGTAGCACCTCTAGCGTATATGCGAGGTAGAACTTTAGATAATGCTTTTATCATACTGGATGAAGCCCAAAATACC
Organism: Clostridiales bacterium; assembly: GCA_024636985.1. Taxonomy (GTDB): domain Bacteria; phylum Bacillota; class Clostridia; order Lachnospirales; family Vallitaleaceae; genus Petrocella. The sequence goes on along the minus strand of JAGXFY010000008.1, from coordinate 4,044 downwards.
ACGCCGGAACAGATGAAGATGTTTCTCACTAGAATTGGTTACGGTTCTAAAGCCATTATTACTGGTGACATCACTCAGAAAGATTTACCTGAAAATAAAGTTTCCGGTTTGGAAGTGGCCAGTCGAATTCTGAAAAATGTCGAAGAAATCGGTATCATCGAATTAACACAAGCAGATGTTGTACGTCATCCGCTGGTTCAAAAAATCGTGAATGCCTATGAAGTCTATGAGAAGAACCAGAAATTGCATAAAGAAAAAAATAAGTCCAATACGTATGCAAAAAAACATTACGGAAAGTAGGGATAAGGTGAAACTTCAAAATAACATCAGAAGTTTTTTGTTGATACTGGCAGTCCTTACGATGCTTGTTATAATGAATTTCTTTATGGTATACAATCAAATCGATATCGGTTCGATCATCGGACGTAATCTTATCATTTTATGTTTATTGTCCATATATGGCTATTATATTTTCTTGTTTTACAAAGAAATTCCTTTTAATCAAAAATTATTTTTGGTACTGATAACATCTTCCTTATGGACAGCATCCATTTTTATAGGTGAAAACGCATATTTTTTTATGCCTATCTTAGTTGGGGTTATGCTCATAGCCATCAATATTAATCAACAATTGGCGATTATAACCCATATTCTTGGTGTTGCCCTTATTGGCATGATCCTGCCATTGCCTATGATGTTTTATCTCTTTTATTTACCGGTGGGTGTTTTATCGGCTTTGGTGATTATTGAAGCAAAAGAGAGAAAAAAAATTATTTATGTAGCTGGTTTAACCTCACTATTTGGTGTAGTGTTTTATATTCTAATAGTCTATATGATGGGATTAGAACTCAATTTAACGGAACCATTAGTTATTTTTTCCAATATTCTTTTAAGCATTATTGTAGTTGTTGGATCCATGCCTTTGTGGGAAGCTATTTTTCAGTTTGTTACACCTACAAAGCTACTGGAATTAATGAGCGAAGATCACAAATTACTACAAAGATTGATGGTAGAAGCACCTGGTACTTATCATCACTCAAAAATGGTATCAAATTTGGCACAAAGAGCTGCAAAGGCAGTCGGGTGCGATGCTATTATGACAAAGATTGGTGCTCTGTATCATGATGTGGGCAAGTTAAAGGATCCGGAATATTTCATTGAAAACCAAAATGGCGGTCCCAATCCCCACGATCAAATAGCGGCCGAGTCAAGTGCTCAAATCATTATAGAACATGTGGCCTTTGGGGTTAAGTTAGCAAAAGAACACAAATTACCTAAAGGAATTGTAGAACTTATAGGAGAGCATCATGGTACATCCCTTGTAGGGTACTTTTATCACAAGGCGAATCAATATGATGACGGTATCGCATACCAAGAAGCTACATTCAGATACCCAGGTCCAAAGCCAAGTACCAAAGAGTCCGCCATTATTATGTTGGCAGATTGTGTGGAAGCATATGTCACATCTCTTGATGAGGAAGATCGGCATTTAGAACGTATCAGGGAAATCATCAAAGAAATATCGAATCAGAAGTTTATGGAAGCACAATTGGATGCAAGTCCGCTAAAAATGAAAGAATTACCTCTCATTGCAGAAGCATTTATACAAGTTTATAACGGCATGTATCATGAGCGGGTAAAATACCCTACGAATAGGTGATGTGTATGAGTGTTTATATTGAATGGTTATATGGCGATCAAACGTCAGATTTAAATCCTATTATTGAAAAAGCAATAAAAAGTAGTCTTACTTTTGAAAGTGTTAGTGAACCGGTAGAGCTTAGTGTAACGATTATGTCCAGTGATGAGATCCAAGAGATTAATCTGGACCAAAGAGGCATTAATAAGCCGACGGATGTCCTTTCTTTTCCAATGGTGAATATTCTAATTGGTGAACAATTCAACCAATCTCTACAACATGAACCAAAAAATCCTGAAACAGATGAAGTCTATATTGGCGACATTGTGATTTCATGGGACAAGGTCATCGAGCAAAGCGATCTCTATGGGCATAGTAGGGAACGAGAACTCAGTTTTTTAGTGGTGCATAGTATGTTACATCTGATGGGTTATGACCATGAAATAGAAGAAGAAGAAACCATGATGATCCAAAAACAAAAAGAGATTCTAAAAGATATGGGGATGGAACGATGAAGAACAGAAACCTAAGGTCGAGTTTTTCTCATGCTTTCAATGGTATCATACAAGCATTCAAAACAGAGAGAAATGTCAAGCTTCATGCAATGTTTGGCTTGCTTGCGATACTTTTTGGTGTCTATTTTAGGATTAGTGTTCTAGAATGGTTGATTGTTGTCTTAACCATCGGTTTTGTTATTGTAGCAGAGTTGCTCAATACAGCGATTGAGTATACGGTTGATATGGTTTGTGGTAAGACCTACAATGAGCTGGCAAAGTATTCTAAAGACATAGCAGCCGGTGCAACACTCATTGCAGCTATTGTTGCTATTATAATTGGTGCGATTATATTTATACCGAAAATTATTTAAAGCGTTAAAGCAAGGTTTCTATAAATAAACATGACGACATGATGATACTAAAAATGAGACTGAAATAAGACTAAAGGAGTCACTATGAAAAAACGTGTGTGTATATGGATTCTATTGGGGTTGATGGCCTTTTCAGTAGGTTGTGGGAAAGAAGAAGTAGTAGAAGAGCCGGAGATTGTAGAAGTAGTAGAAGAAGTACCTGAAGCAGTAGAAGAAGTAGAGGAAGTAGAAGAAGTAGAAGAAGTCGTGGATCTAACGGGTAAAGCTCTGAATCCTTTAACCGGCTTATACATTGATGAAGATGTGATAAACAGGCGACCTGTGGGGATCGTCATCAGTAACATTCATAATGCCATTCCGCAAATCGGTATTGAGGAAGCAGATATTATTTACGAGACTTTGGTAGAAGGTGGAATATCCAGACTTTTTGCAGTATACCAGGATTTTACTGGTGATAAAATAGGACCAGTTAGAAGTGCCAGACATTATTATTTAGACTTTGCTTTCGATTTTGATGCTATTTTTGTACATATAGGTGGCAGTCCTCAAGCTTATGATGCCATCAGAAAATTAAAGGCCCCTAACTTGGATGCGATGTCCTCTAGCGTGGCTTACAAAGACCCGAGTAGAAAAAGTCCTCATAGCACCTATGCGACAAAAGATAGAATCATGGAAATATGGGACCAGAAGGGTTACCGAACCGATAAAGATCCTGCGTTTGTTAATAAACTTGACTTTTCCGAGGAAATTAAGTTGATTGAACCGGAAAAAGTGGAAAAAGTCATACTGGATTTTTCCAACTACCATTATGCGTGGTTTGATTATGACGACGATACCATGAATTATAAAAGATTTCAATACTTAAATTATAAGAACACCGGCACTGGAGAACATATAGATGACGGCACCGGTCAGCAGCTGACCTTTGACAACATTATCATACAACTGGCAAGTGTCTGGAATATCAAAGGTGATTCTGCTGGACGTATGGATATGAATCTATTGACGGAAGGTGATGGTTATTATCTGACAAGAGGTGAAATGGTTCCGATTACCTGGTCTAAGAAAAGCCATAATGAACCGACCAAATACTTTAATGTCGATGGTGATCCTCTCATCATGTATCCGGGGAAAACTTGGATTTCAGTTTTTCCAACTAACCGAACTGACAAGTTACTTTTTGAATAAAGAGGAGAATAGAGACTATGATGACAAATGAAAAATTAATACAAATAGCTTATGAAGCTATGGAAAACGCATATGTACCCTACTCGAAGTTCCAAGTGGGTGCGGCATTGTTGACGAAAAGCGGTAAAGTATATAAAGGCTGTAATATCGAGAATGCCTCTTTTGGTGCAACCAATTGCGCAGAAAGAACAGCCATTTTTAAAGCTATTTCCGAAGGTGAACAGGAGTTTGAGAAGCTCGCAGTGGTCAGCAACAGCAAAAAATTTACTTATCCTTGCGGTATATGTCGCCAAGTTATGAGTGAATTTATGATGGATGTCGTTATGCTTTTTGATGATCAGGACAAAGG
>JAGXFY010000091.1:0-14237 GCA_024636985.1 Clostridiales bacterium | reverse complement strand
TCTTTGAAGACCGTTGATATGAAACCTGTCTACTATGGTTTTGATTATAAGTATCTGGAAAAAAACAATATTGAAATAGATAAATTGCCTGTGGGAAGTGTGATAATCAATCGGCCTGTATCATATTATGAATTGCATAGGGATCTTATTCTGATCTTTTCCGGTATTACGTTACTATTGCTGGCTTTTATAATCATTTTAAGCTATAACGTTAAAACGCGAAAAAAAGTACAAAAAGAATTGGAAGTGGGGCATGAAGAACTATTAATGACCTATGAAGCCCTTGCAGCATCAGAAGAGGAACTAAAAGCTCAGAACGAGGAACTTATAGAACAGCAGGAAAAAATCAACTATTTAGCCTATAATGATTTTTTGACAAAACTTCCAAACCGTCTTCATATGGAGGAATATTTTTCTAAACTGATTAAGCATTCAGATATGGACCACTCGAAAGTGATGATGGCTTTTATAGACATAGACAATTTTAATTATATTAATACAGCCCATGGTCATCAAATCGGAGATCGATTGTTACAAGAAGTGAGTGATTTATTTAAATCTTATGTACAGGATAAAGGTATGATTGGTCGTATCGGTGGCGATGAGTTTATATGTTTAATAGCCATAGATGAAAGCTTTGATTGTAAAAATTATATTGATGGTTTAATGGATGAAATTAATAGAAGCTTAGAAATTAGTGGCAAGCAATTGTTTGTTACAGCAAGCATCGGTTATGCGATTTATCCCGATGATGGTATGGCCTATGATGAATTGCTCATTAGAGCGGATATGGCCATGTACAAAATGAAATCAATAGGAAAAGCTAAAGCAAGTCGCTTTGACTTAGAGATGAATCAGGAGATGTCAGATAAGATTAACCTGACCAATGCATTAAAACATGCATTAATAAAAAATGAATTTCATTTAGTCTATCAACCACAATATAACAGTATGACTAACAAAATAGTTGGTTATGAAGCCCTGCTTAGATGGAACAGTCATATTTTGGGACTTATGCCACCTTTTAGTTTTATCCCTATAGCAGAATCAACCGGTGATATTGTAGAAATTGGGAAATGGGTCATAGAAGAAGCGGCTAGATTTGCAAAACAAGTTAATGCTTTGGATCGCGATTTGATAAAAGTGGCCGTGAATATTTCAGTTGTTCAGTTGTTACATTCTGATTTTGTTGAGGTTGTAAAAAATATTATTGAAACTGAAGGGGTTAACCCTAAATGGCTAGAATTTGAAGTAACAGAAACGGTTCTAATCAAATCCTTTGACTTGGTGAACCAACAGTTGAAGATGTTATCTGAAATAGGTATTGATATTGCCTTAGATGATTTTGGCACAGGTTTTTCTTCTTTAACGTACCTTAGAAAACTTCCCATATCAACCTTGAAAATAGATAAATCATTTATTGACGATATTCTAAATGAAGGGGAGAATCATTTTTTTACCAGAGCAATTATTGATATTGCCCATAGATTGAACTTTAGAGTTGTAGCAGAAGGTGTTGAAGAAGAATTTCAGCTTGACTATTTAAAGGCGGGAAATTGCAATATAATTCAAGGCTATTTATATAGCAAGCCACTTATTGAAGAAGATGCACTAAAATTGCTTCCTAGTTTTTAATGCATTTTAAGTCGGTGAAGCTAAATACTTTCACCCATTTCATTTGATTGAACAAACTTGACATTCATAGCTTCACCATGTAGTATAGCAATAGAAATCAGTCTGAATTGTGACTTATAATAGGAGATAATTATGGCAGAATCATTACAAGGTAGTGGGTGTACGTTAACCATTCCCACAGTCCCGTTAAAATCGGTAAAAGATATAGAACGCAGTATTATTAAGACATATAGGAAAGAGATATGGTCAAGATTTATAAAGGCAGTAAAAGCATTTAAGTTGGTTGAAGAAGGCGATCGAATCGGTATTGGTGTATCCGGTGGTAAAGACAGTTTGTTGTTATGTAAGTTGCTTCAGGAACTTAAAATCCATGGTGATGTTAATTTTGAAATTGAGTATCTGGCTATGAATCCGGGTTATCATATTACCAATGAAGAAAGACTTAAAGAAAATTGTAAGCACTTGAATATTCCCATTACCTTTTTTGATTCCGGCATTTTTGGTATCGTGGATGCTATTTCCAGTGATTATCCTTGCTACTTATGTGCAAAAATGCGAAGAGGAGCTCTCTATGCCAAGGCACAAGAACTTGGCTGTAACAAATTGGCTTTAGGCCATCATTTTGACGATGTCATCGAAACACAACTTATGAATATTTTTTATGCAGGGACGACTAAGACAATGATGCCAAGACTTAAATCCTTGAACTTTGAAGGCATTGAGTTGATAAGACCTATGTATTACATACATGAAGAAGATATCAAAAGGTTTACCAATAACGCTGGTCTTGTGCCTATGAACTGTGGTTGTGTTGTGGCGGCGAAGAAGACCTCCAGTAAACGTCGTGAAATGAAGGAACTAATTGCCAAGCTAAAAGAGAATAATCCGGATATCGACAAATGTATTTTACAGTCTGCGCATAATGTTAATATGGATTGTATTGTAGGGTGGCAGTCGAATGGTCAAAAACATAGTTTTTTAGATGCCTATGAGTAAGAACTCAGAACATTTTGTGTTCTTAAGGAGAATGAGACATGATAGATAAAAAAGCGATTGAGGACCACATAAGAGGCATACTCATAGCACTTGGTGATGACCCAAGTAGAGAAGGTCTAAGAGACACACCGTCTCGAGTAGCAAACATGTATGAAGAAGTATTTGAAGGTATGGCCTATACCAATGATGAACTTATTGAAAAATTAGGTGTGACTTTTGATGAAGAAGAAATATATGAAAACAGTAAACAAGACATGGTGCTCATGAAAGATATTCAATTGTTTAGTTACTGTGAACACCATTTGGCCCTTATGTATAATATGAAGGTAGCCGTAGCTTACATACCCAACAAGAGGGTAATTGGTCTTAGTAAGATTGCACGTATAGCAGATATGGTTGGTAAACGACTTCAGTTACAGGAACGCATAGGTGCTGACATAGCCTATATTATGAGAAAAGTCACGGATACAGAGGATGTGGCCATCATTATAGAAGGTGAACACAGCTGTATGACCACAAGAGGGATTAAAAAACCAAATACTAAAACCATTACGACAACCTTAAGTGGTAGATTTGAAGAGAATATGGAAATCTATCAAAAGTTGATGGCGCTTTATAAGGTATGAGGTGAAGCATGTTTTTAATGATTGATAATTATGATTCTTTTGTTTATAACCTGGTTAGATACGTAGAAGAACTTGGTGAACACATGCTGGTAAGGAGAAATGATGATATAAGCATTAAAGATATTAAACAGTTGAAACCAAAGGGCATCATTCTATCCCCAGGCCCTAAGCGACCAGAAGATGCAGGCATCTGTTTAGAAATCGTTAGAGTTTTTGGCGGCGTCATACCCATATTGGGTATATGTCTTGGTCATCAAGTCATCGGTCATGTCTATGGTGGTCATGTAACAAAAGGGAAAACCCCGGTACATGGAAAGATTTCTGCGGTCTATCATAATAGGAAAGATTTATATGAAGGATTGAGCTTGCCTTTTTATGCAACGCGGTATCATTCACTAGTGGTTGAAGAAAAAAATTTACCGTCTTGTCTAGAAGTTACAAGTTGTTTGGAAGATGGGACGATTATGGGTTTGCGCCATAAAGCATATGAAGTCGAGGGTGTACAGTTTCACCCTGAAGCAGAACTGACAGAATATGGCCATGAGTTATTGCATAATTTTATTAGAAGGTGCCACGGATGAGGTTCAAATGAGAGTAGAAGTGAAAGAGATTACAACAGAGCTTTCATCTTTTGATATATTTAGTTTATTTAAAGATGAAAAGGATATTATTTTTTTAGATAGCTCAAAGGATTCAGAAAAATTGGGAAAACACTCATTTATTGGGTTAAATCCTTATAAAAAAATAATCTATAACCAAGGATTAACAACCATAAATGGTCAGAAGGTAAGTGGCGATCCTTTTATAATCTTAAAGGAACTCATAGAAGCCAACTCTATTCAAAACTCATATGATTTGCCTTTTGTTGCAGGATGTATGGGTTATTTAGCTTATGACTTGGTGAGAGATATGGAAAAAATACCAAAGATTGCAAAACCCATTATGGAGATGCCCACTATGGTTTTTGTGTTTTATCATCATCTTTTGATATTTGACCATCATTGTCACAAAACCTATTTATCTGTTTTTTATCCGGATCAAAAGGAAGATCATGAAGCAACTTTTAATTATGAAAAGAAAACAGCTCAAATTATGCATACGATAAAGTCCGGTCCTCCTGTTTTATTCTGTAACACTGTAGAGGAAGCAGTGACATTTACTTCCTGTTTTGATGCGTCTACTTATATGAAGGCAGTAGATAAAATGAAAGATTATATATTAAATGGCGACATATACATTGCTAATATGACCCATACCTATACAGCGACGACTCAGCGTGATGCTTATGACATATATAAGTCTTTAAGACAAGTGAATCAAGCGCCTTTTAGTGCATTTATGAATCTGGATGACACAGAAATTCTGTGTTCATCGCCAGAGAGATTCATGCAGATTAGAAAGAATTGGGTGGAAACCAGGCCGATAAAAGGAACACGTCCACGAGGCAAGACAGAAGAAGAAGACGAAGCCAATCGCTTAGCGCTTGAAAAAAGTGAAAAAGATAAATCTGAATTGCTGATGGTGGTGGATTTGGAACGTAATGACTTAAGCAAAGTCTGTAGACCCTATACGGTTAAAGTGACGGAGTTATTCGGTATTGAAACTTATGCAACTGTACATCATTTGGTAGCAACCATTGTGGGTAAGCTGAAGCAGGATATGACAGCAGTAGACTGTATAAAGGCTTGCTTCCCGGGAGGTTCTATTACCGGAACGCCTAAGATTCGGGCCATGGAAATTATTGAGGAATTAGAACCAACGAGACGGCACTTGTATACAGGTTGCATTGGCTATTTTGGATTAGACGGGAGTGCAGATTTTAACATTGTCATTCGAACCATCATCAAACAAAAGGAATGGATAGCCATTGGTGTAGGTGGCGGTATTACATGGGAATCAGACCCAGAAGCTGAATATGAAGAAACTTTAGATAAGGCGATGGCACTTTTTAAAGCGGTTCGACTTAAGGAGATGGATGTATGATCATCAATAATACAATTGTAGACAGTGATACTATGCTTCCTGACCGAGGTTACTTTTATGGCTATGGCGTTTTTGAAACCCTAAGGGTCATCAACGGCACGATCATTTTTTTAGAAGAACATCTGTCTAGATTAAATAAAGGATTAATGTATTTAGGTATACAAAAAGCAATAAATGAGAAGGAAGTTAAAGCGGCAATAAGAGCCTTGCCATGTTATAACGGTGTCATTAAAATAAATGTCTCAGAGGAAAATACAGTTTTTACAACACGACCTATGAGTTATAATCAGGAGCAATATGAAGAAGGGTATAGATTGACGTTATCAAGGGTTAAACGCAATCCAACCAGCCATACGGTTAGTATCAAATCTATGAATTATTTAGATAATATTATTGAGTTAGAAAAGGCGAAAAAGCATGGGTTTAATGATGCTCTTTTTTTGAATATACATGATGAAATATGTGAAACTGCAGTAGCCAATTTATTTATTATAGAGGATAATAAGATTATTACACCGGAGGGTTCTTCCGGCTTGCTTAGAGGTATAATGAGACAATGGGTCATGGACACTTACCCAGTCATGGAAGAAGGGATAACATTGAGTCGTCTCTTGTCAAGCGAAGGTGTTTTTGCGACCAACAGTGTCATGGGTATTATAAAAGTCATAGCTCTAGATGAGTTTACATTAAATCAACATAGGATGGTACAACAAATCGCCAGTAAGTACGAGGAAATGCTAGGTGGAATGGGCAGGAATCTATGAAGAAAATACAGAGCATTTATGATCATAAGGATTACCAGCATTATTTAAATGAAATTAAAAAAATGGAAATCAGCCGTGTGTATTGTAAACATGATATGGCCCATTTTCTGGATGTGGCTCGAATTGCTTGGATTATGTGTTTGGAAAATGCCTTAAAATATGATAAGACATGGGTCTATGCTTGCGGCCTTCTTCATGACATCGGAAGAGGGTGTCAATATGCAACAGGTGAGCCACATGAAGTGGCCGGTGTAAGAATTGCCAAAGGTATATTAGAAGACACCGGATTTGAAGGTGATGCAATAAAAGTCATTTTAAAAGCCATAGCCAACCATAAAAATGAAGCCATTTCCAATCAATTGGGTTTGGATGGCATACTCTACAGAGCTGACAAAGCTTCAAGGGCATGCTATACATGTAGATCAATAGAATCATGTAATTGGAGTAATGACAAGAAAAATCTAAAAATCGAGGTATAAGGAATGATTATTGGGAAAAAGAATTTTGATTTTCATCGTCACGTCTACATTATGGGCATTTTAAATGTGACCCCAGATTCATTTTCTGATGGAGGAAAATTTATCGGTGAAAAAGATGCAAAATCGCAAGTGGAAAAAATGATTTTTGAAGGGGCAGATATCATTGATGTCGGTGGAGAATCCACTCGGCCTGGACATGTCTTTGTGGATGAAGAAGAAGAAATACGTCGCGTGGTACCTGTGATCACAATGATTAAGGCGAATTTTGATACGGTTGTATCCATAGATACATCAAAAGCCATGGTGGCAAAAGCCGCACTTGATGCCGGAGCCGATATGGTAAATGACATATGGGGACTTAAGAAAGACCCTGAAATGGCCAATGTGATTGCAGCCTACAATGTACCTTGTTGTATCATGCACAACCGTCCAAAAGGTGGTTATGATGATTTGATCATTGACATGGTCAAAGATTTGGCAGTTAGCATTGAATTAGCAGGAAAAGCCGGTATAAAAAGAGAAAACATCATCATTGACCCAGGCATAGGATTTGCCAAAACACGGGAAGAGAATCTTAAAATCATGGGCGAGCTTAGAGTATTTAATCACTTAGGTTACCCCGTACTTCTTGGGACGTCAAGAAAATCACTTATTGGCGGAACACTCGATCTACCGGTTCATGAGAGAGTTGAAGGCACTTTGGTAACCACCGTCATTGGACTTCAGTCGGGGGTAGCCATATTCAGAGTTCATGATGTACTGGAGAATAAAAGAGCCATAGATATGACCATGGCCATTATGAAAGCAGGTGAATAATATGGATTGTATCTCGGTAGTGGACTTAGAGGTATATGCTTTTCATGGTGTTTTAGAAGAAGAAAAAGAACAAGGCCAAATATTTTTAATAACCTTTGATGCTTACCTAGACTTAGAACCGGCAGGAACAGAAGATGATCTAAGCCTTTCTGTAAGTTACGCCGGCATGTGCTATACTATAGAAGATTATTTTAAATCAGAGAAATATAATTTGATTGAAACATTAGCTGAGGGCGTTACCAAACGCCTATTAACCACCTATGACCTTATAAAAGGTGTAAAAGTCACAGTCAAAAAGCCTCACGCACCCATTGGACGTCCTTTTAAAGTTGCAAGTGTGACAGTAGAGAGATGGTGGCACGAAGCTTATATTGCTATAGGTTCTAATATGGGGCAACGAGAAGAAGTTCTATTAGAAGCAATAGAAGCAATCAATGTCAGTGGTCACAGTCTGGTAGAAAAAGTATCCAAACTCAGAGAAACCAAACCATGGGGCTATATTGACCAAGAGGACTTTATAAATGGTGTCATTTGTGTAAAGACCTTGTTGTCACCTTGTAAACTCATGGATTATTTGCTAGAGATTGAACAAGTTTTTAAAAGAGAAAGAGAAATCCACTGGGGACCAAGAACACTGGATTTGGATTTGATTTTCTATGATGATTTGGTAACAGAAGATGAGAAGGTTGTGCTACCACATCCAAGGATGGCTCAGCGTAAATTTGTTCTAAAACCACTGAGTGAATTGGCACCATTCAAAGTACATCCGCTGTTAAAAAAACGTGTCATAGATTTGTTAGCAGAGTTAGAAATAGATGAGGCAAGCCATTCATAAAATTACAAGAGAAATTTGAGGTGTCATATGGATTATTTAATATTGTTAAAACCCTTGATTGGTGCTCTAATTGGTTATTCGACCAATTGGTTGGCCATCAAGATGCTTTTTAAGCCCCATACAGAAGTGCGTATCGGAAAAATCAGATTGCCATTCACACCGGGTGTTATTCCAAGAGAAAGAAATAGAATTGCCAAGAGTTTAGGCGGTGCTGTGGGTGAAAGACTTCTAACGAAGGAGGTCATCAGCAAAGAATTGCTAAATGAGGGTGTTATTAATCAAATTAAGGCATATATCACCAAAGATTTACTTGGTGAACCAAGGTCTCTAAAAGAAATCATGGAAACGGTGTTAGGTGATGAATATCCAATCGTTGTCAACAAAATAGGTAAAGGTATCGCACTAAAAATTGAAGATAAAATCAGTTCAAAAGATACAAAAGAGATGTTATATAGAACCATAAAAGATTATCTGGCCGGTAGATTATCATATAACACGGCACTAGACACTGTTTTACCCTCTACAATATGGATTGATTTGGAATTCATTCTGGAAAACCATAAAGAACAGATTTGTGATTACATTGTAAGCCAAGTACGTCAACCACAAGTGGAGGACAAAGTCAACATTATTGTAGGAGAACTGATTCACGAGAAGGTTGGTGCTCTTGGTGCCATGTTCCTAAACAGTAAAGATGTAACCGCTTCAATATTGGATTATATCGAAAAGACCTTGCAAGAAGAGGACGTGCAAAAGACGTTGATTCATGTCATCATAAAAAGTGCCAATGAGGTAATGGTTAATCCAATATCAGATATACTGGCCCTGAGGCAATATGAAGAATTACTTGAAGGTGCAACAGTCGGTATTGTAAAAAGTGCCTACGAACTCGTTGAAAAAATCAGCTTAAAAGATATGATTACCTCAATGATCTATCCATTATTGGAACATAAAATCCTTCTAACCGCCCATGAGCGGGATCAAATAGAATCTAAGATAGAAATGCTATATGTGGCATTTGTTGAAAACAATATCGATACATTTTTGAAAAATTTTGAAGTGGCAAAAATTGTAGAAAAAGAAGTGAATGATTTTTCTGTCATGGATATTGAACGGCTCATCTTTACAATCGTGGATAAAGAATTAAATGCCATCACTTGGTTTGGTGCATTGCTTGGCTTTGTTATGGGGATTGTATATATTTTCATTTGACCCTTTAACTAAAATGTGGAACACCTCATTCGAATAAATGAGGTGTTTTTTGTTGACACACTACATAAAGACTGATAAAATCATTAGCATAAGATTAATCGCACACTAACGAAAGGGTGTTTGGTATGAAAGCATATGATATGGCAGTAATTGGAGCCGGAGCCGGTGGATTAACCGCTGCCTATACAGCTTTGGGATTTGGGAAAAAAGTAGTGTTAATTGAAGATCAAAAACCTGGTGGTGAGTGTACTTGGTCAGGTTGTGTTCCTAGTAAAACATTGATTAACGAGGCAAAGAAGTTTAACCAGCTCAAAGAATTTATCAGCCTAGAGGGTATAGATACAAAAAAAATCATGCACCATATAAAATCGGTTCGAGAGGCCATTTACGAACATGAAGATCCGAGCACCCTTAAGAAGGATGGGATTGACTTTATTAAAGGTCATGCACGCTTCAAAGACAGCAAGACAATTGTAGTCGATGGTATCGGCATTAGAGCCGAAAAAATCCTTATAGCTACAGGATCATCCCCATATATTCCGAAGATTCAAGGCTTGACCAAAACGCCTTATTTAACCAATGAGACTATTTTTGAACGAGAGGTATTACCAAAATCTATGGTGGTACTTGGTGGAGGCGCCATAGGTGTAGAATTAGCACAAGCATTGAATCGGCTTGGTGTAAACGTACATTTAGTAGAAATGATGCCAAGTATACTCTCAAAAGAAGAGCCTGATTTGGTGAAACGTTTGGAAGCCCATCTTACTAAGGAAGGGGTTTGGCTACATACGGCATCAAAAGCTATTAAAGTAGAAAGTATAGACAAAGGCATTGCACTTACCTACGAAAAAAATGGCAAAGAACAGATGGTAAAAGCTGAAACATTATTGGTCGCTATTGGTAGGAAGCCCAACACCACAGATCTTAATCTAGAGGCAGCAGGGATATCATATGGCAAAAAAGGCATAACGGTAGATTCATACTTAAGAACATCTCAAAAGCATATTTATGCAGTAGGTGATGTTGTAGGACCTTATCAGTTTTCTCATATGGCTAACGTTCAAGGTATACTTGCTGTTAAGAATGCTTTTCTACCAATAAAAAGTAAAATCACATATGATCATGTTGCTTGGGTGACGTTTACGGATCCGGAACTCGCCAGAGCAGGTATGACGGAAGAAGAAGCAAGAGATAAATACGGTGACCAAGTTTTGGTTTATAATTATGATTTTAATGATCTGGATCGTACCAAGACAAAAGGCGTATCTATAGAAAGCATTAAGTTGATTTTGGACAATAAATATAGGGTTTTAGGTGCCTCTATACTTAGTGAACGCGGCGGTGAAATGATTGGTGAAATACAAGTTCTAAAGACCTTAGGGCAGCCTATTACAAAAATGGCAGATATCATACATCCTTACCCTACTTACAGTGAAGTATTTGTGAAACTGGGTAAAAAAGCTAAGGTAGATCGACTACTTGCTATACCTTTAGTAAAAATTTTTAGAAAGTAGGTGTCATATGCAAAAAAATCCTTTACTACTTGACCATCAATTGTGTTTTAGATTGTATAAAACATCAAGAGCCATCATTAGAATCTATCAACCTATATTGGAAAAAATCGGTTTGACATACCCACAGTATTTAGTCATGTTGGTCTTGTGGGAAGTTAAAATTATAGATTTTAAAGCTTTAAGTAATAGATTAGAACTAAAGACAGGTACCCTAACCCCAATTATTCAGAAACTTGAAAAATTAGGGTACATCACTAAAGAGAAACATGAAACTGATCAAAGAAAGATTCATTTGGTAATTTCAGAAAAAGGACAATCTCTAGAAAAAGAAGCACAAAAAATTCCGGAAACATTGGCAAAAGCAACGGGTGTTGATTATGACAACTATCTAAAATATGTCAAATGGCTGGATGAGTTAGGAGATGTGATGAATGAAGCGAATAAGAAACAGAAAGGATAAAATAAAAATGTGGATTGCAATTGTCGTCGTTGTCATGATATCAGGTGTATTTATATCAACCTTAATAGCAAATAAGAAAGTTCCGAAGTTGGGGGTTGTAGACGGAAAACTTACAGATATACCACAAACACCAAATGCCGTTTCCAGTCAAACAACAGATGAGGATAAAAAGGTAGCACCATTTCCTTATAAAGAAAACCTTCAATCAACAAAGGATGGCATAAAGTTAGCGGTAAAAGCCTATGGTGATGTAAAGATTATTGAAGAAAAAGCAGATTATTTGAGGTATGTTTTCACCACAGGCTTGATGCGATACAATGATGATGTCGAGTTTTATTTTGATAATCAGAATAAAGTGGTGCATTTTAGATCAGCATCTAGAATGGGTTATTCGGATATGGGTTTAAACAGAGAACGTTATAACGCTTTATATGATTACTATATGAAAAATTAATATTTGATTGTGATACTTTAGAAGATGTTTAAAGAGAAATTGACTTTAAGCATCTTTTTCCTTGACATTTATTCTCATTTAATTTATAGTAGTACTATAAAGTACTACTAAGGAGAATGTTTATGGAACTGGTTAATGCCTTAAAAAAAATTGGTTTTACGCAACAAGAAGCCATTATATATATAGAATTGTGTCGTCATCATGAGATTACCGGTTATGAAGCGGCAAAATTATCCGGTATTTCCAGATCCAATGCATATGCAGCGCTTTCCAGTTTGGTGGACAAAGGCTATGCTTATGTTATTGAAGAAGCTTCCATGAAGTATACACCTGTCCCTAAAGTGGAACTTATAAAAAATGCAAAAAGAAGTTTTGAGGAACAAATCAAAGTCATTGAAGAAAAGCTAGATTTTTCCCAACTCAGACAAGAACCCTATGTCACTATAGGGGATGAAAAGCACATTATCAATAAGTTGAAGAATATAATCCAAATGGCAGAACTAAGAATTTACCTATCTTGTGATAATAATGTACTTGAGATGGTGAAAGAAGAGATTCATCTAGCGGTAACAAGAGGATTAAAAGTGGTCATTTTGTCACCAAAAGATTTGAATGGCATACAACATATTCATTACTTCAATGCACCTAGTACATCCATTAAAATCATTGCAGATACAAAGGAAGTGCTTGCTGGAACTTTAAAGCAAAGTCTCTATTCAAAAAACAGCACTTTGGTTCATTTGATACGAGAAGCTTTTATTAATGAGATTACGATTCTTGAGAGTCAAGAAAAATAAAAATAATAATCAAACAGGAGGAAACACATGCTAGTCTATCACAACAAAATCACCACAGATACCGATTTTTTTAAGAACACAACCCCGATTGAACTTATAAAGACGTATGGAAGTCCTCTCTATGTCTATAATGAAGATATCTTTAGAACCAGATGTAGAGAATTGAAAAATCTTGTTCAGTATCCTAATTTTTCTGTAAACTATTCGGTTAAAGCCAATGGAAATCTGTCTTTGTTAAAAATAGCCCGTGAAGAAGGATTGAATGTCGATGCTATGTCCCCTGGTGAGATTCATTTAGAATTGGCAGCCGGTTTCTTGCCTTCACAGATTCTATATATCAGTAATAACGTATCAGCAGATGAGATGCAGTACGCCATAGACCGAGATATACTTATTAGTGTTGACTCCATATCACAACTGGAGCTTTATGGAAAACTAAACAAGGGTGGATCAATCTGTATCAGATTTAACCCAGGTGTTGGTGCCGGTCATCATGAAAAAGTGGTTACCGGTGGTAAGAAAACCAAATTCGGTGTAGATCCAAACAAAGTAGATGAAGTTAAAAGTGTACTTAGCCAATATGATCTAAAATTGGTTGGTATCAATCAACACATCGGTTCTTTGTTTATGGAAGGGGATAAGTACATAGAAGGTGTCAAATCCTTATTTACCATTGCAAAGCAGTTTGAGAATCTTGAGTTTCTTGATATTGGTGGTGGCTTTGGCATACCCTATAACAAATTAGCGGGGCAAGAGCGATTGGATTTAGTAGACCTTGGCAAAAAGTTAGACAAGGTGTTTGAAGAGTTTGCCACTGAATATGGTAAAAAAGTTATGTTTAAGATTGAACCGGGTAGATATATATCTGCAGAAGCGGGTCTTATATTAGGTGAAGTATATGCTGTAAAATATAATTATGACACAAAATATATTGGGACAGATCTTGGCTTTAACATACTAAAACGTCCGGTTATGTATGATAGTCATCATGATATTGAAATCTATAGGAATTCGGATGTAAAATCAGAGAAAAACGAAACCGTCAATATTGTGGGTAACATTTGTGAAAGCGGAGATATTATCGCA
Source organism: Clostridiales bacterium (assembly GCA_024636985.1). Lineage (GTDB taxonomy): Bacteria > Bacillota > Clostridia > Lachnospirales > Vallitaleaceae > Petrocella. The sequence goes on along the minus strand of JAGXFY010000091.1, from coordinate 580 downwards.
AAAGAACGTCTTTTACCGGAGATTCTTGAAGGCGATATACTGGGTGTTTTAGATGCTGGTGCTTATGGTTATTGTATGGCTTCTAATTACAACAACCGTTTAAGACCGGCAGAAGTACTGATTACGGGAACGGGGGATGTTAAGCTCATTCGTCGCCGAGATACTTTTGAGGATTTAATGAGAAATTTTGATGTAGAATAAAAGGGTTAAGGTGTCAAAACTATATAGTTAGGAATGTATCAATGAGGTCTCTTAGAGGAAAATGCTTAGAGACCTTTTTTTTGAAGTTTTCAAGGAAATTCTTTAATATAGTCGTAGATATAACACACAGTTTTTCCTCGCCTTACACTTCATACGGTCATCGGAAAACCTGTGTATTACATCTACTCGGTAATAAGTCGTCATTTCGTCAATAAAAAGCGCTAATCAATCATCCTTCCTTTTTTACATCCATGTAAAAATGAAGGACGTTCTACATCCATGTAGAACTGTGATTGATCAGCACTTTTTCTTTCCTCATTCGGTTCCGCAGATGTGTCATTTCAGTAAGCTTAATTTATATGCCTCAAATAATGTGCTA
>JAGXFY010000090.1:0-7500 GCA_024636985.1 Clostridiales bacterium | reverse complement strand
TTTGCGACAAACACAGGAAACACCTTTAAAGCAAGAGCAATCACCATTAAAGAAACCAATACAATGATTATGACATCAATATAACTTTCGCCGCGACAATCTCTTAATGCTTTTAATATTTTTGACATTTAAACCTCCTTCTAAAACAGCTTTCCAAGTGTGCTGATGATCTCAATAAACAGCACGGACAAATACATGATAATAAAGCAAAACAACAATGCAAAGGAATATTTTCGTATTTTTCCGGGACGTTTCATGACCTGTGTTTTAAGTCTTTGAATTTCTAATTGTTTTAAATCATGGGTTAACATCTGAAAATAAACAATACCGTCATCCCCTCTTAATACACCTACAAGGCCCCTCACAACGTCCGATAGCTTAGGGCTACCAATTCTCGCTTCAAAGCGCGTAAGAGCGGATTCATAGCTTCCTGACTTCATATCCGCTACCGTAATCTCTAATTCTCTTTTGAAGCTTAGACCTGCATGTTGCTTAAAGGTATCAAGTATTCCTAGAATATTACGACTGGCTTTTAACTCCTGCGTCAAGGTTGCTACAAACCGTGGCAATTCAAACTCGATATCCTCTCGTCTTTCCCTAACGGCTTCTTCAGCACTTTTTAATTCTTTAAAATAGGTGGCTACAGCAAGAAATATTACCACCGGGAAAATAATTGGAAATAGAGTCAAAACAGGAATAATAAAAAGCAATGTTAACCCTGCCTTGATCCAGGCTCTTGCTATGAAAGTCTCAGGAGACAGCTTAATATCTGCTGATTTTAGAGTGGCTGTCAGTTTTCGCTTATTATAATCACTTAGCTTTATTAACTTGCCCCACTTCATAGAAATCTCATCTATGAGTAATCCTAGATTCTTTGTTTTCTTTTTTTCTCTTTTATCAATAACCACAATGGCTCTAATGGCTCTTCTTGATGGCAGTTTCATATAATCCGCTATAATGAGATATAAGCCGATCGCTAGAAGTATTGAAAAAGTTCCTAATATTTGTATCACACGCTCACCTCTTATCTTCGATATTCAACCGGTTTGCTTAGATGAACCACACCTGCAATGGCCACAAATAGTACTGTTGCACAAAACGCCAGTACCACTTGACCTATAGTATGATACAACAAGGTATTGTACCAATCCCTGTTTAGAAAATACATCAGGGGTATGTTGGCAACTAAGAGCACGGCCATCGTTACGAACTCCTTCACCGGTTCATACAGAAGGTAATCCAGTTCACCAGAGACAATTCTCATATCCGATAACTTGCTGACAATAGGTGTTAAAGTACTTTTTAAGTTTTTGTCCTCTTGGCAAGCAATCACCGCATCCACCCATTCATGAAAAACAGCACTGTCCACCTCTTTTTTAAGGTTTTCTAGTGCTCGTTTCATATTAGCATTAATCAGTCTTGTCTGTGTCAGAAAAGCTCTAAATACGTCGTATACCGGTGGATGAATGTACTCGATATTTTCATCAATGGCCGTAAGGATACTTTCACTTCTTAAGTAAGAAGTGGTTATAATCGACAGTGTGGTCTCCAATTCGTTATTAAGTTCTTTCTTCCACCTGGTCGCAGTGAACTTGATATACCAAAAAGGTATTAATGAAAAGCCTATGGTTAAGACCGGTACCAAAAAGAGATTGTTCATGCTTACAGCACTAAAAGCACCCAAGACCATCAAGCATAAAGATACAATTATGATCTTGGTAAATTGGTTTGACTTATTTGTCGCTTCTAGTATGACTTTTGTATCTTCAATCAGTTTTGACGGACCTCTTTTCTTTCGTTTCCCTTTCACCTTCTGGATTCTACTTAGTAGAGAATCATCTTCTTTCTGAAACCGTTTAGAAGTTTCTTCAACAAAGCTTAGGGGTGTCATGCCTAGTATTAAGAATAATCCAGTACTCATACCAATAAAAGCAATAAAGATCATGGTATTCATTTTGCAGTCACCTCTTTTCCTGGTTGGTCAGACTCTATAAATGCGTCTAACATGCTTTTTGGCATACCGTTTTCCAGTAGTCTCTTTTGCATGGTTTCTGAAATATTATTGACCTTTTCATAGTGGCCAATAATATTTAATTTTCCATCGATCCACTGATTGTCCATAATATTAAACTGATAGAGTGTATTAATGTTTCTATTGCCCTCTTCGTCTATATAACATTCTGTAATCTCCATAATATGTCTTGTGTTGTCTTCAAGTCTCTTACAAAAAGCCACAATGGGAAACGCTTCTGTGACAAGGTTATATAAGGTTCTTTCATTCATGTCATACCGTTGCTTACACAAGGTCACCATCCTATAATAGGTGGCAATACAGGAACTGGCATGAATGGTGGTGGTTACTCCATGACCGGTACGAGCCGCTTCTTGAGCGAAAAAAGCTTCTTCTGACTTCATCTCCGCCACACAGATGTAATCCGGATTTACCGTTAATCCGGTCTCAAGGAGTTTGACCATCGTTATGTTTTGTCTTGGATCCTCACTCGGCCTTGTAACCGTATGAATAACATTATTAAGAACGTCTCCGTTGTCATTTGTTTTGACCAGATTAAACTCTCTTGTACCGTTTTCTATGGTAAAGATGCGTTTATTGTCCGGCAAAGTGGATAGAATCCAGCTCATCAAGGTGGTTTTACCACTTGAAGTGGCTCCGGTTAGACACATACTCTCACCATATCGGTGACTTAGGCTTAAAAAATCAAGCATCTCTAAGTTAGCTGTCTGATACTTGATAAAATCTTCCTTGACTAATTTCTTTGGATTAACAATCCTTATTGAAACGGCAATACCAACCCGGTTATCAATAACCCCTTGTCCTAAAGCCGTAATCCGGATTTTTTCTGATAGATGACCCACTATGATTGGTTGTGAACTGTCTAAAATCATACCGCTTTTATGCAACAACCTACGTATCACATCCACTGCATGACTTGGCGAATTAAAGTGTTCCTTAGTAGGCAATATCTCACCATTTGAATAGGTCACTTTTATATCCTTCCAGGAATTAACGTTAATCTCTTCAATATCGTTTCTAAACAGATATTTGGTCAAAAAAGAATACTCCGCCATTTCAGAGTATAATTGTTCCACTAATTCATCTTGGGTTAGATTTGTAACGGCTAATGCATAGTCCATAAGATATTTGGTGATATAAGCTTTGATCTGATCTTTCTGGCTATCTGCATCATCTGTAATGAGTAAAGCGTATTTACCGGAAATATATGTCTGTACCTCTTGTAAAATATCTTCAAAGGCACGTATATTTACTTCTGAATCAAACAGAGTCAACTCGCTTCACCTCTTTTCTTGAAAAGTTTTTTTCTTTCTGGTGTATCTGCTTCACCTATAAGTGTTTTTGTTATTTCTTCGACTGTTGTGTTATAAGATTTACTGCATTTTTCAACCAAAGCTTCAAATAGTCTGGCCTCTAAAAATTGTTGTTCTAGCTCTTTTAAATGGGCAAGTTCATAATGAACCCCTCGAAATTTATTAGCTACTATGTCTTTTGGCATCTCAGATTTGATGTTTGAAAGCACTGATAACTGTTTTGACAGGTTGTATTTTCTCTCACCAAGTAAAGGCAAAGAAGCATCATAGTAACTTAATGCTTTTAGATCCGGTGTTATTAAGCGTAGAACTTGATCTGATAGTTCTAAGGCCGTTCGTGAAAATAGATCTTGATGAATATGGCTGCTGCAGTCAATGATGATATGATCTGCCAAATGTTTTAAAAGAATCAGTAGATCCACAATACGTTCCTTATTGTACTGAGCATAGGTGCGTTCATTCTCCCCATGAAGGTAACTCATAACGCTTAGATATTTATCACCTCTAACCGGTATACATTTTTGCAAGATACTGTCTTGAGTAATCGAAACAGCTGACAACAAATCCCCTAGAGACTGATCTGCTGTTTCGACAAAGGGTATTACGGTGCTCATGGTTGGTGTTTCAGCGTCGCAGAAAATAAGGATGACGTTCTTCTTCCTTCTGGTCAGCTCCTTGGCCAGCTTTATGCTAAAAGAAGTTTTGCCACTATTGGGATTCCCCCATACTGCTATGATTTTATCGTTCTGCATCTAACTCACCTGCCTCATCTGGATTCATACCTTGTTCTATTACTTGGTTGGGTAACCCCCTTTGATTTTTCAATTCTTCTTCTCTTTGTTTTTCAAGCAGTTGCTTTTGTTCTGTTAAGAAGGCTTCACTATTGTCCGCACTTCCACGATAGACAAATACCGCATGAATCTTGCCTTTAGCTTCTAATTCTGCAAGTAGCTTTGCCTGTCCTTGTGTCACTTTTAGTGTAAGGGTCGAGGGTAGTTCTTTTTCTTCGTTGCTTATAGTACCATCCTCAGTTCTTTGATATTCTTCGCTATCAAGTCCAGTGGAGGCTGTTACCGCAAGTACTTGAATGTATTGCAATTCGATGGGGCTTAAGGTTTCTTTTTTCTCACCGTAATCAGAGACCATCATCGTTATAATGTCTCCTGGCTCAAGTTTTCCTGACAGACCGGCTGCAAAGCTTTTAATACTAATTGATATGGCGCGCTCAGTTCCATTAAAATCATAAAGGTAGGCATAATTAACAAGAGGACCATCTGATAGCTTGTTCGCCATAAGATAGTCCCCTTTATAAAGATTACTTTTTGCATACTTGCCTATGATGTGACTCTGTTCTCTTAGTACTGAATCCGGTAAGTTATAGCCTCCGACTTCAATGGTCTCAATCATGTCCTTAGTAATCAATTCTCCCTTCTTGATGATCTGCGTTACTCTGGATACTTCTGTTTTGGCTGTTATGGCACTGTTATATAAGGGTGTTAAGCCAAAACAAATGATTAGGGACAGTATGATGCAGGCTATCCCTAGAATGGTACGGTTTCTTAAGATTTTTTTCATTGGTGGTTTCCTCCTTAGTTTTTTGTAATAAAAAAGCTCTCAGTGAATACTGAAAGCTTAATTGGTTATATACTCTTCTTTATCACAAATATTTCTGTTAGTATTGCTTCTATATATTTTCATCAAAGTCATGGTATCCTCATATTTTCCCATTAATACCATTAATTTCTATATTTAACCAGATAGTCATTGTATCTAAGGTTCCCGCATATCTACGACATGGACATCCTTCCGATTTCCCGTCCATGTTGTCAACTCGTTAATATATGACGTTGTGCACGGATGTCTGCAAGATTCTTATCTATAAGTAGCTTTAGATTTAATGATTTCTATGTTTTCAGAATTAAATCCTTCAGTCTCTAAAAAAAGCCTTATATCCATTTCTGTTATATTAGATTTAGGACCTAAAAATACCTTTCTTATCAACTGATTTTTAATTTTTTCATAGCTTATATCAAAATAAGGCAGTAATTTATCTACTGATGTCATAAATTGTAGAGGAGATCTTACGAAACCACTTTTAAACTCTGCGCTTTCTGAATAATTCTCATCTATCGTGCCAACTTCATTTATTCCATTTTTATATTCATTATTGTAATTTGATAAATGATTATTTATAATTAATCTCCACTCTTTCTCTTCTGAAAATGCATGATTCTTAAAGAAAGGACTGTCATTCCTAAATGTTGAAATCCTTAAACAGACATCAAACAAAAAATCATATAAATGACTTGGTATATCAATTTCATCTTCAATATTTTTATATGCATTGACTAAATCCAAAATTTGATTTTTAACATATTCACTCTGTGTCTCAATATCATAAATTACCTTCTTAAAAAAATAATTATAACCGCCTATATCAAGTGTCAATAATAAATCCTTATTAAACCCAATGGATAAACCTTTCCCATCATCGGCATAACCTCTCCATTGGCTTAACAGATCGCCTTCTTCTGAAAAACATGAAACAAAAGTAAACATAAATCTAGTTTTCTTTAAGAACACAGCCTCTATTGTGGTTGAAATCTGTTTACTTACCTTCTCAATAAGATTATTGTCATAATTATATATATTGTTAAATTCAGCATCATTGACTATTGCATTTATTATTGTATTTTTCATTGATGTTGCAATCCACTGAGTTTCTGAATAATCGTTTGTCTTACTACAATCTGAAACTCTGATAGTTTTATTATGTAATATCTTCATAAATGTATCTGTTCTACAATAATGATATAGTATATTTTCAGTTGAACTCATTTCATCCTCCAATAATGTTCTGTTCCTTTCTAGTGCGCAATGTTATATAACGTTCTGTGTTTTGATGACGCCAATCTGCTTACAGGGTAAGCTCATGCTTGTGAGCCTAGCGAACGGCTAATGCGGCCCGACTAGGTTAGCAGATTGATTGTTGGCAACCTGCTGTTAGCTGAAGTTATTAATGACAGCAGCCCTTATTTCCCTAAACAGTTCTTTTTAATAAGGATAAAAGCTATTCTTCTAATAACATGATTCCATAATCGTTCTAAACTATTATCAATATTATCGGGAATTTTGAGTGAATATTTCACATCACTCTTTCCATGAACAATACTATTTCTATATTGATATATTTGAGCTGATAAATCCTCTAAAGTATGATCCATAATCAAATCATTAGATTTAGCAAATGCTATAATATCAATTAACTCTGTAGCACATGAACTGAGCAGATAACTCAGTAATGAGTCTTCAGTATTTCTATATATGGTGGTTATTTCACCGATAAATTTATCAATATTGTTATCTGTATTATATTCAGTTATCTTGCTTCGTATTTCATTTTTGTAGTTGAACAAAAAGAAATACTCTAAAACTTTATAATAATAGAGGAATGCTACTTCATCATTTTTTGATGAAGCTTGCATTGCTGAATTATAGAACCCAACAGCTTCAACATAGTTCATCTCAATAAAATGACCTTTTTCAATTTCAGTCTCAAATAATTCTACATTTTCTTCTTTTTCATCATCATCATAGCTCCCCGATCCCTCATATCCTTCCGAAAAATGAAATATTGAAGGGTATTCATTCGGATAATCTGTAGGATTACTAATTGCGAAATAAAACAGTGCTTGTTGCAATATATTCTTATAATTACTAGCATTAATATTATTTAGTTTTATTGAATACCAACTATTCCAATCACCCAAATAGTCATCACCTTCTAAATCAGCAAATAACATCCTAAATATATCTGAAGGTTTAGAAATACATACTTTTGAATTTCCAATATCAAATTCATCTAGCTTAAAGGTTTTATAATAAGTCGCAGATCCATACTCAAATAAATATTCAGCATAACCACCAAACTTGAAACCTACACCTTCACTAATCTTCAATTTTGGATTTTTGTCACTGAAATTCAACTTTGTATGATAAAAGTGATCTTCAACATCCTCTATCTCCAGTGTCCTATCCAGATATGATTTGAAATCATCCTTTAGAAGTTCCTTAATATCCAGTCTTAATGTTATTGAATTACTATACTGAAATATAACTTTCTCATTATCAATAAACTTAATGCTTGTTTCATCA
>JAGXFY010000089.1:0-12479 GCA_024636985.1 Clostridiales bacterium | reverse complement strand
AGAAGCTAATGTCATTTCCTTGATAGCTTGCCGTACCCAGTTTTGTTCCATTGGGATTCACTGTAACTTTTACAAGCGCATAAGATGTTCCACCGTTTCCATCACTTATCTCATACTGAAATTCATCCATCCCAATAAAGTTAGTATTAGGTTTATATTTTAAGCTATCCCCTTCTTGTGTTACTGTTCCATTGGTGCCCTGGGTGAATCCTGTAATTGATAAGGTATCGCCATCTGCATCCGTGTCATTTCCTAAGATGTCTACTAATATTGTCATATTATTTACGACATTTACTTCATCAACTGTTGCTATCGGCGCATTGTTGATGAAATCTAGTGTTATATTATGACTGGAAGGTCCTACCATATTTTGAGTGTATTCTTGTGTTACATAACCTGCTTTTGATATCTTAATTGTATACATTCCTTCAGGTAAATCATAGGATGTCTGTATGCCGTTAAAAGTACCCTGTTTATCAACGCCTTCCGGATCTGTAACGGTGATAACTGCATCACTAGGGTCAACTTTTATCGTTAGTGGATATGTTGTTGGTACTTCCACTATTGGCTCAAATTCCACCTTAATATCTACATCCATATTCATATCTCTTGCAATATTTAAGCCTGTTATCCAATCAATTACTTCTCCATTGATTGTCCATTCTTTGAGTTTGTACCCTTCTTCTGGCACTGCTGTTAAGCTTACTGAGCTGTCTGCTATTGCTGTTCCTCCATTTGGAACCGTTGCCTCAATTGTTCCACCTTCGCCAATGACTGAATATGTTATTGTATACATTGTTGGTGCAACAGCCGTTTCCTCGAACTCAACAGTTACTGTTGTGTTTGCACTTATTGTTCTTGTCAATGTGCTTCCACTTACTGTCACTACCCCATTTACTTTCCATTCTTTGATTTCATACCCTGTGTTTGGGGTTGCTGAAAAGGTTACACTTGTTCCACTATCTACACTATTTCCACTTGTCACCGTACCCGTTAGTGTACCATCGCTGCCTTCTACTGAATAATTTACTGTGTATTTTACTATTGGTGTAGTTGTACCACCACCGCCACTAGATCGACCGCTACGTGATGAGCCCTGTGGCAATGCTTCCGGTAATACTTCTTCTTCAATTTCAGCCTCTAAATCTTCTAATGCTTCATCCTTTATTGCTCTGTTTAGTGTTGCTACAGCTTCCGCTCTGGTAATAGGGTTCAAAGGTCTAAAGCTACCATCCGGATAACCACTCATATACCCTACTTCTACTACGGCGCCTATTTGACCTATGCTCCACTCTGGTATTGTATGAGCATCTGTAAATATACTGGATTGACTTGGATCGTTTTCAAGGTTTTTTATTTTAGAGATTATAATAGCTACTTCCTGTCTTGTTATTAACTCTTTAGGCTTTAAGGTGCCATCAGGGTATCCATCTATATAGCCTGCTGCTATGGCTACTTTTATAGCGTTATTGTACCAGTCATTTTCTAGAACATCATGAAAAGTATTCCCTTCTTCTTCTAAATAACCAAATGCCCTATTTGTTAGTGCTATAAACTCCGCTCTATTAATAGGGCTATCTGGTTTGAAGTTCCCGTCTGGATAACCTTGAGCCAGTCCTTCAATTAACCACTCGGTAATAACCTCCATAGCCCAATGACCGGCCATATCGCGGGCTTCTAAAGCATGAATACTTGACAGTGGTGCAAGCACTAGTAATGTCGCTAAAAAAAGACTGAATATACGTTTTTGAATATAGTATTTTGTTTTTTTCATTTTTTCTCCTCCTTCAAATAACTATTTTTTTGATATTATAAAACACATAAAAAATCACTTCTGTTAACTAAGCCAGTTGTAGTTTTATAGTCCATATGCACCACTTAATATGATTATATAAGAAACCAATAAAATAATCTTTATATTATAGCTTTTGACATTGACTATCAGACTGACATGATTCATGTCAAAAGTACTATTCTATCAAAATTATTCGTGGTACAATATAACTATGGGAGGTGGCCAATATGCAGTTTTATGAAAAACTAGATTTCTTAATGAACATCACGAAAACAACCAATAGTACCCTTGCAATGTATACCTCATTAGATGCTTCACATATCAGCCGGCTGCGTAGAGGTGAGAGACGTCTAGTAAAAGAAGCAGATTACTTAAAGAAAATGGCCCACTACTTTATAAGCCATTGTATAGAAGATTATCAAATCAAGACACTCTCACAAATATTAAAAATGCAACCAGAACACTTTCAAGATTCCAAAAAAGCAACCGAGGTTATTTATCAATGGTTAATAGGGTATGAAGAAACCGGACATGCTTCAATATCCGGTTTTTTGGATGGCATTTCCGATTTTCAATTTCGAAAAAACACGCCAGTGTCAGATGAATTCACCGATTCCGATTCAAAAATACCTAAAAAAGATGTTGCCTTATATTATGGTATCGAAGGTAAACGTGAAGCTGTCTTGTCTTTTTTATCCCTCATAATAGAAGCAGACAAGCCAACCACCTTGTTATTATATAGCGATGAATCTATGGACTGGTTGACAGGAGACCCATCTTTTGCAGCAAAATGGCGAGATCTTCTGGCTCGCGTTATTCTTAAGGGCAATAGAATCAAAGTTATACATACCGTCAGTCGTAATCTCGATGAGATGCTTGAAGCCCTCTCAAAGTGGATGCCTCTCTATATGACCGGAGCTATTGAACCTTATTATTATCCTAAAAAAAGAGACGGCGTTTTTAAGAGAACTCTATTTATTGCCCCTAAGATTACTGCCGTAACCACCTCATCTTTAGATATGATGGAGGATCAGGCCCTTAATATTTTATTCAAGGATAAAAAGGCTTTAGCAGCACTAACAAGTGAGTTTGAGAGTTACTTATTCATGTGTCGGCCACTTATGCAGATTTTTACATATCATCAAAAGCAGCAATACCTTGATCTTTTAAAAGAGTTCGAAAAAGATGCAACCCCTACACTGCTTAAGTCAAACTGTCTAAATTGGTCCACAATGCCAAGTACTGTAGCAGAGTCGATTATCAATCGATCCGACAGCGATGATAAAGAGAAATTAATCCAGTACTATTATGATCGAAAAGAAGCCTTTGAAAAAGGACTGAAACACCATACATTTCATGCCCTTCTACAACTACCAAGTGCTGAAGATATTAAAGAAGGTATCGTCAACGTTGCCTTCACAGGCATACCCGAGACCTCAAACATCTGTTATACACCTTTTGAATATAAAGCGCATCTTGAAAATACTATCCAATACTTACAGAAATATGATAACTATAACATAAAAATTACCACAAAAAATAGACATGATTCTTTTATACTTTATGTTAAAGAGGACCTTGGCGCCATTGTTATTAAACAAAATACACCACATGCAATTTTTGCTATCAATGAAATCAACATGACTGCTGCATTTTGGGACTATCTAAAAGATGAGATCAACCTGTCCGAGAAAGATAAGACATCAACACTAAAGGACTTAGAGGATCTCTATAACCGACTATAACAACTATGGGAAAGATCCTTGACCTTTTAGCAATGTTTCAAGCAAAATCAAGAATAAAAAAAGGAAGACCCTGCTCTCCCCATGGGTCTTCCTTCTTATCTATACTTTTTTATCTATGGAGTTTTCTCTATATTAACCATTATACAAAATAAGATACCATAAAACTTAAACTCACTGATTTTGTCATTGTCAATTCAGTTGACATGAAAGATGTCAAAGAATCCACACTTATTCCTCTAAAAAGGTTAACGTCAGACTGACAATCTCCGAATTCTCCATGCCTTCACCTATAGCAATGGCTTTGATGGTAACTGTACCGTCTATATTTACCGGTGCATTGATAGAAAAAGCGCCGGAATATGCTGTATCCAGTTCTGTCGGATTATTGCCGTCTGTCGTGAAGTAGATACTGGTCCCAGGTGTTGTCGTTTATGGTGATGTCTACATTCGTACCGGATACAATAACATCCGGATCAACTGCGTCTGTCGTAATCACCGGTGTAGCTATTTGGTTCGGCAAGAAAGTTATAACTTTTGTGGCTGTACCGGATGGGTTCATATCGGGATGAATGGTCACTGCTTTGACTGTTATGGTCTCACCAAGAAGCAGATCCGTTGACACATCAAAGGGTGCCGTATAAATCAAATCACCAGCACTTGGATTGCTGCCATCCAGAGTATAGTAGATATAACTACCACTTGTACCCGTGGTCAGGGTTACTCTAACTGTCTCATGATTCATCATCCGGGTTACATCTGAAGGATTGGTGCCAATTACCGGTCTTGAAGCTGTCGGAAGTTCTGTCTTAAAGTAAGAAGTCGCTCTAGGTATCACATTACCACTCTCGTCCATAATATAGTTAGCCAGGACTACGATGTAATAGGTTTCATTATAATCAAGTGAAGATGTGGGGTATAAGCGTATGCTCTCATCCCCTGAACGCATCTCGGCTCTAAAAGCCTTCTTGGGACCGGTCACACTACCAGCTCTTAACTCAACAAATGTGGGTATCTCATTATCTTCAATGTCTCTATCCCCTATCATGACAACAGACTTATCAAAATCGATGGTTAGCGATGTATGAATGGATACATCCGTCCAACCTTCTCTTGGAGAAAAATCCGGTTCCGGTGGCACAAGGTCTAAGTCAGAGGTTCTGAATCTTGCTGTGGTTCTATAGTTCTCATTTCCATTAGCATCCATAACTGTTTCATCTCTAAGAACTATGTAATAGTAAGTGTCTGTCTCTAGATAATCTAGGGGTGTTAAGGTTAAGGTTCTTAGATCCGAGCTGATGGTAGCCTCATAGTCAATGCGTGATCCAGTCGTTCTTGTCCGTCTAATGTCAATGATATCTTCAATGTCCGAACTAATAACCGCTTCTCCATAATCACGATAAATCGGTTCATCAAAAACCACGACAATCTGAGTCCCTAAAGCAATATCACGGGCACCATCTCCAGGAAAAAAAGCCGGCTTGGGTCCATGCTCATCTTCAGCCATCTCGGGTGGTCGGCTCAGACTGGTACCACGGGTCACTTTCTCCGGTTGTGTCTCATAGGTTATATCATTAGCATATGCTCTAAGAGAGGTTAACATACCCGCACCCGAAAACTGAGTAGAGCAATAAACGGCAGATGTATCCACGCTTGTACCTAAAGAAAGATGGATTACCGAATCATCCGCCTCGGATGCGACCATCAAGTACTGGATACTGCCACTGCCCAAGGTTAACCTAGCTTCTTCTTCAACATGAACGTTTTGAAAATTACCAAGAAGGGTTACGGATTGTTCATCTAGATCACTGCCATTTAATCGCACCTGTTGAACGTCGTTGCCAAGCACATCCCTTTGTTCTAATATGCCACCGTTTTCAATTAGAAGATCTTCCACACTGGTTCTACCTCTAAGTACAACTCGAACATCTCCGGTGTCTTTTGCCATGGTGAGACCCATGATTCTGGAGTTGTTGATGTCGATGGTGTTTTCTCCACCACCTTCAACCCTAAGCTCACCTAGTACCACGATGTTGTCAAGCTTAACGTGACCGCTTCCTACGTTTTCTTCTATAACCAAGTTGTTGGCATAGATCTGACGGCTTCTGGATAGGTTATCAGAATTCATGTAGGTCGTATTTCGTACAATCTGTTCACCTTTTAATACCCGAACCAGAATCACACAAGCCTCAGCACGAGTCAGTGCCCCACCGGGGCGGTATTTCCCATTGGTATCACCCGTGATATAGCCTTTGGATGCAACCAGATCCACATGATCTCTGGCCCAACTTGCCACTTGGCTAGAATCAGTGTAGACTTTCTGACCTATAGGAAGAACTTCTCTTGGTAAGATTTTAGCGATCATCGTAGCCGCTTCCTGTCGACTGATATGGTTATTGGGCTTGAAAGTATCATTAGCATAACCGGAGATATAACCGGCTGCTACTGCTTTTTGAACCTCCTGGTAGTACCAACTATAATAGCTGACATCCCACATACTGATTGGCGTTGTTCCAGTAACACCAAGTGCCTGGTTCATCATCTTGGAGAACTCTGCACGGGTTACAAAGTTGTTAGGTCTGAAGGTATTATCTGAATAACCGGATACAATACCTAGTGCTACACCTTCATAAATAGACGACTCTGCCCAGTGGCCTCTCACGTCTGTAAAATAGGTGGCGCCACAAATAGTATTCCCCATACCACCAAGTAATATTAATACCCCTACTAACAACATATATCTTTCGTATACCCTTCTTCTCATAGCAACCACATCCTTATTATTTATATATTTTTTATTTTTATAACTATATTCCTATACCCACTTTACCATAAAAGGTGATATGCAACAAGAAAAAGACCTGTCAAACACATGGCTTTTTACCATGGTTAACAGGTCTTGATTATAGATATTATTTAGTCATTATTACTGCGCTAGAAAAGTGATTGTCTTATCTCTGATACTAGAATTCAACATACCGGATTTAATGGCTATGGCTTTGACAATGACTTCACCACCTGCTATTCCTCCTGGTGTATTCACACTGAATCCTCCTGAATATAAGGAGGATGATTCAGTTGGGTCTGAGCCATCAGTGGTATAGTATATGGTGGCTGAATCTGTATCTGTTACGATGTATACATTAACTGCCTGATCATTAGCTACATTTGATACATTAGAAGGGTCTGTGGTGATGGTTGGCGTCTCTACTGTGTTCTTGATAAAAGTGATGCTTTTCGTCGCTACATTGGAGTTAATCATACCATCTTTGATTGCCAAGACTTTAATGATAATCACTTCTCCGTTAGGATTGGTCGCATTGATTGGGAAGGGATCATTGTAGAGAGTATCCGTGATGGTAGGTGCTGAGCCATCCGTTGTATAATAGATGGTCGTCGGGTCGCTTGTAGTTGTGTTCAGCGTCACAGTTACAGTCTGATTGCTTGGTACCGTTGATTCATTGGATACATTGGTTGTGATGGTTGGCGTTGCTACTCTGTTGGATACAAAGGTTATGGCCTTAGAGGCAACTGCTGAATTGGTCATATCCGTTTTGGTGGTGATGGCTTTAACCGTAATGGTCTGTCCGTCAACTAAGCCTCCGACATTGGTCACATCAAATGCCCCTGTATATAATGTAGAAGATGTGGTTGGTGTTGAGCCATTCGTTGTATAGTAGATATTACTGCCTGATGTGGTCGAAGTCAACGTTACAGACACTGGTACACCGCTGTTGGCAATGCCTGTCACAATTGCCGGGTTTGTCGTAATAGTTGGGGTTGCTGCTACTGGTAAGCCGGTTTGGAAGGTAGATGTTGTCTTAGGTACAGCGTTATTATCCTCGTCTTCAATCTTATTTGCCAATATGATAACGTAATAACTTTTTCCAATGGCTAAGTCTGCACTAGGATCAATTGTAATTAACTTCTTCGTTGAATTAATCGAAGCTGAGAATGATTTTTTTGTGCCTGTTGCGCTGCTTTCCCTGAGTTCTATAAAGCCAGTTATGTTCGAATTGGTCACCGCGCTGTTATTCGTCAAGCGGATAGCTTCATCAAAGCTTATAGTAATATTGGAGGTTGCAGCTATATTCGTCGCATTATTAACCGGTGAAAAAGTCGCTTTTGGCGGTGCAAGATCCTGTGTACCTGTTTTGAATTTAGACGATGCCTTTTCATTTCCATTGCCTTCGTCATCTTCTATGACTTCGTCCAAAAGCATAATGTAATAGTAAGTACTTATATCCAAAATCTCATCCGGTGTTATGGTTAAAGTCTTACGGTCTGAGCTGATTGTACCTGTAAAACTAATCTTGCTACCAGTGGTCTTGTCTTCTCTAATCTCAATAATATCTACTATATCATCGGCATCAACCCGACCGCCTCTGTCTAGATAGATGGCTTCATTAAAGCTAACTACGATTTTTGTATTCGTCGCAACATTTGTTGCATCTGATTTTGGTGTGAAGTCAGGTACTGGCCCTTCTGTATCTTCTCCAAGTACAGGGGGTCTAGATAAAGAACTTCCAGTAGTAATCTTACTTGGTTTGGTTTCATAAGTGATATCATTAGCATAGGCTTTTAAAGTTGTAATCTTACCTGTGCCGGTAAAACTTGAGCTTGTATACACATCCGTGTTGGTCACAGTTGTACCACTTGCTAAGTTGATGACACTGCCTGATGATCCGGAATTTACCTTAAGGTCCGTGATTTTTCCGGATGCTAAAGATAATAAAACCCTATCATCCACCACCACACTTGGGAACGTTCCTTTTAAAATGGTTTCTTGACTACTCAGACTACTTCCGTCTAGTCTTAGACTTTTATAACCTGCGCCACTCATGCTCACTTGTTCCAATGTGCTACCATATTTTGCTGTGGTTGTCTCAACCGTTGTATTGCCTCTAAGAAGTACTCTAACATCACCGGATGTTTTTTCTACATTCATGTTACGGATTCTGGAATCTTCAATCTCGATGGTATTGTCACCGCCACCTTGAACCGTTAAAGTTCCAAGTACGACAACACGATCAAGATTAACATCGCCGTCATCCACATCTTTATGGATGGTTAGGTTGTTGGTATATATGGTCCTGCTTTTTGTAGTACCTTCATCGTCGATAACATAGTTTGAGTCCGTAACAACCTGTTCACCGTCAAGTAGCCTTAATAAGATGACACAGGCTTCTGCTCTGGTCAAAGCACCAAGAGGACGGTACATCTTACGATTGTCACCGGTAATATAACCACGTCCAAATACCGCTTCGACACTATCTTCTGCCCAATTGGATATATCATCCGTATCTAGGATACCAGTAAGCCTCGTGGTTGTACCGTAGTTAGGTATAACCTTGGCAATCATACTGGCTGCTTCTTGTCTTGTTATGTTGTTTTCAGGCTTAAATGTGTTATCTGTATAGCCGTTGATGTAGCCGGCCGCAACCGCTTTTCTGACTTCATTGTAATACCAATCTGTGGTCTTTAGGTCTTTCATGGTGATGCTAACTGTAGCCGTCACACCTAGAGCCTGGTTGAGCATCTTGCTGAATTCAGCTCTGGTTACCGGTTGATCCGGCTTGAAAGTGCCGTTGGTATAACCTTTTATAAAACCTTCTGTAACGCCTTTGTAGATGTCCGTCTCTGCCCAGTGTCTATTTGTGTCCGAAAAAATACTTGCTGCTTGAGCTTTTGGTCCAAAGCCCATGGATACAACAAGTACAAGCATGGATAAAACTATTTTACTGATTGATTTTTTCATGTGTGTACCCTCCATTATAATTCTTTACTCATCCATTAGACGTTATAGCACTCAATACGTTCCGTAAATGGTGGTAATCTGCTAAATCTCTTATAAGTATAGCATTCACTTTTTTAGAATTCAATGGGTTAAGACAATGATTTATCAAAATGTCATATAAGAGATTTCCCTAACGAATAAAATAAAAAGCCATGTCCTTAGGTGATTCTTCATCTACCCATAACATAACTTTTTTATCTTCAAGATTATTCTTACAACTTGTTATTTATTCCTCTTTTTTGATGCGTTTTTTACGTCTATAAGCTTCCAATCGGATGGCGTCATCAATCTCAAGATCTATTTCTCCGCCTAAAGATTCAATATGATGCACAAACTCATGGTGCAAAGTCTTTCTTAACTCTTTATAGATTTTCTTCTCTGATTTTGTTTCATAGAGCTTTTTGAAGGTACCATAATAGATGATAATCTGTCTACCAAGCGTACGACTACGATGGTACTCACCTTTTATATAAAGCTTATCTTCTTTACGGCTCTCCGGATGTAGCTTATGTTCCGGCAGTAAGAGCACACCGCCATTGAGCTCCTCAAAAAGTATGGGTGGCAAGTCTTCTTGTATATCATCTAACATATCCCTTATCGCTTCCATAGATGGAAATGTATCTGTATCTGCCATAATATCCTCCAAACAAGACCGCTCATATAAGCTTTCTCATATCTTCAAGATTCATCCAGGATGTCATCATCCTTGGTTGCATCATAACATATTGGCCTATACTTTGACCATTAAGAAAAGATAAAAATTAACACCTTTGACTCTTTTTAAGTTTATCTTTTTCATATTGTAGGCACATTCTAAGTACAGCCTGTTTTTCAAGCTGTTCTATTTGAAGGTGTAGCATGTGACATATGGTAATAAAATAGGATTTTGCTTGATCAAGATTGTACCCATGATCAGTGTCTTCTATTTTATAATCATCTTGAATCAACCAACTGGCTACTTTTTTCCCGTGTGCCATTAGGTCGATAACACCATATAACTTTTCGGATGCCTTACATAAATATACTTGCAAATGATCCTTGAAGTAGATTTTCTCCATTGATCTCGCACTAAAGAAAAGATCACTTTGTGTTTTTATCCGCTGAATGAAATCATCTAGCAGATTGCTTTGTTCTCCTATGCTCGTTACGGGTGTCCCACTCAAGTCAAATACAACATTGGATAGGCCTGAATATTTGTTGAACTTCTCCTGTGTATCTTGTAAATCCCTCACATCATAGATTGTGAAGTCGTGAATCATTTCGCTATTACTCTTATTTTTCCCAGTGGCTCTATTATTCATAATCAGCCTTTCTTTTATAATTACTACAATCTATTTGGAACCACAAGAAACGTCCTTCTGGTCCCTATTCTTGTGCAAGTGTCTCTGAGATAACCGGTTTCACCGGCTCAGATGGCTCAAAACTATAAAAACCACGCCAAGTAAAGTGATCTTCCGCCTCTAATATCAAAGGCTTCCCACTAATTAGATTAAAATAGGTTTTGCCATAACCTCTGGTGAAACAAGTCGGCTTATCCTCTTCCAAATATCCCAAGCTACCTAACCCATCGGTCAGCATACCCGCTGTAAGTAAAGGCGCTATACCACTGGACCTAAGCTGAAACTGATGCACTGTCTGCATATTTTTTGGTAAGGCATAACTGTTTAGATAGGTCGTGCTTTCTGTATACGTTCCCATTAGGTCATAATACCGAATAGAATCCCACCAACTGTTTTGCGTCTGGAGTCCAAAATATTGGGTAATCTCAAGAGGCTTTTTTGCTCTTGCATCTACTTTTATATCCACCTTATCATTTTCTATCGTATAGGTAATAATCTCTTCAAGGGTTGAGGTGTCATCATTATAAGCCTGTACCTGATTGACCACTTGTAAGGTTAGACTCTTACAGACCATCCATGTGTCTGTATAAAGTGGATGGCTATCAACATAGAAGCTCACATAATCTGTATACGCTGTCATTTCTCCTGTATCATTTCCATTAGAACCGTGCCAGCCACCGGTATAAAAAGGTAGATCAAGGTCCTCCATATCAAGGGCGCGCATCATATATGGGCTAATCCAATCGGTACCAATCTCCATCTTATGGTAGTCCCCCATCTGTGGCGCCTTTGATAGAGACAAGCGACTTAAGCCGTAGAGTCCGTTAATCCCAACACGGTCGAAAATCAGCTTAAGATCCACAGAATCCATATACACTTGTAAAACTCCATCATCACTTAAATGTACCATTAGTAAGGTGTCTGATTCTAATAATTCCAATGCATCTTTTTCTTCCTGAGTATTGGCATATAGGACAGGGTTCATCGCTATTAGAACCATCATCCCTACCCACACACAGATAACCATCTTCTTAAACATATTGCGCACTCGATAGGCTGTGTCATTAGACCTGCCTATTTACCCCTTCATATTTATCTCTAAAGCCATCATTACATTATATTCCGTTGTTCTATTACTTATTATAAAGCATCTTAGCCTATATTTAAAGGTATTTGATTGGAATAATATCTAACCACAGAAACCGCACCTTTTGGTAACTCTGATTACCAAAAGATCCGTTAGCCAAATAAGTGGCTAACGGACCTTGATTAAGATTCTAAGTTATGTTCTAGCCAAAAGTTAGCTAAACCTTTGTTAGCTTCTGGTTGAAAAAGCTGACTCCTGTATCAAACAGAAATCAGCTTTTATTTCTCACCCTTTACAATTAATCTTATGAATTTCTTTTTCTAATCAAAGCACCTATGCTCGTAAGTGCAGCACCGATTAGAGATATTGCTTCTAGTGGAAGACCACCGGTTTGTGGTAACTCTTCATCTACGAGAACGGCTACAGGAAGCGCTTCTGCTATTTCTTCATCTAAGATGATCTCTTCGATAGGTTCAACTTCTACAACTTCTTCCATCATAGGTTCAGGTAGAGCTTCTGCTATTTCTTCATCAGGAAGTTCGATTTCAGGTACTTCTACAACTGCAACTCTACTTCTTCTTCTTGTAGTTGTTGTTACCTCTTCTTCTTCTTCTTCATCATTGACGATTTCATTGTCACCGGTTTCATCATCGCCTGTTTCATCGTCACCGGTTTCATCGTCACCGGTTTCATCGTCGCCTGTTTCATCGTCGCCGGT
>JAGXFY010000088.1:0-11581 GCA_024636985.1 Clostridiales bacterium | reverse complement strand
GCTCTAAATGGCTCAGTATCGATTGAACCAGATTGCTACCAAAACAATCTATAAATGTCATAGGTGTTCCTAAAGCTTTCTCCATATCAGTAACCGTTATATCATCCAGAAATATCTTTTCACCGCTTCTTAAGATATTATCCGGCAAATAAAGATAATGACCAAGATCAAGATCCTTAACTTGATGCAGAATGTCCTTACCTGTCAACAATCCTGAAACCGTAATCTGAGCTCCAAAAAAAACATCTTCAATACCGATGACTTGCAGCGTCAAATTCCTAATCTTCTCCTCAAGCTTACACATAAGCGTTTTTAAGATAGGTTCAAATAGCTTTCCAGTAATCAAGGATATGGTAATGGGTTTGACACTTATTGAATCCAGGTCTTTTATATCGCTTGTTAGGTCATCAATAAACATTCGGGTCATACCCACACCATTTTCCAGTTGTAGGTATCCATCATATGTGGCTTCAGAAGGTAAATCGAAACCGGCCATGATGTAGAACTCATCGCCCAGATGAATGAAATGACTATTATAAAGTGTCATATATTCCTCTTGAAAACCTTCTACAAGCTTAATGATTTCTATACAATCCTCTTTAGAGAAAGGCGCTAAAGGGTATAGACCATCTCTATGTTTGGATAAACCAACAGGTACGACAGATACGGATTGAAGATGAGGGATATACTTACTAAGCGCCTGAATGGAATAGGCTAATTCGTCTTGATCATTAAGACCCTTGCAAAGAACAATTTGTCCATTCATGGTTATGCCAGCATCATAGAGTCGGTCCATGTAGGCAACGATTTTGCCGGAATTTTTGTTTTTCAACATTTTTTGTCGTAACTCTAAGTTCATGGTATGAATGGATATGTTGATCGGAGATAGATGATACTCTATAATTCTGTTCACTTCTCTATCGGTCATATTTGTCAAAGTAATATAATTGCCTTGTAAAAATGAAAGTCTAGCATCATCATCTTTAAAGTATAAGGTTTCCCGCATACCTTTTGGCAATTGGTCAATAAAACAAAAGACGCATTGATTCCTACAGGAACGGTATTCATCCATTAAGTTATTATCGAAGACAAGTCCAAGATCTTCTTCTTCATCTTTTTCGATTTCATAAAGCCATGGTTCATCGTGTTCTAGGTTATAAATCATTAAGTCAATGAATTCATCCTTAACAAATAGGTGATAATCCAAGGCGTCTTGTACTTTTTTTCCATTAATACTGATAAGCTTATCTCCTGCTTTGATACCCAGTTCATCGGCAATACTGCCTTGTTCCACGCCGAGAATCTCGTGATCGTGGGTTTCATCTTTACTATAGTGCTTCAATTCCAATACTTCACCTTCTTTAACATGACTGTTTAGTCTGTTACTCTGTTGTCGTTTTTAACGCAATCATAGCCGCAAGACTACCTCTTTGATTCCCCATAAATCGATGGGAATAGAAAGACGCATTATGGCACTTTGTACATAAATCCGTTACCACCATGTTTTTATGATCAATACCTGCATTTAACAATAACAACCGATTGGCTTCCCACAGGTCTAATTTATAGTGTTCATCATTTATTCTCGAGACAATCCGTACAATTATATCATGATTTAGATTATTTTCAAACTCTTTTATAACATCTGTACTAACTTCATAGCAACAGGCCCCTATGGATGGACCAATACCGACCATAATATCTTCGGGATTGCTGCCAAATGTTTGTTTCATGAGTTCTACTGTTTTAGGTCCAATGGCCTTAACCGTCCCTCTCCATCCTGCATGTGATAAGCCTATAACTTTTTTTATTGGGTCTAAAAAAAACAAAGGCACACAATCGGCATAGAAGGTGGTTAATGTAACACCAACTTGATTGGTAACCAAACCATCAACACCAATAATATCCGATGTTCTATAAAAGCCTTTGCCTTTGTCCTCTTCAAAAACCACACGCACATGGGCATCATGAACTTGATCACTAAAGACTAAAGTGTCCGTGGGTACACCTATGGCATCACAAAATCGGTTAAAGTTTTCTTCAACGTTATAAGGTGAGTCGCCCCTATTTTTACCAAGATTCATAGATTCATAAACACCCTTACTTATACCACCGTATTTTGTTGAGAACCCATGTTTCACCAAACCGGACGCTTCAAAATGTGGTAGTTTTACAACCATAACTTCTTTCTGATTTTCTATAATCATATGTTTAGAACGTAACATAATTATTCCTTTCAATAATTGGTATACCGTTTATCCATTTCAAAAGCATTTTCATAATGGGTCAGCTTTTCTTCCAGTATATCAATGATATCAAAACGCATCGACTGACCAAAGAGGTTCATAACCTTACAATAGCTTAAACTTGATTTCATCATCCTTTGTCTCTTAGCATGACCGACAGCTTCATAGGGTTTACCTTTTTTATCAGAGGTTCTATATTTTACTTCTATAAAAATATAAGTGGATGCCTTATAGGCTATGATATCAATTTCACCATACCTTGTATAATAATTTCTTTTAAGAATTTTATAGCCTGCATGAATCAAATGCAAAACCGCCATTTCTTCATAGTGCCTGCCTGTATCTCTTTTGTTCATAAAGCCCCCTTACATCAACTAAACTATCTATATTTTATCACGTAATTTATCTAGATCTGTTACAAAAACCAGTATTTCAGCCACCACTTTATAAAGCTCTTCTGGAATATAATCTCCTATTTCCAGTTTAGTCAGTTCATCGGCGAGTTTTGCATCCTGATAGATGGGCAAGGCTTCCTCTTGAGCTTTTTCTATGATTTTATCTGCAATTATGCCTTTGCCTTTTGCCACTAAGTTTGGTGCCACTTCACCTTCACTATATTTAATGGCAACTGCCTTTTTTTTCTCTTTCATCATCATCACGCTCTCATATCAAAGGTATACCTGCTAATATTGGCTTTCACATCTTGACCATCCAGAAAATCGGTTACAACATCAAAGGATTTTTCCAAAGGGGTTACATTTATGGACAATACATTAAAGCCTTTTCGGTTTAATAGGTTGTGAAGTCCATATAGGTTTTCATTCACGACAGAGATTTGTTTTTCATCCGTCATAAAAAACTGAATATCCAGATTTTTACCTGTTTTTTTTATATGAATGTCTGTATGCCCAAGATTTACAAGATCCAGACGCACCAAAGCTGTTATGGACTTTTCTCCATCCTTGCCTTTCTTTCGATCACCAAGTACATAGAGCTCCGAATGTTGCAGTTGATCTTGTAACAGCATTGGTAGATGCATCAAGCTAAAATCTTTACCAAGGGCATTAAGGAAGGATACTGAAGATTTGACATTTTGTGCTTCTTTTAATACATTACCACTCTCATCTTTCAAAGCCAGTTCAGTACTTTTTATCAAGTCGGTCATCTTCAGATTCAGTGTTTTATAATAATCTTTGACTTGTACCATATCACCAAGCGTATCCTTTGACATAAGCATACCCTTGACCAGTGTTGCATATGTGCTATCTGTTTTTAGTTGTACAAGAATATCCCTTAATTGACCTAGAGGTAACAGCTTTTCTTTTGTCATCGTGACTAAATCCACTAGATTCATCTGTTTTGGCGTTTCTAGTTTTTCAAATAATAGTTTTTGGGCATCACTAAGGGGTAGCTTTTCACTTGTATAATTTTGTTGCTCAATCATATTAAGCTTTAAATGACGCGTAAGATTCTCTACATCTTTCGTAAGAAGCATATCACCAAGAGGGACTTTTGATGTTGGCATAGGCAGTGTTTCAATGTTTAAGTCTGCTGTAGCTTTTATAACTTGATTGAGATTACTAAGAAATTCACTACTCTTTTTGTCACTTGTAAGCAACGTTAATGGTAGTGGGGTTTGATTTACCGATAGTGTATCTTTAATGATTAATGGGGATGTACTGGGTTCGGACCTTTGGATGGACGTTATATCATCTGCTAAGGACGTTATGCTTTTCATCAAAGCATGCTCATTATTTTCTAACATCGTGAGTTGCCGTATATTTTCAGATGAAACGGGTATGTCATGCTTTACCATAAAAATCAGTTGTTTTACGGTCGCTTCCGGAAATTGCTTGGTTAATTGAATGAAATTCTTGAGACTTTGGTCACTAATTGGCAGGTTATTATCGATTAATTGGCGAACCAAATGATGATTTTCTTCTGTCATGGGTAGTTTAGCGTTTTCCAGTATGGTTATCAATTTATCTTCTACCAATTGAGGATCCTGATGTAATGTTGTCAACAACACTTGTTTTGCAGAAGCTTCTTTGACCGCTAAAGCAACTTCATCACCAATAGAAAACATAGCCGGTTGTGCAAGCTTCGCATCCAATATTTGTCCGTTTGTGAGCTTAATTTTTACACCGGTTAAGGTCGCATCAAGAACCTCTCCTTTGACAACCTGACCTTCTTTGTAGGTCAACCTTTCACCTTTTACCGTGTTTATTTCCGCTGTGTTTTGAACCTGCCCATATTTCTTATGAATCATATTCGGATCTATTTTCAAATTCATCACCCCTTGATGCACTTATATGTGTTTATGTTTGGTTAAGGTGTCAAAACTATATAGTTGAACTTTCGCATACAATATATAGTTATGAATGTATCAACGTAATCTATAGATTGTATATGAACTTAGTGAAACTTAGTTTTGACACCTTAACCATGTTTAAAGGGTCAAAATAAAGTTTTTTATGAAGGATTTTCGGTGAATGAAACAGGGGCCCACTTTTTTTATGGCCTCAATATGTGTAAAAGAGCCATACCCTTTATTTTTATCAAAATCATAGGCAGGAAAAAGTTCATGATAGTCCTTCATCATTCTATCCCTAGTCACTTTTGCAATTATACTGGCAGCAGCTATTGAAATACTTTTTTCATCACCTTTAATGATGGCATGTTGCGTAATATCAATGTCCGGTATTGTAACGGCATCCACCAGTAGAATGTCCGGCTGTACTTCAAGGCCATTTACAGCCTTTTGCATTGCTTTATAGGTGGCTTGCAATATATTGATGGTATCAATGGTTTCGACGCTTTCTATACCAATACTCACCGCTATAGCTTCATCCATAATCTGATGATAAAGCATTTCACGCATTTTCTCAGATAGCTTCTTTGAATCATTGATGTAGAGTAACTTCGTGTCTTTTTCTAAAATGACGGCTGCTGTAACCACGGGACCGGCCAATGGTCCTCGACCCACTTCATCAATGCCGCAAATAAAATCTAAATGGTCGTATTTTTGTTCATATAAACGCATACGTGACATTCGATCTAACTCTTGGTTATAAGCCTGTATTTTTTTTCTAGAGCAGTCAACTAAGTATTTAACGCCAGCTCTATCATCTTCTTGAAACCTATTAATAAAAGCATCTAGTGCATGAATATCGGTTTTTTTGTAAATTTCTTTAATGGTATTAATGGGTAAAGTATTCATGGTACCCCCTTAATTTTATTATGTCTACTCCCATTATAGCGTATGATATGGTTCTGATAAAGATAATATTAATAAAAATAGGCGCCTAAGTCAGCGCCAATTTTGTATCTATATGGGTTAAGGTGTCAAAACTAAGTTTCACTAAGTTCACATACAAGTTATGCGAAAGTTCAACTATATAGTTTTGACACCTTAACCCTATTAGGAAAGTAGTATTTTCTATACCATGACAAAGTAACACTACTTATTTATATTCTGATACAGTTTCCAATGTCATCTTTCCGATTTTACCATTTCTAAATTCATCCAGAAACATTTTTGCCATACGCGAAACATCCGGTTCATTACCCGGTTTTAGAAGATGTCTTGTTATGGTTACTGCTTCAAGTAATTCATGCCCTTTTTTACCGGCTACATCTGTCATGGGGTATTTGTCCATGAGCAGATTCGGATATCGATCTCTCATAAACTCAAGGGCTAACATTGCAAGTCCTTCTGTATCCAATATTTCTTCCCTAATGGATCCAATCATAGCCAATTTGATGCCTACATTCTGATCTTCAAACTTAGGCCAAAGTACACCTGGTGTATCCAGAAGTTCAAACTCATTTTTCAACTTCAACCATTGTTTCCCTTTTGTAACACCGGGCTTGTTACCGGTTTTGGCGCTTGCTTTTCCAACCAATTTATTTATAAAAGTACTCTTACCTACATTAGGGATGCCCACAACCATCGCACGCATCGGTCTGTTAAGTAAGCCGCGCTTTTTGTTACGTTCAATCTTTTCTTTACAAGCCAGATTAATAGCCGAAGATACACTTTTTATACCTTTTCCGTTTTGTGAGTTCACCTCAACCACAACATAGCCTTGGTTAAAAAAGAAATCTGCCCATTTTTTGGTTTCTTTTCCATCCGCCAAATCTACTTTGTTTAAAACTATAATTCTTGGTTTGTTATTTGCAAGTTTTAGTACATCCGGATTTTGACTACTAATAGGTACCCTCGCATCTACCAGTTCTATAACCACATCTACGAGTTTGATATTTTCTTCCATCATTCTTTTGGCTTTGGTCATATGACCTGGATACCATTGTATATTCATATAAAGCTCCCTATTTCTCTGCATATATAAAGCATAATGAGTGATTACCCACTATGCTAAATGTATTTTCATTGGTTAGTGATCGATGGTTCCGACGAGTTTCAAAGGCCATATACGTACCACAGCTTTGCCTATAACATCATTTTTATGAATGGTTCCCACATCCATATAACGACTGTCCGAGCTATTATTACGGTTATCACCCATAACGAAATACTCATTAGGTGGTACAACAATCGGTAAATTATTACCATATTCTGTTATGACATCAAAGTTGAAGTCAGCATCTATGGATTCACCGTTGACCAAAAGCGTTCCGTTTTGAATGTCTACCGATTCCCCTGGAAGGGCTATAACGCGCTTTATATAATATAGCTTCGGTTCATAAGGAAAAACGATAATATCATAACGTTCGATTTCGCTAAAGCGGTAACTCAGTTTATCAACCACCAACTGATCACCATCATGAAGCGTTGGCTCCATGGACTTTCCGACAACATTGGTCTTTTGTCCCAAAAAATTAAAGATTATAAATACAACCAATAGTGCTATAGCAAGGTCTCTAACCCAACCTATGAGTTCTTTTTTTAATTTATTCTCTTCCAAATCTATACCTACTTTCATAATGTTAAACATTAATTTTCAAAATTACATATTTATCGTTATGTCATTGTACACCTTTTTCACTAAACAACTCAAGTTATTTTGAAAAATGTAATAAAGACTTAACGCTGAGGCGCTTTTTATAAGAATTAAGTTTATCATTACGTTTAATCAAAAAAATAAAAGGGCAGTACCTGATATTGGCCTTACCCTTTTTACTCTTATATAAGATACTCTTATCGAATTAATTCCTTAACCTTAGCACTCTTACCAATACGGCTTCTTAAGTAATTTAATTTTGCTCTTCTTACTTTACCGCGTCTGATTACTTCGATTTTTTCAATGTTTGGTGAATGTACAGGCCATGACCTTTCAACACCAACACCGTAAGAAATTCTTCTTACTGTAAAGTTTTCTTTAGAACCACCGTTTTGTCTGCTAAGAACTGTTCCTTCGAACATTTGAACTCTTTCACGGTTGCCCTCTTTAACCTTTGCATATACACGTACTGTATCTCCAACGTTAAATGACTCTACATTTTCCTTTAATTGAGCTTGCTCAATACCTCTAATAATGTTATTCATTTGAGTATCCTCCTTCCATCTTAGATGTTCATAATATCGGTTTCATAAAAGCGGAACATCCGTAGTCACAGTTTATTACTATAGCATATTTACATCATAATTGCAATATTTTTTCAAGAATTGTTTGTCACTTTCCGTCAAATTCGCAAAAGGCAACAAATCCGGTCTTTTTTTATAAGTTCTGAGTAGGGATTGCTCTCTGCGCCAGATTTCTATATTTTTATGATGCCCGGATAACAAGACCTTGGGCACCGACATACCCTTATAGATTTCCGGTCTTGAATACTGAGGGTATTCTAGGAGATAATCATGAAAACTTTCATGTTCACTGGATGTATTGTTTTTTAGGACACCCGGTATTAACCTTGCAACAGCATCAATAATAAGGACGACCGCCATCTCGCCACCCGTTAGAACAAAATCACCTATTGAGACTTCATCCGTTACAATGCTGTCGATAATTCTTTCATCAATACCTTCATAATGACCACATAGAAATGTTAGCTGATCCTCCCTGGCAAATTCTTCCGCCATTGCTTGGTTAAAGGTCTTCCCCTGGGGTGTCAGATAGATGAGCCTAGAAGTACCTTCCTTCTTAACAAGATCCTCATAGGCGTCAAGGACAGGTTGAGCTTGAATAACCATGCCTGCACCACCGCCATAGGGATAATCATCCACAGAATTGTGTTTGGAGTCACTAAAGTCTCTGAAATTAATGGGATTAACCTTAATGATGCCTTTTTCCATGGCTTTTCCAAGAATGCTATGATTCAAGCTATCCATAACCATATCCGGAAAAAGTGTCAAGACATTAAACTTCATCACATCAGTCCTTCCATGACATAAACCTTCATTCTCTGATCTGCCATATTCACATTCAAGATACAATCTTTAATAGCTGGTAATAAAAGCTCTTTACCGGATTCAAGGGTGACGACATAAACTTCATTACTACCCGTAAAGAGTACGTCTTTAAGGGTACCTAAATAAGCATCTAGGTGGTCATAAACCTTTAATCCCATTAGGTCTTGAACATAGTATTCATCCGTCTCAAGAGGCAAAGCTTCTTCTTTTGGTATTTTGATAATCCCTTGTTTTAGACTTTCTGCCATATTCATATCAATGACTTCTTTTAGTTCAAGTAGGACAAATTGATGCAGGTACTTAACTTTAACTACCGTATAATCCGCCTCTTTACCTCGGGCATCTTCTATGGTTACTTTTTTTAACAATTCAAATCGTTTTGGGTCATCTGTGGTTGGAAGGACTTTTATGACGCCTTTTACACCATGGGTATTTGCCACACGACCAATATACATATATTCCATGTTACCACCTTTTTCTTCACTTTAAGCTTTAGTAAATAAGGCTGTCTTCTAAGAAATATCGCTCAAAGAACGTATTGCTTATAAGACAGCCCATTGTTTAAGCTTAACTTAATTATTTTATAGGACTACATAAAATCATTAAAGTATTTCTACAACCACACGTTTATCATCTTTGGTTGCAGCTGCTTTGACGACCGTTCGTATAGCTTTAGCAATACGACCTTGTTTGCCGATTACTTTACCCATATCATCCGGTGCCACTTTCAATTCCAAAATTGTAGAACGTTCACCTTCTACCTCGTTGACAACAACGGCTTCAGGATGATCCACCAGTGCTTTCGCAATTGCTTCTACTAATTCTTTCATATGCCGACCTCCTACGTAAATGACAGCGTTCATGCGTCCGTATCAGGACCCTTAGACACCTTATTCAACGATACCAGCGATTTTTAAAAGTTTGCTTACAGTTGTCGTAGGTTGAGCGCCAGTGCTAAGCCATTTTTTAGCTATTTCCGCATCGATTTTAAGATCGATTGGATCTTTTGTTGGATCGTAATAACCTAATTGCTCAATAAACTTACCATCTCTTGGAGATCTTGAGTCTGCAACTACGATTCTATAAAAAGGAGCTTTCTTTTGTCCTAATCTCTTAAGTCTCATTTTTACCATGTGTTTCACCTCCTTATGCTTAATGTTAATATATAGAAACCACACTTTGGGTATATACCCGATATGTAGGTATTCATGAATTAAAAGGGCAGATTACCGAACATGCCTTTACCGCCACGGCGTCCTTTTTTACCCATCATGCCACTCATTTGTTTCATCATTTTCTTGGATTGTTCAAATTGCTTGAAAAAACGATTCACATCTTGAATTTTGTTTCCCGAACCTGCTGCAATTCGATTTTTCCTGGAAATATTAATGACATTTGGATCGTTACGTTCTTGTACGGTCATGGATAAAATCATGGCTTCCATTTTAGCCATTTCCTTATCATCTATCTGAACGTTTTTCATCTGGGCACTCATACCCGGAATCATCGCCATCAAATCCGACAAAGAACCCATACTTTTAAGCTGTTGCATCTGTTCTAGAAAATCCTCAAAATTAAATTCCGCTTTTCGGAACTTCCGCTCCATTTCAGATGCTTTTTTCTGATCAATGTTGCTTTGGGCTTTCTCGATTAAAGTTAATACATCACCCATTCCCAAAATCCTTGAGGCCATACGCTCCGGATAGAAAACTTCCAAATCGGATAATTTCTCACCCATACCTGCAAATTTGATGGGTTTTTGAGTAACTGCTTTAACGGATAAAGCTGCACCACCCCGAGTATCACCATCCAACTTTGTAAGGATGACACCATCAACACCTATTTTCTCATTAAATAACTCTGCTACATGAACGGCATCTTGTCCCGTCATAGCATCGACAACCAACAACGTTTCTTTTGGTTTTATAACCTCTTTAATCTCTATTAATTCATCCATCATGGTTTCATCGATATGAAGTCTACCGGCTGTATCCAAAATAATTAGATCATGATGATTTTTACTACCATGTTCAAGGGCCGCTTTTGCAATATCAATGGGCTTGTTTTGATTGCCCATAGAAAAAACCGGAATACTCAATTGCTCGCCCACAACCTGAAGTTGCTTAATCGCTGCCGGACGGTAAATATCACAAGCCACCAAAAGTGGTTTTTTACCTTTTTTCTTTAACAAACCGGCCAGTTTGGCTGATGTTGTCGTCTTTCCTGCACCTTGCAATCCGACCATCATATAGATGGTTGGTCCACCGCCTGTTGTGAATGTCAGTTCGGATTCATCTGAACCCATAAGTGCAACCATTTCTTCATTTACTATTTTTATAACGTGCTGTCCGGGTGTCAAGCTTTCCATAACTTCATCCCCGATTGCCCGTTCTTTAACCGCATTAACAAAGTCTTTAACGACTTTAAAATTAACATCCGCCTCAAGAAGCGCCATTTTTACTTCACGCATAGCGGCTTTGACGTCTGCCTCACTCAACTTACCTTTTTTCTTTAAGTTATTAAATATATTTTGAAATTTGTCAGATAAACTCTCAAATGCCATGTAAGGCCTCCAATATTTTTACATATCATCCATCATTGCTTGTGTGATGGCCTCAATCTCAGTCAAACGTTCATCGTTATGACTTTCTTTGATTTTTGCTATAAGCTCATGAATCATCATGGTCCTTTTCTTATTTCTAATGAATCGATGCACCAGTTGTAATTTGTCTTCAAAATGATGTAACTGTTGATCACACCGTTTTAAAGCATCAAATACACCTTGTCTGCTTATATTTAGCTGTTCAGATATCTCACCCAACGATAAATCATCAAGATTATAGAGTTGGTACAATTGCTTTTGGCGCTGTGTTAGCAATTCACCGTAAAAATCAAATAATAAGGTTTTTTCAAAAACTTGATCCATCATCATCACCACTGTTAAGCTCTTTTCCTTTACAGT
>JAGXFY010000087.1:0-7723 GCA_024636985.1 Clostridiales bacterium | reverse complement strand
TCATCTTGAATGACTTTTTCAATCATACGATCGTTTCCATGGGTCATGTTGTAAACTTGTTCAATCATTTTTATCACCTTTCTTATTCTTATTTCTTTTAGTATATGTTAATTAACGATTCTATTCTGTATCCTATGTTACGTATATAAATAATGTCAATCTTATTATATCATTAAACGTTTGCATAAACCCATTTACTTATAGCGAATGGCTTTTGTAGGGCATACTAAAGTACAAGCTTGACACTGATGACATAAGGCCTGATCAATTTTGGCCGCTTTTGTTATATCTTCGACTTTGACCGCCATAGAAGAACAAACCTTTTCACATTTCTTACACCCTATGCACTGAGCCGACTCCACTCTCGTCGAATATTTTGCCCCTTTTCCTGTTAAGCTTAATAAGGCCCCATAAGGACATAAATGATTATGGAACACAAATTCTTCATATCTTAGTGTAACCAGAATGGACATGGCCATTAGAATCAACAAGATGGGTAATTCTAGTTGCAAAAATCTTTTTGAAACAATCATCGTTGCAATCATCAGAACTAAGACAATCCAAGGGATGATCTTACTCTTTAGTATCTTTGGTACAGATTTCGTCTGCCAATTTAATCTCTTGGCAAGTTTTGCTGTGACACCCATAGCTGTATTCATGGGACATATATAACCACAATAAAAACGTCCAAACACCGCTGCACCCAGTAAACTAAGCAAAAAAATACCTAACCACAACACCATATTTCCATTGACTATAACAAATAAGAAAAAGATTAAGAATATAATTTGACTCACAATCCTTATTTTTTTCATATCACAATGCACCACCTTATCCTATCCATGAGAATCTCCTTTTCAATCTTTTACACTAAGTATATAATAGAATTAAAAAGAATGGCGTTACCAAGGTAACAGAACAAAGAGGCTTTGCCGCGCTTTGCAAAGCAAATTGTTCCGGCAGGAAAGATTTCCTTGATAGTTAATGCGACGCTTCAACGCATTAACATAGCATAGGCTTTCCTAGAGAAGAACAAAGAGGCTACGCCTCGCTATGAGCCCTGCTCATATTTCTGAACGGTTCGACAGGAAAGGTTTTATATGAATAACTTACTTGATCATAAAAATAATTATACGCTTCTTAAGGCCATTCCAGAAGAATATCTCCTTGAAAGCCTTCATCATCAAACAATGAAAATAATACCCTATAGCAAAGATCAAGTCATACATTTTGAAGGGGATCTTTGTATTTGCGCTGAACTCATACTAAATGGCCAGGTGGTTGTCGAACGTATTGATGAATCCGGTAACCTTATGACCATTGCAACACTCTTACCGGATGATATACTAGGCGGAAATCTGGTTTTTTCAAAAAATCCTCATTACCCCATGACGGTTACCGCCAAAACCGAAACCACACTGCTGATTCTGCAAAAAGAACTTTTATTCGACCTATGTTCCAGCAACACAACCTTTTTAAGGCTTTTTCTGGAATATATATCCGATCACGCCATGCTCCTTGGTGATCGAATCAAGCATTATGTCAATCGCACAATACGCGAAAGCATGATGGCTTATCTAAAAAACGAATATATACTTCAAGGTTCTTACAGAATCCTATTACGCTCATCAAAAAAGGCGCTTGCTGAACGCATTGGCGTTCAACACACCTCTTTATCTCGTGAACTACAAAAGATGAAAAATGAAGGTCTTATTGAATATGATGGGACCAGCATTACCCTACTGGATACCACCAGATTATAAATAGATTATTATAAGGTTCTAATTACATATGTTAATTAGATCCTTAAAATGAACCAAATTGTAGTTGGCTCGGTTAGATTTAACGGCATCACCAATGGCAGCACAATCCATATGAGCCGCTTTTGCTGCTTCTAGACCGGCTACAGCATCTTCAACCACTAGACAATCTTCTTGAGGCATCTGTAGGTACTGGGCCGCTTTAATAAACACCTCCGGAGATGGTTTTGAATCCGTGATGTTGTTTCCATCTGAAATGGCATCAAAGTAATCTTTTAAACCCAGTCGTTCTAAAATGAGTCTTGAATTCTTACTGGATGAGCCAATGGCGAGTTTATAACCCAAGCGCCTTAGATGATCTAGAGTGTCTCTTACTTCTTCACTTAAATCATCGTCAGTCAGGTTCATCATGAGTGCCTTATATATTTCATTTTTCTCATTCGCATAAACCATTTTCTCTGTTTCAGACATAACTGAATCGTAGTTTTCCAAGATGACATCTAGACTTTCCATACGACTAATACCCCGAAGCCGGTTGTTAATTTTTTCATCAAATTCAATACCTAATTGCTGGGTTATTTTTTTCCATGCTTCATAATGGTATTGATCTGTATGACAAATAACACCATCCAAATCAAATATTATGGCTTTATATTTCATCTTCTTAAACTCCTTATTTATATGTAATTCATCCTAGATGCAAGGGTTCTTGATTAGTAGGTCGTTAAATATGCTTGCGTGTTCATTAACATCTCATCAAACAAAGCCTGGGCTTGTGAATCGCTCATGTTCTTTACCAAAGGATCGTTGATAAAAGCCGCAAAGGCTAGCTTCAGATCACGCATAAGACCGGCCTTTAGAATAATATTCTGATTGTTCATATGTGTTTCCATCATCACGTTAATCTCATCCGGTAGTTCACCTGCAATCAATGGGCGCACACTATCCTTTGTAAAAAAGGCATTGGTCTCTACAACCACCTTCTGATTACAACTAAACTGATGTTGATTAGGCAAGTTAACATTGGTCATCAAGTCCCCTAACCCGACCAGGGCTTTTATTTGCCGTACCCCTTCTTCTCCTGATGCTTCAATGGGTATGACCTTTTTTCTACTTGCATAGGCTTTACTAAGCTCTATTAGATATTCTTTGTTTTTAATGCGCCAATCGACTGAAGTTAATTGATAACCCCATTTTGGGACTGTTTCTTTATCTCTGATATAGTCTGGGACAAACTCAGCAAGATGTCGATCCCCAGCCGCAGCGATGATACCATATCTTTTATATAAATCAAATTTGACTTTATTAAGAGACATAAAAGGACCTTCTGTCTCTTTATCAACCACACCTTTTTTGAAATACCGATCAACAAACTTACTGTATATAGGCATTAAAACATAATGCTTATAACTGGCCTGATCGATCCAAGTAAAATGATTGATGCCTAACACATTGGTTCTCAATTCATGTCGGTCGGTCTCATCAATGCCTTCAAATTCTTTTAATGCCATACTTAAAAGTCTTTGAGCACCAAAGACTTCATGGCAACATCCAAATGCTTTGATTTCCGGAAAAGTTGCATATAACGCACCCACACAAATAGACATGGGGTTTGTATAATTTATGACCCATGCGTCTTTAGCGTACGTCTTAATGGCATTGGCAATAACCTCATACATAGGAATTGTTCTTAGTGCTCGTAATAATCCTCCAGGTCCTATCGTATCTCCCACTGACTGGAAAATATTATATTTTTCCGGCGTATGAACATCTGAATACATTTCTTTGAACGTACCGGGAAGAATTGAAATGATGACGAAGTCAGCGCCACGAAGGCCTTCTTCTAATGAAGCTACACTTTGATATTCCCAGTTTCCCCGTGTGCCCTCATAACTTGATATGGTATTGCCAATAAGGGCATTTATTTTAGCTGCCTCATGATCAATATCGTAAAGGCTTATGGTGCCGGACAGACTTTTTTCCATATGCAAGTCGCTCATCAGTTTCCATGCCCAGCCTTGAGATCCACCACCGATATAGCATATTTTAATATCTTTACAGCTATTTTCACCATATTCCATATGAGCCTCCTATCGATAGTCAACCTTAATGGGTCTACCTAATATGCTTGATTGATAAATTGCCTCTACTAATATCAAGGACTTTAATGCTTCATCGCCTGTAACCAGAGGATCTCTGTTTTCTAAGATGGCATTTGTGATTTCTTCCAACTGTTCTTTATGTGGAAAATCAGTTTTCCTGCTTTGGTAGGTTTCACCACTTTTTAATGCCCAATGGGTGACTTTATTGTCTTCTAGAATAACGGTACCCTTGCTACCACATAGATCAATTCTTGTATTAAATCCGGGATAAGCGCAGACATTCGCCTCCAGTATACCGATAGCTCCATTTTTGAAC
This sequence comes from Clostridiales bacterium, assembly GCA_024636985.1. Classification (GTDB taxonomy): domain Bacteria; phylum Bacillota; class Clostridia; order Lachnospirales; family Vallitaleaceae; genus Petrocella. Next base: position 3,545 of record JAGXFY010000087.1, on the reverse strand, counting down.
TTTAGAGTCGCCATAGCAATATCCTCAACATCGATACCTGTATGTGCACGGGTTGCCGTATAGCCAAAAACTTCCTCTACATCACCCATCAAATATTGGAAAAGATCCAGTTGATGTATACTTTGATTCATAAGTGCACCCCCACCATCCAGTTCTTTAGTCCCTCTCCATGGGGTCTCATCATAATAAGCTTGGCTACGAAACCACTTGGTATGACAACAACCCGAATGGATGACCCCAAGCTTATTGTCTTCAATCGCTTCTTTAAGGGTTATGGTATCCTGATCATAGCGGTGTTGAAAAATACAGCTCAGCTTAACATTATTTTGTCCACATTGTTTGATTAAGTGTTTGGCTTTATCCACATCGATATCTATTGGTTTTTCTACGATCACATGTTTTTTTGCTTGGGCCGCTTTAATACCCATATCCGCGTGCATACCACTTGCTGTTAGTATAATGACCGCATCATCCTCATCATCAGCTAGTAAAGACTCCATATCTGTATATCCTTTTACATGCTCTATTTGTGCGATTGCTTGTACTTTTTCAATAGATCGATCATAGACTGCAATCAACTGGGCTTTTGAAATTTCCTTTAATGCAGCAATATGGGTACTTGAGATTGTTCCGCAGCCAATTATAGCAAAATTTACCTTTTTCAATAGAATCGCCTCCTAGCACCAGTTAATTATTGACGTGATATAAGCTTCATTATTTCCTAGTACATTTTCATAGATTGCCTCATAGTCTCTGAAACGCTCCCGATTTGATATAAGGGAAATGACATTGACCCTCTTGTCTTGAATCATGTCTAAAAAACATATAGCGTTATCTTTAAAGCTCCAATAAGCAGGGTATGATTGGACCTTGGGGTTCATTGAAATATGAGCACCAATTATAGTAAGTCCCTTTTTATGCACATCTCTATAAAAGTTAATCTCCGAATGCCCACGGGTACTCCCAAGTATGACCACCCTTCCAAATACTTGCGCATACCGGAGAGACAATTCTATGGGTTTTGGAAAACCTGTCGACTCAATAACCACTTGAGGCAGATTACCATGATGAATCGCCTTTAATGCTTCTTCCAAGTCATCTATATTGCCATCGTATACATAGTTACAACCATTTTCTTTGGCCAGCTGCAACTTACTTGGCACAAGATCTATACCAATAACCGGCAGTGCACCATTTGCCTTGGCAAGTTGCATCGCAATCTGCCCAATAAGTCCCAATCCGTAGACAAGTACACCTTCCCCCAGCTCTATCCTTGCTTTTCTAACCCCTTGCATGGCAATTACACCTATTCGAACGAATGCAGCTTCTTCAAAAGTCACGCCATCTGGAATATGAACCAGATTATGTTCCTCAATATTACCGAGGCTTCTATGAGCCAGTACACCTGCAACCCTGTCCCCAATTTTGAAGCCTTCAATCTTCTTACCTACTTTTTTGACTATGCCTGCAACACTATAACCAAGTGTTCTGGGATAGATTCGATCGGTATTTTCCATGCTTAGAATAAATGCTCGCTCTGTACCAGGACTCACGACCGATGTTACCACTTCCACTTGTACTTGGGTAGCACTTGGTTCATCCACTTCTTCTTCTAATAAATATAATTCCGCTTTCTCATTTGAAGTGATTCTGAAGCTTTTCATGCTCAGCCTCCATTTCCATCATTAACCTCAAGTGTACCTCTTCCTTCAAGTTCAAAAAGTTTATTTCTAACCATCAGCATAATACCGACTTCACTCTTGTTTTCTACGGTGATCCTCTGTGATTCAACCGTTATGAGCAACTTCGTACTTTTCCATACAAACGGAAACACAATTTTCTTCCAAACTTCCGGTAACTTGGGGTTGATGCTCAACACGTCGTGTCTGGTATTCACACCACCAAACCCCATCACAACCGCTTGCCATATAGCACCAAGAGATGCCGCATGGATACCATCTGTAGAGGATTGTGCATTGTCTCCAAGGTCAATACGACAACCTTTTTCAAAACAATCATATGCCTGTGAGATTCCATTAAAATAGGTGGCAATAATACAATGGATACTCATACTTAAAGATGAGTCGTGTATGGTTTTTTCTTCATAGTAATAAAAGTTCTTAAGGAAATCCCGTTCAATAAACTGCTCACTTAATAAGTACATCAGCATAATAACATCTGCTTGCTTTAAGACCTGTAGGTTAACAACCTCATGTCTTGTGTGGTCTTTCAAGATACTTTGTTTTGACTTAGATGCTCTATATTTTTCAACATCAATGATGGGCTTTGATAAGAAAGTATCATCTTGTGGTAAAATATTCTGCTCATTCATTGTAGGCAAATATATGCCCTGAATAAACTCCAAATAGGGTTGGTCTTCTAGAATTACTTTTAAGTGCGCATGCAACTCAACTGTCGCTCTTACGACATACCACGCCATGTAATTGGTGTAGGCGTTGTTGTCTATATGTTCTGTGTACTCATCCGGCCCAATACAATCTAATATCTGTATCTTACCGTCCCATAACCGGCCTCGACTGATCCAGAATTTGGCACATTCTCTTAGCATTTCTAGACCCATATCTAACATAAACTGTACATCCTTGGTCGCATTATAATACTGAATGATACTATAACCAATATCTGCAACAATATGATGTTCTTTTTGGGCTGACCAAACCTTTTCCCTTGTGCCTGTTTTTATGTTCGTAGCTGCATAATCCGGTGTCTCTTCATCTCCTGTTCCACCGCATTCCCAAGGATATAGAGCCCCTTGGTAACCCTGCTTCATTGCTTTTTCCTGGGCCTTTCCCAAATGCCTGTATCGATATTCTAAGAGTTCTCTGGCTTTTTGAGGTCTGGTATACATATAAAAGGGCAACAAGAATATTTCTGTATCCCAAAACACATGCCCTTTGTACCCTTCACCACTGAGTCCTTTCGCCGGAATACTGAATCTGTTGTCGGATGGGTGCATGATGTTCAAGTGGTATAATGCAAAATTCACGGCCAATTGATCAAAATTGTTTTGACTTTCTATTATTATATTGTTTTCTTGATAAAAATCACGCCATACCTGAGATGATTCCTCCAACAAAGTTTCATATTCTAAGCCACTTATTTCATCCAATTTTTCTAAGGCTAGACGCTTCGCTTTTTCAAATTCATAGTCCTTTGAAAACGCTTGATCGATACTTGTTCTGATGTGACACTTTTTTGTAATATTAAAGACTTCATTTTTTTTAACCTCTTTATGAATAATTGTATATAAGCGTCTACGATCACTTTCATAACGATGCTTACCTTCTGCTTCAACGCTGACTGTAAGGATGATGTCAATATCCGTTTCATAAGTTTTTTGACAGTATTGCATGGTTCTATGATTATAAACCCTTTTCTCCAGTTCATAAAAATGCTGTGCTCCTGAATTTGTCATCCTACTATTGATGCCCGTTTTAACCTCAATAAACGTTGTTTTTGTAAGAGGTATGATAACTATTTTGTAAAAAACAGCATGTCTGTCCGCCATGGATACAAACCTTTTA
>JAGXFY010000086.1:0-22730 GCA_024636985.1 Clostridiales bacterium | reverse complement strand
CTGGACAAATGATAAGGAGACTTTGAAAAAATTATATGGGTTGATTTAATATTTGTTATCCCGAAGTTTAATTGTTAAACCATTGTGTAGAGCTAGGTTAAACAATTTTTCGGGATAATAATATCTTCGGGATAAGACAATCAAGCCAGTCTAACAGATTGTTTTGGAATTTCTGAACCAGAAAATCTGGAATATACCCTTTATCACTTAATGATGGATGTCATGATGGAGAAGGATATACCCAGTAAAGAAGCCTATATGGTTCAAAAGGAGGGTATTGATATCATTCCCAGTAGTATTGAACTTTCAGCCATTGAAATCAATCTGGTTAGTACTATTAGCAGAGAGTATGTACTTAAGACCATTATAGACGAGATCAAAGGGGATTATGATTATGTTTTATTAGATTGTATGCCTTCTTTAGGTCTCATGACCTTAAATGTATTAGCAGCTTGTGACAGTGTTCTAATACCTGCTACACCGGAATATCTATCAGTTAAAGGATTGGAACTATTACTAAAAACAATTTTCAAAGTTAAAAAGCGCATTAATTCGGCTATAACCTTTGAAGGCATTCTTTTGACCATGTTTGATGAAAGGACCAGTCTGGCGAAGAAAATGATGGATATGATTGAAGCATCCTATGGTGAGCATATCAAAGTATTTGAAACGAAGATTCCTAAATCCGTTAAAGTAGGAGAAGCAAATCTTCAAAGTAAAAGTATTATGGATTATATGCCAACCAATAAGGCTGCTATAGCCTACCAAGAATTTACAAAGGAGTTGATAGGAAATGGATAAGAGCAAAACCAAAAAAACAGAAAGCTTTGCCTCAATATTCGGTGACGATTATAGCGCGTCACCGCCGGATAAAAAGGAAGGCGCCACAGAACTTAAATTGGAGCAGTTGGTACCTTTTCAGAATCATCCCTTTAAGCTATATGAAGGGGAACGCTTCAATGAAATGATTGAAAGTATTAAGAATTATGGTGTGATTGTACCTATAGTGGTTCGGAAAAAGGGTTTGAAGTATGAAATCCTAAGTGGCCATAACAGAGCTAATGCAGCAAAAGAGGCAGGTCTAGAAACAATACCAACAGTTATAAAAGAAGGACTGAGTGAAGAAGAAGCAATCCTTATAGTCACTGAAACAAATTTGATGCAAAGGTCCTTTACGGACTTGGTACATTCTGAGAGAGCAACGGTAATTGCTACTAGGCATAGTGCTATTAAACAACAAGGCGTGCGAACAGATCTATTAGATGAAATCGAAAGATTATCAAAAGCACCAAATCTAACTTCGTGCCCAGTGGGCATGAAGTTAGATTCTAAGAAAAAAGTAGGATCTGACTATAATATGTCCGCGAGATCAGTAGCCAGATATCTAAGAATTGACAAACTAAATGAAGCACTAAAGTTACAGGTCGACGAAGGCAAAATAGCAATGCGAGCCGGAGTCGACCTTTCTTATTTATCAGCAGAAAATCAGGAAATGATTGAAGCTATTGTATCAGAGGATACTTTTAAAGTGGATATGAAAAAAGCTTCCATCATAAGAAATTATGAAGAAGAAGGAAAGCTTAACTGGAAAACAGCAAAGTCCATTATCACCGGTGAAGCATTGAGGGATCCCAATAAGCAAAAACCCGTAAAGATTCAACCCAAGATCATCAGCAAATACTTTAGTCCAAGTCAAGAAATCAAGACGATTGAAAAAATAATTGAAAAAGCACTTGAAATGTATTTTCAAAAACAACAAGAATCTATAAATCTAGGTAAAGAAGAAGAAGGGGATGAGATAGGTGGATAACAGTAACCCAAAATTAAATATGTTTGAACATCAAGAGTCATCTGCGGATGGCTCTAATTTATTGCATGAAAACTATTTGAAACTACAGAAGGTGGCCCAAGGTATCCTGTCGGATAGATACTACTATTTGAAGTTAAAGGCACCTGGATTTATGGACCTTGTGATAGAAAAGATTTGGGATAACAGAATTTCTTTATCCCACTACTATCAACAAAACGGTGATCTTATGGCAGATCCGGACATGGAAATCATTGTAGACCATGATAGTGAAATGGTAAAAGCTGCAACATTTAAACAAGACAACTTAGGCATTTATCAATCGGCTTATCAAGGGGATGTATTGGTGGATGATAATTTGGCAAAAGAATTAAATGATTTCTTAAGTCAATGGCTAACAAACATTATGGAACAAGGACATATCCCGTATATTGCAAATTATTCTTCCGAGATGCTTTAGCCGTAAATTTATTACTTTTAGTGCATCCTCTTGTGTTAAACCACCTTCCAAATTATGAGAAGAGTTAATTCTTATTCCAATAGGAAATGATGGACCAACAGCGTCTCTTACTTCTTTTATAATATCTAAAATAATTCTACAGCGATTTTCAATGGATCCGCCATAATTGTCTTTGCGATGATTGGACAAAGGTGAAAGAAACTGACTCAAAAGAAATCCGTGTCCTGCATGTATTAGTATCCCACTAAAATTTATCTCTTTTGCAAGTTTAGCAGATTTAGAGTACATACTAGGCAATGCTTGAACCTGGGAAATAGTCATACCTTCACATTGAAGCCCTTCTATATCAATAGGTGAAGGTCCTTTTGGTTTACTAATTGGCAAGTGTGCAAGTGCACCAGCATGGCCTAACTGTGTCCCATTGACGAGAATACGTTTCGTCAATAACTTCACTTTTTCTTGATTTGTAATTGACCCAAGGACAAGATTTCCAGGTTTTTCTGGAAAATGATAATCGACTTGAACTTCACCAATAATTGATAGAGCAACACCTTCATTTGTCCATCTCTCATAAAGTAAAATCTGAGCTTCGGTAGGGTTTCCCTCACCGTCACCTAAGGAATCGGACATAGGGGATTTATAAATATTTCCATTAAAACGTTAAAATAATATTTTTTTAAAACGATTGATAGGTGGCGATGTAAATGATAGTATATTAATATAACAGTCTAAATTCTTCGCAAAAAAGTATTCTGTGAAGCTATAAAAAAATGTATGTGGAATTTAGGCGCAATTATTTGCTAAGGCGTTTAGAAGAGGTAACGAACAATCTGTTAAAACAATTGGAAGGTGGTGATGTAGATGTTGAACTATTTAATTTATAGTATAAATTCTTCATGAAAAGCGTTCTTGGAAGCCAATAAAAAATGCTCGTGATAATTAAGAATAAAACACTTTAAAGGAGAAAAATATGAGAAAACGAATTTTAGCATCCTTAATGGTTATTATGTTAACGATTACATCAATGAGCGTTGTATTTGCTCAAGAAGAAAATGAAGTCCTCATCAAAAATGTTATTTTATTAGTACCTGATGGTACAAGAGTAGATTCAATGACATTATCGAGATGGTACAATGGTGGACAACCATTAGCTATTGATGAATTTGCTTGTGGTCTAGTAAGAACTTATAATTCAGACTCACCAATAGCAGACTCGGCTCCATCAGGTGGCGCTATGGCAACGGGTTTTAAAAGCAAAACTGGGTTTATAGGCGTTCTTGGCGATGAAAATACGATGCCTGGACTTAAACCTCTTGCAAAGGGTGATGAAAGAAGACCCGTTGCGTCTGTTCTTGAAGCAGCTCAGTTAGCAAATAAATCAACAGGCTTGATAGCAACTTCTGAAGTCATGCATGCTACACCAGCAGCATTTTCAGCACATTATCCAAATAGAGGTGCTTATGATATTTTAAGTAAACATATGGTTTATAATGATGTTGATATAGTTTTTGGTGGTGGGTATAGTTTTATGGTACCAGAAGGTCGTAAAGATGATACAAATATGTTAACCGTTTTAGAATCAAAAGGTTACGAAGTGCTAACAACAAAAGAAGAGTTTGAAAGTTTTAATGGAGAGAAGGCATGGGGTCTTTTTGCGGATACTTCACTTCCTTATGATTTTGACAATGACGGGAGTGTACCAACATTAGAAGCAATGACGGTCAAAGCTATCGAAACTTTAAGTAAAGATGAAGATGGGTTTTTCTTATTAGTTGAAGGAAGCAAAGTGGATTGGGCTTCTCATTCTAATGATCCAATTGGAATCATAAGCGACTTTCTTGCTTTTGATAAAGCTTGTAAAGTAGCTCTTGATTATGCGAAAGCAAATAAAGATACAGTTGTAATCATTGCATCTGATCATGGTAATGGTGGTATCAGTATTGGAGATTCAAGTATTAACAAAGGTTACGATAAAGAGCCGTTATCAAGCTTCCTTGAGCCTTTAAAAGCAGCAACACTTACAGGGGAAGGTCTTGCAGCGAAATTTAATGAAGATAGAAGTAATATTGTTGAAGTAATGGCTAAGTATTACGGAATAACCGATTTGACAGATGAAGAAATTGTAAAAATAAAAGAAGCAAAATTAAGCTCTATGAACGCTACTGTAGGGCCAATGATGAGTACAAGAGCTAAAATTGGTTGGACGACTACGGGACATACTGGAGAAGATGTAGTGCTTTTCATTTATGCACCAGATCAAGATCGCTTAACAGGTGTTGTAGAAAACACAGATATCGCGTTATATATAGCTAGAAAACTAGGTGTAAACTTAGCTGACACAACTAAAGAATTATTTGTACCTGCAAGACAAGCATTTGAAGAAAAAGGTGCTAAAGTCGCTTGGAACGCCTTAGTAAAAGAAAGTCCAATTGTTACAGTTACAAAGGGAGATGATGTTTTAGAACTATTCGTACATACAAATAAGGCTACTTATAACGGTAAAGAAGTAGTACTTAAGGGTGTTATTATATTTAATGGTATAGATACATATGTTCCACAAGATGCGATTGACATAATGAATTAAAAACTAACAGGTTAGTTGAACAAAGTGAATAACTAATTATAGTAAAACGTCTTTTTGATTGACAACGAGAAAGACGTTTTACTACTAATGGCGAAGAGCATATTGATTGACACAAGGATAAGGTTATGCGTAATTATCACATAATCCCTATTCAAAAAACTGTTTCAGCAAAAAAACTACAAATGTAAAATGCTATCGCTGTGACAAATAGTAATTTTACTAGGGGAACTATTGAGTTGGCTAGAGTAATTAATTTAAGTTGTATGATCGTGAATGGTCACGGTATCAATGTTATAAATTTACTGTTTTTGGAGTCTGTTTACATAAAGGCTCTTTTTTGAATTCTTACATAAATAAAAATCGTGAATTCATAATTAATTCGTAGGGTGTTTATATGGAATTATGTTGCGCCTGCCACTTTTTCACCTTAATGATATCCTAAAGGTTAAACGTATATGAAGTTTAAATCGGTAGGATATGTCATTTTTATATCTTGATGTATCTGAGAAATCTTGAGGATTATGAGCGATTTTATGATTGAATGGCTATTGTAAAAAGATAATATAAGGAACCACAGTAAGCGTTAGTAGTTCAAATTCTTGATTTTAAAGTGATTCCAGGGTTTTATCATGAATTAGAGTAGTTAAAGCAATAGATGTCGATTTCTTAGAAGGAAAAATATGAAGCAGATTAAAAAATTAAGAGCAAACATTTTAAAGAAAGCTACAAAAGAATACCATGGACGAATAGAAGCGTTGAAAAAACAACCGGTTGAACAGGTGATATCAAAAGCCTATGAGATTGTGATGAAGGAAGAATTCCTAATCATGTTGGAGCATGGAGAGCATATGGATATAGTAACACTACAGGTATTAAATAGATTAGAACAACCACTGAGTAAGCTTTACTTAGAATGGCTTGATCAAGATCATGATCTAACGGAAGAATTGACAACAACTTTGACAATGGTTGTAAGTGCGTACTTAGAAGATCTGGATGTGAATCAAGATGATGAAAACAAGTTGGAAATGGGGGATTAGATGATGGGTAAAAAAGAGTTAATTATTAGCCATATGCAAGAAGAGCTAGATCAAGCCCTTGAAAGTAACATCGAACCTGTAACCGGTGAATCTTACATGACGCTCCAATATGTCTACAGTATGTTAAAAACCTCATTTGAAAAGACGTTCATACCGGAGCATATTCTAGATGTCTTCATGTTACAAGAATCTCCTTTAAGCAAGTTTTATGACTATTTTATTGACCATGTTGTTTCAAAAAGATAGTGGACTGGGACACGATATCAAGAGAATATGCCATCTACAGAGAATGTGAAGTTGTGGAAGAACAATTGCATGATAAGGTCGAAAAAGAATACAAAGCCTTTATGGAGACCATTATAGACTTGGCACCTTATCAAATGGGGCAATTAATTTCTGAGATAAGTTTCAAAATGCAGGTGTTTAGCATTTTTAGATACCAGGATTGTTATAGTGTGGAAGACATGAAAGTGCTAAAAGGTGTTGAGGGGCTATTGGATAAAGCTTATGGGAAATACAGCGGAGAATATCTGACACCGGCAGATGGAAATTACCTGTGGGCGACAGTAATGGATTGCCTAGGAAAGGTTGTGGAGGAGGAACGAAGTGAGGAGGATTTTTTGGAAGATTCCCTGGAGGCATAATTTTATTTTAGTACTGCGTAGTGTTGTAAATATTGTCTTTACATACTTAACCTGTGATTTCATGGATGTTAAAAACGTGTGCGATAATCGAACGTTTTATTGACATAAAAAGAGATTTGGTGTAAGATATTAGTACACAAGAAGTGTGTTTATGAAGGAGAGATAATTATGTTTACGTTTGAGGAGTTAGGGATTAAGCTGAAGGAAGTTAGAGAAAGCAAGAATTTAAGTCAGAAGGAGTTATCATCGTTATTAGAAGAAAAAGGACTTAATTTAACACGAGAGGCTATTAGTAAAATTGAAAGTGGTAAAAGGTTAGTTAATGCAATAGAATTGAGAATTCTGGCAGAGGCACTAAATACAAATTCTGAAACATTATTAGGCGAAGAGGAAGACGAGATTGACCTTATAGGTTTATGTAGGAGAAACGGTGATATTGAAATAACGGATGAAACAGAGTGGGCATTAGATGAACTCTGGTATTTTATGACAACAATCGCCAGACAGAAAAAATTATATAAAGGTGAGATTGTAATTAAGAAAAATGATCCGAACTGGGTGTAGTATGGAAAAACAATATAAATTTTTAGATTATACTAAAGAAGATAAGATGTTACGGCTAGAAATTAGAGAAAAGGCAGAAGAAGTCAGAATCAGATATGCTAAAAAAGGCATATCTGATATTTTTGATATTGTTGAGAATCAAGCGGTTTTAATAATCAGACCAGAGGATGTCATTAGGATGTCAGGCGCTACATTGTACAATGACAATGAATTGTTGATGTTTATTAATTCTGCATATACAGTTGGTCATCAGAGATATACTACTGCTCATGAGTTAGGACATATTGTTATGCATTTAGATATGCTTAAAAAAATGCATTTGTTAAAAAAAGATAGAATCATAGAGAAAGAAGCAGACTTATTTGCTACGGAGTTTTTAATGCCTGCAAATGGTGTTTCAGAAGTATTCTATAAACTGATAGATCGAGAACCACTTGAAGTGACAGTAGATGATGTGATAATTATGCATAATTATTTCAAAGTGAGCTATAAAGCAATGTTAAATAGACTAGTATATTTAGAACTGTGTCATATTAATAATTATGATGAGCTTTTAGAGTGGTGCAGTCTTGAAAAAGCTGATAGTTTAAGGAATAAAACAAATGAATTAGGATATGATTGCACATTAATAAGCAAAGACAGACGTTATTATATGGATAAGGAGTATGAGCTGATACTGAAAAAAAACTATAAAAAAGGGATAATTTCATTTGCTAAATATAAAGAGACGATGGAGTATATGGGCAAAATGCCTTTGATTGGGGGCATAGATGAAAATAATCACTAAGTTTGAAGCGGCAGTATCAGATACAGACATATTGATAGATTTATACAGAACAGGTACATTGGATTTGCTAAAAATAGACGAATCAATTGAGTATTTCAAGGATAACAAGTATGTAAAAATTCTAAAACTAGAAAACGCTATTACCTAAATCTCAAGCTTTACGCAATTTGCTTTCAGTATTCACTGAGGGCTTTTTTAATACAAAAAACTAAGGAGGAAACCACCAATGAAAAACATCTTAAAAAACCGTACCATCCTAGGGATAGCCTGCATCATACTGTCCCTAATCATCTGCTTTGGCTTAACACCCCTATATAACAGTGCCATAACAGCCAAAACAGAAGTAACCAGAGTAACGCAGACTATAACGAAGGGAAAAGTGAGACATACCCCCTCTAGTAGACACACAAAACTCGTAGTATAATTGAGTTAAGGAGGAATGTTTTATGGCAAATTATTCTAAAGAATTTAAACTTGAAGCAATCAAAAGAGCTTTTGAAACAGAAGAGTCAGTAGCACATGTTGCCAGCGATCTTGGTGTTAGTGTGAGCTCATTACATAAATGGATTCACCAGTATGAAGAAGATGGCGGAAAGTCATTCGTTGGTAGCGGACATCTTTCACCTAAGGATCAACAAATCAGAGAACTCCAAATGAAAAATAGAGACCTACAAGAAGAAAATGATATTTAAAAAAAGGCAGCCAGCTACTTTGCGAAAAATCTGAAATAGTTCGTTATGAATTCATGGAAAAACATCGCTCTGAATTTTGGATAGTCAAAATGGCTGAAGTATTAAATGTTTCCAAGAGCGGTTACTACAAATGGAGAACCCGTAAACCATGTAAACACAATAGGGATGATCAGGATCTTTTGGCTATGATCCTCAAGTTATACAATGCAAGCAACAGAGTATTTGGTAGTAAAAAAATCAAAAAAGAACTTGATAAAATAATAAAACCATTTATTAATCATAAAAGAATTGAAAGAATCATGCATGACAACCATATATATGCTAAAGTCAGTCGTCAGTTTAAAGTTACTACGAACTCAAGGCATCGCTTACCAATAGATGAAAACCTACTAAACCGTGACTTACGGCAGAGTCCCCCAATATGAAAATGGTTAGTGATATTACATATGTTAAAACAGATGAAGGATGGCTATATGTTGCTAGTATCATTGACTTATGTGGTAGGAAAGTTGTAGGCTCTGCAATGGATAAACGCATGACCAAGGAGCTTGTTTGCAGTGCCTTAGATGATGCACACAGACGTATTGGCAAGGTAGATGGATGTTTACTTCAATCTGATCGCGGCAGCCAACATTGTTCATTCAAATACCAAAAACTGCTCAAGGCCTATGGCTTCATATGTAGTATGAGTAGAAAAGGTAATTGTTGGGACAATGCACCAATGGAGAGCTTCTGGGGTAAGTTAAAAGAAGAATGGCTAGGCGATCAACATTTTCATACCAGAAATGAAGCAAAAGCAGCTGTTTTCGAATACATTTGGATCTTTTATAATCGAAAAAGGATACATGAAACAAACAATTATTTAACACCAGAGGAATACTATAATCAGGCACTTAAAACGATGCATAATGCAGCATAAGGAGTTTGTTTTGGTAAATTTTCATTGTCTACAAAACGGGGTACGGGTCAGTCAGTATTCTGTTTGATAAAGTTTTAAACCTGGACCATGTGAGAGAGACATTTACTGAGATTGCGCAGAATGAATTGAATTATAGGGAAATGTCAGATAAAACATCGGATGATGTTCTTCATGACATTTACGATACATCCTTCATTGTCTCAATGAGAGGGTAGTAAAAAAAGATGAATTCAAAGAATTGGAGCTGGGCGTTAAGCGTGTAAGGAGCCATATTTTCTCCAGAAACTTTATTATAGAGGAAGCTCTATTATGCGCTCAAAGGCAGCATACAGTGCAATGTTGCTCATGACAAAGGATAATTCTATTGAAAGATTTGATGAATCTATGGATTTGAGCAAGGAAGTCGTTGAACTTGAAGGTTATGCTAAATACTTCAAGACGATTAAAAAGATAACACCGGAAGGGTTCTATTATTGGAAGAAAGCCGTAGAATTGCATAATAAACTCTGAAAGTGAAATAAATTTGGATAGTACAAAAACGCCCAATGTTTTGTGGTAGGTGAAACTATAATGATGAGTTATTATCATATGGGACATAAAGTATAGATTTGATAAATGGTGAATTCTTGTGGAAAACAAAGATAAAGTAATTTTCCAAATAAGGAAGGGGTTTTAGAAACAACCAATCCCCTCAATCAACTTGAGGAATATATTAGAACCATTATTGAATTAAGGAAGAAAGATACTGAACTTGTTGATTTTTTACATCGTGAAATTGTTTCTAGAGAAAATATGATGGTTATAAAGCCTTTTATTGAACCTTTTTGGAAAGATATTAGAGCATTACTCATGGCTGGAAAAAAGGATGGTGTATTCCAATTTGATTCCTTAGACGTAGCACTAAACTATGTTCAAGCTTCAATGAGTTATCCATATCACCTGAATATATTAGAGACAAATAAGAATACTGTAGAATTGGACAGTGAATTCATTGATGCGTTGGTACAATTAATCATGAAAGGGGTTTGTTAAAATGAAACATAGAATAGAAAGTAGCATCATTATTGATGCCCAATTAGAAAAGGTATGGCAAGCTTTTATGAATTTTGAAGAGCATACTCAATGGAATCATTTTTTACGGATACCAAAGGGTGATAAAAGGGTTGGGGATCGAATATCGGTGGATTTCTTAAGGGATGATTTAGTAAAAATGACCATGAAACCTACTGTTATTAAAGTTCAAGAAAATCAATCATTTGAGTGGTTAGGTCACTTAGGTGTTAAAGGAATATTCGACGGTCATCATCAATTTATCTTTAAAGATATAGGCCAGGGTCAAACAGAATTCATTCAAGCTGAAAATTTTAGTGGACTACTCATTCGCTTTGTCATGAAATCGATTATTGAACCAACTGCTATGGACTTTAATAAAAATAATGAAGATTTCAAGATGTATATTGAGTCTAAGGAATCTGCAAAATAGAGGAAATATAAATAGAGGAGATAGATGATGAAAGAACTTTTTGAAATATCAGGGTTGAATATATACATGCAGATAGTGGTCACTATAATATCTATAACTGTTCACTTATATTCAACTAGAAATAAAAGGAGAATAGAGTCTACTACCTAAATCATTGCAATTTATACCATTGGTCTTTCGGGGTGGTTTGGTATGATTAGTGGTATTATGGGCCATATCATATATGCAGATCAAGTGGCACAATCCATCGGGTGGCCATTAAATAGTGGGTTTCAGATGGAACTAGCCTTTGCTGCTTTTGGGATTGGGCTTATAGGGTTTATGGGGTTTTGGATACGCTCATTTTGGCTGCCTTATATTATTACAAGATCAGCCTTCTTGTGGGGTGCAGGTATAACCCATATTATGCATATGATTGAAAATCAAAACTTTTCACCAAGCAATACAGGCATTGTTGTCTATTGGGACTTTATCTTGCCAATTATATTAATTGTGCTCTACCTCAAAGTGGCAAAAGAAAGAAAGCAAGCCGACATTTAGTTCATCACCTGTATATCAAAATCCTAGCATCTTATCAGGGGTGGAGGGCCCTTGAGGCTTTCATGCATTAACCTACTTGTGAGAATTTCAGGATTTGTTCTATAGGGATATCTACCGCTATTTAGGAGATATCCTTTTTTTAATTCTCCAGGAAAGTTTATGCTATGTAAACTATCAAGGAAATCATTCCTGCCGGAACAATTTGCTTTGCAAAGCGAGGCGTAGCCTCTTTGTTCTTGGGTAGTTGGCCTGAGAGTGCATTATATGTTAAGATATAACTAAAAATAAACCTTAGGAGAGAATACAATGGATAAACTGAAATTAGCGCTAATTGGTTGCGGAAAGCTCAATGAAATCGTAGCCAAGGCATTGAAAGATGGCTACTTGCCAGAATATGAACTCGTTGCTGTAATGGGAAAAGATTATGATCGTACCAAAGCATTTGCAGAACATCATGGCTGTATGCCTTGTGCTGACATTAACGAACTTATGGCGTTTAAACCAGATTTTGTAGCAGAAGCTGCATCTGTAAAATCAATACAAGATTATAGTGAAACCATATTAAATGGTAGTTCAAATCTTGTTGTGCTATCAATTGGCGCATTCGCAGATCAAGAATTCTATGAACGCGTTAAAAATACAGCGGCACGTAACAACCGTCGTGTATATATTGCAAGCGGTGCTGTAGGTGGGTTTGATATTTTACGAACGGCTGCTCTTATGAGCCCTATAACAGCATCCATTAGCGCACAGAAAGCACCGGGATCCTTGTATCATTCACCACTATATAAAGATGGATTATTAGAGATCACAAAACGTGAGCAGGTATTTACAGGCACAACCAAAGAAGCTATTGCTATCCTTCCAACCAAGGTTAATGTAGCAGTGGCTACTGCTCTAGCCAGTGCAGGTCCTGAAAATACAATTATGAACATTGATGCAGTACCAGGGTTTGAAGGTGATGAATACAAAATTGAGATTCAAGGTGAAGAGATAAGAACTGAACTGAATATTTATTCGAAAACGAGCAAAGTGGCCGCTTGGAGTGTGGTAGCTGTTCTACAGAATGCCGTATCACCAATTGTATTTTAGGAGGCAGATCAATATGTTCAAAAAATTAGTCGCAATTGAACCCATTAGTTTGATTCCATCGGCACAGCAAAAACTACATGATTATGCAGAAGAAGTGATCATGTTTGATAATATGCCTAAGAACAACCTAGAAATCATTCAACGAATTGGCGATGCAGATGCCGTACTTCTTAGCTATACGACTTATATGGATGAGGAAGTATTGGATGCTTGTCCTAATATCCGATATATTGGCATGTGTTGTAGTTTATATTCCGCCCAAAGTGCCAATGTGGATATTCTTACAGCCAATGCTAAAAATATTACGGTATATGGCATAAGGGATTATGGCGATCAGGGCGTTGTTGAATATGTAATTAGTGAACTTGTTAGATACCTACATGGTTTTGGTGATAAGCAATGGAAAGAGCTTCCTATGGAGATTACGGATTTGAAAGTTGGTATAGTTGGCCTTGGTACTTCTGGACAGATGACGGCTGTGGCACTTCAGGCACTGGGCGCAGATTTGTATTATTATAGCCGTACACGTAAACCGGAAGAAGAAGCAAGAAATATTAAATATCTTCCATTGAAAGAATTATTAAGCACGGTTGATGTTGTTTGTTCCTGTTTGAATAAGAACGTTATTTTATTTCATGAAGAACAATTTGAATCAATTGGAAATAACAAAATAATGTTCAATACATCTATAGGTCCATCCCATGACGTTCCTGCTCTTGAAAAATGGCTTGAAAAGGGTGGTAATGAATTTTTCTGTGATACATTAGGAGCACTAGGAGACAATACTGGCAAGTTGCTTTCCCATGCTCATGTCAATTGCATGGGCGTGTCATCGGGAAGAACAAAGCAAGCCTTTGATCGTTTGAGTGAAAAGGTACTTGATAATATTAAGTTGTTTTTAAAGGATAATGGATTGTATTAAATAAAGTGAAATTTGAAAGATTTAGAACAGGCAAAAGAGAGATTTTTTTTGCCTTATTAATATTGTGATCTTTTAGCTGTTGGTAGATAGGAGGCGTGAATGGGTAAAGAAGAAGCAGTTCAACTTACAATTAAAGAAGTACTAGAACCCTCCTGTCTAAATTCAGCTCAAATAAAGAAGCTTGTGACCTATCAGATAGATGCCCATGATCAAATTAATCTAAAAGCTGACTTACATGGATTGACTCTTGAAGAAGTAAAAACAATCATACAATTACTTGTTGATTCTAAAAAGCTTAAAGTGAGGGTTTTAGAGTTGGTCCATGGCTACAATAGAGGCAGTGTTCTTAAAGATTATATTGAAAAAGACTTCAGTCATATTAGATTGGAGAACAAGATCAAAGGATTGAGTAATGAAGGCATTACTAAGTTGTACTTAAAGCCTTGGCATGATGTAGCTAATTTAGAGACAAAACATAAGAAAAAGGCTAAAAAGTCTATTCTTGATTCAAATCAGATCAGTGAGCAGACCGAAGACGATATCAGTAATCTAAGGCTATTTGAATTAACGATGATTAAAGAAATAATCAAAAGAGCTAAGGTTCATCATTCAATGACAGTTGAAGCGTTAGAACCCTTCTTGAACCAGGAGCATTTGGACATTTTAATGCCACTGCTTGGTATCGGTCTAAATAAAGAGGAACTACTATTTCGCATTCAAAATATATATACTTATGAAGGCGCGCTAATTGTTATGATTAAAACGAAAAAAATGCAATTAAATGACGCTAAGGGCCTCGTAACAAAATTATTAAAAATGCAAAGGGAGCAACCAATTGTCTTGATATTAGAACATCAGAGCAAATGGCAAGTCATGATTCGTGATTTCATTGCCAATAATCTTAAGGATGAAGATGAAATGTTGGAAAAGATTGGCGATTGCCAAACAATCATAAAGTTATACCCACCCATGTCGAGATAATGAGTAGTTTAATCATTTGCAAACCTAAGGTCAGGAGGTTCAAGATATGGCAAAAAAATTTATAGATTACTATGATGGGGCTTGTGCTGAACTGATTGGCAGGCAACCACACTTTATTTTTGTATACCATAATTTTCCTTCTTCCAATACTTATTAGAGGACTTGAATACGCCTTTTATGTAATCGGTGCTATACTTGTGATTCTTGGTATTCGAGTTGTCTTTGGCTATATTGGAACGCGGTTATCCAATGAAAAATGGTCCTTTAGAGTTAACGATGGTGGCATTTTATACCAACAATGGCTTCTATATTTGGTGGTGCTTATTATATTTCCGGTAACTGGTACCCGAGTGAGTACAGAAGAGATCAAGAGTTTCGAAGTGCTCTAGGTAAGACTGCTTTATTACAATGGATATCTGTTTTCCTGTTGGTTCTTATCGGGAGAACTTCCTTAGCTAACATTGAATTTGTTGATGCAGTGGTAACACTTGGACGCATACTCCTGGCAATCAGTGTGATTCCATTTTATCCAATGGCAAGCTTCGGAGGTGAAAGGATTTTTAACTGGAATAAATGGGTCTATGGCATTGTTGTTCTTATTACAATACTAGAAATTTTATTGTGACAATTAGTGTTTCGTTTTTATTATTTATATGTCGCTTAAGTATGAATAGAAGTGCCCAAGCACTTAAGTTATACTTACAGTGTATGATATACTATTAAAAAACAATTCTTACAGTAAGGGAATGAGTTCAATGCAAATCAACAGGCTATTTGAAATCGTATATATTTTACTAGAAAAAAAAACAGTGACATCTAGGGAACTTGCTGAGCGTTTCGAAGTCTCCACAAGGACTATTTTTCGCGATGTTGAAATCTTGTCAGCGGTTGGAATTCCGGTTTATATGAAAAAAGGAAGAGGTGGAGGTATTTCATTACTTCCAAACTTTATTTTGAATAAAGCAGTAATTACCGATGCGGAAAAAGACGATATTTTATCTTCTCTAAAAGCGATTAAGGCCATTGATCTAAATAAAACCGAAACAACATTTAATAAGATAAGCAGTCTGTTGGGAGAATCGGAAACGGATTGGATTGAAGTCGACTTTTCCTCATGGGCAAATGCACAAAATGAGACAGACGTATTTAATACAATCAAAGGGGCAATATTAGAAAAACATGTGATTAAATTTTCCTATTCAAGTGCAAAAAAACAAACAACTTTTCGTGAAGTTGAACCGTTAAAACTGTGTTTTAAAGGTGGAGCTTGGTATCTATATGGCTATTGCCACACACGAAAGGATATGAGATTTTTTAAACTTCGACGAATCAAAGAGTTATTAGTAGAGGATGAAATTTTTCAAAGGAAAAACCCAAAACAGATTTTTTTGGAGAAAGAAGTCTTTCAGGAAGACTTTATTTTACTCAAATTAAAACTATCTGAAAAAATGGAATATAGAGTATTCGATGAGTTTGAAGACTATGAACAACAAGAGGATGGTAGTTATATCGTAGAGATCAAGTATCCTAAAGGAGAATGGATTTTTTACTATATCATGTCCTTTGGAAGTCATTGCCAAGTATTAGAACCAGAATTCGTCCGAAAAGAAATTCAAGCAGAATTAGAAAAAATATTAGAATATTATTTTTAATATGACGCATAGTAGTCATATTAAGGCGTGTATAATGACCTTATAGTTTAAATAATAAAACGAAAATAGGAGGTCATGTTAATGAATTATGAAGTTGTGAAGTTAGACGAGAAAACCGTTGTTGGAGTAAGTGCGGTAACAGGAAATACAGATCCTAAAGTGAGTGAAATCATCTCTGGATTATGGGAAGACCTTTTTCAAGGAGGAACATATGAAACAATAAAGAATAAATTCAACACATATGCCATTGGATTATATTCCGACTATACGAAAGATCAATACTGTGTTACGGCAGGAGTTGAGGTCTCAAAAGCGGATAATGAAAATTTAACCGTGAAAACAATCCCCGCAGGAAAATATGCCAAGTTTTCAATTCACGGTCATATGGTCGATGCAGTGGTTAAGGCGTGGAATGAAATTTGGGCTATGAATTTAGAACGTAGTTTCACCGGTGATTTTGAAGAGTACTTAAATGATGATTGGGAACATGCAGATGTCAATATTTACATTGCACTAAAAGAATAAGGATGTGGCGTGGTGAATTTTTGACCAATGAGATTTTGTCGGAAAAGAAATTCGAGAAGATCGCCGATATTTACACACCGGCGATCCAAAGGTGGATCAGTTTTTATTGCTAGACGGCAAAGAAATGTTTAGGCTCACCGGTACTGAAATATTCAAACCAAGATTCTAGGGTGTCTGATTGATAAACCCCTAAATGCTCAATTATTTGTTTGGCCCACAACAAGGCACCGGTGGAACTTGCAGTAATTAGGTTGTTATCTCTTACATTAATTGAAAATTGACAGGCTTGTTAGTATTATCTTGGCAACGATGCAAACAAAAATCAAAATTCGAATTCATAAATCTGTCATGGACAGGGTACTTGATTATAGCTCTTATATACGAACGTTAATACATGAGATAACCTACACTAATAAATAAATGAGGAGGATGTATATGAACTGGGAGCCGTGGACAGGTTGTTACAAAGCAAGTGATGGTTGCACAAATTGCTATTTTTATGGGCCACATGCCAAACGCTATGGCCAAAAAACCATACAAAAAACAGATAAATTCGATTGGCCTATAAGGACAAATGCAAAAGGTGAATACAGGATCAAAGGAAAGAAGATTCTTGCGACCTGCTTTGCAACGGACTTTTTTCTTTTAGAAGCGATCGACTTAACATCCTATCTTCATGGCGTAGACCATGTTACAGTCGGAGGTGAAACAGGACGAGAAGCTCGTGAATGTGATTATGAGTGGGTGCTTAACATCCGCGAACAGTGCATAAAAGCAAATGTAACATTTTGGTTTAAAAATACAGGTTCGCTTTTCAAACGTGACAACGTCGTAGAAAAAATAAATCCATTTAAGCAAACCGATGTGGCCAAAGAGCTTGGTATCAATGTATTAGATGGAAAAAGGTTGTTTTGATGGGCTAAACTAGAATGCTTTAATTAAATTACACTTATTCTGCCCTTGTCTGAACTGAACCCACTCAAGGAGACGTTGACAAACACACTTGTTTCCAATCCAAGAATATTTCATTCTTATATATAACTTTTTGTCTTGGAATGCTGATCCCACCAGAAAATACAAACTCAATAATGAAGAAGTAATTGGAGTATTATCTGATGATCATATACATTATTGAAATTATTTTTTAATGATATTAGATTAGAAATATGGTTGATACAAGGAGAGTACAACAGACTTAATCAAAGTGTTAACTGGCATAAGGCGTTCGGGTAAATCTGAACTATTAAAGCAGATAGAATTAGAATTGTTTAATGGTGGAGCAAAACGTATTCTGATCAGATTTGATAAGTATTACTTAGCCGATACCGGACTTGCTTATATTAACGATTCTGGATTCAAAACAGAGTTAGGTGTATTAATTAGTTAAGACTGGGACGGTTCTTTTGGTCAGGGAACCAAGTGTAACATCCTTACGGTCGTCAAGACATCTAATAGAATGGTTGTTGCATAACCAATAAAAATCATGCCCACTAATTTCTGAAAGTTGAATAAATATTTTGGGCGAGAGAGAAAAAGTTTGCTTAATTGCGCAGATAGTAATCCGTAAATTAGAAATACAAGAAAAGTAAGTATCATGAAAAGAATACCTAATCGGATGGTCTGGTAAACGGTATCATGGCTATTATTAACAAATTGAGGAAGAAAAGACAAAAAGAATAAAGTTAGCTTAGGGTTAAGTAGATTTATAAGTATTGGTTGAATCACAAATACGCGATTTGCCAGTACTTTTTTTGTTGTATTTATTTTGAAACTTGTCTTTTGACTACTTAATTTATAACCAAGATAAATTAAGTAACATGCACCAATGCTTTGTACTAGAGCTAATATTTCCGATGAAAGTTTAGAAAAAAGCGTTACACCAAAAACACCCAGAACCAAGTGAGGGATAATCCCAAGAGTGCATCCAATTACAGCTAGGAGGCTTTTGGTCTTTCCGTAAGAAATACCTGTAGAAATTGTATATATTACTCCGGGGCCAGGGATAAGTGCTATTAATAGTGATGTGATAAAAAAAGAAAGCATATAATTTCTCCTTAACAGTGTTAGTATTGTTCTGGTATAATAGTAACAGGAAGTAGTGGTATGCGGTAGTGCCGATTTTTGTAAAAAACAATAATACCACTTGGTGATGATATGTTTATAAAAATTGATAAATTAAGTGATATGACGATGACCAGGCAGATTTATAATGTTATTAAAGATAGTATTTTAAGAGGGGATTTTGTTGGTAATCAGAAATTACCCTCAACAAGAGTCTTATCTTTAGAACTAGATGTTTCGAGAATTGTGGCAGTTGATGCTTATGAACAATTGTTAGCTGAAGGATACGTTTATTCAATAGAGGGAGCGGGTACTTATGTGAATGAAGGTGTTCTATTAGAGAGTGAGCATATTCCTAATTCTGAGATGCCTGACACCAGACAACTTTTATATGAGGAAGAACAGAATCACTATAATTTTAGAACCGGTGTGCCAGACTTACGGTATGTTCCTATTGAAGATTGGACTAAGCTGTATAAGCAGACGGTGAGAACACTGGATTTTGGCATGTTCGATTATCATAATCCTATGGGATATTATCCTCTTAGAAATGCCATTGTGGATTACGCAAAAAGATGGCGTGGGATTCAAGCTGATTCAAGGCAAATAGTTATTATTAATGGAGCTGCTCAAGGATTTAGCCTACTTAGGGCATTTATAAAAAAAGATTCCTATATACTTATAGAAAATCCAGTTAGTACAGGAATTATTACAACATTAAATCAATTTGGTACTCAGATCAAATCAATAAATGTAGATGAAAATGGTATGATTACATCTGAATTACCTGAGCAAGCACCAAGACTTATTTTCACAACGCCAAGTCATCAATTTCCTACTGGTGGAGTTATGCCGGTTAATAGACGTATAGAATTGATTGGGTATGCGAAACGGCATGATTGTTATATTGTTGAAGACGATTACGATAGTGAGTTTCGTTATGAAGGAGAACCGATTCAAGCATTGCAAGGTCTTGAACCGTCTCGAGTTATCTATTTAGGGACGTTTTCTAAAACACTATGTCCTGCGATTCGATTAGGTTTTATGATCGTACCTCGAGAATTGATAAAAACAATCGAAGAGGCTAAGTACAATTCTGATATACATACATCTTTGTTTGAGCAGGCGACCATGGCATCCTTTATATCACAAGGATATTATGAAAAACATATTCGTAAAATGAAGAAATTGTATGATGGAAAAAGAAAAAAGATTATACAGGAAATTCAAAAACATTTTGGCAACAAGATTGTAATAACTGGTCATAAATGTGGATTGCATTTGATTTTAGATTTTAGTGAAGTGATAGACAGATATGACCTTAAAAAAGCTATGAATAGTGCCTGTGTAAATATGCAGTTTTTAGATGCATATTGTTTTCCGCGAGAAACATGTATAGGTGAAGCGAAGCTGGTCGTGGGGTTTGGTAATGTAACAGAGTCACAAATTGTAGATGGACTAGAGAAATTAAGTGATGAGATAAAAAGTTACAAAGCTGGTGAGGCATGATGTTGTTACAAACAATATTATAGAGTTTACAAGGCAATTTAAATGTGATAAATTACCTAATGATTAATGTGTAAATGAACAAATGATATAATCCTTGTAAAGGTAGGTAAAATATTTGGAGCTTAATGAAAAATTACAGGAACTTAGAAAACAAAAGGAATTGACCCAAGAGGAGCTTGCTGAGAAATTATTTGTCTCAAGAACAGCAATCTCAAAATGGGAATCTGGAAGAGGCTATCCAAATATTGATTCTCTAAAAGCAATCGCAGAATTTTTTGATGTTACTATTGATGAATTGCTGTCATCAAAAGAATTGCTTTCTCTTGCTCAAAAAGATAGTGCAATAAAAATTCAGCAAGTTAGAGATTTGGTTTTTGGACTTTTAGACTTGTCCTTTTTGCTATTGATCTTTATTCCCCTGTTTGGGCAACAAGAAGGGGATTTTATAAGACAAGTGTCATTACTTGCAATAGAAAATATACCAATTTATATAGAGGTGGTTTATTATACAATTATTTTAGGAATCACTGTTTTTGGAACTTTGCTATTGACACTGCAAAACTGGGATAATGGCATTTGGATAAAAAACAAAAGTAAAATATCAGTGTTATTAAGCATTTTAAGTGTTATGATTTTTATGGCTACCCTTCAACCTTATATTGCAACTTTGTCCTTTATTCTATTGCTTATAAAGGCTTCCTTGCTGTTTAAAGGGCAGTGATACGAATCGTATCGCTCATGTGACAGCACAATTCTGCCTTTTTTGAAGTTCTCCGAGTAATGTGTAAGCAGGCACATTGCCAATACATTACTCGGAGGAATTTCTTTATGAAAACTAAGAACACTAAAAACACTAAAAATTTTATTATTTCAACAAGTTACTTGATAGCTTTTGTACTATTTTCGCTTATGGTTACATTTATTGATGTCAAACCAATTGGACCTGAAGAATCAGTAGTAGGATTTGCAACTCTAAATGGATGGATGCACAATTTGTTTGGTATTAATAGGACACTTTATAATATTACGGATTGGGCAAGTATTTTGGCAGTATTCATTGCTTTGGGTTTTGCTATACTTGGTCTATTTCAATGGATTAAAAAAAGAAGTTTATTCAAGGTAGATCGTAGTATTTTATTACTGGGTGGTTTTTATAGTATTGTTTTCACAGCCTATTTATTTTTTGAGTTCTTTATTGTAAATTACCGTCCCATTTTGATTGACGGCTTCTTAGAGGCTTCCTATCCATCCTCGACCACCATGCTTGTCATGTGTATTATGCCAACCGCTATGATGCAATTTAGTCGTTTAATCATAAACAACAAAGCAAGAAATATAGTGAATACTATTTGTGGAATTTTCACAGGCCTTATGGTTATAGGGCGATTGTTATCGGGTGTGCACTGGTTTACGGATATTTTAGGTGGCGTGTTACTAAGTACAGGCCTTGTAATGCTTTATTTTACTATGAACGAACAGATTGATTCTAAATAGCAAAACCAATAGGTAATTTCTCATAAGCCTAATTGGTGAGTTGGATGAACAGGACAGTCGCTTGAAAAGTAACCTGAGTTGTTGGCTAGCACACTTTTATTGTAGAATGATATATTTAATTAAAAGTTGCAATTGGCATTGATTATCAGTAGGAAGATAATAGTATTATAAATCAAAGCAACGTGATAAATTGTAAAGAGAAATCAAGGAGGTCCATATGAAGAAAATTAAGAAATCAGTAGATATAAAAACTTCCCCAGAGGTCATATGGGGTGCAATTATTAATCTATCAAAGTATCAACTCTGGACAAGTGTCTTTCAAGAAGGGTCCTATTTTGAAGGTGGATGGCAAAAAGGTGATCATATTAAGTTTTTGATGGCGGATGATCAGGGGCATACAATGGGTCTGTATTCAGAAATTGCAGAAAGTGACTACCTAAAATATATATCTATTAAGCATTTAGGTCTTGTGAAGGATGATAGTGTTGATTATACCAGCGAAGAGGCAAGGAAGTGGACACCTTCCTTTGAAAATTATTATCTTGAAAAAATAAATGATAATCATACGCGGTTTACGATAGAGGTAGATGTAGATGATGAGGAATTCACAGATATGAGTGATGTTTGGGACTTAGGACTTGAGAAGCTTAAAGAAGTTTGTGAGAAGAACTTAGGCGCATTTACCGTGGTAACTGTTGAGGCACTTGTAGAGGCACCGCTTCATCAAGTTTGGGAGTATTGGACATCGCCGGAACATATTAAAAAGTGGAATTTTGCTTCTGAGGATTGGCATTGTCCAGAAGCAGTAAATCATCTTTTTAAGGGTGGACGATTCATTTATACTATGGCAGCAAAAGATGGAAGTATGTCATTTGGTTTTTCAGGAACCTATACTGATATTGTGGAAGATTCATATATAATAAATCAACTAGATGATGGCCGAATGATGAAAGTATTATTCCAAAAGGTCGGAG
>JAGXFY010000085.1:0-25582 GCA_024636985.1 Clostridiales bacterium | reverse complement strand
GGAGGATATCATGAGCAAGAAGAATGAAATGTCAAAAAGTGTTTATAAAGATGAATTAGCACGCCTTCGATTGGAACTAATAAAATTGCAAGGATGGGTAAAGGCGGAAAATCTCAAAGTAATTGTGATATTTGAAGGTAGAGATGCAGCCGGTAAAAGCGGTACAATAAAGCGAATAACAAAAAAGCTAAATTCGAGAGTCTGCAAGGTGGTAGCATTGCCAGTTCCTAACCAACGTGAAACAGCGCAATGGTATTTTCAAAGATTTGTCACACAGTTTCCGGCAGAAGGTGAAATCTTATTATTTGACAGAAGCTGGTATAACAGAGCAGGGGTTGAAAAGGTGATGGGTTTTTGCAGTGATGATCAATATGAAAGATTTTTAAGAGATTGTCCTACTTTTGAGAAATTATTGATTGACTCTGGAATTATTTTGATTAAATACTGGTTTTCGATCACCCAGAGTGAACAGGAAAAACGTCTCAGAGCCAGAAATGATGAGACGACAAAAAGATGGAAACTTGGATCAATTGATATTACTGCAAGAGATAAATGGGATGAATATTCAATGGCTCAAGATAAAATGTTTGAAAGTACCGATACTGAATTTTCGCCTTGGCATATCGTTGAAGCAAGTATAAAAAGGCATGCTAGAATAAACTGTATAAGCCATTTACTTTCAATGTTTGACTATCAAGATTTAACACCCAAGAAAAAATATCTGACAAAGCTTCCGAACCTGAGTGATTCTAGAATAACATATGAAAATGGTAAGTTTGTTCCTGATATTGCGGCTTCTCTTGCAAAAGATGAATAGATGTTTTGACGCAGCAATTGTAAACGGCAATTAATTTTCCATACCCACCATGTTGTAGTTACACCCACGGATTTCTCCGTTTGATTTTTATGCTTTTAATTCTTACCTTACCCTACTTTTATGCTGCTCATATAATTCTGTGATTGACTCTTTACCACCAAGTATTCTTGAAACTACTATTTCTTTAAGCTCTTTACAGTACTTGTTATAACTCATCTTTGTTCTCCTCTTCTTCGAGTAATTATCATACTCTATTTGAGGGTGGGTGACAACAATCCTTTGCTAGAGGGTTATTGCCACTCACCATTTTATATCACTCACCATAATGCCTTAAAAGATGTGGAGAAATTTTTTGAGTCAATTCTTTGGGGTAATGATCATGAACAATGCATTTGTATTTTTTTAGAATGTAACACACCCCTTATGTTGTATGCGGAAATAATGATTCCATATGTCTACTAGTGATTCTATTATATCTCGATTATAATTCTTCCTTCTACTATTTTTAAAGGATATGTTTTTAAATCGATACAAGCTGGTCGTCTAAGCGCTTTTCCTGTAGGTATTTGAAATCTAGCGCTGTGTTTAGGGCATTCAACTATATCATCATGAATATAACCATCTATTAAGCTAGCTTGCTCATGGGTACACAAACCATCCATAGCATAATAACCACTTTCAATTCTAAAAATCCCATAAACATGATTGTTATGAACCAATTCATAAACATCATCAACTTCAATATCATCTATATTACACACTTCAATCCATTCTTTTTTATCCATGTTTTTCCTCTTCTTTCTTATAATTTCTGAATATAATAGGTGGGGTCTTTTCTTTGCGTCAAAAGCGCTGGTATCATTTCTTTATAGGCATCTATAATACCGCTGTTTGCTTCTGGCAACTGACTTTTAATGCTATTATGTAATTGTTTTAATTTATGATATGGTACCAAGGGAAACATATGATGTTCCATATGATATTGCATTTCCATATATAAAAATCCCAAAATAGGGTTCAATATAACTGTACGAGAATTTTGTCTATGATCCCAAACATCTTCTGCTAAACCACTATGTTGTAGCAATATCATACCCCATTGTATAGGGGCACCATAAAATCTTGGTAATAAAAAAAGTAATACAGGTACCCAACTTCCTGTCAGTATAATCCATATGGTAACAAAAACATAAGGAAGTAGTGCTAATCTTGCCCACCAGTACATTTTACTATAATCAGATTCTGGTACATATTTCTTTGCTGAAGCACTTGGTATTCCTAGAGCATGAGATACTGTCTTATATATTTGTTTAGGACCAGAAACAATATTGAAAAAATTCAAACACATTATCCATAGATTAGGAGGTCTTTTTAATAAGATCTCAGGATCTAAATCCTTGATGATTGTATAAGAGTGGTGTGTAGCATGTGACCATCTTGCCATTACCACATCTCTAAATTCCATAGTTGTTGCTATATAGAATACTAATTCATTTATCCATTGAGTCTTTAAAGGGGTTCCATGTGAACATTCATGCCACCTTGCATTAGAGGCTGAATAAAGTACGCCATATACAAACCAGACTGGTATCGACCAATAGGATGGATACAACCATACACTTAAGCTACCAGTAATAATTAGCAATATAATCCATATACCAATATGAATACGTGCATGCTTATCATCTCGTTTCATTAGAGACTTTAATTCTTTTCTTGGAATATCACATGTAAACCACTCTTTATTTTTTATACTTTCTTCCACTTGAATCATTTGAGTCCTCCTTAACATAAGTTACTTCTATGTATTCATATAATCAGCTGGAAAAATAATATTAAGCTTCTCTCTTACTTGATCAGTAAGTCTCATAGCAAGTTTCGTGATATCTCTACTAGCTTCTTCAATTAGACAAGGTGTATCTGAGTTTGTAATTTTCGAGTAGTCTAAACTACATATCATATCTTCATAAGTTGCTACGATTAATCCATAAGCATCTATGCTACTCGGGATAATATATCCGTGAGCATCAATTTTCTTTGGTTCGCCAAATAAAGATAACATAGCTTCAATACAATATATGCCTATATCCATTAATGCACCATTAGATAATTCTTGTCTAAAGGCATTTTCTACAATTCCTTTCTTAAAATTATCAAATCGAGATGAATATTGGCAAAAACTAAATCTTGCCTTATGAACTTTACCAATTCTCTTGACACCTTCTTGAATAAACTCCCATGATGGATGATACAAGGTCCTCATGGCTTCAAAAAGAATGACACCATTTTTCTTCGCTATATCTTTCATAATTTTATATTCTTTACTGTTACTGGCCATTGGTTTTTCACATATAACATGTTTACCAGCCTCTTACATCTTAAATTTTCCATATTAACCCACTCTCACTTCAATACCCATACGCTTCCCTAAATCAATATAGATTAGCAAAGACTCTTTACTTAGACTTCTCTTACTATCTAAGGAATATTTTCTATCTAATTGGCTATATTTGTCCATTCCTAATGTATGATATGGTAGTAGTACAATTGATTTAGTACCCATCTCTATCGTTTTCTCAAAAATCTGTTTCATAGACTCCAAATCATGATTAAAACCTGGAATAATAGGTATCCTTATCTGTAATTTTTCAGGTGCTTTTTCTATTATATAGGTAATATTCAAAAGGATATTATCTAAGTTTGCTCCTGTAAAAACTTTCAATTTATGGGCATCAACATGCTTCAAGTCAAAGAGAAATAGATCCAAATAAGGCAATGATTTCTCAAGCATAGTCACATCATAAGCTCCACAAGTTTCCACAGCTGTGTGAAGCCCAGCTGATTTACTAATCTTCAATAATTCAAAGAATCCTTCAAATTGAGCAAACGCTTCACCCCCACTAATAGTGATTCCGCCTTGAGTTCTCTCATAATAATCTTTGTCTCTTAGAACAATATCTAATATAGATTGAGGTGACAATTTTTTACTAGAAAAGTGAATGGCACTAGTCGGGCATGCCTCTTCACATTTTCTGCATATTACACACTTTTCTCTAAGAAATACCGGTTTACTATTTTCAAATTCTATTGCATTATAGTTACAAGCTGTGTAACACTTACCACAACCTATGCATTTAATCTCATTGTAAAGTAACCTTGGTTTTATGTGCTGTGATTCTGGATTTGAACACCAAAGACAGTGTAGTAGACATCCTTGTAAAAACACAGTTGTCCGTATACCTGGTCCATCATGTATTGCAAATCGCTCTATTTCGATAACTGATAAACTTTCACTCATACTTATACACCTATCCTATCCATACATGACCCTACTCAGTAGCTCTTTTTGTACATCCGATGATAGATTCACAAAAACCGCTGAAAAGCCACTTACTCGAACTATAAGATCAGGATATTTCTCAGGATTTTTCACTGCATCTTCTAAAACACCTTTATCAATGACTGTAACCATCAAATGAGAACCACCTTTTGCAAAATATGTTTTAAAGAGATCTGTAATAATTTCCTTGTTTTCATTGAACATATACTTAGAAAACTTAATATTTTGTACAGACCCAGCATGATACTTGGCATCAAACTTCGCTAACGAGTTCAACAGTGCAGTGGGACCACTAATATTAGCTCCACCTTGGGGATTGTTAGCTGGGTTCATATACATACCTCTATATCTACCATCAGGTGACGCATCCGTATTAAGACCCCATTCAGTATTCAGTTGATTATTACTAATCACAATTAGGAAGTACTGCATACCCAATTTAATACCTCTGTCTCTAACACCTTTTGCAACAAATTCATATAAATCATTTGCCATATTATCTGCTGTATCTAGATCATTTCCATACTTATCACACTTCCAACAGTCTTTTCTAATATGCTCGTACCCTTCAAAATTAGCAAGTACAGCTCTATTTAATTCATTAAAGCTATATTTGTGGGTATCAAATACTAAATGTTTAATTGTCCATAATGAATCAGATGTATTAATGTTACCATAAGTTTCATTGGTTCCACCTAGATAACGTACACCGCCGCCAAGAATTGATTTACCCGTGGAAATACAATCATCTGTCAATATACTTTGATATAGGAAGGATACATATCTATCCATCACTTTATAAGAATGAAATTGTGCCTCTGCGGACAGGTCAAGATAAACATTTAAAAATTCCTTAAAACTACTATAAAAGTCTTCAAAAGTCGTATAACTATCTAATTTTCTTATAATACACCCACTAGATTTATCGACACCATCCATCGGATCTATACCTTCATTCATAAATACATTAAGAAGCTTTAATAAATTTATGCATACATTTGGTGTGCCTGTACTCTTTCCTTGAATTACAAATTCAGTGCAACCAAAAGGTACATATTGTTTTGCATCTTCCTCATTTATTCGCATACCATATGACACCGCGGGTACATTTACATCATCATTATAGAGAGTTGGATAAGTAGCTCCAGCCCCCAAAGCATCCATTGACATCTCCCAAATATCATCAGGGGTTTCTTTATCAAATCTAAGTGTAAATTGTGGTTCAACAAATTTAGTGTTTTTAGCTACTTTCATAGCAATTCGTAGAAACCTATCTGCTTCCTTAGGATTTTTCCTACCTTTACCACCAACAATAATTCTTCCATTTACAGTTGTTCTTCTATTCTCAATCATTGTCCACAAAGACAATAGGTAATCATAGGCATCTTCTTCTGTGATTTTGCCACTATCAATATCACGACTCATATATGGACCTAGATAGTCATCTAGTCTTCCATAGTTAATGACACCTGACATCAAAGCATAAAGCCATATAAGTTGAAGGGCTTCATGAAAGCTCTCTGGTTTATCTGTACTAATCTTTTTAAGTGCATTTGCCATTTTATTAAGCTCACTTTTTCTTTCTTCTGAAGCATCTTCTATTTCGTCAAGTACTTGTTGTTCTAAGAATAAAGCACATTCTGTGAATAAGTTTAATCCTTCAAGAGCACCTTCGTAGAAGGCATTCGTTGGCTCTTTTTCTTGATGCTCCATTATGTCATTTTTAAGTCCACTAATTCCCTTATTAAGTAGTTTAGGATAATCAAGCATCATACCTGACAACCTTGCTGTAGCAATTAAAGGAAACTCAGTACTTATAAATCTTCCGATGGTGGCATCTGTCAAAACTTCATTGCAGTAAATAGTCTTAATATCATGATTTACCCAATAATCATAAATAGCATCTACTCTTAATTTATCTTTTTCATTATCTAATAAATCTTTAAATTCAAGCAATTTCTGAAAGACACAATAATGTCCTACTCCACCTAACGAGGTAACTGAACCAAATCCAATTGGCAAAAAGTCTAGTCTTCCAACAATTTTATCTTTTAAAACGATGCTTCTAAAAAGTCTTGGATATAAAACTTTTATACACTCTATTTCACGTTTTTCTTTATTACTTCCTGCATGAGCTTTATGTACTTCTGTATATTTTTCCATTATCTCTAATTGTGAATCAATAGATTTCTCACAGGGTATTTTTTTACTGACTTCAACATTTTGAGCTCCATTTATATCAAATTTAGCCATGATTACCTCCTTCTTTCTAATTTGTTTATATCTAATCACTCTATCCTAGTGTTTACTTTTTTCAGCTTCTCTCCAGTTCTCTTGATAACCGGATAATAAATCAACAAATCGTTTTGTGATAAGATGTGGTCTAGTGATTGCACTTCCAACTACAACTGAATGCGCCCCTAGAAACAATGTCTTCATTGCATCTTCAGGCGTATAAACATGACCTTCCATAATCATATACGCTTTATCACCAAAATCACGACACATTCTGGCAAACTCCCTCAAATCCGGTAGTTCAATATGATTCGTTTCTGCAGTATAACCATATAATGTAGGACCAACGATATCTGCACCCATTTCTACCGCACGTTTCGCTTCCTTATAATTTGACACATCTGCAAATATAATCGCTTCAGGAATTTTTTCTTTTATAATAGGTAACAGTTCATATGCCGGTCTTCCTTCACTAGTTATTTGTTCTGTACAATCAATGGCAATAATTTCTGCACCTGCATCCCAAATTGCTTTTGCCGCTTCAAAA
This sequence comes from Clostridiales bacterium, assembly GCA_024636985.1. GTDB lineage: Bacteria > Bacillota > Clostridia > Lachnospirales > Vallitaleaceae > Petrocella. The sequence continues at coordinate 18,643 of JAGXFY010000085.1, read as the reverse complement.
GTTGGCGTGATAAAAACATCTGTATTATCCTTCCAGATCTTCCACAAACCAATGATTGGAAGGTCAACTTTCTCTTTTATAGCTTTTATTTGTTCAGGTGAATTGGCTCTAATACCAACTGCTCCACCCCACTTGGCAGCTTCAGCCATTTTAACCGGCATATCTTCTGAATTAATTGGGTCATCATGTTGTACTTGACAAGATACAATTAATCCACCTTTAAAGGATTCAAGGATTGCTCTTTTTCTTTCATCAGTTGTTTTCATCTATAGACTCCTTCTTATCTTTACTTTTATCGTTTTTCTCCATACTTCTCTAATAAAGCTGCCCCAATAATACCCGCGTCATTACCTAAGTTTGCAGGTATTATTTCCGGTATTCCAATCTCTTTTGCCGCAAAAGTATTCTCATATGTTTTGTGCTGTAATAGTTCAAACAATAAGTCACCTGATTCAGCCAAACCTCCCCCTATAATGACTACTTCTGGTCTAAATATAGTTATAAAACTAGATAAGGCACAAGATAGATATTCTACAAACTGATCAACTATTTTTAGCGCTAAAATATCTTTCTGATATGCAGCACTAAAAATCATCTTCCCATCTATCTTCAACACATCCATATCACACATGCTCCATATAAGTGAGTCTTTGTCCTCTGCCAATGCTTCTCGCATTTGTCTGATTAATGCTGTTGTAGAACAATATGACTCTGCACAGCCTTTTTGGCCACATGAACACTTTATACCATCATATACTAATTTTGTATGACCAAGCTCTGCTCCCATTTTGTCACTTCCAGTATACACTTTCTTATCTATAATAATGCCACTACCAAGCCCTGTACCAACAGTTAACATCAGTGTGTCATTATACTCTTTAGCGACACCAGCAATAGTTTCACCTAGTGCTGCACAATTTGCATCATTTTCAATATATATGTCTAAATTAGTATGCTTTTTTAAATAATCTACTATTGGTAAATTCACCCATCCAAAATTATTAGCTCGAACTAACAGATGATTCTTGGGATTTACATAGCTAGGCATTCCAATTCCCCATGAGCTCATCTGTTCCATACTAAGTCCAGCTTTATCTACAGCTTCAACAGAAACTTCATACATATCAGCTATGATTTCTTCTGTATCTCTATTTACATTCGTCAATCTCTCAGCTCTAGACAACAACTCGAATTTTTCATTGACTACTCCTGCAGCCATATTAGTTCCACCAAGATCTAATCCTAAATAATATTTCATCAGATTACCTTCCTCTGGCTATTCTTATAATATTAAGGTATCATAGTCTATCTTATCTTCAGCAAAGGCAAGTCCAATATTACCAATGCCTTTCAGTGCTGCATTATCTAAACTAATTAGTTGTAGATCCATATCCTTCTTATGTAACTCAATAAACTTTAACACCATATCCCTAAAACCTTTAATTCCATAAAAAGTCGAACCTTCAACTATTACACAAATTGGTGCCATTTTGGGCTCATAGATTTTTCTAGCTATTGCAATAATTTTAATACTTATTAAAGCAGCCGCTCGCTTGATCAAACAAGATGCAAAAAAATATAATAATTCTACATCGTCATTGTCTCCACACAACTTGGCATAGATCCCACTGGATTGGTCTTGATAAAATATACTCATGTCTTTCGTGTCAAGTGGTTCATGTCTTTCGAAGTTTTTGGTAAAATAATCGGAAAATAACGCTTCCTTACAAGCCATTTGAATTAAAAAATAGTATAGCTTGCCAAAGTATTCTCCAGAAACCATTTTCTCAAGTATTGCTGTTTTAGGCAATAATGTGGTAGCATCAAATGCCTTATCAATCTCACTAACAATCAATGGAATGTATGCCCCCGATTCTACATTTATAAACATTGTTTCTGTCTTGGCATCATCTATTTTTTTTATACTTTTACTCTGCTCTATATAACAAGCATTGACACCTGTCCCCATAACAATACCTAAATAGTTCTGAAAAGCATCTCCATGCTGTAACATCGATCCTGCTACTCCTACAGTATCATTGATTAGCACCACATTCACATCAATATCTGTACGTTTTTTTATAACTTTTTTCAAACTATCCGCCAATAATCTATCTTCATAATCTGTTATCGATATCTCTTTAGAGATAAAACTAATTTGCCCATCCATAGCATTCGTATGGATAACTTCATGTGAAAATGAAAAAGAAATTATTTTGCTATGTTTTAAAAATGGTTCAATCTTACTTGCTAGATTATTGATAAACACATCAAATGTTACTGGAGCCACTTTACCCATTGACGGTTCTTTAAAGATGTCAATAATTCGGGTTGTTAAATAATCACACTCCAAAAGTGCTACACTTAAATTCGTACCACCTACATCTACTGCAATAGCCTTGCCGCCTTGCCGTGGACGTAATTGTCCTGATACGTATGTAGGCACCATTGGTAATCCGTCGTTTGATCTCAGCCCTAGTTCCATTTGACCGATAAATCTCATGATCTCCATTTCAAAGTCTATATACTCATACTTGAGATTGTTTTTATGCAGAAAATCTTGTGCTTTTTCCATCATTATCTTCAACTGTTCTCACTGATCTCTTTCTTTTATTGTCCTTACACGTTTTTTATTTCCATAGGTCTATAGGTTTATCTACTTTTGGCTCAAAAGGCAATGACACTTTTGCGCCTGTTTTTGCTGATTCATAAGCAGCATATATCATTTCGATTACAGCTCTACCATCTTCACCAGTCGTCTTAGGCTGTTTATCTTCTCTAATACATTCTATAAAATGTGATAATTCCTGAGGATACCCTTGATTGAAGGCCTCTTCATAGATTGTAAAGGTCCAGCCTTTAGATGTTCCTGCTTTTTCCATTGCGTAATCATAACCATCTAAACTATAAGTCAATGCACTATTACCTTGAAATAAATCTGCATATGAAACGCCTTTATCGCCATATACTTCTATTCTATCATCCATGCCACCATGTTTTGCCCAACTATCTTCGGCAATTGCTAATACATTATCTTCGAATTCTACCATCGTAACTGAATTGTCTTCGCACTTTGTGTCATGCATCACTGTAGACATGGAGGCATATACACTTTTCACCTTAGCGTTACCTCCTAAAATCCATCTAAACCAAGCCAAAGCGTGACATCCCATATCCATCATTACACCACCACCAGATTGATCTGCTTCATAAAACCAACGGCTATGTGGTCCAGAATGTTTTTCGGCTTGTTTAAGCATATAGACTTTTCCAACTGCTCCACTTTCGACTAACATACGTACACGCTCATATTTTGGTGCAAAACATAGTTCTTCTGCGTACATGAGTTTTTTATTTGCTAATTTACAAGCCTCGATCATCTCGTCTGCCTGTTCTAGATTCATTGCAAGTGGCTTTTCACATATGACGTGTTTCTTAGCACGGGCAGCTTTTATACATGCCTCGTGATGTGCCACGTTAGGAATACAGATATCGATAACATCACAGTCAACTTCTGCCAACAATTGGTCCATATCCGAATAATAGCTTTTAATCTTATGCTCTTTGGCAAAATTCTTTGCCTTTTCCAAATTACGTCCATATACAGCCACCACCTCAGCATCTGAGACGAAACGTGCATATGATTCCATATGAATATTTGCTATAAACCCACAACCCAATATTGCTACTTTAGTTTTTTCCATTATATTCCTCCTTATATTATATTATTATGAGTATTTTTACATGTGATCTTTATTTATTCAGCCGCACTGCGATCCGCTAAAATAATTACATTGCTATCATTCTTAATTAATGTAGCGGGTATTTTACTGGTTTCATCGGTTTCTAAAATGCGTTTTAATATCTCTTTTTTTCTTTCTCCTGTTACCAGAATATGCACCAGCTTAGCGCCTTTTATGTCACTAATACCAAGGGTCACACCTTCTGTAAGTTCAGGGGTTCCCTTAAAATATTTGGTTGCCACTTTTTGTGTCACACCATCAAGGGAAACAACACCTGCAATACTGTCTTCTTTGACACCAGGTTCATTTAATCCTAGATGCCCATTCATTCCTACACCCAATAGCATATAGTCGATACCGCCATGCGCTTTAATGAAGTTCGTAACTGATTTGCATTCTGCATCCAAATCATCTGCTTTGCCGTCAAATAGCTTTATGTTACTTTCTTGTAAACCGATATGATCAAAAAGGTTTTTTCGTAAAAAGTTCTCACAACTACCATCATCTGTACCTGAAAGCCCTACCCATTCATCTAACCCAACTACTTTAACTTGAGAAAAATCAATGCGACCATCTTTATCACTTTTCTTTAAAAGATCAAACAACATAAGTGAAGTATGTCCAGCTGCCAAACACAATACTGCCTCTTTATTGTTACGAACTATCTCACATATAGCCTCTTCACAATAAATAGCTGCCATCAATTCATTATCAAAGACTTTCATAGCTTCTAATAACCACCTTTCACTAAAGCATCATCTACAAACTTCTTAGCTCTTGCTATATCACCTGCATCTAAATGCTCAATAATCAAAGGTATATTAGAATGATCCTTTGCTAACCGTTGTAAGAATAAGTCATAGTTCAGAACGCCAAGTCCAGCAGCGGGTAGTTCCACTGCACCACTACCTCTAAAGGTCTTATCCTCTTTAGCCTCAATATTTGCGTGCTTTTCTTCTGTTGACAATGCACGTTTACAGTCCTTAGCATGTGCAATCTTCATTACAGGTGAAAGTTCATCAAAAATCATATTCAACTGCATATCCACACGTTCAATATTGCTGTCATTAAAATAATTAGTTGGGTCACATATCAGCCCCATATTTTTGGCTTTCACATCCTTAAAGAGTCTTTTTACTTGTTCAACACTACCAATAACGTTGTTCACATAGTTTTCGACGATAAATGTGGAGCCCCAATCTGCTGCGAAGTTGGTCAAGTCTCTAATCACTTCACATGTCTCTTGATACACCTGATCACTTCCGTTATCATCATGCCATACCCAGTCACTCTCAAGATTGTATGTGCCTGTTTCACTGGCCACAAACTCTGTACCAAGCTCTCTTGCGAAGCGGAACATGGTTTTTATATAATCGATATTGGCTTGTCTCTTTTTAGGATTAGGATGAATAAAGTTTGTATACCCTGACAGCGCTATTATGGGCAAATTAGCTGCTCTAAATGTATCTCTCACGCGCTTACATTTTGCAGCTGTCACCGGTTCTTTGGTTGCATCAAAATCAGTAAATGATAAATCTAACTGTACGCAAGAAAATCCATCGTCCTTAATACGCTTAACAGTGCCTTCAATAGTATCATTATAATATCCGGTAAATATGCCAACTTGTATCATCCTTTGACCTCCATATCTTCTAATATTTCATTTAAGTAAACAGTTCGTTCTTCCTTAATCGACTTATAACAAGCCTCTACACAGGCAATTGTCTTAATATTGTCTTCTGCTGAAATTACAGGTTGCTGATCTTGCTCTATTGCACACATTAATTGTGCCATTGTTCCTTCAAATGCATCAGGGAACCATACCTTATCCCACTTAGGCTCAATCCATTTATTGGGGAACTGCTTGCTTGTCATCTTAAATGTAGATGGACTATGTTCTGGGTAAAGTGGCCATCCAATAGTACCAGTCGCCATACCCTTTGTCCCTTCGACTCGCCATTTTATATATATATCTTTCTCACAAGGCTCATTTGGCCAAGCCCATACATCATCTAAACTTGTTGCCATCATGCTGTCACTATATTGGAAAGTATATTGACTTATGCCATCCACATGTTCAAACTGACTCCTCGGATCGGTTCTGCACACTGCAGTTATCTTTTCAGGATCACCAAATAAATAACGGAAGATGTCCACATGGTGGATACCCATTGCAAAAATCTCTAAATGATCATAGTCTTTCAAAAAATCCTGCCAATGTGGAATCGCTCTCATCTCAATGGTTCCAAGAACCGAATCACCTAAGTACCCTTTATCTAATGCAAACTTTAGGGCACGCATTGATTGGTCGTAGCGCATGTTAGAATTTACCGCCACTTTTACGCTTGCTTCTTTGCACAAATCCACGATTTCTATAGTATCTTTAAGGGTCATCGCAATAGGCTTCTGACATAGTATTCCTTTGATGTGTGGCTGTTTCACTGCCTCCCTGACAATCTCTAACTGCAAATGTGGTGGATAAGCGATGTCTAATATGTCGATATTCTTGTCTTTAATCATCTCTTGCCATGTCGTATACACGTTTTCTATACCACGAACATCTGCAACCTCTTGCGCCTTTTCTTTTGTACGAGAAGCAATCGCGTAAGGTTTAAATCCCGCATTGTTATAGGCCACCAAATGACAATCTCTCATAATAAAACCAGAACCAATACACCCAATTTTGTGCTCTTTGCTTTTAGGCATCTCAGGTAATATAGCTGTTTCCAGTTCTTTCACTACTTCTTGCATGGTCATACGTATATCCCCCTTACTACTTATTTCATTATTTATTCATTGATATCTTCCAAAATTTCAATGACATCAATTATCTGATGATTCTCAAAGATATCAGAATCTTTATCTTCATCTACACAAGTCAAAAAATGTACTAACTCGTTATAATAGGCACCTGTTGATGGCACATTAATACCAGTTTCAATTGCAATCTCTTCTTTTTCATTTAGTTGCTTGGGTTCATCATCTAATGAATAAGCCATCATCTTGTCACCATCATACTCTACAACAGCCGTCTCAAAATAAACTCGAAAGCTCATGGTGAAAGGAAAATCCACATTAAACCATGCCGCTTCAGCTGAAATCGTCAAGTTTTCATAATCATACCTAAAACGATAATGCTCTTTGTAATCTTTATCTTTGTTCCCAGTAGAAGTAAACGAATAACTCTTTGGTTTTCCAAACAATGAAACGATAAAATCTAAATCATGTATATGAAGGTCAAAAGGAATTAGGCCGCTTTTTTGTTTATCGAATAACCAGCCACCTTTGACCCATTTTGGACATGCAGACAGTCGCAAGAATTGGGCATCTAGTGGACTACCATATCTTTGATCTTTAACAATATCACGAAGAAGCGCATATTCCTTCCAAAAACGAATGACATGGGCTACAAATAACCTTGCATTATTTTGCTTTGCAATATCCATCAACCGTACTGCATCATTTTTATTGAGCGCTAAAGGTTTTTCAGATATAACACTCACACCTTTTTCTAGCACCATCTCAATATGTTTTGCATGCAAAAAAGTCGGAGTACATATACAGACTACATCTAGCTTTTCATTCTCTAGCATTGTATTTATATCTTCATATAATGGAACTTTAAGCTCCTTAGCTTTTTCCTTTGCTGATTTTGAAAAATCACATAACGCTACTACATTGGCACTATCAATCAATGCTATATTATTAATATGTACACTACCGATACCGCCTACACCTATTACCGCAACACGTACCATATTACACCTCACAAGTTTATAATTTATATGTTATTAGTCGTGGCAATGCCACGTGTCTTCTTTGTCTCTTTGCTTTTTTTTCTAAACTCAGATGGCGATGTACCAAAGAACTTTTCAAAAGTCTTTGTATAATGACTAGAATCAATAAATCCCCAGTCAATTGCTATCTTTTTAATAGGATCTGATGTATCTATCAGGCTAACAGCTGATTGCTTAATTCGATGGCCTAATGCAAATTTCGCAAAAGTCACTCCTGTTATTTTTTTAAACAACCGAGAGAAATGGCTAGTGCTCATCATGCACTGACTTGCCGCTTCGTTCACTGTCACCATACCATTAGTGCTGAAAACAAGATTCACCACATTTTTAATCTCATCATGCTCAATAATATTCTCTGTCTGTTGCTGGATTTTGTTATAGTCTTCAATATTACTTTCTACTATACACAACAAGATTTTCCCTACAATATTCGCTTTCCATGAAAGTGTAATTCCATAATCTAAATCGACCACTTCCTTCATTTCATTGCAAGCTTGCAGTATCATTGGTTTAAATTTTTCTTTAACTAAAGGTGTTGAGTCGCTCTCCCTGGAAAATATCTTAATCCAATTAAAACCCATCGGTAAAATCTTCGAAAGACTCTCTGGAGATAGAATAAAACACATCATCTCACTTGGAATCTCTTCCAGCTCAAAACCATGAGGTTCCCAGATTCCTGTGACCCAAACATCTCCTGGCGTCAGCGTCTTGCCTTTTCCACGAAAAGTCCTTGTAACTACACCTTTAACAACCACACCGATTTCATAATCATAATGTATATCATAAAAATTGCTATTTTTATCCACATAGTAATCATCAATTACCAAAATCGGATCAATAGGAGATACATTAAAATCTTTTCTAGAAAACTCGTTTGAGTCAAAATTAATATCCTTCACAGATCTCCCTTTCTTAATCATTGATTAATAACTTATTACACTTAAAAACCAATCTATGTTCCAAGATGAATTATGCCTTCATAATATCTTTAAGGAAATTAACAGCAATCCTGATATCTTCAGCCGGTCGATCTCCACATTCACGTTCTATAGTCAAAAAACCATTATATCCAATCCGCTTCAATGCCTTTAAATAGGCCACAAAGTTCACATCACCTTGCCCTAAAGGCACCTCCTGAAATCCATCTAATCCGTTGATTGCATCAATATCACCTTCAGCAAAACATGCATACACATACTCTGGGTCATTATCATGTAGTCGTATGCCATCTTTAGCATGAGTGTGCACTATAAATTCACTGACATGGTCAATACCTAATACAGGGTCATCTCCAGTTACCATAACAAGATTAGCAGGATCGTAATTCACACACATGGCCTTACTACCAAAACTTCGAAGAAAATCACCCAACACCTTTGTTCGCTCTGGTCCAGTTTCAATGGCAAAATAACCACCCATTTTATGCCCGTAGTCAGATAATTGGTGGCATGCTTCTTGTAATATCTTGTACCTTTCATGTGTGCTATCTTCTGGTACTACACCAATATGGGTAGTTACAATATTTGTACCTAAGTCCATACCCATATCCATCACACGTTTTAATAACTCAATACGTTCTACCTGTTGCCTGGGAATGCTTAGCCCATGTCCACCTAGTTCCCCAAGCATAGCGCTAAACACCATGCCATGGTCATACACATAGTTTTTCAACTCTCTTCGTTTTACCCCTGTCATCAATGATGGCGAGGTATCTCCATATGCTGCATACATCTGTATGCCATCTGCACCAATCTCTTCAGCTTTCTTTATACCATCCACCAAACCAAGTTTGAAGGAATCTACAATGACACCAATCTTAAAATCTGCCATATGACCAATCCTTTCGTCTGACACCTGTTCCAACATACTAAACTTATCTTAGTCTATTGGAATATGTCTATGATTGTTTTATGTAAATCCGGTTGTTAGATAACTATTGTCTTACCGCATTTGTTCTATTATAAGCGAATAACAATAGAATCATGATTACACCATAGCTGATATTCTTAATCGGATCAGGCAATGCTAAAGCTGTCAGTCCATTACTTAAGACTACCATCAAAAGTGCACCAGCAATACTTCCTGTGTAAGTTCCGCGTCCACCTGAAAGAGCTGTTCCGCCAACAATAACAGCAATCAATGATTGGAATGCATATTTATCAAATACTTGGGCACTGACAACTGTCATATAAGCGGCCCCCAACATACCTGCAAAGGCACTAAGTAATCCCGATAATATATACGATATAATAATAATCTTATTAACTTTTATACCCGATAATCTCGCTGCATCTTTGTTATCGCCAACTAAATACAGCTGTTTTCCAAAAACCGACCGATTAAGAATATAAAACATAATGCCCCATACCAGAATCGCATACAATACTATTGACGGAACAACACCACCAAATTTGTATGAAACCGATTTAATAAACGCTGGTCCTGCATAGCCAAGTGATTTTCCATCTGCAGCGAATAAGTATTGAGCTCTTGCAACCAAATTACTAATCGCTATTGTAACAATCATCGCTGGCAATGCAATCTTGACTGTACTAATACCATTAATGATCCCAACAATAAGACCTATCAGTAAAACTACCCCAAGTACTGGTAAGAATTTGCCATCCTGGCCTTGCATCAAGAAAGTTGTCATAACTGCCGCTGAAGACATAACTGCACCAACTGTGAAGTCAAGTCCACCACCAATCAAGACCAACGTTTGTCCAGCAGCAGCAAAGCTTAATAAAATAGTAAGCAAAATTATTGAGCTAAAAGTATTGACGTTTAGAGAATTAGGTCTAAGAACAAAGGTGAGTAGCATCAATAAAATCGCAATAACAAATGTCATGCCTGCAGGATTAGTTTTTATAAATCTCTGAATTTTAATCATGAGCATGCTATCCTTTTTAAGCCTCTTTTCCATATTTTCCTCCTCGCTTTGTCTGTCTGGAAAGACCTTGTTTTAGTGCTTCTCTTTGTACCTTCGCTGTTACTCTTGTCATTAATAATCCAAGCATGATAATCAAGTCAGATATAAAATTCTGCCAGTAGGAAGTAATCTGAAACCCTTCAACAACACCTTGAAGGAAATTAAAAAAGTAATAGACCGCATTTTGTATCAGAACCAAAAAACCTACACCGTAAACCGCACTTGCCATCGATCCCCAGCCACCAAAAGCAAGACCACCAATAATACATGCTGCTAATGATTTCAAGCCATAACTTTCAACCTGTAGTGGATTGCCGGATGCTATCATTAAAGTTAGAGCTATCCCTGCTATCCCTGTTATGAATCCTTTGAAAAGGAAGGCTTTCATGATTGTAACGGTTGGATTAATGCCCGCTGCAAAAGCTTTTTTCGGGTCAGCACCAACTGCATAAATATGTTTTCCAAACTTCGTTCGTTTCACAACTGCCCAGATCAGGGCAACACCTAAGATCATCAGTGCTGAAACTGGTAAAAAATCAAAGAGTAATGAATCGTAGGTGCTATAATAAGCCTTTGGTACCGATCCTTGAGGTACGTTCATAATGAGTACATTAATCCCCATGACGACAAAAGTCAGTGCAAACGTTGCAAGTAATGAAGGAATTCTTAGCACTGCTACTAGAAAACCACCCACAGCTGATATAGCAAGTGAAACAAGTATGCCGATAAACCAAGCAAAAGGTATGGAAACACCTAGTTCTTGTGGTAGCATAATCACGACAACATTAACCAACGCCAGTTGTATACCAATTGAAATATCCAGTGTACCTGTGATAAGCAATACAGCTTGTGCCATGGTAACCAATATAATCGGTGCATTTTTTGAAAACAATGTCCCCATGCTTTGTGCACTAAAGAAGTCGGCTGGACCTCTGATAATAATATTTAGAATTAGAGCAACACCAAACAATGCAAATCCTGTAAAAGCTGGAGAGCGCTTGAATCTTATGAAAGTATTCTTCATATTCTGAGTCATGAGTCACTTCCTTTCGATATCATACCCATCTGTGCCGCTACTAATTTTTCCAGAGTCATATCACCTTTTTTAAGAACACCACTAATTTCGCCTTCATAAAATACATAAATCCTATCCGCTATCTCCATTAATTCTTCATTCTCACTTGAAGATATAATGATTGTCATGCCTTTTTCTGCTGAATTCCTCAAAATCTCTTGTATTTCTCGTCGAGAATGTACATCAACGCCTTTGGTTGGATCATCTAACAACAATAAATCTGGTGCCAAAGCAATCCATCTAGATACTACCAATTTTTGCTGGTTACCACCTGAAAGTGATGTGGCTGGATCTTTTATATTACCTACAACAATATTATAGGCATCAATTGCCTCTTTTGAAAACTGCTTCATTTCCTTAGTGGTTACATATTTAAATATATTTTGCGTCGCTGCTCTCCCTGCATAGATGTTTTCTTCTATAGACCTATTCTGAAAGATAGACTCCTTATTTCGGTCTCCAGATATGAACCCCATACCATTTTTAATACCATTTGCAGGAGACTTATAATTTGTTTGTTTTCCTTTATATATAATGCTCCCATCTTCGGGCTTCAACAATCCTAAAACTGTCCGAATAAAAGCTGGTTGTCCTTGTCCTTGTAAGCCGGCAATTCCGATAATCTCACTTTTATAGGCTTGAAGTGATATATCACGTACTTTCCTCTGCTTTAAATGCTTGACATCTAAAACTAGCTTGCCACCTTGCTTTGTTTCAATTTTTGATTTTCTTTTTCCCGCATCTGGTTTTTTACCAGTCATATGATACACAATATCATCCATTGAAAGCTTTGAAGTGTCTTCATCTATAACCGTTACACCACTACGCATAATTGTTACCCTATCAGAAAGTTCAAAAACTTCCCCCATTCTATGAGTAACAAAGACTATAGCTATGCCTTCTTCTTTTAGCTCACGTACAAGTTTAAATAAAAGTTTGATTTCATCATGATGTAGTGATGCTGTTACTTCATCCAAAAGTAATACTTTTGGTTTTAATAGTACAGCCTTCGCTACTTCTATCATAGATTGTGTAGAAGTAGGCAGTGTTTGAACATAAGCGTCAATATCACATACTACACCTAAACGGTCTAATATACCCTTGACCATATGCACTGACTTAACCCTATCCACCAAACCAAATCTACCTAGTGGCTCTATTCCTAATACTAAGTTATCAATAACCGTCATTGTCGGAACTAAACTTAAATCTTGAAATGCAGTTGCTATACCTGCATTATGAGCATCTACACAAGACTTAATATTTACTATATGATCATCTACCATTACGCTTCCGCTATCTGGATTATATAGTCCGGACAATATCTTGATCATCGTAGATTTACCAGAACCGTTAGAACCTAGTAAGGCCATAATTTCGCCTTCTTTAACATCTAACCGTGCATCCTTTAACGCAACTACGGTGCCAAAGCTTTTAGTTATACCTTTAAGAGCAATCAAAATTGTTCCTCCTTAATACAGAGATATGTCAAGTTAATAAAATCATAGGGTCGAAAGTATACCTTCGACCCTATGATAACGAACCTAGTAAAGGCCTACTTAAAGAACTCAGCTTTTACTTCGTCAATAGTCAACCAATAAGTAACAGAATCTGATGGCGCCATGGCTTCAATCATATCTCTGTATTCTTCTTGGGTTTCATAAGTGAATGAAAGTCTTGATGGAATACGAACCATTTCAAATCCGTCATATTGTGTAATGGCGTCATCTTTAATTTCTCCACCCATCATTTGATTCAATCCAAAGTTAAGTGCAATCGCACCAACTCCAGGAGGGTTACTCATAAATAAATAAGGTAACACTTCTGAGTCTTTGTTAATTTCAAGCATTTTTTGACCATACTGTGCAACGTCACCAAAAGCGATGGCTTTAGGTAAATCAGCACCTGTTGTATCATAAGCAGTCATAACTGACTCTGCTAGTTGAGATGTAAGAATCGCATCAAACTCAACACCTGAGTTAATTATCTCTGTCATAACGTTAACAGCTGTTGTTGCATCCCAGTTGTGATTGTATCTTCCAACAACTTCTAAACCTTGCTCGTCAATAGCAGCATTAAATCCGTCTTCTCTCCAGTCATTAGCAATATTACCTTCGATGGCATTAATCAAGATTACTTTAGCTCCAGAACCTAGTGTTTCTCCAACAAATGTTGCAGATTCATAGCCAAATTCATATTGGTCAGCTCCAACATTCAAAGTTTTTTCTGACATATATGGGATATCTGCAAATATGACCTTGATGCCCGCATCAATCGCTTTGTCAATTAATGGGTCAATTCCACTGTTACTTACTGGGTTAACAAGTAAAATATCATAACCTTCGTTGATACTGTTTTCTAATAATTGTTGCTCAACTGCAGGATCCCACTCAGCCACAAAAGATGCATATGAAATATCATATCCATAATTTTTCGCATCTTCCAAAGCTTCCTTAATATCAGCTTCATAACGGATACGATATGGGTTACCAGATACGACAGCATTGTGAGAAGCAAGCTTCAATGATATCATCTCATCAGTACCTTCTGTGTCTGCTGGTGTAGTCGTATCTTCACCAACTTGTGTGTCAGGTGTTGTTGCATCTTCTTCCATAGTATTATCCTCTTTACATCCTGCAAGAGAAAGCACCATGCTTAAAACCAGTAAAACCATTAACATTTTCTTCATAACTTATTCCTCCTTTTGTAATTAATAACTTCTCGGAGTCTTCATCCCTTTTTCCATAAGGTTTTCAGACTCTCCAGAACTACTTTCAGTGGATTCTACGCCTCTAACTTTTCACCATAAGCAACTAATAAACTTCCACTTAATATATATACTATTCATATCATACGTATCATAGATTATAATTTAAATAATTCTACTTTACTCTTAAAACTCTATTTCTAATATGCATCCTTATTTTCAGTATCTTTTTCATTTATCCCTAGTACAACTGGTGTTGAACGGTAACCGATACCCATTCGATCAATTCCCATATCAATGAGTGTGAAAAAATGTTGTTGATCTCTAATACCTCCAGATCCTTTAATTCTACATCTGCCTCTTGCCACGTCCATCATTGCTTGTATTACTTCAACTGTAGCCCCATCACTCTTGCCTCCAGTATAAAAACCAGTTGATGTTTTTACAAAATCTGCACCAGCAGCTATTGCTGCTTCTGTAGCTTTTTTAACTTCTTCTAATGTTAATGTATCTGTTTCAAATATAACTTTTACAGCTGTATCATATTTATGACACACATCACATACAGCTTTGATATCTTCTTGTACTTCTTTCCACATTCCACTTCGAATCCAACCGTAATTAGCTACAATATCAAGTTCGAAAATGTCCCCTCGTTTACAATATTCCTCAGCTTGAAGTACTTTTGATTCTGTTGTTGATAATCCAAATGGAAAATCACACACAACACAAATCTTGGTATCAGTCCCTCTTGTTAGTTCTGCTGCAATATCTATTGATGACGGATTAATACATACTGTTGCACATCCATAATCAACACCTTCTTGAATGTACTTCTTTATCTCCTCTTGAGTAAATTCTGGTTTTAATACTGATTGGTCAATATACGCTGCCAGTTCTTTTACTGTCATTTCACTTGCTTTTTTTGTTGGTTTCATTTTTTCCTCCTTAGTTTAGTAGATTTGATAGGCTTCCTATGAACTCTATGATAGTCATTAGATGCTAATCCATCTTTCTTCTTTAGCAGAACAAATAATAGCATCAACAATTTCTAACTCTCTTAAACCATCTTCAAAATCTGCATAATTAACTTCTGCTGGTTTTCCATTTACTATAGCATGATATATTCGCATCATTGTAAATTTTGTTGTATCACCAAATCCTTCTGTGTGCCCTCCTGGATAAGCATTGCAGGTTACCGCTTGGTCATACATAAGTGATGGATCTTTTATCATTATTTCATTATTTCTATCCCTATTTCCAATCCACAATTGATTAGGACTTTCACTATCAAATGCTACTGAACATTTGCTTCCATAAATTTCAAAATACAGCCGATTTTTTCGTCCCGCAGCCACTTGATTTGCAGTAAATGATCCTCTCGCATTATTATCCATATGAAAAAGAACAGTTGCATAATCTTCTGTATCAATAGAAATGTCTTCATAATCCCTTGGCTCTAATACTTTTCCAGAATAGGTTTCTACTGGTTTTAATGGCCTTTTTCTAGTCTTATAAAATGTAGCAAAATCTGCACACACCTTTGAAACTTTGATTCCTGTTGCCTCTTCAATGACATCAAACCAATGGGTTCCAATATCCGCTATAGCCCTTGATTCGCCACTAAACTCTTTTTGCAATCTCCAATTATAATCTGTCTCTTTAAATAACCAATCCTGTTGATATGATCCATTAACTGCGAATACCGTTCCTAAATCTCCTCTTTTTATCATCTCCTTTACTTGCTGAATTAAAGGATATGTTCTACAATTTAGATTTACTGCACAAATCAACTTACTTTTATTTGCCAGATCTACTAATTCCCTCCCCTCATCCGCGTTCATGGCTAGAGGCTTTTCACATACTACATGCTTCCCTGCTAAAATTGCCTCTTTAGCAATAAGGTAATGTAAATGATTAGGTACACAAATATGAATAGAATCAACTTCCGGATCTGACAATAACGCCTTATAATCACCATAAGCTTTTTCAATTCCTAATTCGCGAGCCTTCTTTTCAGCAATTTCTTGATTGACTTCTGATAAAGCAATAACTTCTACATTATTTAATCTTCTAAGGGCTTCAATATGGACAGGTCCAATAAATCCAGTTCCTAAAACTCCAACTTTAACTTTTTTCATATTTTCCTCCTTTATTTTTTCAGGTCCTATCAAGAGCTTTCTGAGAGCTGACCTTTTTTCCAAAATTCTAAAAACTCAATTAGTTCTTCATAAGAGGCACTTCTTGCCTTTCGTACATAGAATCCTGAATTTATCGTTCCTAACAGCAGACACTCTTTTTCAGTAAAACCTAACATCAATCCTAGTATAAATCCTGCATTAAAATTATCTCCTGCTCCGGTAGTAAGTTTAGGAAATCTACAATAAGGTCCTTCGACTATAGATTCTCTCTCCTCTCCAATTACACCAGCCTGCTTAACAGGATGAATCACCAATAAATCTACTGCTAGATTCTTTTTAATATATCTTAATAACGTCTTTAGTTCGATACAATCATAGTCATCAATTTGAAGACCATATAATTCAGCAATTTCACAAGCTTCTTTCAAATTAAGTCCAAGTACAACACGATAGTATCCAGAAAATTTTTTCATGTAATCTAAAGCTTCAATAATATCGCTTTTCTCGCGTTTTTCTGGATCTGCTAAATCTATAAATAATGTCTTTTTTCTTTTTGTAGGTTTTAATCGTGGGATTACTTCCTCTACAATATGTTTCCATAGGTCTGTTGAATTAACAAGCAAAGTCCAATTTTCAAATCCAACTAGATCACTTTCATCTAGTAGTTGAATGAAATTCTCCAAACTAATTTCAGCCAACAAGTTATCCCAGCACACATCCTTAAGGGACTCTAATTTACTGCTGATTATTTTTCCATCTAAAAACTCTATCGCATCAGTATGACCAGGATTACTAAAAGAAATTACTTTGCTGCTAGATGCCATCTCCTTAAACACTGGATGAATATCTGCTTTACCCAATGCGCCTAAATACGTCACATCACAGCCTAGTTTTATTAAGGAGTTTGCTAGTATCGGTCCATTTCCTCCTAGTTTTTCTTGTATAGTAACCATTTCAACATTCATGCTTACTCCAGCACTCTTGATAATCTTTTCCCCATAATCTTTTAAATATTCAACCCTTTTAAAATTATCTACATCAATACGTTTATCCACTACGTGGACAACTTCATCAACAAAGCCATCAAATCCAATACACATTTTTATTTTTGTTGGATCCGCCTGTTTCATTTTACTTATTAATATATCAATTGATGCTTTTTCTTGCATAAGCTCTCCTCAACTTTTACATAATATATTGCTTAATAAAATTTTTTGATAAAATAATAGCATCAATCCTATCTTTCAAACTGTTTTCATAAGCCCTATCTTCAACTTCAATGACGATAGCTCCTTTATATTCAACATCATTTAGTACAGAGATTACTTCCCCCCACTTAATATCTCCTAGTCCTGGTAATTTAGGGGTATGGTATTCCAGTGGAGCTGCAAAAGCGCCTACTTGGTCATACTTTTCTTGGTAAAACTTGGCGTCCTTGATATGGAAGTGAAATAACTTATCTTTAAACTCTAAAATTGGCTTGATATAGTTCATTCTTTGCCAGACCAAATGGGACGGGTCATAATTTAACCCAAAATAGTCGCTAGGAATGCGGCTAAACATTTCCTTCCAAAATTTTGGATTGCTTGCCAAATTATCTCCGCTTGGCCATTCGTCCCAAAAATACATGGGGCAATTTTCAATACCTATCTTTACTTTATGCATCTCAGCAAATTTTATGATTTCTGGCCAAACTTTATTAAATTCATCAAGATTTTCATTCATTGGCAACAATCTATTTTTTCCAATAAATGTATTAACAAGTTCCACACCCAATTTTTCTGCACCTATAATACATTCTTTCAAATGATTTATATATACATTTCTTTGTTCAAGATTCCCGCAGAGCAAATTAGGATAGTATCCAATCGCACTAATTTTAATGTTTTTTTCATCTGTATAATTTTTAATATATTTTACTTTATCATTATTTAGTGTTGACATATCAATATGAGTGACACCTGCATATCTTCTTTGAGCCTTCCCTAACGGCCAACAAGCAAGTTCAACACATGAAAAACCATTATCTGCAGCAAAATCAATTACTTGTTCAAAAGTGTATTCGGGTAATATTGAACTTAAAAATCCTAGTTTCATTTTTTCCTCCTTGTGGTTTCCAAATTTTATTTACTATTATTTGCAATACATATTTTAATTGTATGATACATATAATACATTTACTTGTCAATATTTTTTATCTGATTTGTTTATTTCTTTTGTATTTAATGTGATATCATTGTACAATTTTTAT